>JBKJKX010000177.1:0-56387 GCA_046597285.1 Algoriphagus sp. | reverse complement strand
ATTTTGGCCGCATATAGTCAGTGGGGTCAGGAATGTCTGAAAAAGCTCAATGGAATGTGGGCTTTCATTATTTATGATCAGAAGAAGCAGGAAGTTTTTATTTGCAGAGATAGATATGGGATTAAACCACTCTTTTATTATTTGCAGGAAGATTTCCTCTTTCTCGTTTCAGAAATCAAGCAACTGACCACCATAGATGGATGGAAAGCAAAGCTAAACAAACCAATTGCTTATGATTTTCTAGCCTATGGTGCAACTAACCATACCAATCAGACATTCTTCCAGGATGTTTTTGAATTGAGAGGAGGAGAGGGGCTAAAGATTGATTTGGTGAGTAAGGCTCAAACGAAATTCAGCTATTATAAACCCAAAATAAATACTCAACCTGAAAAACCGGACTCGGTTCCAACCAAAGTAAACGAGTTCAAATCATTGATGGAAGATGCAGTTCGAATTGCTCTACGGTCTGATGTAAAAGTGGGTTCAGCCCTTTCAGGAGGATTGGATAGCTCCACCATAGCACTGGTATCATCCGATTTGCTTTACAAGGAAAATAAGTCAGATGCACAGGAATGTGTTTCCGCTTGCTTTGATGATAAATCTGTTGATGAAAGCTTCTTTGTAGACAAAGTCGCAGAACAATCCGGGATTAAGGTTCATAAGGTTTTTCCGCAGTTCAATGAGTTTAAGGAAGATTTCAAAAATCTCATTTGGCATCAGGATGAGCCTTTTGGGACTTTAAGTATTTTTGCTCAATACTGTGTCTTTCGGGAAGCAAAACAAAATAACATCACCGTAATGCTGGATGGACAGGGTGCAGATGAGATTTTGGCAGGTTATGATCATTTTTATCGGCCGTATCTGAATTCACAACTTAAGATTTCAAGAATCAAGTTCCTGACCGAGTTTTTGAATTATGTCAGAATGAATAGGAAATCAAGTCTGGATTTGGCGAAGAAAAAACTTATCAAAAAGAGGGGATCATCCAGCTTTCTGAAGAATAGCTTTGTCCAAAGTGCAGAAAGCCTTCTTAAACTTAATGTGGCAAAAACTGTCCCTGAATTTTGTTATGACCAAATAGTAAATACTGGTCTGCATACGCTTTTAAGGTTTGAAGATCGCAATTCTATGGCTTTCTCTATAGAATCAAGAGTTCCGTTTTTGGATCATAGGGTAGTGGATTTCAGCTTGGCCTTGGGAGATAACTTGAAAATCAATAAGGGAGTCCGGAAGTTTATTTTGCGGGAAGCCTTCCGTGATATACTCCCGAAAGAAATTTATGAAAGGCATGATAAATATGGTTTTCCGACACCACAAGAGCTCTGGACGAGAGAAAATTTGAGCTATGTTTCCGAACAAATAAAAGAAAGTCAGGACGTGCTGGGAAATGACTTGATAGATTTTGGTGCGATCAATACTCAATTCAGCCAGCCGGAAACCTTAACAAAGGATCAAATTTTCTCTATTTGGAGAATAATCATTTTTGCAAAATGGGTAGAGGTCTTCAAAGTAAGTCTTGAGTCTGAGCCAAATTTAGCCGTTGGTTTGAAAAATTCTGCTGTATAAGTTTGAAGCGGATTCTAATTATCACCCAATATTTCGAGCCTTGCACGCTTACCCCATCCCAACGAATCACGTATTGGGCTAAGAATTTTCATAAAATAGGCTTTTACCCTACAGTTATCACCAGAGAATGGACTGAAGAAACTCAATCCCATTTCGAAACAAAAAAAACTCTTGGTGATAAAATTCGACACGAGAAATTTCCTGAATTTGAAGTTTATTATTTACCATTCAAACCAGGGATACTCGACCGAAGCTATTTGAACTTTGGAGAGACCTTTTTACGGCCTATATTCCTGTTGACCAAGTTGGCAGATGTGTTTTTGGCTGGACTCACCTTGAAATTTACTTCATTTCGTTCCATGGAAAAGTTTTCTATTTCTCTTATTGAGAAGGAGAATTTTGAGTCTTTGATTATATCAGGAGAACCATTTTATCTTTTTCGAATAGGGTTTGAATTGAATAGGAAGGTTGGCATAAACTGGATTGCTGATTACCGAGACGATTGGAGTACCAACGAATTGCAAATGGCTAAATCGGGAGGCCTTATTAGAAAATGGATCGCTCGCCTTGAATCCAACTACGAGCGAAAGTGGGTAGGAACTGCAAAATCGATCGTATCTGTCTCAGAAACTTATACCAAGCGGATTTCTGATTTTATGGGTAAGCCAGGAATTACTATTCAAAATGGGTTTGAAGAAGAATTGCTTAGCCTCCGAACAGAGGAATTGTTTGACAAGTTTACTTTGATCTATAGTGGCGCTATTTACCCTTCTCAAGACATTAAACTGATTCTAGGAGCTTTGGAAATTGCCCATGATCAAAATAGACCTTTTCAATTGATTTTTTTAGGAGCCGGATTTGATGTGAAGGAAAGGGTGAGAATCGGTGGACTGGTCCCAAATAAAATCAGTCACTTGGTAAGCATAACAAATCGATTTCCTAGGCAACAGGCGTTAGATATTTTGATTAAGTGTCATGCCTTTCTAGGAATTGCATACGGAGAAATGAAAGGAATTCCGTCAAGTAAATTATATGAATATATGGGGCTGCTAAAGCCTGTTCTTCTCTGTGCTTCCGATCATGACCTCATGGAATCAATGCTCTCGGATTCAGGTTTAGGTTTTTTTGCGGATTCTTCAGAGGAGGCAATAGTTAAAATTAATCAGATAAGAGATTTGTATACGGATGGTTCAATTGAACAATTTAGGAACAAGTCAGCATTGCAAATAATGAAGTATAACAGAATCGAACAGCTTAAAAAAATTGTTCTTGTCTTAAATGACTGAGAATCCCATTGTAATTTATTCTTTTAGTTGGATGGCGAAAACAATCCTTGTCGGGATTGTCCTAATGCTTACCTGCACCAATTTAGGTGGGATTCCTATAGACAAAGCAATCATGTTTATGATGGTTATAGCCTTGGTTCTGGATCAGATCTTATTAAATAAACCTTTGAAAGCTGGTTTAATAATACCACTTATAGTGGTATTGGGGCTGTTTTTATTATCCTACCTATTGAATTTACCAGATTCTTCTCTCATTGTATTTTTTCCAATAATAGGATTGTTTTTTGTGGCTTTGATAAGTCAGGAAAAGTATTTTATTGAGATTTTCTATAGAGCTCTTTTTATCCATATTGTAATAGGAATTTTACTTGTAATCAGCAGTTATTTAATGGGGATGAATCCTTTTGTTCATCCTATGTATGATAAAGGGTTGCCTTTTTTGCACGCTGCCAAGGGTCTTACTACCACTGTACAAACGTACGGGACACTCATCATTTCATGGTTTTTGATTTACTACCACAAAAAAGAAAACAATCAACTTGGGATGTTGGATCGGTGGGCATATTACGTTGTTCTCCTTGGAATGATTCTCACCTTCAATCGGAATACTGTTCTAATTTACTATTTGATACTATTTTTTAAACATCGTAAACTTTTTATAATAAGTATAATAGCCATCTTTCTCTTTTATTTATATTATTTCCAATTCATCAATAAATTAATTTTTAATTTCAGCACACTTACCTCAAGAACTGATTTGCTGCAGGCATTTAGAGAGGCATTTTTTAACAATACTAGTTGGTTGGGATATCTCATTGGTCATGGAAATAATATGGTTGCAGATGAAATAGCAATCAAGACTTTCTATAAAACAGGGTATATCGAAAATGGCACTTCTGTTTTGCTTTATACGTATGGATTTATAGGGTATGCTATCTATCTAGTATCGGTTTTAATATTCTCGATCTTGTTTTGGTTGCGAGGTAAGACTTTTTATGCTGCAATAATCTTTTATATTTTCATTTTTGCGCAACAGTTCACTCATGAATTTTATTCAAGTACGCTATATGTCTTGCTTGCAACATTCTTATTGATTTTCACTACCATTCCTCTTCGTGGAAAAAAAGATCGTATTCTTTCATCTCCTCAATAATTTCACCGGCAGTCCTCTGATCTTGAGGAATGTCATTGAAATAGCAAGAGATAATGGTTTCGAGGTGGAATTATACACCAGCAATACAGAAGGTTTTTTAACTGGAATTAATGGAATTTCTTATCATCCAAATTTCTATAAAAGATCCGAAATCAGGCTTCTGACACTGTTTTCATTTTTCTCAAGTCAGTTTTTACTTTTCTTTTTGACACTTTTTAATCAAAGAAGTTCCAATTCAATCTTTTATGTGAACACGATTCTACCATTTGGATCAATATTGATTGGTAAAATAATGGGGAGAAAAGTAATTACTCATGTGCATGAATACGAAATAAGTCCAAGAGCACTGAGTAATTCCCTTTTCTGGGTGGCTCGTAGATTCTCTACTGAGGTGGTACTTGTCTCAAATTTTCTGAAATCAAACCCGCAAATTATGAGATCAAAAAGCCGGGTGATTTATAATTGTGTGACAGAGGATTTTGAAAGAAACGTGAATAATATATCAGGTAAAAATTCTGCTTTTAAAGTTCTCATGCTTGCATCATTGAGACCGTACAAGGGGATTTATGAGTTTTTAGAATTAGCCAATAGAATTCCAGAAGCGGATTTTTGGCTGATTCTGAGTGATAGATCTGAAGAAGTCTCGAAATTTGAAAAAGAAAATTTGATTTCTGAAAACCTGAAAATCTTTTCGGTCCAAAAGGATGTTCACTTATTTTACCAATCATCCTCTTTAGTAGTCAACCTTGCCCACAAAGATAAAGTATTAGAAACGTTTGGGTTAACTATTTTAGAAGGAATGTACTATGGATTACCGGCTATCGTTCCTACTTGTGGTGGAATTACCGAATTAGTGGACTCAGGAATTAATGGGTTTCAAATCGACTATACCCGATTGGATCTGATCGAAGTGGAAATCAAAAAAATGATGAGTGACAAAAAATATTGGGAGAGACTCAGTCTGGAGGCATTAAGAAAAAAGGAATTATTTTCAAGAAAAGAATTTGAAAGTCAAATTATTAAACTTTTATGTAAATGATTAAAATAGTTTTTCTTTTTTTATCATTTATATTTTATGATCTTCAAAAATCTTCTGCACAAACTGGTAAAGCAGTATTTACTTCCTTCAGACATTTGGAAGGTGAACTTGCGGATAAATCAGTTTTTAAAGGATGGAAAAATGAGACTTTAATTTTACCCATTCGACTCGTCTCTAGCCCGGCTGTCCCTCTGGATTTTAATATTAAGTCATCAAATCCGCTTATTTCAGCCTCAGTATATCGACTTCATTATGTAGAGGGAGATATTTCAGCTGGCCATTGTGGTTTGAACAAATCTGAGGGGGTCTTTGAAAAAAGACAATTTCCCGACAGAGCAGAAAAACTCAGTTCCAACACCTTTTTAAGTGACTCTGCCAATCATTATATCCTGCTTGAACTCCATGTAGATCAAAAAACAAAAGCAGGACGATATCCAGTAAAAGTTGTTTTCTCCCAGGGAGAGTATTCATTTTCTTCGGAAGCTATCATTCAGGTCTTGAATCAAAAATTGCCTGACTTTTCAAGTTTAAAGTATAAAGTTGATTTCTGGCAATTCCCCTTGTCAGTGGCTGATTATTATCAAATAAAGCCTTGGTCTGATGAACATTTCACGTACTTAGGAGAGGTTTTTGATCAGCTTAAAGGAATCAATCAACAGGTAATAACTACCTCTGTTTTTTGGGATTTGTATAATACATCGCTTCGACCTTTAGATGAAATGATGATTCAGGTTTGTAAAAAAGCAGATGGAACTTTCTCTTATGATTATTCAAATTTTGAGAAATATGTGAATCTGGGAATTGAAAAAGGAATTGACAACCAGATATCAGTTCACAATCTTTTCCCTTGGAATAATAATTTTTTTTATTTTGATGAACCTTCGCAGCAAGTGATTTCTAATCAAAGCTTGCCAGGAACCGATTTGTACAATCAGTTTTGGGCCTCATTTCTCGTTGATTTCTCAAAGTTTTTAAAGAAGAAAAACTGGATGGATAAGGTAGTTCTCGTGGTAGATGAGCTTGACATAAATCAAACCATTCAATTAGCAAATTTTGTAATGAAAATTGATCCTGCTTATAAAATGGGTTATGCAGGATTATTTAATCCTGAACTATCCACTCTGATGTACGATTACTCTGTTCCTTCAAATGTTATTTTGGAAAAAGAGGAGCTGGCAAAGAGAATTTCACTGGGCTATAAAACCACCTTTTATACGAGTTGCTTTGAAGTTCAGCCAAATCTGGTGATTGGTTCAAATCTTGATGATGCTTATTTTCTTACCATGCTTTCTAAGTCTCGCGGATATGATGGTATGCTCCGATGGGCATTTAACAAATGGTCTTCACAAATTATGACTTCAGCTATCTTTTCAGATCTCCCTTCTGGTGATTCACATTTTATTTACCCTCATAATCAATTGTCGATTAGGTATTTAATACTAAGAGATGCGCTTGAAGAAGTCTTGAAATTTGACGAAAAACCAAACGACTGGAAAAAAACTGAACTAATTAATGCCCAAAACAGGTATTTTCTTCTGAATATTGAGCCTTCAAGGATGGAAATGGTGGAAGCCATGAGAAATTATCTCAACAATTAAATTGAATTCACTTCAAAAAACTTCCAAATGGGTTTTAATATAAATGCAAATAGAAGATTTTTAAATTTGAAAAATTGCAAAAAATGAAAGGAATAGTTTTAGCAGGAGGGTCTGGAACCAGGCTTTATCCTATTACGAAGGGGACATCAAAGCAACTTTTATCTGTGTATGATAAGCCGATGGTTTATTATCCGATTTCAGTGTTGATGTTGGCCGGAATAAGAGATATACTGATCATTTCCACACCAGATGACCTCCCTAATTTTAAGAAGCTATTAGGAGATGGTCATGAAATTGGAATTTCATTTTCATATGCAGAACAGCCTAGCCCTGATGGTTTAGCGCAAGCCTTTATTATCGGGAAAGAATTCATAGGTAAAGATTCAGTTTGTCTGGTTCTTGGCGATAATATTTTTTACGGGCATGGTTTCACTGATCTTCTCAAGAAATCTATTAAAAATGTTGAAGAGGAAAGTAAGGCTACCATTTTCGGATATTATGTGAATGATCCGGAGCGCTATGGTGTAGCGGAATTTAACAAAATAGGGAGAGTCATTTCTATAGAAGAAAAGCCAAAAGCACCAAAAAGTAATTTTGCAGTGGTTGGTCTCTACTTTTATCCAAACTCAGTTGTCCAGATTGCTAAAACAATCAAGCCAAGTACCAGAGGGGAATTGGAAATTACGACGGTCAATCAAGTTTACCTTGAAAATGAAAAATTGATGGTTGAACTCTTGGGAAGAGGTTTTGCATGGCTTGATACGGGTACTCACGAGTCTATGCTTGAAGCCTCCAATTTTATACATACAATTGAAAAGAGACAAGGGCTTAAAGTAGCCTGTTTAGAAGAAATTGCTTTCGAACTGGGATATATCAATGAAGGTCAGCTATTAGCTTTGGCGGAGCCGCTCAAAAAAAATGAGTACGGCCAATATCTAATCAAAAAACTTCAATCCAAGAGGAAATGAAGTTTGTTAGAACAAAAATTCCAGACGTAGTTCTGATTGAACCTACATTAATGGGTGATGATAGAGGGTATTTCATGGAGACTTTCAGATTGGATAAATTAAATGAATTCTTGGGATTTCAGGTGAAGTTCTGTCAGGATAATGAATCAAAATCTGGATTTGGTGTATTAAGAGGCCTTCATTATCAATTGCCACTCTTTTCACAAACAAAATTGGTAAGAGTTATTCAAGGTAAGGTTTTAGACGTAGCCGTGGATATCAGAAAAGGTTCGCCAACATTCGGAAAGCATGTGGCCTATGAACTTTCAGAAGAAAATCGTGTCCAGATGTTTGTTCCAAGAGGATTTGCACATGGTTTCCTGGTGCTAAGCGAGACTGCGATTTTTAGTTATAAAGTGGATAACTATTATAATCATCCATCAGACAGAGGTATTTCTTTCGACGATCCTTCTATAAATATCGATTGGGGTTTATCTGTTGAAAACCTGAAATTATCTAGTAAGGATCAAATACAACCTTTGCTTATAGATGCTGATTTATTTGATTTTAATATTGATTTATATGCATAAGATATTAGTTACTGGATCTAAGGGGCAATTAGGATCTGAAATCCAATTCCTTTCGAATAACTATGATTACGAATTTATATTTACAGGTGCCGAAGAATTAGATATTACCGACAAAACAAAAGTCTACAAGTTTCTGCTCAGTAATGAAATAAATACCATCATTAATTGTGCAGCTTATACAGCAGTGGATAGGGCTGAGACTGAAGTGGAAATAGCAGATAAAGTCAATCACTTCGCAGTGAAATATCTGGCAGAATCTGCAAAAGAGTTAAAAATTAAGCTTGTTCATGTTTCGACCGACTATGTTTTCAATGGTGAAGCTTTTCAACCCTACACAGAGGATTCGCCATGTGATCCGCAGAGTGTATATGGATTGACTAAGAGAGCTGGGGAAGAAGCTCTTATTTCACTAAAGTTGCCCAATTCAATCATAGTCAGAACATCTTGGGTTTACAGCACGTTTGGAAACAATTTCTTGAAAACCATAATAAGGCTAGGAAAAGAAAAGTCTGGAATCAATGTTGTAGTAGACCAAATTGGAACTCCTACCTACGCAAGAGACCTTGCAGCATGTATTTTGGAAATTCTCCCCAAAATTTCAACAGAAGAAACCCAAATTTATCATTTCAGTGATGAGGGGGTTTGCTCTTGGTATGATTTCGCAATGGCTATTATAGAGCTAAGAGGTTTTTCTTGTCAAATAAATCCCATTCCTTCCAGCCAATATCCCACTCCTACTAAAAGGCCATTTTATTCAATAATGAGTAAATCAAAAATTAAAACTGAATTTGGAGTACAAATTCCCTATTGGAGAGATTCTTTATATAGGTGTATTGAGAATTTGGATTGACCTTTTACTATCTCAATTTTTAATAAATATTTCTTGCACCGAATCATTTTTTTATCATTCAAGTGCCACTAAAAACTGGTCAACAAAAAAAGATTTAATGATTAAAAAGAAATTAGCAATTGTCGGAATCGTTGGAGTTCCAGCCAATTATGGAGGGTTTGAAACGCTCACTGAAAATCTTTTGGATTTACTTCCTGAGTTTTATGATATCACAGTATTTTGTGAGAGCAAAGCTTATTTAAATAAACTGGAATCTTACAAAGGAGCCAAACTTGAATATTTGAAACTTAAAGCAAATGGTCCTCAAAGTATAATTTATGATTCAATAGCGCTTTTAAAATCTTATAGAAACTTTGATTATATCATACTTTTAGGGGTTTCAGGTGCGATTATGCTACCTTTTATTAAGCCCTTTTCGAAAGCAAAGCTGATAGGTCATATAGATGGTCTTGAGTGGAAGAGAGATAAATGGGGAGGATTTGCAAAGAGATTCCTGAAATTCTCTGAAAAATTAGTAGTTAAGTTTTCACATGCAGTTATTGCAGATAACAAGCATATTCAGGAATATGTCACTGAAGAATATTCTGAGAGTTCGTTTTTAATCGCTTATGGTGCCAACCACGTCAATGAAGTGGATCCCGCACCTTATCGCAAGAAATTTTCCTTCATCGATAAGCCTTACATATTTACTGTTTGTCGGATTGAACCCGAAAATAATGTCGAATTGCAACTTCGGGTATTTGCTGAAAATGATATACCGGTACCTTACGTAATTGTTGGTAACTGGAATTCAAGTGATTATGGCACCAAACTTTACAGAAAATATTCAAAGGAAAAAAATGTTATTCTTTATAATTCCATTTACGAACCCGAAGAATTAAATGCTCTTCGATCTAATTGCTATTTTTATTTACATGGACATAGTGCGGGAGGGACAAACCCTTCTTTGGTGGAAGCAATGTACCTGGGATTGCCCATAATTGCGTACGGTGTTAATTATAATAGAGAAACTACATTTAACAAGGCTGTATATTTCAATGATTATCATAGTCTTAAAGAACTTTTGCTTAATTTGGAGATCCTTGATCGGACTGAAATAATGCAAACGATGCTGAAACTAGCGAAGAAGAATTATTCTTGGAAAGCTATTTCTAAACAATACATTAAAATGCTTGAATCAGTATAATTTATTTGGTAAAAAATTGAGAAATTCTTTTTTCTTTTTTCTTTTCTTTTTGGAATTGACTGCTATTCCCTTGTTTTCCCAAACAATACCGGCAGGGTTTCCAGTTTTAGAAGAATACCTTAGAAGAGAGCAATTGAAAGGAAATTTTGGGATGGATTATTCCTTCAACTCCAGACCCATTAATCCTGGAAGTAAGTTTCATGACCTTATGGAAATAGGAGAAATGGAAAAGTTAGATTCTTTAATTAACAAAAAAGAATCCAATTGGAAGAAGGTTGATTTCAGGGCTTTGCCATTGTCTTCAACAACAGTTTATAATAATAACCGGCCTCTTGGCTGGGGCAATTCTGGTTTGAAAAATGGAGTCGGATTTCAGAATTTAACTTCTCCGGGAATTTTTACTAAATTATTTTTTCTAGAAATTCAGCTAAGGCCTGAATTTATTTTTTCTCAAAATAAACCATATGAGGGGTATTCAGGTGGTTATTCAGACGAAATTGATTTTCTTAGATTTAAATATTGGAATTTTGGGGATAATCCGGAACGCTTTTCTTTGGACTATAATACCAAAGCTTATTGGGGACAATCCTATGTAAGTTTGAATTTTGGAAAAGTGGAGCTTGGCTACAGTACCCAAAATATCTGGTGGGGTCCGGGACAATTTTCAGGGCTGATTTTTAGTAATAATGCTCAAGGTATAAAGCATTTTTATCTCAAAACAAAGCAACCGGCGGATATCTTTATTGGTAAATTGGAAGCTCAGTTGATTTCAGGAAGAGCAGAAGATTCGGGAATTTTGCCATCGCAAAATAATAAGTTAAACAGTATCTATTCTATACCATTTTCAGGAGATTGGAGGTATATAAATGGATTAGCATTTACCTATCAGCCTGTTTTTTTGCCACAGCTTTTCATTGGCTTCAATCGGACTTTCCAGCAATATAATGACGATGTGGGTCCTGACCTTATTGATAGATTTCCAGTTTTTCAGGCGTTTCAAAAAAAAGAACTCTTTGAAGACGGAAACTCTGTTGCGTATGATACACTTGCCCAGGATCAACAAGTCTCTGTTTCTTTCAGATACGTCAATACCAAAGCAAAATTAGAAGTTTATGCCGAATTTGGCAGACGAGACCATTCCTATGACTGGAGAGAATTTATTTTAAATCCGGAGCATGCCAGAGCGTATTTGGTGGGTTTTTCAAAGCTTTTTCAAACTGGTCTAAGGGAAAAATTTATCCAACTCCGGGGTGAAGTTATTCATCAGCAAGAATCTGTTAACAGGTACATCCGTTATCCTGATGACATAATTACAAGTAGTACAAGCTGGCATACCCACTACCAAGTCCGGGGCTTTACCAATTATGGAGAAGCAATGGGAGTAGGGTTGGGGGTAGGGGCGAATGCTCAGATTTTTGAAATTTCTCAGGTAAAAAATCTGAACAAAGTTGGGTTGATTTTTCAACGATTGGAAAATCACCAAGATTTTTATTATGGCGCTTTTGGACAGGATTCTGAGAAGAGACCATGGGTTGATTTTAGTGT
This sequence comes from Algoriphagus sp., assembly GCA_046597285.1. Classification (GTDB taxonomy): domain Bacteria; phylum Bacteroidota; class Bacteroidia; order Cytophagales; family Cyclobacteriaceae; genus Algoriphagus. Next base: position 44,627 of record JBKJKX010000177.1, on the reverse strand, counting down.
AGCCTTCATTTGGGTACAGCAGTGGGAAAGATTCCTGCTGAGTGCAACGGCACAAATGACAAATGGATTTAATTATCAATGGCAATCAAACCCAAATACCACTAATGATTTTCCGTCAGGCAAGAATCTATTCTCCTTCAGCAGCACCCTGAATTTGATCTATCATATTGGAAAGTGATAACATCGAAAAACGTTTTCATTATAAAATTTCACTTTGTTTTGCATTCAGTCTCTAATGAGTACCTTTGGTACTCATTAGAGAAAAAGGGTTGATTTATCGTTTTGAGAACAGTTTTTTAGGATTTAGATAAAATTGTTTTTAGAAAATCAATTCTATAACTAAAATCAAAAATAAATCTTTTCTCGAAAATTAAAAAGCTAGGTTCATGTGACTGAAAGGGCGAAGCAGTCTAACGAGCTAATAGAAATTAAAAAAATTATTTTAAAGGCAGTTTTTAGAAAATTCATAACTATTATTTAATGATGATTACACCACTTCAAGACGTCAAAATTGCTGTAATAGGCCTCGGATATGTAGGATTGCCTTTGGCAGTGGAATTTGGAAAAAAATACCCAGTGATCGGATTTGATATCGACACAAAAAGAGTCAAAGATTTAAACAACGGTAAGGATTTCACTCTAGAGGTGGAAGACGAACTGTTGCAAGCTGTTTTATTGCCTGACAATCCTTCCAAATCCCAGAAAGGACTTTTCGCAACCAATGACTCTGAAGCTCTGTCTAGCTGTCAGATTTATGTAGTAACAGTTCCTACGCCGACAGATAAACACAACCGGCCTGTTCTGACTCCGATGTTGAAAGCTTCAGAAAGTATTGGTAAATACCTGAAAAAAGGGGATGTGGTTATTTATGAATCGACAGTTTACCCTGGAGTGACTGAAGACGAGTGTGTGCCAGTACTAGAAAGAGTTTCAGGATTGAAGTTTAATGTAGATTTCTATGCAGGATATTCACCTGAGAGAATTAATCCGGGAGATAAAGAACATACTGTAGCCAAAATATTGAAAGTAACTTCTGGAAGTACGCCGGAAATTGCTGAGTACGTTGACCAACTTTATAGATCCGTTATTACAGCAGGAACACATAAAGCTTCTTCTATAAAAGTAGCCGAAGCTGCGAAAGTGATAGAAAACTCTCAAAGAGACATTAACATAGCCTTTGTAAATGAGCTTTCTAAAATCTTTAACCTAATGGGAATTGATACTCACGAGGTACTTGAAGCAGCGGGGACCAAATGGAATTTCCTAAAGTTTAAGCCAGGTTTAGTTGGCGGACATTGCATAGGAGTAGATCCATTTTACCTGGCACAAAAAGCGCAAGAATTAGGATATCATCCTGAGATTATTTTGGCAGGCAGAAGGCTTAATGATAGTATGGGCAAGCATGTCGCCACCGAGGTGATCAAGCTGATGATGCGGAAAGACTTAAAAGTAATTGATGCCAAAGTTTTGATTTTGGGGTTCACTTTTAAAGAAGATTGTCCTGATGTGAGGAATACCAGGGTTATTGATATTTACAAAGAACTTAAAACTTTTGATATGGAAGTGGATGTGTATGATCCTTGGGCTAGTCAGGTTGAAGTAGCTCATGAATATGGCATCGAAATTTTAACAGGAGATCAGGCGCCAGATATCAATGAATATTCCGCTATAATTCTTGCAGTTTCCCATCAGAAATTTAATGGATTGAAACTATCAAAATCACCGACTCAGGTCTTGTATGATGTAAAGGGTTTCCTAGATAAAAAACTTGTGGATTCTAGGCTCTAAACTGAAAAGCCTGATTGACGAAATAAAATTTCAAAATTCTGATAAATCTGTATTTTTGAGTCAGATAATTTTAAAAATATCTAATTAATATTAATTTCCACATCCAATTTCTATGAAGAAATCCTTTAACTCACTTTGTGTTATTGCTTTGATATGCTTGGTCTTTACCTCTTGTGTTTCCAATAAAAAGCTCATTTACATGCAGAATTTAGATGAATCAACAGGACCTCTTGTAGAGACAAGTCAAAAATATCCCTATATAACTGAAGATTACCTTTTGCAGATTAATGATATAATAGAGGTCAATATTAGAACAACTGATGCAAGGCTTAACCAGATTTTCGCGGCAGCATCAGCATCTGATAATGCTGCATCGAGTCAATCGAGCGGAACAGGTTCGTCCGGGGATGTTTTTTTTATGAATGGATATACCATTGATGACAGAGGTATTATCGAAATACCTTTGGTGGGAGAAGTCAAAGTACTGGGATTGACCACTAAGCAAGCAAAGGAATTAATTGAGAAGGATGTAGTAAAATTTATAAATGCGGATGAATTCTTTCTAAGAGTGAGATTAGGAGGAATTCGCTTTAGTGCACTAGGAGAATTTAAAGGTTCAGGAAAATTTACAATTCTTCAAAATAGGGTGACTATTTTTGAAGCAATCGCCTATGCTGGAGATCTCACTACAACAGCTAAAAGAAATGAGATCCTTTTGATTAGACAATATCCTGACGGATCTCAAATTCATAAAATCAATTTATTAGATCGCAATCTATTAGGCTCCGAATATTATTTTTTGAAACCGAATGACATGATTTATGCCGAACCGATGAAGGTGAAATCAATTGGAGCAGGTACCACTCTGGTAGAAACATTTACCTTGTTGACTACTTCCATTACAGCCGTAGTCTTAATTCTTACTTTAGTTCAAAATTAATTAGCCCTTTATGAGTATTGATCAGGAGGAAAAAGACTTTTTCCAAGAGGAGGAGAGCAGTTTTGACATCAAAGCACTCTTGCCCAAAATTCTTAACATTTGGCCATGGATTTTAGGTAGTTTAATCTTATTTTCTGGACTTTCTTATTACTATACTGAAACTACCACCCCGTCCTACAGAGTTTCATCTAAGTTTTTCATTAAAGAGAATGAGAAAACAATTTCATTCTTTGAAAATCCGGCAATGGGTGAAGACCAAGGGTTGGGAATAACGAATGAGACTATAATCCTTAAATCAAGACCAATAGCAGACGCTACATTGAGTAAATTGGATTTTGACGTCGAATATTATGAAGATGGCTCATTTATCAAAAGAGAAACTTACAGAAAAACTCCAATAGTAGTAGAAGCAGACTGGAAATCTCCTCAACTGCTTCATGGATTGGTCCGGGTTACTTGGAAAAGCGCTACAGATTACACTCTTGTCTTTGAAGAAGAAGGTTACACGCAGCTACTCCCTAATGGCAGCACAACAAATATTCAAAAACTTGAAAGTAAAACTTTCAAATTTGGAGAGTGGGCTGAAACACCGCATTTCAAATTTAAGATCAGCAATGCTTCCGGACAGGTATCGGGCACTTCCATGTTTATACTTCGGGACAGACAATACCTAATAAATAATTATTCCTATGGTTTGATCGTGGAATTATCTCAGAAAAATTCTTCTATTCTGGAACTAAGTTTAATTGTTCCCAATAGAGCTAAGGGTGAAGAATACCTCGATGCTTTAATGGAAACGTATCTGGAACTTGAACTTTTCGAAAAAAATGAAATAGCTAATCGTACGATTAATTTCATAGATAGCCAAGTTGCGGGAGTTTCTGACTCTTTAACTTTCTTTGAGGATAAATTACAGAACTACAGGTCAGAGAATAAAATCTATAACCTTAGCAATGAAAGCTCGACAGTTTTTACTCAACTCACAGATATTGAAACTCAACTTTCCCAAGAAAATCTAAAAAGGCGTTACTATCAAACGCTTCAAGATTACTTAGTCAGAGAGAACTACACTGAAATAATGGTTCCTTCCGGTTTGGGAATTGATGATCCGTACTTAAATGGGTTGATCGAAAATTTGTTATCTGTCCAAGTTGAAAGATCTCGTTTGATGGCCACTCAGACAGAACTATCTCCTGCGGTAAGAGAAGCAAATAAAAACCTCACCGATCTCAACAAGTCTATCCGCGAAATCTTGAAGAATGTAGATTTGAATAATAAGATGACGATAGCTGATCTCGAAAATAGAAAGGCTACCATAGAAGCTTCTTTCAGATCCTTGCCTGAGGCTGAACAAAATCTTATAAGAATTCAGCGCCAAGCAACATTAAATGAAAACATTTATAATTTTCTTTCTGAAAAAAGGGCCGAATCTGCGATATCAAAGGCCTCAAATACGCCAAGTAATAAAATCATAGAATATGCAAGAGCAGGTATGCTTCAGGTTAGTCCAAAACCAGTCAGGAATTATCTTGCTGCTGTCTTGCTCGGATTACTTATTCCGATTTTGTTTGTGATAGGAAGAGAATTTTTCCAAACTAAAATTGAAGAGCCAAAGTTCCTAGAAAAAAGGCTAAAAATCCCTGTTTTATCAACAATTCTTCATAATAAAACCAATGAGAACCTCGTGGTTTTCAAAGCTGGAAAAACAGGAATAGCGGAAGGCTTCAGATCGCTACGATCAAACATTAAGTTTCTTGTCCCGAAGGAAAAGCAGCTAACTTTTATGATTACCTCCACCATTTCAGGAGAAGGAAAAACATTTTGTGCAATGAATCTTGCATCAGTATATTCTCTCACCGGGAAAAAGACAATCCTTGTGGGATGTGATATGAGGAAGCCAAAAATATTTGAAGATTTTGGACTGAAAAATGATATTGGACTTTCTACTTATCTGAGTGGACAAGAAGATGATTTCAAAAAAGTAATTAAGTCTTCTGGTTATGAAAACCTGGATTTGATTGTGTCAGGTCCGATACCTCCTAATCCATCTGAATTGCTATTTACCAACAACTTCGAAAAACTAGTGAATGAATTAAGAAAGGAATATGATGTGGTGATTTTGGACACTCCGCCAGTTGGGCTGGTATCTGAAACTCTTGATTTATTGACTTTAGTGGATTTTACACTATTTGTATTCCGTCAAAACTATAGTCAAAAAATATTTATTGACGCGGTAAACGGACTTAGGGAACAAAAGGGAGTTAAAAACATTTATGCGATTTTTAATGGGCTGGATGCCAGCAAAATTTCATATGGGGGCTATGGATACTCATATGGCTACGGGTATGGATATTATGAGGATGAGAATAAGAAAAGAAATAAAAAATTAGGTATTTAAGAAATCATTTTGAACAAATTAATAAAAAAGTATTTTAGGTATTTTTCATTTTTTTATGAATACCTAGGGTATAAATTATTTATCCTCCTTTCTTCGAGCCTTTTAGTAGGCTTATTAGATGGATTTGGACTAGCTTTATTTATACCAGTATTTCAAGTTGCCTCTGAAGGCATCACACCAGAAAGTAAAGAAGGTCTTGGATCCCTTTCATTTCTTTTGGATGGTATTGAATCACTTGGTTTTGGGTTGAACCTTAATGTCATCCTAGCTTCAATGATGATCTTGTTTGTATTGAAGTCCATCGTTAAATTTTACGACGGAGTTTATAAAACCAAACTCCAGATGGAGTTTGTTAAGAAGTTGAGATTTGAAATGGTAGATGGGCTGGAGGGAATGAGCTTTAAAAACTTTGTCAATCTAGATGCTGGAAAGATTCAGAATACGCTTTCCGGGGAAGTTTTTAAGGTTACTTACAGTTTTCTAACTTATTTCACTACCATCCAAAATGTGATTTTATTGCTCGTTTATATCTCACTTGCAATGCTATCAAATTTCCAATTTGCAATTTTGGTGAGTATTGGAGGGTTTCTTTCAAATTTCCTATTCAAGTTCATATTCAAGTTTACTGAGAAGGCATCTGTGGGAGTGACGGCCTATAATCATGAGTTTCAATCCTATTTAATTCAGGCCGTTCATAATTTTAAATATCTAAAAGCCACAGATTATTTTTCAAAGTATAAACTCAAGCTAAAAGCAATTATTAATTCAATTGAACTTCAGCAAAAGAAAATAGGAGTTTATTCCTCTTTCATGGCAAGTACAAGAGAACCTGTAGTTCTTTTGGTTGTCATTTTGGTCATTTTAATACAAGTAAATTTGATGGGTGGACAGATCTCGTCTATCATGGTAAGTTTATTATTTTTCTATAGAGCATTGAACTATGTCATCAGCCTTCAAACCAGTTGGCAGGGATTTGTTTCCCATTATGGTGGTATTGTCGCAGCGATGGAACTTATGAATGATTTCAGGGATAAAAAAGAGGACACAGGAAAGCCTGAGAAAATTAAAAAGCTTGAAACAATTAAAATTGATCAGCTTAAATTTGCCTACATCCCCAGCATTCCAGTTCTTAATCAGGTAGATCTTACGATAGAAAGACTGAAGACTTTGGCTCTTGTCGGAGGCAGTGGCAGTGGAAAGACTACCATGGTAAATTTGATTATTGGTCTTTTGCAACCAACTGAAGGTGAAATAATAATAAACGGTAAGGCAAGGAGTGAATTCGATATTGCATCTTATAGAAGAAGATTTGGATACATCACCCAAGAGCCTGTCATCTTCAATGACAATATTTTTAATAATGTCACTTTTTGGGATGAGAAAACTTCGGAAAACATTGCTCGGTTCAATGAGGCTATAAAACTCGCCAATATTAAGGTATTTGTTGAAGGTTTACCGAATAAAGAAGATACCAAACTAGGTGACAATGGTATGCTGATTTCAGGTGGGCAGAAGCAGCGAATTTCTATAGCAAGGGAGTTGTATAAGGAAGTAGATGTACTCATTTTGGACGAAGCCACCTCCGCACTTGATAGTGAAACAGAGCGTTCTATTCAGGAGAATATTGATAACCTCAGAGGTAAATACACTATCATTATCGTTGCGCATAGACTTAGCACTGTGAAGAAGGCTGATAAGATTCTTGTTTTGGAGGCAGGTGATGTAGTGGGAGAGGGAAGTTTTGAAGAATTGATTGAGAAAAGTCGCTCATTTAAGCGAATGGTAGAGCTCCAGGAGTTTTGAGTTCCAAAAAATCATCAATGCTTAAAACAAAAATTTTAATTTCCTCCATCGGTTTACCTTCTCAATCTATTGGAAGTTGGGTAGTCAGAATACAGAAATTTCAGGAAAATCTAAATTATTTCGATTTCATTCTATCACCGACATCGAAAGAAAATCAATCTTTCCTTTTTTGCGAAAAAGCCGACCTAAAAATATGGCAGAAGGTTTACCCCAAAAATATTAAGACAAATTTGAGAGCTGAGCAATATCTGCTTGCTTTAAAAAAAATAGCAAAAAAAGGGAATCCCATGCAGGTTTTGGTCATGGATGACCGATCTTTATTAGATTCAGTTGTTCTATTTAAGAAGCAATTACCCAAGGGATCAGAAATTTGTTTTTCTTACCACGGTCATTCTTTGGCCATGCCTAATTGGGTCATGGATAACACTGATAAAATTTTCTTTTTGACCTTGTCAGGATACAAAAAAAGTCTCCAAATAAATTACCAATTTACCCCTCAGTGTTTTATCGTTGGAAATGGTGTAGTTGGGGATCAATTTTTTCCTTTAATAAAAGAAGAAAAAATAACTCAAAGAGAAACTTTTGGATATTCTTCCAATGATATGATTTTAGTTTGGTTAGCTAATTCCAGACCGGTGAAGGGGTTACATTTATTTAAAAAAATTGCATTTAATCTACTTGAAAAATACCCTGACCTAAAAATCATCAGCATCGGACATGATGCTGACTCCGAAATCCAACATCAAAATTGGAAACAATTGGGAAGATTGCCACACAAAGACTTACCCAGATATCTCCAAATCGGAGATATTTATTTTTTCACTTCACTTTGGCAAGAAGGATTTGGACTTTCGTTGGCAGAAGCTGTTAAATGTGGCAATTGGGTGCTAACATCATCTCTAGGTGGAATTCCAGAGGTTCTTCAAGACTGCAGAAAGGCAGTTTTCGTGGAAGAACCCAATATTGTCGAATCTTGGATTATTGGATTTGATTCTTTAATTGAAAAGAAACAGGATGATACTTCTCCAGATCTTGAATACCTTAATTGGTTGAAATCGTGGCACGAATACTCAGATTGGGAACATCGATATTTCAAAGCTTTGATTGATTGATATGTGTGGAATAGCTGGTATTTATAAAGCAAGTGGAACTGTCTCTGAAAAAGAAATAACTCTTATGTCCACTGCCCTGAATTACCAGCATCACAGAGGTCCGGATGCTACGGGTATTTATAATTCAGAAAAGCTTGTTTTGGGTCATAATCGCCTTTCAATCATTGACTTGTCACATGAGGCGGATCAACCCTTTTATCGTGAGGATTTAGGACTCAGAATTGCCTTCAATGGAGAAATTTATAATTATAAACTCTTAAAAAAAGAATTGGAGAAAAGTGGATACATCTTTTATACAACCTCCGACACTGAAGTTCTTCTAGCAGGTTATCATGCTTTCGGTTCCGCAGTTTGTGCTAAGTTGGTAGGGATGTTTGCTTTTGCAATTTGGGATGAAAAGAAAGAGGAGTTATTTCTGGCAAGGGATCGATTCGGTGAAAAGCCGGTTTTTTTTATCAGGGAAAATCAAAATTTTTACTTTGCCTCTGAGCTCAACGCACTAAGAATACTATTTAACAAGCCACTCCAGATAAATCATGATGCAGTCATTGATCTTTTGGAATACTTGTACATTAATCTCCATCATACGATTTATTCGGAAGTTTCTGTCTTTCCTCCGGGAAATTGGTTGATAATAGATCGGAAAGGAGGTTTTTCTCAAAAAGAATATTATAAATTCCCTACAACTGCAAAGGAGTCAATTGATTTTCAGGAGTTAAAAAAAGCGACAAAAGAAAAGTTATTTCAAACTGTTGAGAGGGAGCTTAATGCAGATGTACCTGTTGCAAGTTTTCTCAGTTCCGGAGTTGATTCAGGTTTGATTACAGCCATAGCTCATGAAATAAAGTCAGATATCAGGGCTGTGACCATGAGTACAAACGAAGATGCTACTGATGAGACGGAAGGCGCAAAGATATTGGCTAAGAAATTAAACATCCATCATGAAATTGTTCCGGTAAATACAGATTCTCTGGAAGTTTTGGCTAAAATCCTGAGGGATATTCAGCCACTTGCCGATGCCTCCTTGATTCCAAGTTTTATGGTAACAGAGCAAGTCAAAGGCCGATATACGGTGATGCTTTCCGGAGATGGTGGAGATGAGATTTTTGGATCTTACAACCGACCCAATCTATTCCTTTCTCTTAATCAAAAAAATATTCCTTTTGGAAAAGACCTAGTGAATTTTGGACTTGGGGTTTCGGATTCCTTTTTTGGTCCGCGATTAAATTCACGGCTAAATGATCGGACAAGATTGAAAATAGCAGGGTGGGAGGGCTATTTTTCAAGGCATAATCTTTCGGGAGGCCTCATGAAAAAGGTATTTACGGAGGGAAAAGAACAGAATCAGCCCAAAAAAATCCTCTTAAGTCTGGAAGATGAATATGTTCATAATCCTGAGAAAACAACCTTCGGGGTTGATTTTAAAACAAGACTTCCGGGAGATTTTTTATTCAAAGTAGATTCAGCAGCAATGCACTCTTCAGTAGAAGTAAGAGCCCCTTTTTTGGATCACGAACTTGTTGATTTTCTATTGCAGGTTCCTACCAAATCTTTGATGCCTAACGGGATAGATAAGGAATTGAGTAAGGCTTTACTTTCAGAATTCAGCGGTTCGGATTGGCATCCACCAAAAAGAGGATTTACAATTCCATACTGGAATTACTTGCAAAATGAATGGGGTGATACACTGGAGACTTTCTTGAAAGAAGGAATTTCAGAAGAGATATTTAAATTCAACAAAACAGGCATCCTCGAACTCCTCCAAACTCATAGAAAAAAAGCTTCGGTTACCATTGCCAGAATTCTTTTTGGAGTTTTAGTTTTGGAAATCTGGCTCAGAGTTTTTCATTTGAAGCAGGAGGACATTTTCATGGAAAAAAGATCAATTAATAAATGATCATAGCAGAAATAGCGCAGGCTCACGATGGCAGCCTCGGTACAGCTCATGCCTACATTAATGCCTTAGCAGGTACAGGGATAGATGCTATCAAGTTTCAAACTCATATTGCAGAAGCTGAGAGTTCAGAATTTGAACCTTTTCGGATTAAATTCAGCAAGCAGGATGCTACTCGATTTGAGTATTGGAAGAGAATGGAATTTACGCTGAGTCAATGGAAAGAACTCTATGCGCATGCACTCGAAAAGGGTCTTGAATTGATTTCATCCCCATTCAGTAATCTGGCTGTGGACTGGCTGGAAGAAGTGGGAGTAAAGCGTTATAAAATAGGTTCTGGTGAAGTTTCCAATTGGCTGATGCTTGAGAAAATAGCTAAAACAGGTAAACCAATAATTCTAAGCTCTGGCATGAGCAGCTGGGAAGAAATGGATAACACAATTGCGTTTTTAAAACCATACGGGAATCACTTGAGCATTATGCAGTGTACTACTGCATATCCTACTAAGCCTGAACAATGGGGATTGAATGTTATTGGTGAACTAAAAGGCCGATACAATATTCCGGTTGGTTTTTCTGATCATAGTGGAGAAATAAACGCTTGCCTTGCAGCAGCATCCGTCGGTGCAGAACTGTTTGAGTTTCATGTCATTTTTGATAAAAGACAGTTCGGGCCTGACACATCGGCGAGCATTACCATAGATCAAACAACTCAATTGGTTTTAGGGATAAGACAAATTCAAGTTGCGTTAAAAAGCCCTATTAATAAAGCCAATATTGAATCCTATAAGCAACTAAAGTCAATTTTTGAGAAAAGTCTGGCAGTGAATAAATCTTTGAAAAAAGGAGAAATAATTACAGTAGATCATCTTGAAAGTAAGAAGCCAAAAGGATATGGAATTCCTGCAAATGAGTTTAAAGAAGTCATCGGGAAAAAGCTTAAGGTGGATCTTACAAAATGGGATTTCATCAATTGGTCTGATTTGGAATCGTAAATAACTTATGAAAAAAAGAAAAATCTGTGTTGTAGTAACTGCAAGACCTTCTTATTCCAGAATTAAGACTGCGCTCAGCGCTATTCAAAAACATCCTGAACTGGAACTTCAACTTGTCGTAGCGGCTTCAGCATTGCTTGACAGATATGGTTCAGCCGTCAATTACATGACGAAAGACGGTTTCGATATTGCCGCAAAAGTATTTAATGTATTGGAAGGCGAAAATCTTACTGCAGCTGCAAAAACTACCGGAATTGGGATCTTGGAGCTTTCGACTGTATTTGATAATCTCTCTCCGGATATTGTTGTGACTGTGGCGGATCGATTTGAGACAATGTCAACTGCTATTTCGGCAAGCTACATGAACATTCCTCTCGCACATGTTCAAGGTGGTGAAGTGACCGGAAATATAGATGAGAAAGTTCGTCACTCTATCACCAAACTTTCAGATTACCATTTTGTAGCTTCTCAGGGAGCCTATGATCGGGTTATCAGATTAGGTGAAAGCGCTGATTCAGTTTTCAATACCGGTTGTCCAAGTATAGATCTTGCTGCTCAAGTTTCTGAAAGCCCCGCATTTGATTTTGATATTTACAAAAAGTATGGAGGCGTGGGTGCCGCTCCAAGCCTTGAAAATGGGTATTGGATAGTGATGCAACATCCAGTAACTACTGAAGTTCACGATGCAAGAATCCAAATAGAAGAGACTCTCCATGCTGCTCATCAGCTCAACCAACCTATACTTTGGTTTTGGCCAAATGTTGATGCAGGAGCTGATAGTACGAGCACTGGTATTCGATCTTTCAGAGAAAAACAATCCTTACATAACTTTCATTTTTTCAAAAACATGGAGCCTGAAGATTTTCTTAGGCTGCTTATCAATAGCAAAGGCCTGATAGGTAATAGCAGCGTTGGAATCAGAGAATGTGCGTTTTTGGGTGTTCCGGTGGTCAATATAGGAAGCAGACAGAACGCCCGTGAAAGAGGTAAAAATGTCGTGGATGTCGGTTACAACAGGGAGTTGATTTTGAATGCAATTAGGCATCATGAAAATATCGGTAAATCAATCTCCTCCGACACTTATGGGGGAGGAGATGCAGGAGAGAAGATTGCTGGACTTCTTGCAGATCTTCCTTTGAAATTTCATAAAACAATAACTTATTAAACCTAAATGGTAAGAGATAATTTTGATTTGCGTCTGGCTAAAAGCCTGAACGAGATAGTAGATTGCTTGGAAGAAGGTACTTATGGTGATTCTCCAAAAGTCCTTATTGAGTTTTTTGAAAGCCTTCCCCACAATCAGGAAATTGACTTTCTCAGAATAATGACTGTTCCATTTCTCTTCCATCACTTTGAAAAAAATGTAAAATCAAATTCAGATCCCATTGCTTGGTTTTCTCAGGTTCTCCATGAATTGAAGGATAGGGTAGAAAAATTGGTTTCAGCAGGTAATTTCTCCTGGCTACTGGAAAGAGCTTTTGAAAGTACTCCGGAAGATCAATTCGGGAAGGAAATCAAACAACACACTGGCCAACATTATGGGACTCTTTTTAAGGCATTTGATGCTAGAAGTTACTTTGAAGAGGCAAAAAAACTTCTCCAGGATAGACTTGAAAGAAATGGAGTAAACCTTGGAGATATTTCAAAATCCCGATTACTTGATCAGGGCTGTGGAGGAGGAAGGTATACAACAGCCTGGAAGCTCATGGGTACAGGCCATTGTACAGGGCTGGATTTTTCTGAACTAGGATTGAATGATGCAAGACTCCGAGTGGAAAGTGCTGGACTAGACAATATTGAGTTTATCCAGGGTTCGGTATTAGAGATGCCATTTGAAGATGAAACTTTTGACATCTTATACAGCAACGGCGTGTTGCACCATACTGAGGATTGGAAAAAAGGCATCAGCGAACAATTACGGGTCATGAAACCGGGAGCGTGGGGATGGCAATATCTGATTGAAAAACCGGGAGGAATCTTCTGGGATAAAATCGAAATATTGAGAGCGATCCTGCGAAACGTACCGAAACCTTTTGCTCAGCAGGTCATGAAAGGTTTGGGAGTTCCATCAAACAGAGTTTTTTATATGCTGGATCATGTGATGGTTCCGATCAATACTCGAATCGCACCAGAACATCTTTTTTCAGAATTGGAAAAATATGGTGCTGTTGAAATCAGACGATTAACCAGAGGAACTGATTTTGACAGAATTGAATCTATTTACCAAGGTGTTCCCTATGCCAAAGAAAAATTTGGAGCGGGTGAAAACAGATATGTATTCAGGAAGAATTCCTGAATTGACGATTTGGATTTGGAAAAAAAATTAAAAGTCTTGGGAATAATTCCGGCCCGGGGCGGATCAAAAGGTATTCCTGGGAAAAATATCAAATACCTTCAGGGCAAACCTTTGATCGCTTACACGTTCGATTCAGTGAAGGAAAGCAAACTTCTTTCCAGAACTATTTTAAGTTCCGATGATCCGGCAATTATTAAAGTTTCCCGTCAACTCGGCCTTGATGTCCCTTTCTCCCGACCTTCCAATTTAGCATCTGACCAATCTGCAACTTTGCCTGTCATCATACATGCCCTGCAATATTTAAAATCCATCGGGGAAGAATATGATGCCGTTTGTCTCCTTCAGGTTACCAACCCATTTCGAAGGTTTGGAATGGTAGATGAAGCGATTAGACGCTTACAAGAATCAGGTTCAGATGCCCTTATTTCCGTACTTCCTGTCCCTCATGAATTTAATCCGCATTGGGTTTTTGAACCCGGAGCCGACGGAAACCTCCAAATTGCAACAGGTGAAGAGAAAATTATCACAAGAAGACAAGATCTGCCGCCTGCCTATTTCAGAGATGGTGCTATCTACCTCACCAAGACTGAAATTATATTAAATGAAAACAGTCTTTACGGTAAAAAACTTGCATATCTCCTCGGTGACCAAGATCGATATGTGAACCTGGATACCATGGATGACTGGTTCAAAGCTGAGGAATTGGTGAAGAAATTTTATCCGATGATCTAATTATGTGTGGAATAGTGGGTATCATAGGGTCTAATGCTCAAACTCAGGTGCTTGAATCAATGCTAGGCGTTCAAAAGCACCGCGGGCCGGATTTTACCGGAACCTGGATTAAAGAAGGAGAAATTGCTCTTGGCCACAATAGACTTTCTATTTTGGACCTTTCAGATGCTGCAAATCAGCCATTTCAATCAGAAGATGGCCGATATCATCTGATATTCAATGGAGAAATCTACAATTACCTGGAAATAAGAAATGAGCTCCGGGGATCGGTTGATTTCAAAACCCAATCCGATACAGAAGTTTTGCTGCAGGCTTTTATTCGCTGGGGCGAAAACTGCCTCGACCGATTTAATGGAATGTTTTCTTTTGCAATCTGGGATCAGAAAGAAAAATCCCTTTTCGCTGCAAGAGACCGATTTGGTGTTAAACCATTTTATTACAGCCTCCAATATTCCAACTTTTATTTTTCGTCTGAAATCCCGACTCTTTTTGCAGGGGGTATCCCAAAGATACCTCGGGAATCTGTTTGGGCCGGTTTTTTCGCTAAAGGCACCTATGGCCAACCTGAAGAAACTTTTTGGGAAAATATCCATCAGCTTCCGGGAGGAAATCAACTTATCTGGAAGAATGGAAAATTAAGCATCAAGCCATGGTATGATTTTGTTAGTCAGGTAAAGGGACATTTTGGTTTCTCTCGACCTGACGAAGAGGAATACATTACCGATCTTTTGAAAGATTCAGTTAGGCTTAGATTCAGGGCTGATGTTCCAGTTGGGTTTAATCTTAGTGGAGGACTTGATTCGAGTACATTGCTGGCATTGGTTTCAGAGGCATTTCCTGACAACTCAGCAATCGAGGCATTTACATTTTACACCGGTGATGATAGGTATGATGAGTTGCCATGGGTAGAGGCAATGATCCGAAACACGCCCTATGCTTTAAATACCTGCTTGATAAAACCGGAAGAAATACCCGAGTTGACTTCAAGAATATCGAAACTTCAGGCTGAGCCTTTTGGAGGAATTCCGACTCTAGCTTATGGGAAAGTATTTGAAGCTGCCCGTGCAAAAGGAATTCTGGTTTTGTTGGATGGTCAGGGATCGGATGAGGCATGGGCGGGATATGATTATTATTTCAAACCAGGGGATTCTCTGGTGCAGGGTGTAAAATCATCACCTGTTAAGCCGGATGCTCTCACTCAGGATTTTCTAAACCTTGATCAACAGACTCCATTTCCGTTACCTTTTGAAGAAAATTTGCTGAATCTGCAATACAGAGACTTATTCTATACTAAAATCCCAAGAGCTTTGCGCTTTAATGATAGAATGAGCATGGCTTATAGCACTGAGCTGAGGGAACCGTTTTTAGATTATCGATTGGTTGAGTATGTTTTCTCACGACCAAGAGAATTCAAAGTCAAAGACGGGATTCAGAAATGGTTACTTCGAAAAATAGCAGGGAAATATCTGGGAGATAAGATAACCCTCGCTCCAAAGAGACCTCTTCAGACACCTCAAAGAGAGTGGCTGGGAGAAGAATTGAAAGATTGGGCGGGAGACCGGATTGGCTGGATCGCCTCAGAAAGTAATTGGTTTGAAAAAAATACTGTTTTGAGACATTGGGACAAGTATCTCAAAGGAGATAGAGACAATAGTTTCTATATCTGGCAATGGATCAATGCAGCAGAAATACTAAAATGAGCAAAGTCTGTTTATTAATTCCGGACGGAGTAGGGATTCGAAATTATCTCTATTCTGATCTTTTGAAGTTACTTCACGAAGATGGGCAAGAAGTATTAATCTGGCATGGTTTAGCTCAGGAGGTCGTTTCAATGGCAGCAAAAATCAATGAATTTCTGCCACAGCAAAGGGAGTTGAAATCTTTTCCGGAAGATATTCCTGTTCAGATTCTGAGAGAAAGCAGTACTTATGGCAGGCTGCGTCATAATGTTAGAATTACAAACAACCCCACTTTGATGCTGAATTGGCACCAAAAAAAGGGGCCATTTAAGCGCAGAATCCTGGTTGGTATTTCTGAATTTTTAGGAAGACAAATCAGTAACTACGATGAAATTCAGGCAACTGAAAAACTCTACTTTTCAAGGTTGAGAAAAACGCAGGCTTACAAATACTATTTTACTGAGTTGAAGGAGATGAATCCGGATTTTCTGTTTTGCACACATCAAAGGTTTCCCGGAGCAGCTTTTGCAATGGCTGCAGCTCAGGATTTGGGAATAAAAACAATGACATCCATTTTCTCATGGGATAATCTTCCTAAAGCCCGACTTCCATTACGCTCAGATTTCTATGCGGTTTGGTCTTCCTTTATGAAAAAAGAGATCAGATTTTATTACCCAGAAATTGCCGAAAATCAGATAATTATAACCGGTACGCCACAGTTTGATTTTTACAGGAATCAGGAGAATATCCAGACAAGAGAAGAATTTTCTCAGAGGTTTGGGTTGGACTCCTCCAAGAATTGGGTTTGTTTTTCAGGATGTGATATTGCAACCTCCCCTCACGATGCTAAATACCTTAGAGATGTAGCTGATGCTCTCAAGTCCGAGAAAGATATCCAGCTAATTTTCAGACAGGTTCCTGTCGAGACTGTAGAAAGATATTCAGAGGTTTTAAAAGATTTTCCAGAGATAGTTCATTTAAACCCATTCTGGCATAAAGGAAAGTTCTGGCAAGATTTTTATCCGCTTCCCGAAGATGTGGCGCATTTGGTAAACCTGAGTTTCCATTGCGCTACAGTTATTAATATAGGTTCCACAATGGCGTTGGATTTCAGTTGGTTTGATAGCCCCGGACTTTATTTGAATTATGATCATCAGCAAGGTCAGATATGGACTACAAAAGACATCTACCGGTTTCAGCACTTCCGATCGATGGATGATTTGGATGCCGTATGCTGGGCTAATTCTCAGGAGGAGATTTTGCCTGTGGTAAAGCAAATCATTTCTAGCCCTGACATAGTAGCAAAGGACCGAAAGAAATGGTTGTCCCTGATTGTTGGAGAGTCTGATGGACTTTCTTCTGCCTCCAAAATTGCCGAATTCATAAATTCATTTTCAAAAACTCCGGCTTCTGTCGACTAAATGCACATCTGTTTTTTATCTCAGGAATTTCCGCGAAAGGGAGCCATTTATGGCGGAATAGGAACCTTTCTCAGCACTTTTACAGGTCAGTTAATTCGTGGCGGACATCAGGTGACGGTGATATCAATTATCTACAAAGGGGCGTTTTCTGTAGAAAATCTGGATGGCGTAACACTATATTCCGTTCCTCGAAGCAACCTGAAATTTTTTAACTGGTGGAGAAATTATAGAGAAATTGAAAAAATTATATGTGAGGTTCACCAAAAGACACCTATAGACATTGTTGAAGGTTCTGAATTGAATTTTGCTTTTTTGAAAAAAGATCAGACTATCAAATATATAATTCGCCTTCATGGTGGTCACCACTTCTTTGCCGAAGGCGAAAGCAGGAAAATAGATCGCTGGAAGGGATTTCAGGAAAAACGATCCTTTTCCAAAGCTGATGGTTTTATTGCGGTATCAGAATATGTAAAAAGCCATACGGAAAAACTGCTTTCCTATAACGGCAAACCAGTAGAGATAATCAATTACCCTGTCCCACTGGATAAATTTTACAAAGCTGACTTGTCCAAAACAGATAAGGGAAGATTGGTTTTCGCTGGTACTACTTGTGAGAAAAAAGGAATCAGACAATTGATTGCAGCATTACCAATTGCGTCCAAAGAATATCCTGAACTTCATCTGGAAGTGTATGGAAGAGATTGGCTATTTCAGGATGGCAAATCTTACGTGAGTTTTCTAAAGGAGACCTTCTCGTCTGAAATCATGGAAAAAGTTACTTTCCATGGGCCCGTCTCACATGATGATTTACCAAGATTTTATGAGCAGGGCGAAATTTGTGTGTTTCCATCTCACATGGAAACTCAGGGTCTTGTAGCTCCTGAGGCAATGGCTATGGGGAAGCCTGTTATTTTTTCAAAGACTGGACCTGGACCAGAAACGATCGATCACGGAATTAATGGTTGGCTTTGCGACCCGCATAAACCGGAAGATATTGCGCGATTGATTATAGAAGCTCTTGACAAAAGAGAAGATTTGCCAAAAATAGGTGAGGCGGCAAGGGCCAAGGTTTATAGTAAGTTTGAACCTGAATTAATCACAAAAAAAAATCTTGAATTTTTTCAAAAAATCCTAAAATCCTGATGCATTTTTTAGTGATGGGACACGTGTCTCATAAGCTACAGGAAGGGAAGTATTTTGCCTATGGACCTTATGTAAGGGAAATGAACATTTGGTTCAGACAGGTAAATAAGGTCACAATTTTGGCGCCTTTTAATCCAAACGAAAGCCCTGACCCAATTGATTTGCCCTATCATCATGCAAATCTGACATTGGTATCTGTACCGGGTTTTAGCATTCTTACTTCTCTAGAAATTCTCAAAACTCTCGCAAAATTTCCGATTCTATGGGTCAGAACTTGGAATGCAATGCGGGCTGCAGACCATATTCATTTACGCTGTCCCGGAAATATGGGCTTGCTTGGTGCGATGGTTCAAATATTTTTTCCCAATAAAATCAAATCAGCCAAATACGCCGGTAACTGGGATCGATTGAGCGGTCAGCCTTTGAGTTACCGATTACAACAGACCATTCTGAGCAATCCTAGACTTAGTAAAAAAATGCAGATCCTTGTCTATGGTGACTGGGAAAATGAGTCTGAAAATGTCAGACCTTTTTTCACCGCATCGTATTCAGAAAAAGAAATTGAACCACTTGTACCCAGATTAGTAGGAAAGGGGGATGAGTTCAAACTGATTTTTGCAGGAGGGTTGAATTCCGGAAAGCAGCCAATGATTTCCGCAAAAGTCTGTCAGGAATTGATAAGGAAAGGGATAAATGCAAGATTGGATTTTTTTGGAGAAGGACCAGAAAGGAATTCGCTTGAGAAGTTTACCAGAGAAAATGGGTTGGAAAAGTCAATTAAGCTTCACGGAAATGTTCCTTCAGATCGACTAAAAGCTGCCTTTCAACAAGCGCACTTTTTAATTTTCATTTCCCAAAGTGAAGGCTGGCCCAAGGTTGTTGCAGAGGCGATGTTTTGGGGATGCTTACCTGTCACGACAGCAGTGTCCTGTGTGCCTCAGATGCTGGGCAAAGGAGAAAGGGGAGAATTGGTAGGTGCAGATGTAAATGAAATAACTGGAAAAATTGAATTTTTGATTCAAAATCCAAGAGTCTATCAGGCTAAAACTGATAAAGCAGCAAACTGGTCTAGAGAATTTACATTGGAAAAATTTGAAAAAGAAATTCACTCAGTCCTTTTCAACAGATGAGTTTGAAAGGAATTAAAATCCTTCAATTGATTGATACGCTTGATCCAGGAGGTGCAGAGAGAATGGCTGTCAATCTTGCCAATTCATTTGAAGCTAGAGGTATTGAAAATCTTTTAGTAGTGAGCAGAAATCAGGGAGATTTAGGTAAACTGGTTGAAAATCAGGATTCGGTAAGGCTTCTAGGGAAGAAAAAGACCGTTGATCAGAAGGCTTTCAGAAAACTTTTAAGCCTTATTGACGATTTCAAACCTCAGGTAATTCATGCACATGGGACTTCTGTTTATTGGGCAGCAGGGATCAAAATCTTTCGCAGGAATATCAAAATTGTTTGGCACGATCACTTGGGTATTTCTGAAGATGTTATCAAAAAAAATCCTAGAAAAGAACTTAATTATTTTTCTTGGCTGATCGATTTCATTATTACTGCCAATGAATCTACAAGAGATTATTGGATTAGAAATCGATTAAAAACAACCAATTCCATTCAATTCCTACCAAATTTCCCACATCTAAAAGTTCAGGAAAAATCTAAACCGGAAGTTTTCACATTTCTTCACCTAGCGAACTTCAGGAGCGAAAAAGGGCAACTTAATCTGCTTAAAGCAATTAAGATCCTTATGCAGAGAGGGAGTATATTTAAAGTCAGAATGGTGGGTCAGGCTGTGGACAAGCTATGGAAAAATAGGGTTGAAAAAGAAATAGAGAATTCTGATTTGGGTAGATTTGTCTCCGTCGAAAATGCCGTATCAGATGTTGCCGGATTGCTTTCAGAAGTTCAGGCAGGTTTGGTTGCTTCGGATAGGGAGGGTTTGCCTGTAGCACTTTTGGAATATGGGCTCTCTGCATTGCCTGTCATCTCAACAAAAGTAGGCCAATGCCCAGAAGTACTAGGTAATGGCGAATTTGGTTTTTTAATTGATCCATCAGACTTTACTAGTTATGCTAATGCGATGCAGGAATTGATTGTAAATCCTGACAAAGGGATCGAAATAGGAAGAGAATTTAATTTGCGTGTAAAAGCGAATTACGGTGAACAACAATTCATTTTAGGCTATGAGAGTATTCTTCATAAACTGATTGCACCCTAAATAAATCGAAACAATTTGATTAAATATTTATTACTCAATAAGTATCCTATAATATGGATTTTGATCCACATTGGATTAGGCTTATCGGCTACGGTTTCACCTATACCTTTGATAGCCTGGTTTTATCTGGTTATTGTTTCTTCTACCTTACTTCTATTGAGGAAAGGCAATTCACCCTACATATTGATCGCCTTGATTTTATATCTGGTCTCATTTGAGTTGCTTTCCCGAATGGCAAAAACCTCCCCCATCATACCCTATGAACTGGGGAAATATTTGTTTGCTGCCGGGATGGTTTACGGAATATTACGGCACAAAACTTTTGGTAAGCACGGTTGGGTGATGTTGATCTGTATTGCTCCCTCCTTATTCTTTGACCTCTCAGGTCAGGTTCAAACTTCCGACATCATTTTTAATTTGATGGGCCCCATTAACGTCGCTCTGGCAGCCATTTTCTTTTTCAGGCAACCAATCACCACCAGCCAACTATCGAATATACTTCGCTTGATGGTTTACCCAATTTTGGGGGTATTAAGTTTTACTTTTATAAAATCCCCGGATTTTTCCGAAGTTGAGTTCGTCCTTGGAGCTAATGTTGACTTGAGCGGAGGATTTGGATCTAATCAGGTGTCTACTCTTTTTGGATTAGCGGCCATGTTAGTTTTTATTTTATTGATAAACAAGTGGAAGTTTTCAGGTTATCGTTTGATTGATGCGATTGTTTTATTTGCAGTATCTTTTCAAGGTTTATTGACTTTTTCAAGGGGAGGAATGATCGGCGCGATGCTTGGAATAATAGTTATTTTGTTATTCCTCCGACTTGCCTCCTCGAGGGAGATAAGAAAATTCCAACTTCCAAAAATCGGGAAATTCGTAATTCCTATAATTTTAGTAGCTATTTTAGCTTACGTTGCGGTAGATCAACTTACAAATGGGCTACTAAGTCTGAGATATAGTGGTGAGACCATTGGTACTTTAGAAGGATCCAAAGAAAAGACATTATACACAGTCACAACTGGTCGTTTAGATATCTTTTTTGGAGATGTCGAGCTTTGGCTTGACCATTTTATTTTTGGGGTAGGAGCGGGTGCTTCTAGATTTTTAAGGTCAACTTTTGAAGAGACTATAGCCCACGTCGAACTCAGTAGATTATTGGCCGAGCACGGCTTATTTGGTTTAATCTATTTCCTGACTCTTTGTGTACTTGGAATAAAATTGTTTAAGTCTCATCCAAATCCCTTGATAAAGGGTGTCCTCATTTCCCTTTATATTTTAGCCGTTTACACTTCATTCCACGCTGCTATGCGAACGTTCGTGACCCCTGCGTTAATTGGTTTGAGTTTATTGCTTATCAAAATGCCAAAACAAAACAATACCCTTTCTGGCAAACCAACTTTAAAATTAAGATCAAAGCCACTTTTCCAAACTATAAAATCGGAGGAAATTTCACCTTTGAATTAAAACTGCATGGCTTGACACCCAAATTTTCACCGACCTTTTTGAATCAAAATTGAATCTAAAGAAAAACATTCTTGAAAATCTGATATTGCCCCTTGGGGACATTATTCTTGGAAGTAATTTTATATCCAAGCTGAAGCACTGGAGGAAAATATTCTCTAAAAATCGAACAGAACTTGAGATAATCCAACGAGAAAAGCTAAATACCATGTTGGTTTATGCAAATGCAAACTCTCCCTATTATACGCTTCAAAATATCGAAAAAAAGAGTGATCCCATTGCATGGCTTAAATCTTTCCCTGTATTGGGGAAGAGAAGTTTCAGAGATAATTTAGAGTTTTTTATCACCAAACCAATTGATAAAAACCTGGTGGCTGTGATGTCTTCAGGATCCACAGGACCGCCCTCCAAAGTATATTTTGATAAAAATGAATTATCAAACAACAGAGCCCTTCAGGTAATCTGGTGGGAATGGGCTGGATATAGTTTTGGAAATTCCTTGTTACAAACAGGGGTGAATATGAATCGAACCCTAGAAAAATCAATTAAAGATAAACTGCTCAATACCCGATATATTGATGCAATGAGTCACGAGGAATCGCAAATTTTAAATGAGCTTGAGCTACTTCAAAAACACCCAAAAGACCATTTTGTAGCCTATGCATCAAGTTTGTTCCTCTTTGCGAAGATTGCATTGGAGCATGATATAAATGATGTTAAATTCAAATCCGTAATCTCAATAGGGGAAAAGCTTCTGCCTCAATTCAGGGAGTCAATAGAAAAGGCTTTTTCATGCAAAGTGTTCGATACTTATGGAGCTTCTGAAGGATTTCTGATTGCCAGTCAGTGTACCCAAGGAAAGTATCATATTATGACACCCCATGTATTTGTAGAGATTTTAAATGATTTAGATCAAGAGGTAAAGCAAGGGGAAATAGGGAGAGTTGTACTTACTGGTTTGGATAATTTCACTACACCTTTGATTCGATATGAAGTTGGAGATTTGGCAGTGAAAGGCAGTTCTGAAAAATGCTCTTGCGGTTTAGAGTTACCGGTTTTGGAAGAAATTATAGGTCGACAAACTGAGTTTTTATTGACTAATTCGGGAAAATACATTACAGTGCAATCGGTAGTGAGGATTATGAAGCAGTTTTCTGAAATAGATCAGTTCAAAGTAATTCAATCCGATCAGGATAAGTTTTTATTTCAATATGTTTCTCCAAAAAATAAGCTGGATGTTCGGGAGACTGAAATTATTGAGGCATTTGAGAATATATTTGGCCAAGAAATGAATTTTTCCTTTGAAAAGTTGTCGGTCATGCCAAAGGCAAAATCAGGTAAGTTCCAATTAATTGAAAACAACTACAAACCAATTTGAGAGATGATGAAAATTCTCAAAAAAATCAGACCTTACAAAGTAGACTCGTTGCTTTCCGGTCTGGATAGAAATTCTTTTCAGGAATTTCATGATATTCATCCCTTAGAACAACCTGGTTTTTTGATGAAAAAGAATCTTCCTTTAAGATCATTGAAAGCGGAATCCTAGTACATAAAAGCAAAATTTTTTATAAAAGCACACTCTTAAATGCCTTTGGGTTTAAGGGACCTATGATTCTTATTGGTGATTGTTATACCAATAATAAATATCGTGGAAAAGGAATTTATCCGACCGTAATAAGACGTGTATTGAAACAATTTATCCCTAAAAACAACGTTTATATGCTGGTAAGTCCAGAAAATATCCCTAGTATTAGAGGTATTGAAAAAGCAGGGCTTCAGCTAATTGGTAGATTAAAGTGTCTGAGAATCGGACCTGTTTTTCTCCAGAAAAAAATCATATATAATTGATTAAAAAAATAACTATTGTTGCCGGAAAAGAAGGTAAAAAAATTTTCCCCGATGATTTTCTGCGCCAAGAAATTTTTAATAGTGATTGCACACTTGATGTTTCTTTAATCTTTACAAAAAACCAAAAGCTCGAATACCTGGTTGCAGAAATCGAGCTAAATGAATTGCCTGAGTTTTGGAGAGGAAGTGATTATTCCTGGCAGAAAATTGAAACGCCATTTCTTTCTTCGAATTACCATAGTTCAAAAATTCTTAAGTTTGGAAATGGCCAATATTTGGTTGGAACTAGAACGATGGGTTGTTGGGAATGGGATAGCAATAGCAGCAAATTAAGATGGTTCTTAGTACATCCGGATCTGAACCCTACTTTTAAATTTAATTCAAACGATATCAGAGAGTGGATAACTGAAAGCGAACTCGAAAAAGATCAGGAAATAGAATTGGGATTTTACTTTGGTATAGGACCTGTTCCTGAATTTGCAAGAACTCCAATTGGGTTTGTCCCAACGGTAACCTTCACGGACCATTGTGACTTCGATGAATCTCAACTTTTGAAAACACAAAGGAAATTTCTTAAAAGTGCAGGAATCCGAATAACCAAGGGTTTTTTCACTTATACATATAGTCATCGGGGAGACTTTACTGCAATGGATCAGGAAGGCATGCAAGAGGAATATCGTTTATGGGAAAATGATGGGCATGAGTTGGCATATCACGGATTAAGCCGCTCCTTCGGGAAAAACAGTTGGGAGGAATTTAGAAACCTTTCTTCACCAGTCGGATTTAATAAGGTAAGCACCTATATAGATCATGGTTTTTTAGAATACAATTTTACCAAAATTCCAACTACTGAATCCCAAGTCTGGTTTAGGAAAATGGAAGAAAAAGGAATTGATCTGATTTGGAATTATATAGATATCGTTGAAGCTAATGCATTGTCTAATAATCAATTAATTCCAGGCACATCAAGTATAGAGGCAATCAATAAATGTGCAAATCACCATTTTAAAAATAATCTCCCTTTGGATAAAAGCAGGGATCTTAAAACCTGGCTTGCTTACGGAACTTCCGAGTCCCTTAACAATTCAATTAAAAACTTAAGTGGATATGCAAACAGAGGAAGCGGCAACCCGATTAAATTCACTGATTTTTTGATAAATCTGACAAGAACAATTTTCTATTCTCTGGATCCGGAAATTTGGCGGAAAAATATCTTTGAAATAGCGAAACCATTCTCTTTCAATAGGTTTTCTCCAGTCATTTTCAAGGCAGTCAATCAGATCAATTCCAATATTTATTCATTTCAAACGATCTCAGTAAAAGATTTGGAAACTGTTTTTAGCAGGATTTCAATTGATAAATTATGCCGGGAATCAGGCTTGATGATCGCACATACCTATTTTGCTTTCTTGGGAAAAAATCATCCAGGAAGATTTTTTCTCGATGAAACTGGAAGTTTAAATCCAGGACCGGAGCAAAATTTAAGGTACCTCGGTGAGTTAATTAGCTTTGAAAAAATCTGGAACCCAACTGTAAACGAATTGACTGTTTATCACCGAAAATTGATGGATTTGACTTTTTTTACAGATAATGGAAAACTTCATATAAAAAATGCACCGGGTCCGGTTAGATTCATTGATTAAGATTTACAAGTGAAAATTCTTTATTTCTATCAATATTATTCTACCCCAAAAGGATCATGGGGAACCAGAGTCCATGAATTCGCTCAGGAATGGGTAAAGCAGGGTCACGAAGTTCAGGTAGTCACTTCTATTTACTCCAAATCGGATTTGAAGGCTAGTAAATTTATCGAGCACCAGAATTTTGAAGGAGTGGATGTGACTGTTATCAATGTAAGGATTGATAACAAACAACCATTTTTGAAACGGATATTTACCTTCTTAACTTACGCAGTATGCTCGGTATGGTATGCTTTGACTGCCAAAGCAGATGTAGTAATCTCTTCATCAGGACCGATAACTGTTGGTATTCCAGGTCTTATTGCGAAGTATTTAAGAGGTCGAAAGTTAGTTTTTGAAGCAAGAGACCTTTGGCCGGAAGGGGCAATAGAACTGGGGTTAATTCAAAATAAAACCCTGCAGAAAGTAGCTTATGCATTGGAGAGCAGGTGTTATAAAGCATCCTCACTTGTGGTGGCTTTATCCATAGGGATGAAGGAAAATATCGAGCGGAGATTTCCCAATGTCAACGTGATTGATGTGACCAACGCGGCAAATATCCCCTTGTTTTCAACTCTGAAACCTCTCGAAGGCCGTGGAATTATTCAAGCTAAGAAGTATGCGATATATACTGGAAACATCGGTCAGGTAAACAATTCACTTTGGTTATTGGAGGCTGCAAAAGTACTTCAAAAGAAAGGAAGAACTGACCTCAAAATACTTTTGGTAGGGGAAGGTCAGCAAAGGGAATTGATTGAAAATGAAATTCAAATCCATCAGCTTGAAACAATTGTTGTTTGGGGTTTGATGCCAAAAGAGAAACTTGTTGGATTGATCCAAAGTGCAATGGTTTCTCTGGTTCCGTTAAGAGGAACTCCTGTATTGGACACTTCGTCGCCTAATAAATTTTTTGAATCATTAGCTGCAGGAGTTCCGGTAGTGCAAAACACTCAAGGCTGGATGAAGGACTTTCTGATCAAACATCAGGTTGGCTACACCCTTGATCCAAACGACGCGGAAGAATTGGCTGAAAAACTGATGGAACTAGATAAGCAGCCTGAGAAATTGAAGGAAATGGGGAAGAAAGCAAGTATTATCGCATCCTCTCAGTTTGATAAAGATTTCCTAGCTAACCGAATGCTTAATGCTATTATTAAAGCGATTTCATGAGAATTCTTCTGACCGGTGGTTCCGGATTCTTGGGTAAAACTATTCGAAAAACTCTTGAATCTGAACACGAGATTTTTTCACTTGGCAGAACTTCCACGAATCAGATTCAGTCTGATCTTTCAATTGAAATCCCTTTACTTCCTGAAGTCGATATGATTATTCATGCTGCAGGCAAAGCTCATGTGATTCCAAAAACTCCGGAGGAAAAAGAAGAATTTTTCAGAGTAAATGAAATAGGAACTGCCAATTTATTGAAAGGAATAAAAACCCTGCCTAAGTCTTTGATCTTTATAAGTACCGTAGCAGTTTATGGATTGGAAGAAGGAAACCAAATAGATGAGAATGCTCCACTCTTAGGAAATACTCCTTATGCTTTGAGTAAAATCAAAGGTGAGGAATTAGTTAAATTTTGGGGTGATCAACATGGAGTTAACGTTCTCATTATCAGAATTCCATTGGTGGTTGGAAAAAATCCTCCAGGCAATCTTGGTGCAATCCTGAAAGCCATTAAATTAGGTTACTATTTCAGATTAGGAAATGGCGAAGCAAAAAAATCAATGGTATTGGCAGAGGACATTGCAAATTCAATTCCGGGTTGGTTAGGGCATTTTGGGACTTATAATCTTACGGATGGTACTGATCCTTCTCTTGCCGAATTGGATAGTTATTTTTCTTTCCAATCTGGAAAAAAAGTAAAATCGCTTCCTTTAGGGCCCTTCAGGCTAGTAGCTAAAATTGGAGACCGGATTCCCAGGTTTCCGCTCAATACCTACCGGCTTGCTAAATTGAATCAGTCCTTAACCTTTTCGGATAGAAAAGCCAGACAAGAACTTGGTTGGAATCCACGTCCAGTAATTGGAAATTTTAAAATATAAGTATTGAAGATTCTATTTCTAGGTGAAACGTATCGCGCTGACGCCCAAACTTGGATAAAAGGGATAGAAAGCGTATCCGGGGTCAAAATTCAGACTAAAGAACTTCCTCAAACAGGGAGCCGGATTTCAAGAATAGTGCAGGCAGCTAGTTTTCTGCTCAATTTGTATTTCAGCAAAGAAACGTATGATATCACATTGGCTGAGAGAGCAACGAGCTATGGATTTTTAAGCCTGCTCGTCAATTCAAAAATAAGAGTAGTTGCTCAGCAAGGAATCACAGATGCATTTCCTGAGGTAGGTTTTGCAGGCTGGTATAAAAGAATTTTACAACGTGCGATTTACACCAAAGCAGATCTAATCCATGCTTGGGGATTTGTCATGACTTATGCGATGCTTGAGTCAGGAGCAGCTCCATCTAAAATTAGAGTTCTTCCAAAAGGGATTAACCTGGTAAAATTCACCTTTTTTCCAGAAAATGAAGAAAGGAAATATACTGCCATCGTCACGCGAAGTCTTTTTGATATTTATCGTCACGAAGAGGTTCTTGAGGCAATTTTTATTCTTAAAAATCTGGGAATTCTTCTTAACTGCATCATGATCGGTACAGGAATCAGGGAGGAAACTTTGAAAGAGAAGACAATTAATCTTGGCCTTCAGGACCAAATCAGATGGTTGGGAAGGATTCCTAATGACGAGCTGCCAAATTATCTGGGGCAAGCTCAGATATACATCGCTGTACCGGAAACGGAAGGAGTTTCGGCATCCTTATTTGAGGCTATGGCATGCGGATGTTTTCCTATCGTCACAGATCTTCCTGCCAATAGGGCATTTATTAGGCATGGAGAAAATGGGCTGTTAGTTCCTGTGGGAAAACCGAATTTGCTGGCAAATGAAATTGCCAAATACCTCATGAATTCGGAATCCTTCACGAAGGAGATAATCGAAAATCGAGGTTTTATTGAGCATAATTGCGATCTGAAACATAACATGAGCTCTTTTTATCAAACCTATCAAACGCTGGTCAACCAGAAATAAACATGTGCGGAATCGCAGGATTTTGGAACAAAAATAACCATCAGGCAAGTGCAGACCAGCTTATCAGGATGCGTGACTCTATGTTTCACAGAGGGCCTGATGCCGGTGGAGAATACATCGAAAACGATATTGCTTTTGGACACAGAAGATTATCCATTCTTGACTTAAGTGAAGGTGCGAATCAGCCTTTTATTTCACCCTGCGGAAAATATGTTTTAGTCTTCAATGGAGAGATCTTCAATTATCAGGACTTTTATCCAGAGTTGAAGGCCAAAGGGTATAGTTTTCACACCACTTCTGATACTGAAGTTCTGCTCTATTTGCTTATGGAGCAGGGAATGAAAGTCCTTTCAAAACTAAATGGATTCTTTTCATTTGCTTATTGGGAAAAGGAAAAAAGGCAGCTTACCCTAGTAAAGGACAGGTACGGAGTAAAACCATTATTTTATGCAAATACACCACAGGGAATGGCTTTTGCTTCTGAGCCCAAAGCTTTTTTTGCCTACGGTATGGATAAAAGAATCGCTGAAGAGCATCTAGATGAATTGTTTTTCTACAGGCACGTAAGCGGAGAAAATACCATTTTTGAAGGAATTAAAAGGTTTCTTCCTGGCCATTATCAGATTTGGAAAGACGGTGTCATTTTAGAGAAAACAGTCCGTTGGTACCATTTGGGTGAAGAAGCTGCGGCTTTTCCAACTATCAAAAACCCACTTGAATGGTACGAGGAAACTTTCCTGGACGGGGTGAAGCTCAGGATGATTTCTGATGTTCCGGTAGGAACCATGCTCAGCGGAGGTCTTGATAGCAGCAGTATTCTGTATGCCCAGCACCATTTGAATTATTCAGGATTGAGTTCCTGGAATCTGAAATTTCCCGGTTTTGCAAAAGATGAATCAGTTCTCGCTCAAAAGCTATCTGCCGAATACGGAGTCGAGTACAATGGGTATGAATTCTTAGGTGAAAATCTTGTTGATCTCTTGAAAGAATCAATTTGGGTGAACGATGAGCCTTTGATGCATTTTACCGACGGTTTGCTGCTTGGGCTTTCGAAAAAAGCAAAAGAAAAAGTAACCGTTTTACTTACTGGTGAAGGTGCGGATGAGGTAATGGCTGGATACGTGAGGCATAAAGTATTTGGAAACGACCTTCGTTATGAAATGCTGCAACTACTCCGGTATATCCCGGAGAAATGGTTAAAGCAAGAGAGGCTTCGAAAAATGCGCAGGTACTTGATGGTAAAAAATCCTGACTTCCAGATTTTATGTAATGCTAATGAGTTTTACTTGGGGGATTTTAAAAAGATGGGGCTTGATCACCTTCACTTATTGCCTGAATACCGAATTCAAATGCTTGAAGAAGCTAAGAAATTCCATCCGAAAAATAAACTCAGGCAATTGCTTTACCTGGAGCATCACACTCATCTTGTTTCTCTCAATGATAAAAACGACAGGACGACGATGGGTGCCTCGATTGAGTGCAGAGAGCCATTCCTTGACTATCGTCTGGTGACAGGGATTCAAAGTTTGGGAGATGAGAATTTTTCCACAAAAGGTAAGGGCAAATGGCTTTCGATGAACTCAATAGGGAAAAAGCTCCCGGATTACATTCAAAATCACGAAAAAATAGGACTCGCAATTCCATGGGGGGAATACATGCTAAATAATCCTCAACTGAGGGATCACCTCGAAAAGATGCACGAAAGCCCGCTTTTTGAAATGGGTTGGCTGAAATATATTGAAGTGAAAAAAATAGTAGAGGAATTCAAGTCTGATCCGGTGAAAAATTACACATTTATCCGGCAACTGTTTTTTAATTCTTATTGGTACAAGACCCAGTTTGATTCAGAATGATCTTATCCGGAATAATTGTATTTCTGATATTACTTCTCATCGCACTCGTCTATCGACGATTGGCGACAAGATTCAATATTGTCGATCAACCAAATCACCGGTCCTCACATTCCCATGTGACCGTCCGCGGTGGAGGGATATTATTTCCTGCGGCGGTTGTAATGTGGTGGTTTGTATTTGATTTTTCCAATACTTGGATGGTATTGGGGATAGTTTTGATTTCGGCTGTAAGTCTTCTAGATGATATCTACACTATTTCAAGTAAAATCAGATTTGGGGTTCAATTTTTAGCTCTATCTATGGCATTCCATGATTTGGGAGTATTTCAGGCTATTGATTGGTATTATCTGCCCATCTTTTATTTTATAGCACTCGGCATCATCAATGCAATTAATTTCATGGATGGTATCAATGGAATTACCGGATTATATGGATTGACTTTTCTTGGAAGTTTATGGGCCGTAAATCAATACACAGGGCTATTTGACCTAAATCTCATTCGATATGAAGTCCTTGCGATTTGTGTGTTTTTACTTTTTAACCTTCGAAAAAAGGCCATCATGTTTGCTGGAGATATCGGAAGTATTTCCCTTGCTTATTTGATGATTTATTTCCTGACAAAATGGTATCTAGTGGAGGGAAGTTGGACGATTATCCTGTTTTTAGCGATTTATGGGATGGATGCTTTTTTGACAATTGCCCAGAGACTTCGAAACCGAGAAAATGTCCTTCAACCGCATCGGTCTCATTTATATCAGGTATTGGTCAATCAGTATAAGAAAGACCACGTGATTATCTCCTTGATTTATGCCATCCTTCAACTAGCTGTGAATTTTGCCTTCTTTATTTTCCCCAAAAGTATCCCCAACCCTTATCTGGCTTCAATTCTTTTGATTGGAATTGGAATTTTTTATCTGGTTTTTAAGTCCCTCTTGCTGAGAAAGCATGAATTCAACAAATGAAAGAAATTCAATTACTTAATATTCCTGTTTTCTATTCTTCCTATTATCTGTTAGGACTCAGCAAAGAATACAAGCTAAGTTTTAAAAGAGATCGACGATTTGATCAATATCATAACAAGGGTTTTCTGATCTTCAAAGTGGACGGGAAATTTGGGGTGATAGACAATCACGATCCGATTGGTGTCAATCAGGAATTGTATGATCAGGTTGATCTGTATTTTGCTACAAATAAATTACTGAATCATCCAAGTTATGATCAGGAAAAGGTTCGTCCTTTATTTCCTCATTTTCCGGTCAATATTCTTCCGCTTTATATTAAGCTTTTCCACATTAACTTGATCAGGTTATTGAAGCCCAAAGATCTGGCAAGAGAACTCTATGTTTATCAATCCCGTCCAGGATACGTGTTGGAAAAGGATCGTTACAAGCATACCAATACCATATTTTTCTCAGGAAGCACCTGGAAAAAAGAGCCTTGGGCAAATCAAATTCGTGCGGATTTCATTAGGGCCTGTAAATCTCATCCGGGGATAAAGTTTCATGGAGGTTTTATTCCAAGGTCTGATGGGGACAATTTCGGTTTTGATGCTGAGTTAAATCAGATAAAATACCCTCCCAAAAAATTTTCCGAATTAAGTGCGAAATCGCTCGTATCTCTCAACAACCCGGCTGTTTTGGGAGCGGTAAGCTGGCGATTAGCCGAAAATTGGAATAGCAGCACTTTTGTTCTTTCATTTCCATTTAAGATTGATTTGCCAATAGTGCCTGAACATGGTAAAGAAATTCACTATATCAAAAGCTCAAAGGAGTATCAGGGGGTGTTAGATAAAGTATTGAATGAACCCGAATATCACCAAAAAGTAGCAAAAGCGGGAAAAACTTATTTCGACACCTATTGTACGCCTGAGGCTCAAGCAAAATATATTGTAAAAACGCTGCTGGAAAATCCCAAAAGCTGATTCATCACCTGCTGGGTGATTGTGCCCGAGTTCAATAAAAAGACCCAAGGAATCCTTGGGTCTTTTACTTTCGGCTTCTGCCTCTGCCTCTTTTAAAACTTAACTAGGGTAAATTTCGATCTTGAAAACTTGATAAAAAATACCCAATATCGGGTATTTTTGACATGTTTTAGATTTTTAGTAGTGCATTTTCATCACATTCGGGGAATTTATTGTTTCTAATTCAATAATAAGATGAAAGCTGGGCTCGAACAGAACTTATGAAATTCGAAAAACGGTACTTTTCTTTGGTTTGTAAAAATTAGAATTGACTCTCCAAGTAACGAACAATAAAATCCCCCCCTGAAAATTTAATTTTTTTTAATGCATATCAAGGTCTAATTGGTATTTCCTTTGCAGGTAAGTGGTTTGTTTTTATTTACTTTGCGGACAATTGATATGAGAAGGATTAATCCTTCTTTTAGCCCTATTATCACCATTAAAAACCTAATCCTTTACAAAATGAAAGAAAAATTATCCTCATTTACGGTCAATCGATCTCTTATCATTGCCTTGGTAGCTTTGCTCGCCATGGGTGCATGCAAAAGTAAAAAGAAAGTAGTAGCTACCCCTACGCCAGCTCCGGTGGAAACGGTTGTTGCTCCGACCCCGGCTCCTGCGCCTGTTACTTCTGCAGAAGAAGTAGCTGCTGAGAAACTCGAAAATTATTTCAATAAAGTTGCTGGAGCTGGTAATGCCAATATGGCTAACCAGTCAATTCAGGAGACTTTAGCAATGTTTTCAAATCAAGAAACTCCTATTTTGGTAGTAATCCATGAGGAAAATGGAATCAAGGATTATGATGAACCAACCACCATCAAAAAGTACCTTGATTATCTGAAGGACACGAAGAAAAACCTCAACTTCATCAGCGATATCCGTCTGGATGCCAATGGTAAAGTGTCTGAACTTGAACTCAGAAGAAAATAATTTCCCATTTGAAAAAACCATTCCTCATGAAAAATATAATGATCCTCTTCTTGGGTTTGTTCCTTGCGACATCTGTTAGCGTTATGGCCCAGTCAGATAATATTAGCCCTGCAAGAAAGCAAGCAATTGATTCACTTGCACTCGAAAAAGTTAAAGACTTGAGTAAGTATATCAGCATCATCGGAAGTAAAGAAACTCAGTTTTCTGAAGCTAACCGTGTAATGGACAGAGCTGAAGAGCTTTTTGCTCCAGGTGCTGAAATGGGTGTCTCTAGCATCAATTCCAACGATATAGCATATTATGCGGTAAGACGTTACTTCGAACGATTGATGGCATTGAACTATGACCGTGTCAACATCAGCTGGTACGATATTCAGTACATCTCTGATCTTGAAAGACAGCCTGACGGAAGATATGTAGGTGTAATTACCGTTTACCAGAGATTCGAAGGTACATCCATCGAGACAGGTATGAATTACAAAGACACTACTAAAAAGGACATCACTATCTACGTTGAGAAAAAACAAACCCAAATTGCAGGTAGAACAATCGAATTTTGGGACGTCATGCTTGGTGACGTGAGAGTGACTGAAACCTCAGCATGAGAATAATCAACCTAGTTTTTGCGATTTTAATTGCAAGCATTTCAATTGTCTCGGGGCAGGGCATTGGCAGCCCCGGGACAATTAAAGATGACGGTAGATTTGCAGCTTCAACAAAGCAAGTCAATCAATTTTTTAGACGATTTAATGCAGAGGAGTCTGTTGATGGCTCCATCAGATATTACCCCGGAGACTCGCTTTACCACAATATTCCGTTAAGAAAGGGATTCATTCAGATCCTGTTTGATAATCAAACTTCGACTATCAGCAGCGAGTTGAAAGCAGATTTTATTAAAACAGTTCTTTCATCTGTTTATCCGCAGTACATCAACTTTCATCAAGAGGGTTGGATAGCGGAGGTTGAGGCTGAATTTACTTTCAAAGGCAAAAGAGAATCCACAACTTTACTTCTGAAGCTTCAACCCGAGCGAATGGGGTATGAATGGGTGATAGATGAAGTTGTTTTTCCTCCCTTCAAAAACTTATTTAACAAACCGGTGGGTGAGAAAAAAGATTTTCTCCATCCGCTCAGCCATGAACTTGATTTTATGAATCTGCGAAGGGCTTTTCAGGATTCAAATTTGCCTGAAGCATTCACAGAAACTAGTTTTAAGCCAGATTACCTGACACTGTTTCTATATGAAATGAAGCAAAATAACATCCGGTTCGAAACAGTAAAAGATGTCAAGTTTCACTTTTTTCAAATAGATGGCTGGTATTTTGAAGTAAACCAATTTAACAGACCCGGATTCAATACGGGCTGGTTAATTTCAAATCTTGTCAAACTCAACATAGGAGACAAGGATACAATCCTAAAGTATATTTATGATCAGGAGTAAAGTCACCTTCTTAAGTCTGGTTTTAATGGTCTTTTCTTTTCTTGCCAACGGCCAGACGATTAAAGGATATACAAAAGCTGAAATCGAGGAATTCACTACCAAAGTAGAAGATCAGGTGCGTTTTCTAGAGTTTTTGCTCAACACAGTTGGCTCATCCGAAACATCCGCCAGAGACAAAGATGTGGTGATCCGGGAGAGTTACCTTAAGATTTTCAGAGATGACCAGGTGCAGGTTGAGGACGATTTGTTGCTGGATCGAAAGGTTGTGACCAACAAAGCTGTGACAGCTTACCTCAAAGACATTGAGTTTTTTTACAAAAACATCGTCTTCAAATTTAAGATCCGTGAAATAAAACCAGGTCAAAAAGATAATGGTGATGTGTTTTTTATGGTTTCGCTGGATAGAACAATAGAAGCTACCGGAAATGATAAAGAGAAAATCAATAATACAAAGCCAAGGTTTGTTGAAGTAAATCTTGATCCGAAATCTGAAGATCTCAAGATAGCCAGCATGTACACCACCAAACTGAGCAGGGATGAAGAACTTCTGGAATGGTGGAAAATCCTCGATCCAGCCTGGAAAGGATATTTTACACAAAGATTTGAAGTGATTAATCCTGATTCTGTAGCATTAAATGAATTATACAAATTCGTGGAAATTGATTCATTAGATATTTCAGGTCAATCTTTATTGGATTTGAGTCCGCTGGAAGCACTTCGGAATCTGAAATATGTCAATATCAGCAACACACAAATCACAAAGCTCGGACCCATCTCAAATGTGACATTTTTGGAACATTTAGACGTATCAAATACCCCAACTTCAGACATTCAGTTTATTAAGTACTCGGATCGATTAAAGCACTTAGATATTTCAAATACCAAAATTGAAGATATAAGTGAGCTGGTCAACCTGAAAACAGTTCGTTCTCTCAAAGCCGATGAAACGCCTATTATGAGCTTTTCGGTGTTGAATGAATTTGACAGCCTTAAGTCACTCAGCATGGTGGGAAGCGGTTTCAACAATGCGGAAAATATCAAAGACCTCATTAAGCTCCAGGATCTAAACCTTAGTAAAAACTACCTGATAAATTTTTCAGCTCTTGATAAGTTGGTATCTCTCAGAGTTCTGAATCTATCAGAAACAAATATTCAGGACCTCACTCCGCTCATGGGTCTTATTAATTTGGAAGTGGTTGATCTCAGACTTACACCAGTGGCAGATATCACTGTTCTCGATGGAAAACCTTCGCTGGAAAAAGTAATAGCCGACGAAACCAAGGTTTCTGTGGAGGCAGCAGATAACTTTATTAGAAGTAATCCGAAAGTTCTTTTGATACATCATGTGAAGGATCTTGAAAGCTGGTGGACAGGATTGTCAGAGCCTTGGAAAGAAAGCCTGAGAAAGGCCAACCCAAAAATTATCGGAGATCAGCCAAACGTGGAAATCCTTACCAGTACCATTGGTTTGGAGGAACTAGACTTGACTGGGGCAGGAGTGGAGACCTTGACTCCGGTAACCCGCTTCGTAAAAATCAGGAAAATCAATTTTTCAGATAATCCGATTGAAGAACTATTACCGTTGAGTGAAGTAAAAACTTTGGTCGAAATTATAGGTCATAATTCAAATGTTAAAGACATTTCCCCTTTGAAAGAAAATGATTCTCTTGAACTCATTGACCTAGATGGCAGCCCGGTAACAAGTATTTTGGATGTGCTTACTTTACCAAATCTTAAAAAATTAAATGTAAACGGATCTCAAATATTTGTGGAAGAAGTTTCTGAAATTCTGATTCAAAAGCCCGGATTGACAATTGTTTACAGAACTGAAGAGCTTAATTCCTGGTGGGCGAGCTTGGATCTGGAATGGCAGGATATATTCAGAAAACAGAATTCACTTCCGGAAAATCCTGATTCGGAGCAATTACACAAGTTGACTGAAGTACAAAGTCTCGAGTTTGATAAATTGCCAGTTGGAAATATTCAGGCACTCACAGCATTTGTAAATCTTCGTTCATTGGCCATCTTCGACGCGCCTTTATCAGATATTTCGCCAGTGGGAGAATTGAAATTTTTGAAAAAATTAATAATTTCTCAAGTTCCTGTGATTGATTTTTCACCTGTAAGTTCCCTCGATGAGTTGGAAGAATTGGATATCTCAAATAGTGGTATAGAAGATTTACTTTCTTTATCCAAGTTATTGAAATTGAAAGTGTTGAATATTTCAGGAACCAATCTGAGTTCTTTGAAAGGACTTGAAACACTAGCTAGTCTGGAGGAATTGGATGTGGCAAGTACTAATTTAAGATCACTCAAACCCATAATGAGTTTGAATAATCTTAAAAAGCTTTCATGTTTTAACACTCGACTAACTAGCCGCGCAGTGGATCAGTTTAAAGCAAGCAATCCAACTTGCGAGGTCAGGTATTATTAAAAGAAAGGGATTAAAAAATGATGAAAAAAAGTCCCTTAAATATTTTCTAGAAAAAATTATGAGAAAAGTTGCTTAATCACCCTGACATAAAGGTATAAGAGCTTCAGATAAAAAAAATACCCTATACAGGGTATTTTTTTGTTTTTAGAGAAAAACTTATCAACATTTTATTAATAAAAAAAGAATTTTTTTAATTATTCTAACTCAAAACTATTTCATATTTATTCGATAAAATCAGCTTTTCATAATTTCCAGAATGTCGAGATTCCTTTTACCGATCGTTTTTCTCTCCATAGCAATAATTCTTGCCGGGATCAATCGGGGATTTGATTTTTCTGATGAGGGACTCTATGTCTTTTTGTCTGATCCGGATCAGGCGAATGAGGGTGGTATTTTTAACTATGACCTGTTGTTCAAGATCTTACAGAAACTTTTCGGCATTGAATTTGGAATTATAGGGCTTCGGTTCATTCGTCTTTTCAGTTATCTGGCTGCAGCATGGGCTTTAGGTATTTTTTGGAAAAACATAAATTCAGAAAAGGAAATCTCTTTTGAGGTTTACCTTTTGGCAGTGTTAGGATTATTTTCAGGGTATGCATTTCTGCCTTCAAACCTGTCATATAATTCAATTTCAGTGGTCCTGGCCTGCTTCTGGATGGCTATTATTTCAAAAAATGAAAACACCTGGAATGACTATTTGGGGTTAGGCCTCATCCTCGGATTTACTTTTTATGTAAAAATCACCACTTGTTTGGTACTTGGGAGTTTGACTTTGGGAGTATCATTTTACAAAAGAGAGTTTGGGTGGAAACTGATTTCTGGCCTGATTATTCCGTTTTTAGCAATGGAATTAGTCTTTATTCTTTTTTTAAATGAGACGGGGGTTTTTAGAATAATAGTAGGATTAGACCTGATGAAATCAAGAAATGATTATGGTTATTTTCCGCTTGTGAAATATCTTATAGTAGGAGTGTTCTGGCTCACACTTGTTTTTGTTCCATTTTGGTTGGCGGGTTTTTATCATCGCAAGTCACCATTAAAGCCCATTTTGTCAGGCTTACTTGGATCGGTTAGTTTGATTACTATTTTCATCTTTACCCAGATAACAGATGAATGGAATCATGCAGTTCTTTTAGTAACAACTGGTATTACTGGGTTTGTTTCGGGGAAGTATGGAATCAGAAATCTGACTTCAACTAAGCAAATGCCCTTTTTCCTTTTGATGGGAATGCCCTTTTTTCTTTTTTTCGGAAGCAATGTCTATTGGTTACGGTTGGGGATTCATTATTGGGTATTTTGGATCTTTGGCTTGATGATGTTCTTTTCCCAATTTCCCCGAAGCGTTCAAAACGGATTAAAATTGGGGACAGCTTTCGTTTCTTTGATACTTGTCATAAACGGAATTTGGGTAAGTCCTTTCGGACAGGAACCACTTTGGAAAACCGATCGGATGTGGGAATATGGTTTCGGAAAAAGTATTTTGCTTACCCAAAAGCAAGTAGATCTTTTGAGTGACTTGAAAAAAATAACAGATAAATATTCCAATGATCAAGTGTTGGCTATTTATAGAAATCCCGGAATTCTCTTCTTGTTAGATAAAAACTCTCCAAAATCCCCCGGTTATTGGAGCAGAAGTCATTTGAATTCGTACTTTCCGGAAGGTGTCAAAGCTAATATCATCCTTTATTCCGCTTCAGATTCCCTGCCTCAGGGAGAATGGGATACTTTTAAAAAGCAAAAGTATGAAATGCCAAACGGAGATGAAATTCAGGTTTTATGGAGGTAAAATTCAAAAGCTATTTCTTTGAAATTTGGGCAGGAGTGGGTCTTATTTCATTGGTGATTATATGGAATCTGCCCTGGAGGTTTCAGACCAATGACGATGAGGTGATGATGTGGCTAGTTTCTGGAGCTTACACAGGTAAACCTGAATCCTATGCCGTTTTTATTCACCCGATTTTGAGCTGGATATTTTCCAAACTCTTTACCTTGGCTCCTTCAGTTCCTTGGTATCCTTTCGCCTGGGTTTTTATCTTGTATTGTTCATTTTTGGTCTTTGTGCGCTTGATTGGAAAGCAAAACCGGTTTGGAGTTTATCGCACACTTTGGGTATTTTTTGGTTTTGCCTTATTTGTTCATTTTCTGTTTTTTATTCAATTTTCATTTGTATCAGCTTTTGCGATCACAGTTGGATTGGCTTATAGATTACATAGGGAGAATCCGAACAATTCTCTTTTCTCAATTTTTTCTGAGGATTTATTAATTCTCTTGGGGTTTCTGATTCGGCCAGAAATATTACTGCTATTCCTATTAGGGATTTTGGTAGTTCAAGGAGTTTTATTCAGAGAATTTTCTTCCATAAAAAAGATGAGTATCCCTGCTGTTCTTTGGGTTTTAGGAACTGCAATAACATGGATTTGGATAGGTGCCAACGGTCTTCAAGAATTTCAAGATGCCAATCTTATTCGTTCCCAAGTATTTGATCATCCTGTCCTACAGCTTCACAAAGAAGAATTAAAATTGTCAGAACCAGAGCTCTATCATTTTTCCAATGGACTGATTGATTTTCAGTTGGATCATAATATGAGAGAAAAATTGTCTCAATGGAAAGAATTGTTAGATCAAAAGCGATCGGAATTATTTGACTTGGAGGCAGTTTATAAGGCCCTTTCCACCTTTATTCTTTACGAACATTTCCTGCTTGGCCTTTTTGGATTATTTATGGTTTTCGCCTTTTTGTGGAATTCCAAAAAAGCAGGAATTTATCTCTTGGTGATTTTTGGAATTTTGATTCTTTCCATTCCTTTTTACTTGCTAAAAGTCCAAATCTATGTTATTCTGTTTCTGTTTTTCTTTTTGGGGATGGTATTAAACACCCCTAGGCTTTTACCGGTCTGGTCAGTTTTTTGGATTGGGATCTTTCTTCTTTCTACAGCGGTAGGATTTCATTTTTATTCCTTTTTTAGAAGTTCGGTGAATGAAATTCCGGCCAAAAAACTCTCAGAAGAATTGGACGCATTACAGGGCAAAGGTCAAATCTATCTGATCGGAAAAGGGGCCTATTACCGAGAACTCCTTTTTGACTATCCATTAAAGTTCAAAATTCTGGGATGGCCTACCTTGTTGGAAGCTGAAGTTGGAATTCAGAAAGATGAAAAAAACATCTATTTGGTTGATTCTGTCACCTATTCTAATAATTTGCAATATTTTGCTCCCTATGAAAAATATGATTCCCAAACTTCCCTGATTCTCCTTATCCAAAAGTAATGCGCAAAGCTTTACAGGTTTTTCACCGATGGAAATTTGATTTGATTATGCTGGCGGTGTATTTTTTTTCACTAGCCTACATGATCAAATATTATGATGTCCAGTCTTTTGATATCAAAGTTCATAATTTTTTACTTCTGGATTATTTAAAGGAAGGAGCATTTCCTGCTCCACCGGGGTACTACGGGGTCATTTATTTGGTGGATTTGGTTTTTCAATACAAATACCCTCTGGTACTAAGTGCTTTGTTAATTTTGACCTTTTCTTTTTGGTGGAAATATTACCTGACCTTTTCCTGGATTCAGCAGCAAGTTAGGATTGACCAGCGATACGTTTTTCTACTCACCTTTTCCCTCCTATTTATAAGCCCAATTTTTATTCCGGCCATCGATGGTTCTTATTGGTATCTGGGGAAATTTACCCCCACCATCTGGCATAATTCCACCTTAATAGCAGTTTTTCCTTTTTGCATTCTTCTGGTCAGAGAAACCTTGGATTGGGTTGACTCCAAAGAAAAAAAATACCTGCCAAGACTCATTGGTCTTGGTGTCATAATTATGCTGATTAAGCCTAGCTTTTTATTTTGCTTCATTCCTGCATTGCCGGTCTTTGCTGTTTGGTTTTACCCTCAAGAAAAAAAAATGTTTGCCCAAGCAATAGGAATTTCCATAACCCTATTATTCCTCCTGTTTTTGGAGAAACTTTGGATTTTTGATCTGGATCCCATGATTACCAAAATGTACACGCTCGAAGAACAGTCCCAAGTGGTTATCAATCCTCTTCGGGTTCATTTGCATTTTTCCAAAGAACCTATTTTTGATTTTTTGACCAGTTTCCCAAGCACTTTGGTATTTCTCCTATTTTTTGGAAAAATGGCCTTTAAATCCCAATTCTTTAGATTTTCATTTCTACTGCTTGGATTTGCCTTGGCGGTTTACCTCATTTTCGCCGAATCTGGTTTCAGAGAACTTCACGGAAATTTCTACTGGCAGATTCCAATAGCCCTGTTTTTGCATTATTTAAGTATGGTGATTTTGGTCATTCAGGTTTTTTTAAAACAGGGTAAAAGAATCAATCTAAAAATCGGAATTTTTGGTCTCGTGTACCTGATCCAGTTTCTATTTGGACTGGTTTATTGGCACAGGCTATTTTTCGGGCATGCCCTCAATTGACCTTCTTTTACCTTCAACCAAAGAGTAGGAGGAAGGCTTTCTATCTCATAGTATGGCAGGATGTATCGAATCTGTTCTCCATTCTGAGTTGACACAGGAAGCTGGTTTAGCGCATAGGTATCCAGAATTTCCCGATCTAGATGGACCAAAATTGGAGTTTCTGATTGTTGAAGACTATTCACTACAGAAGATGGAAGGTTAATGACCTCAGGATGGGTTCGGAAATACATCAATTGATGGAGCAAAGGCAGGATCAAGAGAAAAGCAAGGGAATTAAGACCTAGAAGTAAACTTGACCCATTTTTTTTGGTAGAAATCAAACTGAGATTGAGATAAATAAGCCATGGTGTGTACATCCGGAGATCCACCCAATCATAGTTTTTATAAAAAGTAAAATTGAAGGCTAGGAGAGGTAGCAAAACGGCTAATCCAAACCTAAGTAAGGGCTCCTTCCGAACGAATAATGCAGCTAGCCCAAAACTGCAAACTAGCCAAACTTTTTGTAGGGTGTAAAACCACCCTTCTGTGTAAGTTAAAAAAAAATAGAGGTTACGCTTAGTATTGAAAAGTAAGGCTTCAATCGCCCTTCTCCATTGGTCTCCATCAATCAATTCTCCAGTTTGGGAATAAGCATTGGGCACTTGCTCATGAAAAAAATGCTGCATCAGAAAAGGAAGTAAGACAGCGAAAAGGGGAAAGATTAATTTCTTTATCCCCTTTAATGGCCCCGGAATAACTAGGAAGCCAAAAAAAGCGAAAAACCAAGTGCTCCTAAGCATTCCCAAAATCAGGATTCCCCCGACCAAAACCATAAAATCCAATTTCGAGAAGGTTCTTAAATACCTACGTACCAAAAGATAAATTCCTGCCCCACCTGCAATATTGATGAGTTCGGGTAAGAAGGTAAGGGAATAAAACAAAGTCACAGGACAGGCAAGTACCAAAAGTATCTGCTGAAGCTTGATAGTCCTTTCAAGAATTGAAGAATTCGCTAACATCAGAACAGCCAGTCCTAGAAAGAAGAAATTGAGCAGGGGAAGAAGGAGTGGATACCATCCCAGGACCTTAGAAATACCCCCATATAGCAAGGAATATGCTGGTCCATGGGCATCTGCTCCCAAGACTTTGGCCCCCTGCCCCGAGTAGGTGAATGCCGCTTTCAAACTCGAATGCTGAAAGAAACTCTCTGCGTTTTTGAAATAAAAGAATTCGTCTCCATAGTACGGGATGTAGTCCTGATCCAAAAAAGAAAAGAAAAAGAGGTAAATCAAGACCACTCCTAACAGGATCGTTCCCAAGATCAAATTAGAATATTGCAAAATGGCCTTTCCAATCACGGGAAGTAGTTGTTAAAATCAGGGTGTTACCTTTAATATGACACTTTAATATTGGGATTCTTACTCTTATTTTCAAAATGCGGAAGAGAGCAATTCAATTGTTAAAACTCTACTAATTCAATTTTAAAAATTCGTTGTGTTCTTTAAAAATCGAATTCTTCACTTAAACGCGCTTAATCTCATCTGATTTTTTCATTTAAACATCCACTTGCAAAAATCACCAAAGTATTTAAATTTGTTCTGATGAGTAAGAAAACTACTCAGTCAGCTAAGGCTTCTGTGGGACTGAAAGGGCGAAGCTGTTTTTTGAATTTAAAATTTTTAACGAATAATTTTTTTAATTGAGAGAAAACCACTCTGTTATGACAAATTTAATTCTTGATAAAACATTTCTTTTTTCTAAAAAAGTATTAGAAGTGTATTTCTTTTTAAGAGCAAAAGGTCATTTAAAACTTGCAGACCAATTAGTAGGTTCTGGAACTTCCATAGGGGCAAATGTGGAAGAAGCTCAAGCCGCTCATTCCAAAATGGATTTTATTTTCAAACTGACAATTGCCAATAAAGAGGCAAGAGAGACAAGATATTGGCTTCACCTCTTTGATAGAGATGAGCTATTAATGGAACATCCAGATTTTCAATTTTTAAAATCAGAAATTGAAGAAATACTTCTTCTTTTGAATTCAATAATTAAGAAAACCAGAGATAATCTTAAGAACCTGAGTTCGATTAATAATTGGGGCAAAATGTATATGATATCGTGTGATAAAAAGTAGATAAAGCCATGAATTATAGTTATATTTAATTATCTGACAATCAAATACTTAACTATTATATCATGACTCTATCTACCGATAAAATTACCGATATTTTCTATTTAATCGATGAATTCTGCCTTGAATTTGATAAGACAATCCGAGGCTATATCATCGGCAATGAGCCCAAGAGAAAGCCTAGAATGAGCTCCAGCGAGGTAATCACCCTGATGGTGCTATTCCATTATGGGAGTTTTCGAAACATGAAACACTTCTATATGCACTATGTGAGCCTTCATTTAGGAGGACTTTTCCCTAATCTGGTTTCCTACAATCGCTTTGTGGAACTCATGCAACAAGCGGCTCTTCCCATGGTGCTGTTTCTTAAAACACAATGTTTTGGAGAGTCCACAGGCATCTCCTTCATCGATTCCACACCCATCAGAGTGTGCAAAAACAAACGCATTAAACGCAATAGGGTCTTTCGGGGAATCGCCGCTACAGGAAAGTCCACCATGGGCTATTTCCACGGCTTCAAGCTCCACCTTGTGGTCAATGATAAAGGTGAACTGCTCAGCCTAATGATCACGCCCGGAAATGTAGATGATCGAGAACCTCTTAAAAATCAATCATTTATAGAATCCCTGAAAGGTAAACTGTTCGCAGACAAAGGCTATATATCACAGACACTCACCCAGGTACTCTTTCTGGACGGACTCCACTTGATCACCAGCATCAGAAACAATATGAAGAACGTTTTAATGGAATTGAAGGATAAAATACTCTTACGCAAACGATCAGTTATTGAAACCATCAATGATGAACTCAAAAATATTTGTCAAGTAGAGCATTCAAGACACCGCTCTTTCGACAACTTTATCACAAACCTTATTGCAGGACTAATAGCATACTCCTTCTTTGACAAAAAACCCTCAATCAAATATCAGCCAGTTGAATCAAACCAATTGGCCGTATTTTAGAATCGAACTCAGGTTAA
>JBKJKX010000141.1:0-3339 GCA_046597285.1 Algoriphagus sp. | reverse complement strand
ACGCAAAGTTCCCCGGAGCATTGTGGAGATATTTTCCAATCCATAAGCTTTGCGATAGCTCAGTGAATCCCGGTTTGGATATCCGTCAAAATCTCCCAACCCCGGGAAACGAATCGTCTCCAGCCTACGAAAAAGCTGATGATACGGAACAAATTTTAAATCCCCTTTTTCGATGTATTGGGAAGTAGCCTGACCCGCCAGAACTACATTTCGTGGATTCCATGTGAACTTGTATTTCCATGGGTTGTCTTCACTTTTCGGTGCCAAAAGTCCCCCGCAATAAGATT
The DNA here is from genome assembly GCA_046597285.1 of Algoriphagus sp. Taxonomy (GTDB): domain Bacteria; phylum Bacteroidota; class Bacteroidia; order Cytophagales; family Cyclobacteriaceae; genus Algoriphagus. The sequence goes on along the minus strand of JBKJKX010000141.1, from coordinate 3,052 downwards.
TGAAAGAGGTGATTTCCTCACCTTTTGCTTTTGTGGCAGCGATGATTTTCATAGCAGACATATGATCGATTCCTGGATCCAGTCCACATTCGTTGAGGAAGAAAAGTCCTTTCTCCTCAATTTCATTTTTCATTTTTCTCAGGGCATCCGTCTCATAAGAAGCTGTGAAAAAATGCTTTCGAAGTTCAAGGCAATCTTGAGCTATTAAAGGATGCATTGCCGCCGGTAGCATAGAAACAACCAAATCAGCCTCAGCAATCAGGGTTTTACGGGCTAATTCATTTTCGATATTGAGCTGGCGGGCATCGGTATTGGGCCTGCCTCTTAGTTTGGCTGAAGCTGAAGCCAAGTCCAGATCCGCCAAAATCAATCTTCTTGGCTGCAAAGTGCAGGAATCTGCGAGGTAATCGATCAAATACGTGGAGGATTTACCACCTCCCAAAATCAAAATAGTCTGCATATGTGACGGGTGTTGAGAGAGCTAAATTGAACAATAAATGTTATGGGAAAAAGGCCGGAGGTATCAAAAAAGAGAACAATTGCTTACTTTACCCGTTCGGATAATTTCCTAAAGTTTTTAAAAAATGGAAAAAGTAAACCTGTCTTCGGAAATAGAAATTTTAAGCTACGCCGAACTGGATCATATTGAACAAGCTCTGATTTCCAGAGCACAGGCGGTAAGCAGGACTGCATATGCGCCATACTCAGGATTTCATGTCGGATCAGCGATTTTGCTCGAAAATGGAGAAGTTCTTCAGTCAAGCAACCAGGAAAACGTGAGTTTTCCGACAGGAGTTTGTGCGGAGAGATTAGTACTGGGTTATGCCGGGGCGAATTTTCCAAATCATGCGCCTGTGATGATGGCCGTTGTGGCCCAGCGTGAAGGCGAAGAGACTTGGGCGGGAGTTTCTCCTTGTGGAATTTGTTTGCAGACAATCAGCGAAGCGGAAGTTCGTTTTGGTAAAGAAATTACGATGCTATTTTTGCGACCGGATGGGAGAGTTTACCGAGCGCAAGGGATAAGCAGTTTGATGCCGTTGAAGTTTGATGACTTGAAAAGTTAAGCTTTGAAAAAACTAGTCGAGTTTGCCTATCAGGCTCATTATTCTGTTTCCCATGAGCCGACTTTCCAAGAGAAAGAGGTTTGGATAGTTTTTCATGGATATGGGCAGTTAGCTGAATTTTTTATCCGAAAGTTTTTGCCCTACGATGGCCCTGACCGCCTTGTTATCGCCCCAGAAGGAACTAATTATTCTTACCTTAATGGATTTCACGGCAGGGTTGGAGCCAATTGGATGACTCGTCACGAGCGTGAAGTGGCGATTGAAAATAACCATCGCTTTTTGGATAAGGTGATGGAGAATATTCTTACTGAGTTTAAAGAAATCCCGGTCGTTCACGTATTGGGTTTTTCTCAAGGAGCAGCCACAGCAACCAGATGGACAAGTCGTTGGTCAGGACGAGTGAAATCTCTAATCTTGTGGGCAGGAGGGTTTGCTCAAGATCTGGATTTGGAGAAGGTCAGAGACGTCTTTTCTGAAACAAAGTTGATCATGGTTCTTGGAGAAAATGATGAATTGATCACTCCGGAAAGCATCCTTAAGCAAGAAGAACTGATCGATATTTTGCGTAAAACTGTTCAAAAATTCAGCTTCTCAGGGGGACATGAATTGAATGCTCAGATTTTAGAAAAAATATTCAACTCCAAGGTCTGATTTAAGTACAAATTGACGTTGCAATTGCTTTCTTTATATTCTGTTTGATGAAATTTCGACTTTTATTATTTATTCAAAAATTTTGAACACAATCCATGCTTTCGCTTACTGAAAAAGAGGTAGATCACATCACTACCCAATTGCTTAAAGGAATGGTATGCTTCTACCGGGTGGACAAAAAGAAGATACACCAGATGCCTGACGATGAGGATTATTTTAATTACGATTTGACCGAGGATGAAGAAGATATTCTGGACGAGATCGAAGAGGATCCTGATAATTTTGCTGAATTTACAAAAATGGAACCTGCTCAAGAGCATCAGATGATGCAGGATTTCATCGACAGAAAAGTAAAAGAAAAAAATCTTGCAGAAGATTTGGTCAATGTCCTTTCTAAGCCAAAAGCACCCACAGGCTTCAAGTTTCTGATCGAAGAATCCAAGTATAAAAATGAGTGGCTCGAATACCGAAGAGATAAATATAACGACTGGGTAAAAGAGCAAGTAGATATCTTCAATTATGCAGAAGATTAAAAAAGCCTCCTTTTACAGTAAGGTTTAAGAGTTTTGGGTCAGAAATTTCAGAGGGTTTGCTAGGATTCTTTGAATCTTAGCTGAAATAAAGTTTGATGATTGAAAATTTCGGATCAATTATTGGACAATTGGATGGACATTTAGTTTGAAAGTAAAAGTTGCTACATCCCTGAGTAAGAGAAGCCCGGATTCCGGGCTTTTTTGCTTATTTTTCATTTGGAAATCTACTTTCGGCTCAATATCAAAAATGAAGCTTCTATCTGTTTTTTGCCTGCTATTTCTTTTCATTTCTTCCCCGGTACTCTCACAAAACTGGGATTGGGGAGGTCCGATTGATCCCCTTCAGCAAAAATTTGAAATACAGCATTATCGGTTGAATCTGGAGATACTGCCCGAAACTCAATCTATCCGAGGATCAAACACGATTACTTTTTCTTCTCCCGAAAAGCTCGATACACTCCGGCTCCAACTGATTGATGAATACAAAGTAGAAAAAGTACTCATGAATGGAGAGGAAGTCCAATTCACTCATTCGAATGATATTCTGGATATCCTGCCGAACGACTGCACATGCAATTCGGTGGAAGTTTTTTACGGTGGAAAAACTCCGATTGCAATTAACCCACCTTGGACGGGTGGATTTACTTGGGAAAAAGATTCCTTCGACAATCATTGGATGGGACTTTCCTCGCAAGGAGAAGGGGCCAAAATATTTATGCCGGCGCTGGATCATCCTTCAAGCGAACCTACCGATGGAGTTGACCTGTTTTTCACTGTGCCAAAGCCATACTTCGTCGCTTCCAA
>JBKJKX010000114.1:0-16508 GCA_046597285.1 Algoriphagus sp. | reverse complement strand
TTCATGAGACAGGTGAACTTGCACTGCCTATCGCTGACAGGATCATCACAGCAGGAGATGTCAAAGCAGACATCGTTGAATTGGTTAAAGGTATTCATCCCGGCAGAACTTCCAGCGGAGAAGTAACTCTTTTCAAATCTGCCGGCTTGGCTATCGAGGATCTTTCCGCAGCGCTCCTGGTATATAAAAGCTATAATGGGTAGAGATTTGTCTCAGAGCATAAAATAGGCGCTGGACTAGATAGACTTTCCGATCGTCGATTCTCGTACTTTTTTACGGCTCACCAGATTACCTTATCTTTAATAACCTCAAACAAAGTCAAAATGAAAGCCATTCATATCACAAAATCTGGTGGACCGGAAGTATTGCAAGTACAGGAAACCCAAAAACCAACCCCAGGAAAAACCCAGGTTTTAATCAAAGTGAAAGCTGCAGGGGTCAATCGCAGCGACGTGATCACACGACAAAATATGGACACCTACGGCAAAGGATCTCCCCAAAACTTGATTCCTGGTTTGGAAGTTTCCGGAGAAATAACAGAAATCGGCGAAGAGGTTAACGATAAAAAAATTGGCGATAAAGTCTGTGCATTGATCGCTAGCGGAGGGTATGCCGAATATGTTGCGGTGGACAGTTCTCATTGTCTTCCCGTACCTGAAGGAATCAGTTTGACAGATGCTGCTGGAATTCCAGAAACTGTTTTTACGGTTTGGTTCAACGTATTTCAATTGGGCAAACTCCAGCCTAGCGAGAAATTATTGATCCACGGCGGCACAAGCGGCATTGGGACGATGTGTTTGCAGATGGCTAAAGCTTGGGGCTGCAAAGTATACAGCACGGCCGGAAGTGATGAAAAAATTGATTTCCTAACTAAAATGAATCTCGGAACTGCCCTCAACTACAAAAAAGAAGCGTTCGAAGAGGTCTGGAAGGATGAGAAAATAGATGTCATCTTAGATATGGTCGGTGGAGATTATACCCAAAAGAATCTCGAAATCCTTACTAAAAAAGGTCGTCTGATTTATATCAACGGAATGAAAAGCACAGACGTAACTATTGATCTTCGCACCATCATGAGTAAGAATCTGATCTTGACGGGAAGCTTTTTAAAGCCACAATCTGCAGAAGTAAAAACTCAAATTGCGCAGGAGGTGGAAAAAAGCATTTGGCCCCTATTCCATTCAAAACAGATTCATCCTATTATTTACAAAACATTCCCAATGGAATATGCTGGAGAAGCACATCGTTTGATGGAAAGCAGCGATCATATTGGGAAAATTTTATTGACGATGGATTAACGTTTTAAGCTATTTTAAAGCAGTATGTTAAGACCAACTCTGAGCATGGAAATTCTTAAAAAAATTGGACGAAAGTAAAAGAAGTGCATACACTCTAAACTTCAGAAAAGAAGCTTTTGTGATTGGATGAGTTCGGATTGAAATAAATTGAATGGTTAAAAAATTGGAGATTCGAGGTTTCAGATTACCTGTTCATTCCTCATTTTTATTTTCATCAAATTCCCCTTCCGTTAGTTCCTGAGGGGAATTTTGCTTTAAAATCAGTTGTCATTTGAGCCTCAATTTAAAAAGGAATACTTGTTCGCAGCGGCAACCTCTCCCTCTTACAATTAATTTTAAATTGTCCATTCTCAATTTTAAATTTTCAATTCTTACTTTAATGAGATGAACCGCCGTCCTTTTCTCCAGAAAATCAGTCTCCTCAGTTCAGCTGTCACGTTGATGCCATTTGTAAGTTTTGGGAAAATCAACTTTCCGAAGGCAACCCGCCTCAAGTTCATCACTGCATCGGATGGACATTTCGGACAGCCAAATACAGATTTTGAGACTTCCCACCGCAACCTGATTGAGGCGATCAACAAAGAAGAAAACGTGGATTTTGTGGTTTTCAACGGGGATCTGATTCATGATGAACCCAAATGGATGCCGGAAGTGAAGAAGGTTTACGACACCCTGAAATTTCCATACTACGTCACCAAGGGAAATCACGATCGAATCTCTGAATCCGATTGGCTTTCTATCTGGAATCTGACGGCAGATTATGCTTTTATAAAGAAGGATCGGACTGGCATCATCTTGCTCAACTGTTCCAATGAAGCCGGAGACTACCTCTGTGCAGATGTCAATTTTGCAAAAACGATGCTGGAGGAATATAAGAATCTATCACAGGTCTTCCTCTTTGTCCATATCTCACAAAATGACTGGACCCGACATGGAGTCGCATGTAGGGATTTGCTGGATCTAATTGCAAGCTATCCGAATGTCAAAGCTACTTTTCACGGACACGACCACGATGTGGACGGAATCATGATCCATCAGAAAAAGCCTTACCTCTGGTCAGGCCACTTTGGAGGCAGCTGGGGTAATCCTTTTCCAAGCTACCGAGTATGCGAAGTCGGCGAAGACGGCGAAGACGGCAAAACGATCACGTATCTGAAGACAGTGAAAGAGGGGATGATCCTGAACGGGCATACGCTGTAATCGGGGATTTATATAGGTTTAGGAAGAATTGGGAGATTTGGAAATCGGTCCTGCCCAAAAGAAGATTTAAAAACTACATGGATGGAACTTGTTGATACTATGATACGGAGTGCCAACAAAGGTTCCCTTTAAAATAACGAGTCCCATATGTCTATTCCTGCAATATCTATTCATAGATTCGGCATATTGTTCCTGTTCCTCAGTACAGAAACAGCATTCTGGCTTACTTCCCCGCATGCCTCACGGCAAATCAGCTTGCCACTGATAAGTTTTTATCTCGTTCACCATTTGGTGTCGGTGGACAAATACCCCCACTGCAAAACACCAAATTTGTAGTGACTCAAGACTAACCTATATGAAAAAATATCTACTCATTTTTTATTGTTTGTTCACTGTTCGAGAATCTTTAGGACAAAGTGATTTTAAAAATGTAAATGATTTTATTGAGCAGGAGATGCGGAGTTGGAATATTCCAAATTTATCAATTTCGATTGTCAATAAGGATAGTATATTATTTCAAAAAGAATATGGCAGGGACAAAAGCCATGGAAATTATCTGATAGGTTCTATCAGCAAATCATTTACTGCCCTGGCTGTAATGCAACTTTATGAAAAAGGAGCTCTGGACATTGACACTCCGGTAAACCATTATTTGCCTTGGTTTGAACTCAGGAACAAAACCGTATCGGGTAAAATTACTGTCCGTCATTTGTTAAACCAAACGAGTGGTTTACCTAAAAGCGCTGGTTTCTTCACACTAAAAAGTCAGATACAGACTGAAATAGAACAAGGATATAAACTTTATGTCCAGTCTTTGAATATTGATGAAACAGCCATTGGTAAAATACACACCTATTGTAATTTAAATTACCAGATTTTAGGTCAACTCATCCAAAAGGTTAGCGGTTTGCACTATGGAGAGTATGTGAAGAATTTCATTTTTGCACCTTTATCAATGCAAAACTCATTTGCATCATATGAGGATTCGAAAAAAGCCGGGCTTAAAAACGGGTATCAATACTTATTTGGCTTGCCTATAAAACATTCGTTTACTTACAATAACAACGGGATTGCAGCTGGTGATATAGCATCCAATGCCGAAGATATGAGCAAATTTTTGCGAGCATTGTTAAACAATGGCAAAACCGAAAACGGCACAGTTATTAATAAGGCTCTTCTCGTCCAAATGCATACACCCTTTTCCAACCGATACGGAATGGGCTTCTCGATCGGTGATTGGAATGGTCTGCATTCTATCAGGCATACAGGTTTGAGCAAAAATTACAGCAGCGCTATCAATATTTTGCCAAATGAAAACTACGGAATAGTCATCCTGGCAAACATCAATAGTTTTTATGCTGTACGCAATTTAATGGACGGAATTATCAGACGCCTAAATCATCAGGAAGAAATCCGGTATACTCCCTACGAAATATATTTCAGATACTTGATTTTGGTTATTCTCATTTGGAGTGCGGTTGATCTTGCTTTAAGGATAAAGAAGTGGAGTAAGCAACAGTTTCAAATTAGGTTTTCCATGGAGTCTAAAATGTTATTTCAGCTCACAATGAATATTTTGTTTGCAATCTTGTGGTTAGTAGTTGTCCCTTATTTTGGCAATATCCCGCTATTGAAAATGCCCGCATTACAACCAGACTTAGGTTACGGTTTAATTATCGGAGCCTTCCTTGGACTTTGTAGTTCCTTCATTAAGTATTTTATTAAGAGTAATAAAGTTAACTCAACTATACCAGGCGAAAATGTTTGATAAAACTTGCATGGTCAAACCAGGAAATCAGTATTGGTTGGGCTGCTATGTAAATCAATTGACATTTTTAACACAGAACGGTTTCGTCTAACCGAATTTTAACTTTTGATTTGAACTATTGAACAAATTTGGACCGTTCGCTAAGATTCTTTATGGGGATTGAGTCGAAAATTGTTGGATTTTCAATGTGTTTCAAATTCTAAAAAATTGAAATAATTTCCTTCAGGCTTCCAAAAAGGCTTAATTCTATTTATTTCTCCCCGTTACCTGCCTAAATGCGGCTGACAGGCAGCCCTGTTTTGGAAGGAATTTTTTTGAGCCGGATATGGCTCTCCCTGTTCTTTGAAAATCAGAAATTGGGTTGGGACGGGTGAAAATCCAGCCTTTCGCGGCCCCCGCTTATGAAACCGTTGGATGCCCACTCTACTGTCCTTCTGACAACAGGAACAGTAACGGGGATTATCTTAGGTCAGGATTCTGCCTTCTTTTTCGGGTCGATAAAATCTTAGTTCGTAGTTTATCGGAGGAATCTTGATCCACTTGGCTGAACTGCCCGATATCCCAAAATACCCGAACCTCACGAGGCCCATGGGCAGAATTCTGATTCTCGGGATAGGTAATACATGGAAAACCTCCGGATAAACTTCAGGTTGTCCCAACTCATCTCTTGTTTTAGGGCATCTTCAGTAGTCGGCAGACTTCTTGCTGAATCATGACAAAAGGGAGCTTCATTTTCCGCCTGATGGTGGGCAACTCGATCCACTTTTTCTACATCCCCTCGATCCGATTAACGAAGTGGAGTGCAACGAAGGTTAATTTGATCTATTGATTATGAGTATTGTGACGTAACATCCGACATGTATTTGAAGGAAATTTCACCCGAGATGTTATAATGACCAATTCGAAAACTATGACGGACAATTGACAAAATTTAAATGATTGCTCGGGAACAGGATAGAGATTTTGACTAAGTTATCGTGCCAAAAAGGGCAATCAAAAACGATTGGGACTAGTCGGGACAATGGTCAAAATTATTTTATCAAATTGGATTATCAATTTTATGGACATAAAGAGCAGATTACCTCTAGACTTGACAATCAAATTAAAAACGTAAAGGCAGTAGAATTACTTCACGACAAGAATCCAGTAACTTCCAATATCCTATTTTGAAGCGGAAGGAAATACCATTACAAAATTTCAAGCAATGAAACGAAGAGAATTTATAAAACGATCAGGAGCAACTGCCGCCTCGGTTATTGCTTTAACTCCCCTGCTGCAAAGCTGCATGGATCACATGGACATGATGGGGTCCAATTCCGTGGCTGTGAAGGAAGGATCTTTCGCCAGCCCACTGACTTTTCCTGAACTAAGGACAACTAATTTTTCGCTGATTTCTAAAGGCAATACTGCTACCCTATTGAATAATCAGCCTACCTCTGTCATGGGATATTCAGGAGGAATCCTCGGCCCGACATTAAAAGTTGATCAAGGGTCACCTGTATCCATTCCGTTTCAAAACAAATTATCAGAAGAGACAAATATTCATTGGCATGGCCTTCTTGTGCCATCGCACATGGATGGACACCCCAAAAACATCATTCCAAGCGGCGGTTCTTTTAATTATAACTTTACGATCAACCAACGTGCCGGCACCTATTGGTATCATCCTCATCCTCACGGCAAGACCGCCCGACAAGCATATATGGGATTGGCTGGATTTTTCATTGTGAATGATCCTAATGAAAAAGGGCTTAATCTTCCATCTGGCGATCAGGAACTGTTAATGGTTATCCAGGATAAACGCATTGAAAACGGCCAGTTGACCTATTCCCCTTCAATGGATGAGATCATGACGGGCTATACGGGAGAGTATGTGTTGGTCAATGGCACGTATGCACCATTTCATAATGTAGCCACGCGAAATTACCGGCTTAGGATTTTGAACGGATCAACCGCCAGAGTTTACAACCTTGCTCTGAGCGATAATCAGTCTTTCGATGTCATTGGCACCGATGGCGGACTATTGGACCAACCGGTTTCTGTAAGCACTCTGCTTTTAGGCCCCGGGGAACGGCTGGATATTTTAGTGGATTTTAAAAAATATGCAGTCGGTAAAGAAATCTATTTGACCAACAAAACCTTTAGCAATGAGGTACAAGGCCGTCAGGAATTTAAGATTATGAAGTTTATTGTGAACCGGCAAGAGACCGACACATTTACAAAGCCTTCTCAGTTATCGGTTATTCAACGGATTTCCCCTGCATCTTCATCCAAAACCCGAATCATGAAAATCGGGGGTATGATGCAAGGCATGAATAGAAATATGGGTGGCAACATGGGCGGTGGAATGCATACCATCAACGATAAAGTGTATGACCTTAATCGTATGGATGAAACCGTACTAGCAGGGGCCACTGAAACATGGGAATTTGATAACTCCAAAGGCGATGAAATGCATCCCATGCACATTCATGGCGTGCAATTTCAGGTACTATCAAGAACTGGTGGACGAGGGAGTCTAATTGCAACTGAACAAGGATGGAAAGATACCGTGCTGCTAATGCCCGGTGAAAAAGTGAAGGTGATTATGACCTTCCCGCAGGACAAAGGAGTATTTGTATTTCATTGCCACAACCTGGAGCACGAGGATGACGGCATGATGTTGAACTATGAAATTGTATAGTTAAAGGCCATTGAGTATGCAGCACAAAAAAAGCAGGGCTAAATTATTTCTATAAAAACTAATCTTACGTTTTTGCGTGGGAAAATCCACGAACTTGCTTACCTAACAAAACGTCGTCTTTACCCATGATTTAATCTGATAGATAATCATATCTAAAGCAGTAAAATTCTGTCCCGGATGGCTGACTTCTTGGATAATGTGTTAATCTGATTACCGTGACATATAGCCTTTCCACTCTTCAGCATTGACTTTGGCTTCTTTTGATATATGTTGCTTAAACATCGGGAATAGTGATTTTGCGGAGCCATGATCTTCTTGATATAAAAACGCTTTTCCATGCAATAATTGATGAGTTCAACGGCACAATACACCTATTTTTTCTTTCCTGCATTGCTCGTGCCTTGCCTTTCTATTTCCTTACCACGGATGACAAATTCATCCACATACACCTCACCCTCCACCGGATTGGCTCCGCTTATTTCCAGCACCTCATGCAACTCGTGCATGAATGTCCTGGCTGTTCCTGGGCGTATTTAATATCTCAGTGCAACTTGAAGTACCGAAGGTTTTTGGTTTTACTGGCCATCACGAAACAGATATGAAAAGCCTTCAGTTGAACAAATTTGAATTAATAAAAAAGCGTTCCCTCGCCAGTTGACTTGGTATCACTGCAATTGTTGCACGTTCTGAGATAATCTTTACGAACCTGACTACCATGATGCCCACATTTCCTGTGTTTGTTTCCAAATGCCCACTTGAGTTTACTCAAATATTTTTTGCAATCCAGTTCACTTTGGAAGCATTTAGTGAACTCTGTAATACGCTGACCCTTGAAAGTATCCATTTGATCCAAATTTGAAAGTTCAAATACATGAGTTTAAACGATCATTTCTAAAAATTTAATTGGGAGTTGTCGGCAGTTCCTCAAAATCAGGCGGGCGAATGAGTCTCAAAATCAGGGAATTAATCCCCATCAAATTTTCAAAAACCCTCCGGTAAGCTTTGAAGTGAGATGGAATAATAATTGAACTAAAATTTTGGAAATACTTTCAAAACAGTCTAGGAATATTTCCTGACAGTAATTAAAGACGAATCCAATATGTCCATCCAAACAATTAACCCAAACACAAATAAGACAGTAAAGTCATTCGAAGAAATGACGGAGAAAACAGTTGATTCTAAAGTGGCGAAAGCCCAAAAGACTTTTATTGAGTGGAAAGAAACGACCTATAAGCAACGGGCGGATTTGCTGCATAAAGTAGCGACTCTCATGCGAGTCAAGAAATCTGAACTTGCCAAAACCATCACCCTAGAAATGGGCAAACTCATTGCCCAAGCGGAAGGCGAAATCGACCTGAGTGCCGACATCTTAGATTACTATGCTGATCACGCAGAAACTTTTCTAGCCGACAAAGTGCTTGAACCGGAATTTGGGGAGGCAATAATTCGAAATAGCCCCATTGGGGTATTGCTGGGTGTGATGCCTTGGAATTTTCCTTACTATCAAGTAGCTCGCTTTGCAGCTCCCAATATTATGGTGGGCAATACGATATTGCTTAAGCATGCCTCCATTGTTCCTCAATGTGCTGCTGCTATTGAAGAACTCTTCGCAGAAGCAGAAGCTCCGGTAGGACTTTACACCAATCTTTTTATCTCAGGCAAACAAGCAACAGCATTGGTTTCCGATAAAAGGATAAAAGGTGTTTCCTTAACTGGAAGTGAAGAAGCAGGTGCAAGTATTGCCATGGAAGCCGGAAAATATTTGAAGAAGGTTGTGCTGGAGCTAGGAGGTAACGATGTGTTCATTATACTGGAAGATGCAGAAATGGAAAAAACGGTAGAGTGGGCCGTCGTTGGAAGGATGAATAATAACGGTCAATGCTGTGTAGCCTCCAAGCGGTTTATCGCAGTGGAAGCTATAGCCGATGAATTTATTAAAAAGTTTAAGGACAAGATATCAAAAATGAAAGTGGGTGATCCAATGGATCCCGCCACCGAGTTAGGACCTTTAAGCAGCGAAGAGGCTGCAGTTCATTTAGCCGATCAGGTGAAACGTTCAGTGGATGAAGGTGCAAAAGTTTTATTGGGTGGTAAACGTGCCGATCGTCCGGGAGCTTTTATGGAACCCACCATACTCACTGATTTGAAACCTGGCATAACCGCTTATCACGAAGAATTATTTGGCCCGGTTGCCTCCTTCTATGTGGTGAAAGACGAACAAGCTGCCATTGATTTGGCTAATGATTCTGATTTTGGTTTGGGTGCGTCCATTTTTACACAAGACATTGAACGCGGCAAAAAAGTAGCCGATCAGATTGATACCGGAATGGTTTTTATCAATCATCCTACCTGGACACAAGCAGATCTTCCTTTTGGTGGAACAAAGCGTTCAGGCTTCGGTCGTGAACTATCAGCGTTGGGGATTCAGGAGTTTGTAAATAAAAAACTGATTCGGATTAGTGCGCTCAGCGATCCTTTTTAATAGGCTAATCAATAAAACTCAAAATTATGAAAACGATACAAAAATATATAGGGCTTATTGCCCTTACAGCGCTATTTGAGTCATGTCAGACTCCAAAACAGGTCCTTTCAAAATCAGATTCAAGAATGGAGATTATGACCAACATTGCCAGTGATCATGATATGTCAAAAGAAATGATGGAGGCCATCATGCAAGGAGATCATGGTAAAATGTTGATGCATGAAAAAATGAAAACAATGATGGAAAACAAGACCATGATGACGAAGATGATGAAAGATGATCCTGAGATGGCAAATAGTATGATGTCTGGTATGATGGAAGCCGCTAAAGCCGACACGACTATGATGTCTAAAATGTGTAAGTCCATGATGAGTAGCCCGGAAATGATGGAAATGATACAGAAAATGAAAGATAAGGAAAAGGGTATGAAAATGAATTAACTGAATCATGATTACACTTATAAAAAAACATAGATCATAAGTCTATTATATAAACCGAAAAAAGACATGAATCATACTAGAGATTGTGGTTATGTAGCAATGTAAATTGGCTTGTAGGCATTCATTTTTTTTGGTAATTGTATTAGTAGGATTGTTTTTCAGGTCTCATCAAAAGAGATGATTACTTAGATAAAAAGATAAGTTAGAATATGAAAGATAAAAGAAGAAATCGGTGACATTGCTGCCGCTTCTGTCATGACGGAATCAATAAGAAATGCTTCCATAATGGGTGTGGCGATGGGCAGAGCCAATTTAAATTGCAAAACTTACCTTGTTTCTGACCAGCGATTACTGTCAGTTTATTTCTGGTACCACCCAAAGTAATTGATTGTGAAATGAATGAGACATAAAGTCGAAGAACTTGAAAATGAAGAGAAGCAATTATAAATAATAATGAAGGAAGTATTAAAATAAAAACTTTTCCCTGCTTCCTGATTGAAAATAAAAGAATGAATTATGAAACACAGCATTAAAAGTTTAATTGGTTTCACCATTTGCGCCACCGACGGCGAGATAGGAAGAGTAAAGGATTTTTATTTTGACGATATAACCTGGACGATAAGATATCTCGTCGTTGAAACTGGTAATTGGCTTTCAAACCGTAAGGTGCTTATTTCACCAGAAGCGCTTTTACAATGTGATTGGGAAAATGAAACATTCCCTGTTAACCTCACAAAAGGACAAGTTGAAAAAAGCCCTAATACAGACACTGACCAACCGGTATCGCGGCAGCAAGAAATTGAACTGTATGCACATTATCCCTGGACAAATTACTGGGGCGGCGGTATGGGTACTACAGGAATGTTGACGCCCATGTCATTAGTGCCTATGGAGGAGGTAGTAAAAAACAGTGAAAACACCCCCGACGCTAAAGCACACGGCGATCCTCACTTACGAAGCGCTAAAAGCGTAGAGGGCTATACTGTTCATGCTTTAGATGATACTATTGGCGATGTGGAGGATTTTTTAGTAGATGACAGAAGCTGGACAATACTTTATATGATTGTTGACACAGGCAATTGGTTTCCCGGTAAAAAGGTAACTATATCGCCTGATTTGATAAAAGAAATAAATTGGGAAACTTCAGAAGTTACTATAAATGCTTCGGTTGAGCAGGTTAAAAATAGCCCGGAATATGATGCTTCAAAACAGCTAAGTACAGAGTACGAGTCTAATCTAAAAAACTATTATAGCCAGTTCATTTCTTATAAGTAAGAGTCTTTCTAATGAATAAAATTCTTCGAATATGAATAAGTCGCCTGTCACCATACTTTCGGTTTTATTGATACTACTGCAAAGTGTAGCCATCAGTTGTCCCAATATGCAAGGTGCAAGTAATGATCGCATTGCGGGAGATACTTTAGCACCACCAACAGAAAACAATACTGCCGCCATAAACACTTCCGATGGCAATGTAAATTTTGTAACGGCGTCGAAGATGGTGATGCCGGCGGTAGTGCATATTAAAATTCATTTCGATGCCTCGTCAGATTATGGTGCATCAGGATCAGGGGTAATTATCAGCCAGGATGGATTTATAGCTACAAATAATCATGTGGTTGAAAACGCATCCGCTATTGACGTTACACTTCCTGATAAACGAACTTTTTCTGCAAAGTTGATTGGCCGTGACCCCAATACTGACTTAGCGCTTTTAAAAATAGAGGCTAACAACCTTCCTGTCGTTAAATTCGGAAACTCTGATAATGTGCAAATAGGAGAATGGGTCTTAGCTGTAGGATTTCCTCTATCTCTTAATACAACGGTTACTGCCGGCATTGTAAGCGCCAAAGCTAGAAGTATTGGAATCATAAACCGGCCGGGCAGCAATAGCAGGCAAAATAATGAGGCGCCTGAAGGAAATATGGCTGTTGAATCATTTATTCAAACCGATGCTGCCATTAACTCCGGCAATAGCGGAGGTGCACTTGTTAATACCAATGGAGAATTGATTGGTATTAATTCAGCCATAGCATCGCAAACCGGTAGTTATGCAGGTTATGCTTTTGCTATACCTGTAAACCTGGCAAAAAAGATTTTGGATGATTTAAAAAACTTTGGAATGGTAAAGCGAGGTGTGTTGGGTGTTTCTTTTCCGTCACCGGCTGCAGAAGACCAGTACCTGAAACAACAGGGACTCAATCCTGCCTTGGTAAAAGGCGTTTACATTATTGGTGTGCAAAATGAAAGTGCCGCTGATGACGCCGGTCTTAAAGAAGGTGACATTATACAAAGTATAGATGGTTTTGTACTCAACTCTTCAACCGAGTTTTCTGAAAGGATTGCAAGACACAAACCCGGTGACGTTATTAAATTAACCTACCAACGCAATGGCGATGTCGCTATTGCCTCTGTTACACTGCACAGTGAAGAAGTTGCAAAAACTGAAAACCTTGAACCTAAAAGTGGTAGAGCATTGGAGGAAATATACAACAGACTTGGAGCCACTTTCGCCCCGCTAACTGCCGATATTAAACAGCACTTTAATCTAAATGCAGGTGTTTTTGTAACCCAGGTGCGCAGGGGTGGTTTTTTTGATCAGGCTGGCATTCCTCCGGGTACTATAATCGTTTTTATCAACGGCAAACCCATACATAATCCGGAAGATATCGATGTAGCATTATTATCTGCTCAAAGTGGGATAATTCAAATACTCGCTATAGCACCAGATGGTTCAAAAGTGGTATTTGACTTCTCCATTGGAACATAAAATGAGTTTTATTTTTTTGAAAAAGCAGCTTTATTGAATTAATTCGACCGCTTCAAAAATTTGTTCAGCAAAAAATCGGTCAACAGCGAAACTGAAGACCAGGTAATAGCGCAGATGAAAGCGATATAAAATTCAATAAAATATCAACTGCAATTGAAAAGAAACCAACAGGTTGAGGCAACAAATAAAGTTGAATAAATAGGCTTATCAAAAATAATTTTTATATGAATAAAGTAATTCTTCTGAATAAGCGACCACACGGAACGCCGAAACTGAGTGATTTTAAAATTATTAGCGAGGAAATTCCTACTGCCAAAGACGGTGAACTTTTATTGAAAACAGCATATGTTTCTGTAGATCCATATTTGCGAGGTAGGATGAATGACGCCAAATCATATGTCCCCTCATTTGAATTAAATAAACCCATACAATCTGGAGTGATAGCCGAAGTGATAGAGAGCAAACATGAGGATTTCAAAAAAGGAGATTTTGTTTCAGGCAATTTGGATTGGAAGGAACATCAAACTTCGAATGGAAAAGGATTGCATAAAGTAAGTAGCAGTGATGCCAAATTATCAAGCTATCTGGGTATTTTAGGAATGACCGGGCTTACAGCCTATTTAGGGTTAAATGAAATAGGAGTGCCCAAGGAAGGTGAAACAATTGTAGTGTCCGGGGCAGGTGGAGCTGTTGGGGTCAGTTGTGGGTCAGATTGGCAAATTGCTGGGTTGCAAAGTGGTTGGCATAACTGGTTCAGATGAAAAAGCAGCCTTACTTAAATCAAAGTTCAAATTTGATCATGCCATAAATTATAAAACAAACCCTGATATCAAAGGAGCTTTGAAAAGTAACTGCCCTGAAGGGGTAGACATCTACTTTGATAATGTAGGTGGGGAGATTTCAGATGCAGTTTTAGCCAATATTAATAAGTATGCAAGATTGCCGGTTTGTGGTGCAATATCCCTATAAAATGAAACTGAACTCCCACTTGGCCCTCGGTTGCAGCCCATAATCCTGACTAAAAGTGCCACTATGCGTGGGTTTATTATCGGTGATTTATCAGAAAAATTTCCAGCTGCCACCAAGCAACTAACATCATGGCTAAATGAAGGGAAAATAACCTTTGAAGAAACGATTGTGGAAGGATTTGATAACATACCGCAGGCATTCCTTGATTTATTTGAAGGAAAAAATAAAGGAAAAATGATTGTTAAAATTTAGCACTAACTATAAAAAAGAAACTAAAATGAAAGTATTAATGGTATTGACATCCCACAGTGAATTGGGAAATACAGGAGAAAAAACCGGTTTTTGGGTTGAAGAATTAGCTGCGCCTTATTATGTTTTGGCAGATGCCGGAACTGAAATAACCATTGCGTCACCAAAAGGAGGTCAGCCACCGGTTGATCCGAAAAGTGAATTGAAAGATGCACTAACCCCTTCAACTGAAAGGTATTATGCAGACAAAGAATTAATGGATAAAGTAGCTCATTCGGTAAAGCTCATCGATATAAAACACGATGAATATGACGCGGTTTTTTATCCTGGCGGTCATGGACCCTTATGGGATTTAGCGACTGATAAAAACTCTATTAAATTAATTGAAGCGTTTTATAATCATCAAAAGCCAATCGCTTTTGTATGTCATTCACCTGCAGCACTGGTTAATGTAAAAGCGATCAACGGAGAACTACTTGTGAAGGGTAAACGACTTACGGGCTTTTCAAATACCGAAGAAGAGGCGGTTAAGTTAACAAACGTGGTGCCTTTTCTACTAGAAGATGAACTCACAAAACATGGTGCTCATTACTCCAAAGGAGCTGATTGGGCGTCCTATGTGATAGAAGACGGCTTATTAATTACAGGCCAAAATCCGGGTTCTTCAGAGGCAGCAGCTAAGTTGCTTTTAAAAACACTTAAAGGAATTTGACGATACCGACTGGGCGAAATGTAACGCCTCTTGAAATCGCAGAGCTTGTTTTGTCTCTTTCCAGCGACTACAGTAGGAAAATCCGGAAATGTAGAACAAGGTCATGAAAATGAAAACAACTAAAGCCAACTAACATGATGTATGATAATAATTGGAATTGGGGAATGGGATGGGGAATGTGGATTGTACCACTCCTTATCATATTAGTAATTCTCTATTTCGTAAGATTTAGAAGAAGAAAATGATTAACAAAACCGATATGGTACTTGTGACTGGAAGCAATGGAATGATAGGACCGGCCTTAAGTTAACGACTTTTTGAAAAATATCATGTCGTTGGTTTTGAATTGGAAAGCTATATTCTATACCGGCTATTGTCAGTATTTTAAATTTTAAACAATAAATTATTTAACACAAATATCTATGAAACCTAACATTGGAATATCAGAAAAAAAACTAGATGCTGTAACGGATTTATTATCCGAAGCGCTGGCAAATGCGGTGACCCTCTATACAAAAACAAGAAAATTTCATTGGAACGTGAGTGGTGAAAGCTTTATGGAACTGCATAAACTTTTCGAGAGTCACTACAAACAATTAGAAGTATCAATAGATGAAATTGCAGAGCGTATCAGCAAATTGGGAAGCAAAACCATTGGTACAATGGAGGAATTTGGAAAATTATCTACCATTAAAGAAAATCCCGGAAAATATCCTTCCTCAAAAGAAATGATTAAGGAACTTTTGACAGATCACGAAACTGTTATTGTTATGCTCCGCAAAGCAATCGACGATTGCACTGAAAAATATAAAGATGCGGGCACCACAGATTTTCTTACCGGGCTATTAGAAGAACATGAAACCATTGCATGGACATTAAGACGATATTTTTAATTAATCCTTAAAAATTTTATGGAATGGAATTACAAGACAAAAATTTACAGAACCAGAATTCAAACGCTGATATAGACGACCGAAACAGCAATAAGGAATTAATAATTGTAACTGGAAGCAGTGGAATGATAGGCTCAGCCTTAATTCATAAGCTTGCTGAAAAATACCATGTCGTTGGTTTTGATCAAGATGGCTCGCCATTTCCGCCCGTAGAGGCAGAATGTGTATGCGTGGATCTCACCGACGATGACCGAATGGCATTTGCATTCAAAAGAATCCGCTACGCCTATGGTGACAAAATAGCCTCGGTTGTGCATCTGGCAGCATATTATGATTTCTTAGGTGAACCTTCTGAGATGTATGATAAAGTGACTGTGAAAGGCACTGAGCGGTTACTGAAAAACCTACAGGATTTTGAAGTGGAGCAATTCATTTTTTCAAGTAGCATGCTGGTTTATAAACCTTCCTCGCCCGGAGTTCTCATTACTGAAGAATCACCTTTGGAACCTAAATGGGATTATCCGAAATCTAAAGTTACAACCGAAAAAGCAATGCGCGAACAACGGGGTAAAATTCCTGTAGTAATGATGCGCATAGCTGGGGTTTATAGTGAAGGGGGCAGTTCAATTCCCATCACCAACCAGCTACAGCGCATATATGAAAAGCAAATTTCTGCACGACTCTACCCCGCCAATACAGCCCATGGCAGCACTTATGTACATCGCGATGATGTCATCGATGCGATAGTTTTGACCATAGACAAACGGAAAACTTTACAAGCAGAAGTTGTCATTAATATTGGTGATAATGAGACTCTGACTTATCAGGAACTCCAAGATATTATAAGTACAGAAATTTATGGTAAAAAATCTCCCATTATCCATGTGCCCAAATGGTTTGCAAAAGCAGGGGCGTTTATGCAAAACTTATTCGGAAAAGCTTTTATAAAACCTTGGATGATTGACCTTGCTGATGACCATTTTGAAATGGATAGTTCGAAGGCAAAAAAATTGCTAGGCTGGCAACCTAAACATAGCTTAAGAG
>JBKJKX010000109.1:0-3175 GCA_046597285.1 Algoriphagus sp. | reverse complement strand
CGAGTCTTTAAAATGAAACATCTTTCGGAGCACCTACCCCTTTCAATTACTTTTGAGTTCTCTTTAGTATTTCAATGTGATTTAGAATAAGAGACAAAACGTGATCTGAATTTTCCAAGACTTCATCGTTTTTGAATCTCAAAACATTTAATCCCAAATCCATCAAATCCTCAGTTCTCCCCAAATCTCTTTCTATTTGATCCTTACAATCGTGAACTTCGCCATCCAATTCAATTACTAATTTGTATTGATAGCAATAAAAATCAAGAATATATTTTCCCGCAAGGTGTTGCCTTCTAAATTTTATTTTATTCAGTTTCCCAGCTCTAATTCTTTCCCAAAGAATTTCTTCAGCTGATGTCATTTGCGTTCTAAGCTCTCTAGCTCTTCGGAATATTTCCGGTGAAGCACCAAAATTTAGATTTTCTTCAGTCAATATCTAAGCAAGCAATTGCGCTTTCAAATTTTGTCGTGAATAATTGGGTGACGTGTTAAATCGCCGGGGGTGAGGAAGACCAATAATGCCATACCCACACCCTTTCAACCACTTCATAGCCTAATTTCTCATAAAGTGAACAGGCAAGTTGATTGGATTCTTGTGTGCCAATTCTCATTTTTTTGGCTCCTTTGGAGAAAGCAAAAGATTCTGCCGCTTGGATCAGCCTTTTACCCCAACCTTTGCCTCTATGGCTCTTGTCAACAGCAATCAAACCTATTTGAGCAAGGTCTTCTTTCACGCTGCATGAGACAAATCCGGCTTCATTTTCAGGTAAAAGAGCTTCTTTAGCCTCAAGGGATTTTTTGATCCAGAGTTTATACAGCTTTTCAAACTCACCGGATTTTAGCCTTTGGTCCTGATTGAATCTTGAGAAAATTCCGCTCTCTAGTGCCAAAGATTCCAGTTTTTGAGAGAGAAATCCATTATAAACATTGATTTCAGAGTCAGTTTGTAAACCTGAATCAAGCTCTTTTTCAAAAACAATCCTTTTCTCAATCAATTGAATCTCAGGGCTTGCTTTTGAAAGCTGAGTTTCGGAGTAAATGTATACCAATCGATATTCCTCAGCTTCCTCAAGGAAAAGCTGTTCGTTCCACTCCTCTGTTATTTCAGCTTTTCCAACAGGATAACCGAAAAGTTCAGAGTCAAAGGGAAGTAGGGTTATCGTTTTCAGTTGTCTGTTGTCGTTTACCCCCTGTCGCCTAAAGAGGAGAATATATTTCTATTAATTGAAGGCAAATTTCTTAAATGAAACAACTTTCGGAGCACTTACCCCTCTCTCTTAAGGAGAGGGGGCAGGGGGAGAGGTAGTTGCCACTTCATAAATGTCGAAGAAGACCTTCAACCCACCGTTTTCTCCACAATATAAATTGGCCTTTGCTTCACTCCTTCGAAGGTTTTGCCTACATACAATCCAACCATTCCGAGGGTAATCAATAGAAATCCTGTCAGCAACCAAAGGGAAATAATCAAGGAAGCATATCCTGCGACAATAATTTCGCCCTGCCAATATCTGATGAGGGTGAAAATCGCAAAAGCAAACCCCGTGAACGCGACAATCAAGCCCAACTTAACTGTAAGTCGGATAGGCTTATCGCTGTAAGCCAGCATGATGTCAAGAGCGAGATTGAATAGCCTTTTGAAGTTGTAACTACTTTTGCCCTCCTCCCGCTCAGCGTGAATTACATCGAGCGTGGTCTGACGAAATCCCACCCACTTCACCATAGTCGGGAAGTATCGGATACTTTCGCGCATACCAACAATTTCGCGGATGACTTTTTGGTGATAAACCCCAAAGTTGGCGATGCTTTCATCCTGATGGGATCCGGTGAGGTAGGCGAGCGTCCGGTAGAAAAGTTTGGAAGAAAGTCTTTTGAATAATCCATCCTGACGATTCACTCTTCTTGCCAACACCACGTCGTAACCCTCTTTTGCTTTCTGCAGGAGATTTGGAATCTCTTCCGGTCTGTCCTGCAAGTCACAGTCCATTACCACAATCCACTCCCCTTGTGCCTGATCAAGTCCGGCGGTGATCGCATAGTGCTGACCAAAGTTGCGGCTGAGTTTGATTCCTTTGATTTCCTTATGGATTTCTGAAAGTTCCACAATCCTTTGCCAGGATTGGTCTGGGCTGTAATCGTCCACAAGGATGATTTCGAAGTCAACTTCCAAAGAGAAAATAGATTGCTTAATTCTCTGGATCAGCTCGGGAAGAATGTTTTCAGCTCGGAAAACGGGGGAAACGATGGAGATCAGGGGTGTCAGTTGTCGGTTGTGGGTTGTGGGTTATTAGTCATGTCGAGCGAAGAGAGACATCTCATTCTTTGGAATGCTACTCGACGGGATTAGACCTCTCCTATTGCCGAGGTGATCACTACGGAAGGGACCCTTCGCCACTCGGCCCACCCTGCATCCTTGCTCCGAACTAAATTGATCCAATGGGATCAATTTTTTACGTTCGGCCATACTCAGGGTGACTGTTTCAAACGGATATTTTAACCGAAAACTAAAATTCCGTTCAAATTACCGGGGTCAGACGAAAGGATTTGCACCTCAACATTCCGGCTAATTTTTTCATACGTCTTATTGATCAGAAAATCGAGGTACTCCCGATCCAGATCTTTTCCAATCAGAATCATCTGGATGGTGCCTGAGTCAATTCCTTTGGCATAATCCCCTACAATCACCGCTTTTTCCACATTCCCCATTCTTTTGACAATTTTTTCAAGCAGATCATCCAAACCCAGGAACTTGCTGACCATACCGGTGATCTCATCGAAAAAGGGATGAAAGTGATTTGCGCGGTACATTTTTGTCTTACCCTCGTCTTCAGACAAAAGAAGTCCTGCTTCTGTCAATCTGTTCAACTCTACCCGCACAGAATTGGTTGACTCATCAAATTCCTTAGCCAGCGAACGCAGATATCCTGAATTGGCATGGGAAAAGAACTTTAAGAGAAGTTTGATCCGGGTTTTAGATGTTACGAGAGATTCGAGCAAGGGGAATTTAAAATGTAAAATGAAAAAATTTAAAATTGATCGAGCATTACCTTTTTACTTCTTAACCTGAGTTCGATTCTAAAATACGGCCAATTGGTTTGATTCAACTGGCTGATATTTGATTGAGGGTTTTTTGTCAAAGAAGGAGTATGCTATTAGTCCTGCAATAAGGTTTGTG
>JBKJKX010000065.1:0-14779 GCA_046597285.1 Algoriphagus sp. | reverse complement strand
TTTCTTCCAATCAAAAGTTCCTCTGGATAAATCCTTTAAACCGGTTTTTGTGATCAATCCCGAGATCAATTCGGATTGGGGTCTTGAAATACGTGAGTTTGATTTAATCGATTTGGGAGGAAAAATCGAGTTGACCGTATTGGGAATGGATCTGGATCTCAGCGGAATCGTGAGAAAGGAAATTCGGAATTGGGCGTCTAGTAAATTTGGAGTGGGGAAGACTCTCGCCAGTTTCAAACCTTTCATTAATTCAGCTTGGGATCAGGTAGGAAAACCATTTATGGTTGATTTTGGAGCCGGAAAAACAGGTTTTTCCATTCAGCCTGATTCTGTCAAACTGAAAGAATTCTTCGACTCCAGCCAGAATTATAACCTTTGGCTTGGACTTAATGGAAAAGTCAACTCTCATCCGGCAGAGGCTGTTCCTTCGCGGTCGTTCCCGCTTCCGGGTTTAAGTCCCAACGAAAATTCTGAAAACAAACTTGAAATTGTTCTTCCCCTGAGTTTAAGCTATGCTCAGCTAAATGAGCTTTTGGGTGAAAATCTGAATGGGAAAACATTCAAAGTTGACAAGAAGACCAGCCTGACCCCATCCAATATTCAAACAAGTGCTTTCGGAGAATTGCTTGCTGTGAGTATGGATTTTTTTGCTGAGCAGACCACTGGCAAAAACCTTGACGGAAAGCTTTTCATCGTAGGCAAACCGACTTATGATCCTGC
The DNA here is from genome assembly GCA_046597285.1 of Algoriphagus sp. GTDB lineage: Bacteria > Bacteroidota > Bacteroidia > Cytophagales > Cyclobacteriaceae > Algoriphagus. Next base: position 14,059 of record JBKJKX010000065.1, on the reverse strand, counting down.
TACCCAAAGCCTGATTTTGAAGAACCTCAATTTCAAAATCGAAAGTGGAAATCTCGGTGCTCAAACAAGCATCGGGCTTAAAAAAAGAAAAATCATTCGTCAGATTGAGAAACGGGCTGTTTTCCCAATCGGGAATGCCCTTCAGGAAAGTCTGGGAGGAATTCAAAATCGACTGGCTCTGGATACACCCTATGCAAATCTAACGGTCAGCGGAGTAACGATCATACCCGGAGAATTTTACCCGACAGCAAACGGCCTGTTGGTTCAACTCATAGCAACCGGCAAAGTTGACGTGAGATGGAAATAATCGAGAAGGAAGGTAGGATATTACACCTAATCAAAGATTCTACTAGCAGTCAGAGTGACTTTGCTTTGTGTAGCATTCTACTCTCAGTAGGGAAAGGTATAAGTTCGACACCCGCCAAGGCGGGCCGGCATTTAAGGGTCGGCTTTATTTACCCTGATTTTGGAGTGACTGATGACCACGGAGTGGTCAAACTTTTCAATAGCCCTAGGTGCAACCTAGGGTATAGGAAATTCGGAAATCGACAGGCCAACCCTGAAACGATAGTCCCGATGAACGAAGTGATTTCGGGAGGGTTAAACTATTCGGAAATGGCATTGCTCCCGACAGCTGTACGGGATTCTTGAAGATATTAAAGCAGGATTGAGCGAAAAAAAAGCTTTGGAAAAGCTTTTTAGCGAAAGGCCAGCCTGTAGGGAAGAAAACTACGCTTAGTGTGACATTCTACACCTAGAGGGGTTTCCCGAAATTCCGAAATATGCGATTCTCGGGGATTTTAGAAAATTGAACTAATCGGAGCGGACTCAATCAACAAGCATTCGTTGAATCACTTCTTTTAATTCGATAATTTCTTTATTCGATAATTTTGAAATTTTAGAACCTATGCGGGCTTTGTCAACTACTTTTAGCTGATCTACTGCAATCTCCCCGTTTTTATTCGTGATGATGCATTTAACACGCCATAAATAATCTCTGATCGTTGACGTTATTGGGGCGATAATTACCGTTCGTAAATGTTGATTTAATTCGTTAGGACTTACAATAACGCAAGGTCTTGTTTTTGTCATTTCACTTCCTTGCGTTGGGTCTAAAGCAATCCAAAAAACCTCGTATTGGTTATGGTTTTTTACCATGTCCATTCCGTATCTTCAAAATGTGTAGGAGAATCCTTAATTAAAAGGAGGTCGTCTTCAGCAAGATTCATTTTTTTAGCCGATTCAACCCATCCTGCACGGTGCTGCGCTTTTTTAATGAGGATATAATCATCTGTTGATTCTATTTCTAACACGGTTTCAGATGAAATTTTTAATCTTTTCAATAACGCTTGCGGGAGTATGAGCCCCTTGCTATTGCCTATATTAATGAGGTTTGTAGTCATAGTTGCTATTTTTTTAGCAAATATAATAATAAGTTATAACAATGTTGTAACCTTTAAGCGTTTATTATTGTGGCGTGCTAGCGGAGATTTAAGCTGATTTTCAATGATTTTATTAGAAAAATGCCTAAAAATCTGTTTTTTATCCCCGCCTGCCGCCTGCCGCGTTCCAAAACTTTAAAACTAGTCCGCAGCGGACAATCATTTATCCTATAATGAAATCCCATACGGCAAACTTATTAAATTGATTTTTCACACACCCGGATTTACAAGTCCCACAGCGCTTTGGTCGGGATTACCCCGTGAGATAAGAAAACTATCTCCTCCCAGCCAAGGCGGATGTGTCTTCACGAACCTTGTGTGGTATGTTTTATACTCCGGTGCGTGGAGACACGCACCGGAGGCATTGGGTGGCATAGGATGGGTATTATACCTAGCAAAGATTCTACTCTCAGTCGGGGGAGATTCTTGAAGATATTAAAGCAGGATTGAGCGAAAAAAAAGCTTTGGTAAAGCTTTTTAGCGAAAGGCCAGCCTGTAGGGAGGGAAACTACGCTTAGGCTAGCATTCTACGCCTAGTCGGCAGCTTCTTTGTCATTTTGTCAACAACATTTCTTGTCTAGCTGAATTGGCGGGCAAGCAACACTTCCGAAACTGCAATAAACACAACAGTCGCCTTGATTTGGTTTAAGAACTTGTCTACAATTTTCACATTCGTAAAAATATTGGCAAGCGTCGGTCGGCATTGTTTCTTCTTTCTTATGTCCGCAGTTAGGGCAAGTGATTGTTGATTGCAATATGGTTTCCATTTTATTTTTCCTTTTTGTCTGTTACTTCATAGCCTGTTGAGTTAATCGCTTTCTCAATTTCGGCATTTGTTGTTTTTGAATTGTCAAATTCCACGATGGCATTTCCGTTTTCGTATGAAGCAGTTGATTTAATAATGCCTGATAATTTATTCACTTCGTGGTCAACGTGCTCTTCACAACTTGCACAGGTCATTCCGCTAATTTTAAATTCAGTTGTAGATATGTCGGATTTGTCAACTACCATTATTTGCTTTTCTGTGTTTGGATAAAAAATGTGAGCATACTTTGGAAAAGCAAGCATAAGTCCTGCGAAAACCGTTACGATACCAAGAAACATTTTACTTTGAATGAATTTCGGTTTCTCGTCTGTTTCACAATTGCAATCAATTTGTTTTTTAGATTTCAACTTCTGATACCACGCAAAGACAAGAACTAAAATTGTCAAACCGATAAAATATGGTCTATAAGGCTCAAGCCAAGAAAATGTTGAAGCAAGTCCGCTTGTTCCTGCAATCAGAGCCAAGACTGGTGTAATGCAACAAAGTGATGCTGCTATTGCTGTCAATAGTCCAGCACCGATTAATTTGTTATCTGTTTTCATATTGTTTCCAAGATTTTGTTTTCGTCAAGTATTTTAAAAAACGGTTTAAGGATTTTTTCATACTCTTTTGTCAAGGAGTAAAAAATGGTTTGAGCTTCCCGTTCTGTTGCAATGAGCTTTCTGTCTTTAAGTTTTCGCAAGTGTTGAGAAACTGCGGAGATTGTCATTCCGAGTATATCGCTTATGTCGCAAACACAAAGTCGTTTTTCTTCATACAGGAGAAAGAGAATTTTCAATCTTACGTTATTACCCGCCAATTCAAGTCCGTTCGATAAATAGTCAAACGAGCTATTGAGTTCTGAAACTCGGTCTTTGCAACGGTTTATTTGTTTGATGTCTGCCTGTTGTCTTATGCAAGAATTATTGTCCATGGTGTAAACATAGTTAATTTTCTTATTTAAGCAGCTACTAAAATACAAAATAGCAAAAAGAGCCCGATTTGTCTGTCGGGTTTTGTCGTCTTAGCCTTGCCATTAACTTACTTGTTGTAACGGATTTATAGTCTCTAGCCACCCAAATCAGCAAGCTAGTCATATTGTTTTTAATGTTTTATCTCCCCAATATCTCCTTCAAATCCTCCCCCTACAATACCCTGTACAGGGTATTTTTGCCAACAATGAGGGGCTTGGAGAGGAGCAAACTCCAATTAGCCAATCTCAAAAACACTCAGAACGGGGTGACAATTTTTTCATTCCTCATTTTAAATTCCTATTCCCCCCTCCACTATCCTAATCTCCTCCTCTGTCAATCCATACAGCTGATACACCAACGCATCGATTTCGGCGTCGATGCGATTGATTTCGGATTGGAGGGCGAGGGCTTTTTGTTTTTGTTCAGTAAAGTAGGCCATCCACTCGGCTTCTTCGGATAGACGGAGCTGAACTTTCGATTTCTTTAACTCTCCCAAGAATCCTTTGAAATCTAAACTAGGCCAGTTTTGAAGTTTGGTAGATGGTTTTATTATGGAGAATTTGGATTTAATTAGTTCTAAAAAAGGAATAAATCACCAATCGGAGCGTCATTGCGAAGCAATCTCGCTATCGGCTTGCTTGTGGTAGGCTTTATATTCCGGTGCGTGGAGACCCGCAGCTGGGCATTGGGCGGTATAGGATGGGTATTATGCCTAGCAAAGATTCTACTCCCAGTTGGGGACTACGCTTAGGCTAGAATTCTACACCTAGCGGGGGCTTAGACTAGTATTCCCTCAGTAGGGAGTCTTGAAAATATTAAAGCGTAGTTGCAAACTCATATCTTTAGTATGAACCAAAAAACAGAATAAAGGTGTAGCCTGATTGTCAAACTAAGTACAGCAACCCTGATACTGAAGCGTAGGAATCACACCTTTATTTTTTCCTCTTCGAGTCTGAATAGTACCTAAGCATGAAGGATTTCTTCAATGTTCGATAATTATGAGTAAAGAATAAGAGGGGATACTGTTTTTCTAACCTTCAATTCTATGTTAAAATATTCTGTCGGACTGGATATTTCCAGTAAATCCATCAACGGCTGTTTATCTTCTATAGATAACGGTCAAAAAGTTACGGTAAAAACTACCCAGACATTTACCAATTCCAAAGCTGGTTTCAAATCCATGGATACTTGGATCAGAAAAAACCGGAAGGATGAAAAAGTTCCTTTGGTAATCTGCATGGAGGCAACTGGGAATTACCATGAGTCTTGTGCTTTATATTTGTTTGAAAAGGGGTATTCTGTGTCGGTGGTTTTACCTAACAAGGCAAAGAATTACCTCCGGTCGCTGGGGAACAAGTCTAAAAACGATAGCATTGATGCCCGAGGACTGGCTCAGATGGGAGCAGAACAATGCTTGGCGGTTTGGTCCCCTTTTGGTAAGTTTTTCTACGAACTACGTTCCCTGACCAGACATCACCAGAGCTTGCAGGAACAAAAGACTGTTTCAAAAAATCAGCTCCACGCCATCAAAAACGGCATGTACTCCTCAAAAGCTGTAGAAAAGCAGATGGAAAGTATGATCAAGCTAATCGATAAACAGCTCGAACAACTCGAAACCACTATCAAGAATCATCTCCAATCTGAAAAAGAAGTCTGGGAAAAGGTTTGCAATATCTGTATGATTAAAGGTGTCGGTTTATTGACCACCGCAATCGTTTTGGCCGAAACCAATGGTTTTGAACTGTTTGAAAACGCCAAGCAATTAATCAGTTACAGCGGATATGACGTGGTCGAAAACCAATCGGGAAAGCATAACGGGAAAACTCGGATTTCAAAAAAAGGCAATTCAAGAATCAGACGGGCGATGTTTATGCCGGCATTCCTGACTGTCACATACCATGTCAAACCCTTCTACAACCTGTTCAACCGAACTTTCGAAAAGCACGGCTTGAAAATGAAAAGCTATGTAGCTGTTCAAAAGAAAATTCTAACAACGATTTTCGCATTATGGAAAACCAACACACCATTCCAGGAAGATTATCAACCCAAACTATCCAAAGAAAAGGAGCTGGAGCTTCCCTCTCCGGTCAGCTTTGAAAAAGCTGAAAAAAGTAGTGCCGATCAAGTCGGCACTACACAAGGTAAACATCCAAGTGAAAGATCACCGTATGCTTCCTCTCCGGTATGGTAAAGATAAAAATTTTCTAAAACTTCTTGTTTTTAAAGATAGTACCTTCCCAGCACGTAAAAGATAAACGTCAAAATGGGAGCAGCATAATAGCCCATGTTGAAAACATAGCCCATCGGTAGGGTAAGTACGTAAAGCATGATAAATTTTTTAATAATGGAACCATACGAGAATGGAATCGGGGTGTTTTTGATCCGCTCACAAGCACCGCAGATATCTGTGAAAGCAGTCAGCTCATTATTAAGAACGATCAATTGGTCACCTGTGATTTTTCCATCTTGATAGAGTTGGTTCACTTTAGAAAATATCAATCTTGAAATTTGATTCGGAACATGTTTTTCCAAATCAATACTGGATATTTCCGGATCATAATTTTCATCCAAAATAAATTGAGTGTTCACTAGTTGAAGATGATCTTTCAGTCCAAAAGCAAAGGAGGGAATGCAGGATTTGAAGAATAAACGATTGTCATAATCATCTATAGGAAGCATCGCGCTTATTTTCAAAGCCGGGTTTCCGCTCTTTTACAAGGCTACCCCAAAGTTTTCGTCCTTCCCACCAGCGATCATAGGCAGAGTTGGTTCTAAAAACCAACAGCATCGAGATCACAAAACTCAGCAAAATATGCATCACCGGAATATGCTGAACCCAACTATTTCTCCCCACATGAAGGTATTCAAGTTCAAAATAAGCGACCCCAAGTGAATACACAAAAATCAAAGCAAGAAGCGGCGCCAGCTTAAATAGGGTATCTGACTTTTGTAAGAAAAAAAGAACGCTTATCCACTCTTTGGGATTGTAAACTTTCATCGGGGATGGTTGGGAGAAAAATGTAAGTTAGGATGCATGAGGTTAATCTGAAAATATCCTGTAAATATTAAGTCAGGTGAGCAACATTAATCCCTTAAAAATGGATTTATACCTGACCTTACAACCAATTTCTTTAAATGGATTCAGATTGTTTTAACAACTTCTCATGGATAGAGAGGACCTGTGGGATCAAAAGCTTGTTGTCAGTATTTTTGATAACAACATCAGCCAACTCATTTTTTTCATCATCGGGCATTTGCTGATTGATTATTTGATTCACTTGCTCCTCGCTTCTTTGAGTGTCCCGTAGGAGAATTCTTGCCATACGGATTTTCAAAGGCGAACTCACATTGATGGTATAGTGTAGGGATTTCTGTCCTCCGGTTTCAAAGATTAATGCCGCTTCTTTTAAGACATAGGGAGCTGTTTGTGCCTCTGCCCATTTCAAAAAATCTTGGCTAACTATTGGATGAACGAAAGAGTTGATTTTTTTGACTTTCTCCGGATCTGCGAAAACTGTTGTAGCCAAAAAAGCCCTATTCACAGTCCCGTCTGATAAATATGAATCCGATCCGAATTCCTTAATTATAGACTTGGATAGTTCTGGATCATGAGACATGAGCCATTTGGCTCGATCGTCAGCAGAATAGACCGGGATACCCAGGATTGAAAAAATTCTTGTAACAATGGATTTCCCCGCCCCAATGCCACCGGTAATCCCAACTTTCAGCGGACGCTGATTATTCATATTTCAACTTTAGAATTTGAGGTTCAACACGCACTTGTTCGAGGTATTTTGGCATTGGTTGGACCTGTATAGTTATTGTGCTGTCCTCTCTGTTTCTTTTCGAATAATTCAAAACCGCCTCAAACTCCATGTCTTTCAAATCTGGTGCTTTTCGCTCATCGACTAAGTAGTACATCATCATTGATACGTCTTCATCTTCAAGAATAACGGTTGTTGGAAAATTTATTTTCTTCAGTTTTAGTCGTTTATTTCCTTCCAAAAACGCAATTACTTCGAATTCAACATTTATGGTCTTTTCTTCAATGCTGATGAGATCATTTAATTCGGAAGAAACAGATACTCCGACTTCTTTTTGGATATTTTTATTGATCCTGGATTCTTTCAAGGAAAGAGGATACCCATCTTCTAGGCTTTTGAGTATGGAACTCGGCCCTTTTATAGTGAGCTTTTCAGGCGAGAACTTGATTTCGCTCATAATCCTATGGTTTTTTGCCATCGAAAAGCTTGTTGAATCCAATACAGGTTTAATTTTTAAAGTCTGGATTTCATCAATTTTAAATGTGACGGAATCATCCAAAATGGATAATACCTGAGTTGGACTTAAAAATTCACCTAAAGACCTTCTTAAATCTGAAGTGAGAATAAAATCACTTTCTGATGGATTTTGAAGTTCTATTTGATAAGGAGCTGTATTTAAACTAAAATACTTTTGGAGTAAATCCCATCCGTTTCCTTTGATTTCGATTGGTATTGATTCAGGTAGAGCCTCAATAGGAATAAAGGTTTCCTTATTAAAAACAAAATCTACCGGATAATCAACAATAGTCGAGTAGTCGTCCTTATTGAGAGCGTTTAAAATCCAAAAAGTGGTAGCCGCTGCGATGCAGAGGACTACCACTTTAAGGTTTGAGAGCTTTTTAGGAGAAATCCCTAAAGAGGATTTTTTTATTTCCGTCAAAATTCAACTTATTTGGTTGGAGTTGTTTTTTTTGTGAAGTCCGAAGAGATGGCTGATTTTTCAACTTTTACTTTAAGGCCTCTGTCAAGCTCCAGAAATAAAACATCACCTTCGACGCTGCTTACTTTACCATGAAGACCTCCAATAGTCACTACATCGTCACCCTTCTTTATTTCTTCGATAAATTTCTTGGTGTCTTTTTGCTTCTTTTGCTGTGGTCTGATCATGAAGAAATACATGATCAAGATAATAGAACCAAAAAGGAAAACTTGTCCTAAAATTCCTCCGCCTGCAGAGGCTTGCGCCAAAATTGTTGAGATCATGTTTATTTTTTGATAGGACCTACTGGGTTTGCAGCTCCTGCTATTTTAGGAGTAACAGAACCTTTTAATCTCAAGCGAGTCACGGTTGGATTAGTATTGGCCTGAATGCTTACTGTTGGAGACTGAGAACCTGATTTTGCAGTAGAGTTAAAAACTACTTTCACAAATCCTTCTTCGCCTGGTTTCACAGGAGCTTTGGTCCAATCAGGGCTTGTACAACCGCAAGAAGCGGTAATGTTTGAAATCACAAGCGGTGCCTGACCATTGTTGGTGAATTTGAACAGATGCTCGACCACTTGTCCTTCAGGAATTGTACCGAAATCATGCTCAATTTCAGGGAATTCAAATACCCCCAATGAAGCTGGATCTGCAGGTTGGGTTGCTTGCGCATTTACAGGAGTAACAGCAGTTCCCTGTGTCTCCAATGCAGCAATTTTATCTTCAAGAGCCTGAATTTTTGCTTCCTGATCATTTTTGGGGCTGCAAGATGTGCTTAATGCAATCATCATGGAAAGTGCAGCTACGCTCAAAACATTGATTTTCATAAGTATTAATTGGTTTTAAATTGCTTTCTAACAGCCAAAGTTAATGGCTTTGACCTTCTATTATTAATGGTCAAAATCAGTTTTTAACCCCTGATCTAGGTTAATTGTTCCCTTGATTGATTTGATCAATTAATTTATTCACGTCATTCAAGAGGTTTTCTGCTTTATTTTTAGCCTCGGAAATTACTCTTTTGCCTTCGTTTTTTGCTTCATTCAAATGAGTCTCTTTACCCTCAACCAGATTTTCAATCAGGTCTTCCAATTCTTTCTTGTATTTAGAAAGTTTGAAAGAGAGTTTATCTCTGGTGTTAGCTCCTGTATCAGGGGCAAAAAGCATTCCTAGTGCGGTGCCTACTCCCGCACCTACTATAAAGGTGATGAGTGAATTACTGCTCTTGCTCATAGTTTTTATTATTTATTGTCCAAAAGTCCTCTTCCGCTCTTACGGATTTCTCCGCTTTCGGTTAACTCCTTCGCCATCACATCCAACAGACCGTTCACAAATTGTTTGCTTTTTGGAGTGCTGTAGGTTTTTGAAATGTCGATGTACTCATTAATACTTACTTTAATCGGAATGCTTGGAAAGTTTTTCATTTCAGCAATTGCCATCGAAATGATCACTTTGTCTGTAAACGCAAGCCTTTCAATATCCCAGTTCTTGGTTTTTTGGGAGATAAGAGCCTTGCTTGCAGCATCGTTCTCAATTGTGAAGTTAAAGATATTTTCAAAAAACTCTTTGTCCTCATCCCAGTTCATGGCAATCTCTGGTAGTTGCTCGTCATCTTCTTCTGTAAGATTGATCGCATTTTTCAATACTTTGGATGCAAGACTTCTAACCACAGCCTTATTTTCTGTCCAATTCAAATCTTTTTCAGAGAAGAAATTCAAAATTACTTCATTTTTGAAAATGATCTTTTTCAGCAAATCTTCTGCTAATTCTAAATCCTGCTCTAGAGTTGGTTCCTTAATTTGCAAGTAAGCCTGATATTCCTCAGATGGTTTGATATAATCTCTGAACCATTCTTTGATTTCGAGTTCGATGTCATTTAAATGGACATTGTTTCGGATTATGGCAGAACGATAGGCGTCTGAATTTCTGAGGTTCCTTAAAATCTTATTTTCAGCAAGGTTAAGTTCGTTTGCAAAAGGCAGTGGAGCTTCTCCTCTCATCTTTTTCTTCTTTTCGATTTCTTTTTCGACATGCTTCGCAAACGCCTGAAGCAATTCAATAGAAAGAAGGTAAAGTTGAGGGATTCTCTCAGCTGAGGCTACCATATTTTTCAATATGTACTGATGATCCTTGTCATTTGCACTATGGTATTGATTGAGGGCAGACAGGACAACTTGCTTGATTTTTGGCTTGGCGTCAGTAGGAGTTAGCAATTTTTTTAAGACAATATTTTGCTCAAATAGAATTAAAGCTTCCTCGGCATTTCTGTTCAGAGAGGCTTTGTCCTGCACTTCCATACTATTGAGATCAGGCAAGAAGGATTCCCGAATGAAATCCTTGGCAAGGTTATGATTGGAGGCCTTGCACTGCTCATAGGCATATAGGTTTTGAAAAGCCTTTACCCTGAGTATTCTTCTATTTAGCATAACGTGAGAAAGAATTGCAAATATAAGGATTTTGAACTGGCTAATCCCATGAGACTTATGACAAAAAAACCACCGAAACTGATATTCCGGTGGTTTTGAATTAAATTAAGCAAGAATTAAAATGGAAGTTTTACTCTGCCCATGGCTTCTATTCTTGCTTTTGCCATGTCTATAGCGGCTTGCTGGGCAGGGATATTTTCCTTCTCAGCTTTGTTAAGAATACTCAAACACGTATCGTAGATTTTTTCAGTTTGTTTGTAGACGATTTCTTTGTGGTAACCACCTAAGTATTCCGCACCGACATTGATCACCCCACCCGCATTGATCAGGAAGTCGGGGGCATAGATGACACCCTTTTCCATCAAAATTTTACCATGTTTCGGTTCATCTTTCAATTGGTTATTTGCCGCACCAGCAATTACACGGCATCTCAAGCGGTCAATAGTTTCATCATTAATCGTAGCTCCGAGCGCACAAGGGGCATATATGTCCATTTCTAAGTCATAGATTAAATTAGGATCTACCGCTACCGCTCCGGTTGCTTTAGCTACCTGCTTTAATTTATCCTCAAAAATATCCGTAACTAATACTTCTGCTCCTTCTTTCACGAGATATTCGATCAGATATTTTCCAACTTGTCCTACACCCTGAACACCAATTTTTTTCCCTTGAAGAGAATCAGATCCGAAAGCCTTTTTTGCCGCAGCTTTCATTCCCATGTAAGTTCCGTATGCAGTTACCGGGGATGGATCACCGCTTCCACCTTTGATCTGAGGCAGACCTGCAACATGTTTTGTTTCCATTCGGATATATTCCATATCAGCAGTATTCATGTTCACATCTTCAGCTGTCACATATCTGCCTCCAAGGCTCTCAATAAATCGTCCGAATCTTCTTAAAAATGCCTCGCTTTTCAATTGAGGATTTCCCAAAATCACAGCTTTTCCTCCGCCGAGGTTAAGTCCTGCAAGGGAATTCTTGAAAGACATTCCCCTAGAAAGCCTTAATACATCTGTAATAGCTTCTTTTTCAGTTGCATAAGGCCACATTCGAGTTCCGCCAAGTGCCGGTCCCAAAATAGTGTTATGAATTCCGATGATAGCTTTAAGGCCTGTCGCCTGATCCTGGCAAACCACGAGTTGTTCGTGACCCATGGTACTGACTTGACCAAATATTGATCCCTCTTGCAGGGTTTCGGTAGCTTTAATCTCTAACATGTGAACTTAGCTTTTTAGAATGTGTTATATTTGGGTTATGCCTATTGAAATAGGCCAATACAAAATTAAATACTTTTATTGGCCTTCAAAGTATTATCAATCCTAGTTTCTATTAATTATTTCCTAGTTTTTAAATATTTTATTTGGTGAAGTCACTTTGGAGAATCAATAAGTATTTGTACAAATACAAGGGCTTGCTGCTTTTGGGAATATTATTTACGGTTATCTCAAATGTTTTCGTAATTATCCCTGCTCAGCTAGTCCGATTAGCAATAGATTATGTGGTAGAGAGTTTCTCTCTTTACAGGCCTTTGGCAAAGGGCGGACTAGGCGAATCTGCCCAAGAAATTTTTCTACAATTTGTTTTTGTTTTAGGAATGCTAATCCTTGTGATGGCGCTTTTAAGAGGATTTTTCCTTTTTCTGATCAGGCAGACCATTATCATCATGTCTCGAAAAATAGAATATGACATGAAAAATGAGATTTTCGAGCATTACCAAAAACTCCCGCTTAGCTTTTATAGAAAAAACAGTACAGGAGACCTTATGGCTCGGATCACAGAAGACGTAGGAAGGGTGAGGATGTATTTGGGGCCAGCAATTATGTATGGACTCAACGTTCTGATTTTATTTCCGCTTGTTATTTGGTATATGGCCACGGTTAATCTTGAATTGACCCTTTATTCACTTTTACCGCTTCCGGTTCTTTCCTTAAGCATATATTATGTCAATAATCTGATCAATGAGCGTTCGGAAAAAATCCAAAGGAGCCTTTCCGAGCTCAGTACTTTTGTCCAGGAAGCTTTTTCCGGGATCAGAGTTTTAAAGGCATTTGTCCGGGAAAGTGATAGTGCAAGCAATTTTGCAGATGCAAGCGAAGATTATAAAATCAAATCAATTGAACTTACTCGTGTAAATGCACTTTTCTTTCCAATCATTATGGCTTTGGTCGGGATTTCCACAATCATTACTGTTTACGTAGGTGGGATTCAGGTGATTAATGGACAGATAGGATATGGAGTAATCGCTGAGTTTATATTGTACGTAAACATGCTTGCATGGCCGGTAACTTCTTTGGGATGGGTGACAAGTATCATTCAGCGGGCAGCTGCCTCACAAACTCGAATCAATGAATTCATGGACGAGACCAATGATATCGTTAGTACAAAAAATCTTCAAACCGAAATCAAAGGAACTGTCCAAGTCGAAAATGTGACTTTTGTCTACCCTGATTCAGGGATTCATGCGTTGAATGATATTAGTTTTGAAATTAAAGAAGGGCAGACGCTTGGTATTATTGGTACAACAGGTTCGGGCAAATCGACGATCGCAAACTTGCTGATGAGAATGTATGATCCAAGTTCTGGAACCATAAAAATTGATGGAAAACCTATTGATGCATTTGATATCTCAAATCTGAGAAAGCAAATGGGCTACGTACCACAAGATGTTTTCTTGTTTTCCGACTCGATTGGTAACAACATCGCTTTTGGGATAGACAGAGCTGATTCCAGTATTATCGAGCAGGCATCTAAAGATGCAGATGTTTATCAAAATATAATCGAATTTCCGAAGGGCTTCGAAACCATGCTTGGTGAACGAGGAATAACTCTTTCCGGAGGACAAAAGCAACGGGTTTCAATCGCAAGGGCAATCGCAAAAGAGCCTAAGATTTTGATTTTGGATGATTGCCTGTCTGCAGTAGATACCAAAACCGAAAATGTGATTTTGAATGCCCTCAAAAAAATTATGAAAAACAGGACTTCTATCATTATTTCTCATCGAGTTTCCTCTGCCAAACTCGCGGATCAAATCATCGTATTGCACGAAGGTAAAATAATCGAAAGAGGAAATCATGATGCTCTGATGAGCCAACAAGGGGTTTATGCAGAACTTTATGAAAAGCAAACTCAAGCAGGAGAGCCTGTCGACAACGATTGAAGTAATGTAAATTCCGGCTGCGTAAAGAAGCTTTGAGAAAAAGTATTTAACTTCATGAGTATCAACAATTCAAAGACTTTTAACTATGGAAGAACAAAAATCAACCGCTAAGGACATCGAAAATGTGCTTAAGGAAGTCGGTGAAAAAATCGAAGAATTAGTAAAAAAGGGAGCTGAAGCCGGGAAGGAAGCAAAAGACGATATCGAAAAGAAAATTCAAGACCTCAAGGACAACAAAACAACTTTGGAAGAGGAGTTTCGAAAAGGGAAAGAAATTCTGGAGCGTGAGTTCCAAGAAAAAAAAGAAGAATTTGAGCCAAAGTTTCAAGAATCAAAAGGATTTTTTAAGGAAGGGTTCAGGCAGTTGGGTTTAGCTTTCAAAACCCTTTTTGAGAATAAATAGGGTCTGCTGAAAAACTCAGGCAGCTGAAGCTATAAAACCCAATCCAGAATCCCAATTGGACTGGGTTTTTGATTTTAGGTTGACTAGGATAGGCTTTAAGCTTGCGATAA
>JBKJKX010000033.1:0-48972 GCA_046597285.1 Algoriphagus sp. | reverse complement strand
TGAACACTTCAGAATCCGCTTCAACTTACTCCCTTAAAAGTTTTAATTGCTGGGCGTTATTTCCCCAGATTAATTGAAGGATATAAATTCCTTGAGTAGATTGATCCAAATACGAATTGACTACCTCCGAGACTGATTCAATTTGATTTACAGTAAATGTTTTGAATACTCCCCTTACGTCGGAGATTTGAATCAAGATTGGCTCATCCTTGAAAACTGACCGGTTAAGTAGATCTACGGTTACTGTATTTTTATTAGAACTTGGATTAGGGTATGCAATCCAAGCGCCATTACCTTTGATGCCATCCACTTTAATCGACTTTGTGGCACTATAAGTAAACTTGCCATCAAAATCCACCTGCTTCAATCGGTAGTAAACCACACCTCCAGCAGCTGGAAGTTTGGCATCAGTAAAGCTGTATTCTGTAGGTATTTCTGAATAGCCTTGTCCTTCCATTTCGCCGATTTTACTCCAAGAACTTACTCCATTAACTGAGCGCTCAATCTCAAAATGCGAGTTTTCCCATTCCTGTGCTGTAGCCCAAGAAAGACTGCTTGACCTGTTTGATTCAAAGTATAAAGCATTGAAATAGAGGAATTCTACAGGGAGGATTCGGAAATTATCGTAATAAATATAGACGATTCCATTTCCCCCTCTTCCCCCTCCATTATATCCTGCACCACCACCCGATCCAGTTTTATCTATACCCGGAAAACCAACAGGACTAGCGCCGTTTAAATTTCCGTCACCCCCTATCTTAATTCCTCCAGCAGATCCTCCTCCACCAGATTTGTCAGTTCCATTAAAATATCTGCCAACACCCCCACCACCAGCTCCGAAATATCTAATTGAATCTTCCAAGTAAATAATTATTCCATCTCCACCTCTTCCTCCTTCACCTTGTCCATTTCCAGCAGCTTTGCCATGTTGTCCATCATCTGCTGGGGGCAATTTCCAAGGAATCAACCCACCGCCACCGCCACCAGCTACTGAGTTTTGAGGTTCACTATAATCACCATTACCTCCGGGATTTCCTTGGTAGACTACAGCACCAGACCCGGTGTAGGTTATTGGATTAGAATTTCCTCCACTACCCACTGTTTTATCGGGGGAAGGGCTTGCTCCACCCCCGCCACCAGAAGACCCGCTTCCTCCTGTGTTTGCGGTTCGAGAGCCTCCGCCTCCGCCACCCGGCACACTGATATTGATTTGAGGATTTCCAACAGGACCTGAAAATGAAGTTGGTAAACCATTTTGTCCACTTACATCGACCCCAATTGCACCTAAGCCTCCAAGCCCAATAGCAATTCCGAAATTGGAATCTGCAGGTAAGCCATATGGATTAGTTGTGGTATATGTTTGGGTTATTAATGAGCCGGATCCTCCGCCGCCAGAACCTTCACCGCTACCGCCCCCACCTCCAGCACTACCCACAACAACACTAAAACTCATTAACCCCTCCGGTGCAGTCCAAGTATAATCACATGTGAATTCAATGATAGTTGTTCCGGATATGGCGCCATCATCAATGACTTTAAAGCATGGTCCTACTGGAGGGAGAGGATAAGAAATTAAGATTAGACCTTTTCCACCGGCGCCTCCATTCCCACTGCCTCCGTTCCCATTTCCTCCGCTACCTCCTCCACCTGGAGTGTTCCCTGCTACACCAGCTTTACCATCGTTATGTTCCGGGGCGCCAGTTCCACCGTTCGATCCTCCTCCATTACCTCCAGCTCCACCGTATCCACTTCGTTTTCCTCCCGCAATTCCGGCAGCATTAGAGGAGCCTGGAACTAGTAGACCTCCAGCACCTCCTGCCGTAGCTGTACCTCCTGAACCTCCATTTGCATACACTAAGCTGTTTGGAAATAACGGGTCACGGCTCGCATAACTATTTCCTCCATTTGATCCACTTGTACCGCCTTGACCAATGTAAATACCAATTGGCTCTCCAGGAGTGACTGAAATTGTTTGAATCGAATAGCCGCCACCGCCACCGCCGCCAGCTTGAGTTCCATTTCCACCACCACCACCACCACCCCAAACTTTGATGGTGATTTGATAGATCCCAGAGGGAACATAAAAGGTCCCGTTTGCGGTATAGACCGCTGATCGAATACCAAAGAATGTGGTGTTATTAGCTGATAGCGGAATAAAACATGCGTCAGTAACTTTCTTGATTTGGGATATGGTCAAAGAAGTCAAATCTTCATTTCCAATCGCAGTTGTAGAAAATACACCTCTTCCGTTTAAAATTGTTACTGTAGTTGTGGTAGGCCCAGAGGTATTGGAAAGCCCCATAGAATAAGTCACTTGATAAGTGCCATCAAGAAGTTCTAGAGGATTTCCAGTGATTGTGATCGTAGCTGTTCCACCAGTTGCAGATGGAGAAACTGATGTTGTAGTGATAAGCGTGTAAACAGGAGTCACTTCCACCGTTCCTGTTGCAGCAACTGCTCCACATCCACCAGTCAATGGGATCGAGTAATTATAAAAGCCTGGTGTCACAGATCCAGCAATCGTACCGCTGATGGTGATGGTATTCGATCCAAATGCGGCGGTCAGACCGGTTGGTAATCCTGTTGCTGTTCCTATTCCTGTCGCTAGGGTAGTTGTATGGGTGAAAGGAGTGATAGTAGCATTCAAGCAGGCACTTGGATAGGTAGAAGGTGCCGTAACGGTATTTTTTTGTACGGTTATCGTATTGGAAGTTGCAGGACTTGTAGCTCCACAACCCTGAGCATCCTTGTAATCGACGGTTACAGATTTACTTCCCGGTGTCAACCATTTCAAAACCAAATTAGCGGAACCATTTCCCCCAGAAGTAATTGTATAATCGGTACCAAGTATGCCCGGAATAGCCCAAACATAACTCGATTGACCAGTTTGAGTGGTATAAGTTAAATCTGTATCGACGCATTGGGTACCACTTGGCTGAGTTGTGAAAGAAACCACAGGAAGTGGATATACGATAATGGCTCCTGATGCACCACTAGTTACGGCAACACCACAAGCTGTTTGAGAAGAAACAACTACATAATAATAGGTAGTCCCTGCTACGTTGTTGGGAGGAAGATAGCTTTCAGTAATAGCCCCACCAATCAATGTCCCTCCTGAATTTGAATTAACGGTATTACTATACCATTGGTAATTGAAACCAGTTCCTGTAGCTACAGAAAGCGGATTAAAGGCAGTTGTATTGATGCAACGGTATTGCGCTGCCAAACTTGGAGTAATGATCGCCGCAGTTGCATTGACAGTAATAGTGCCTGTAGCGGTAAACGATCCGCATCCTCCAGTAAGCGGAATAGTATAATTGAAAACTCCAGATACTGTTGGTGTACCTAAAATGGTAATTGTATTTGAACCGAATGAGGCGGTTATCCCGGTAGGTAAGCCCGTCTCAACTCCAATTCCTGTAGCTCCAGTCGTAGTGTGGGTGACAGGAATTGGCATAGCCACACCAATACAAACAGCAGGGGTTGCAGAAGCAGCACTCACTGTATTGTTTGGATTTACTAGAAATGCACCGGAAACAGCACTTGTGGCTACTGGGCTACAAGTTCCTGAAACTACTGAATAATAATAAGTAGTGCCAGCGGTGCTTGCTGAAGGCGTATAGCTCGATGAAGTTGCACCGGTAACTAGAGTTCCTCCAGAATTCGATGGGGTTGTATTTGCATACCATTGATAGCTTAAGCCTGTTCCTGTCGCTGTAACTGAAATAGAAGAGAATGCCACCCCAATACATCTGGTTTGGGCTGCTGTACTTTGAGAAGTAATGGTCGGTAATCCATTTATGGTAATGGTTCCGGTAGCATTGATTGCTCCGCATCCACCTGTCAAAGGGATAGAATAAGTATAGGTTCCTGGAGTAGTGGGGATCCCCGAAAAGGTAATCGTGTTCGTAGCCCATGCCACTGTTACTCCCGGAGGCAGGTTAGATGCAGCACCAATTCCCATTGCACCTGTGGTCGATTGGGTGATACCAGAAAGTGCCGAACTCGAGCAAAAGGTATTCGAAGAAATAGTGCCGGCAGTATTATTTGGAGTAACCGTGATTGTACCGGTTGCATTTACATTCCCGCAGCCATTGAGAGGAATGCTATAATTGAATGTTCCAGAAGCGGTAGGTGTTCCGGAAATCGTGATCGTATTGGAAGCAAAACTTGCAGTCACCCCTGAAGGAAGTCCGGTTGCAGTACCAATGCTTGTGGCATTGGTAGTCGTATGGGTGATCGTAGGAAGTGGGGTATCGATACAAAGACTTGGAGATGATGAAGCTGGTGTAACTGTATTGTTTGGATTAACGATAAAGGCTCCGGAGATTGCGCTCGTAGCTGTAGGTGAACAGGCACCTGTCACTACTACGTAATAATAAAGTGTACCCAAAGCTGCTGAAGAAGGGGTGTAGGTATTGGAATTAGTTCCTACGGCAATACCTCCCGATGTACTCGCGGTGGGATTGGAGAACCACTGATAGTTTATTCCTGTACCTGATGCGGTAACCGAAATAGGTGAAAAAGCAATTCCAATACAAACAGTTTGAGCGGCAGTGCTTTGAGCGCTAATCGCAGGAGGAGCGCTAACAGTTATAGTTCCTGTTGCGGTTGAACTGGTACATGACCCTGTTGGAGTGATTGTATAATTAAAAATTCCAGACGCAGATGGTATACCTGAAATGGTGATGTCTCCTACATTATAAGTCCCAGTGACTCCTGCTGGTAGTCCAGCAATAGTTGCACCTGTTGCGCCGGCCAATACATAGGTAATATTTCCAATTCCAGTTCCGAGACATACGGTTTGATTGTTAGTTCCAGCTCCAGAGGTTAAGGTATTGGAACAGGTCCAAGAAACTTGAACTTCTCCTCTAGCGCCAGAGCCTCCTTGGGCTCCATCACGTCCTTCGCCACCACCACCACCACCTGGAATAACTCCCGAATTGCCAGAGAAATCGTTATTCCCTCCACTTCCTCCATTTCCTCCCCCATTTGCACCTATGCCTCCGGCCCCACCAGTACTCCCAGAGTTTGTTGAGCCATTTGCTCCTACAGCTACCGAGTTTCCCGCAGCGCCTCCCCCATTTCCTCCATTATTATTTGATCCACCACTATTAGGTGAATCTCCGCCTTTAAAAAAGTAACTTCCACCACTGCCACCACCGCCTATCCCTCCTGTTGTTCCATTACCTCTTCCTCCACCATTTGCAGTAATTGTTCCAAAGGTCGTATTCCCTCCAACAGTTGAAGTTACTGCATTTGCTCCCCCGGTTCCGCCAGTGCCTATTGTCACAGAAATTGAACTACTCGGAGTGACTGCAAAACCACTTGATCTAGTAAATCCTCCTCCTCCTCCTCCAGCTGCGGGCCTTTGGTTATTACTATTGAATCCACCACCACCACCACCAGCCCAAAGGTCGACTTGAAGGGTAGTGATTTTATGGGGGACAGTAAAAGTTCCTGAGGAGGTAAAAGTTTGAGTCTGCCCAAAAGCCTTCTCTGGTAAACATAGCATTGCTACCCAAACCAAAAAGGATAAGGAAAAAATTGAATTTGAAAAAGCTAATACTCGCTTTCTTTTCATTGTTGCTATTCAAATATTCTTTTGAGGTGAATGATCGACTCAATTCAGATTTATAGTAATTATCACAGTTACATTTTTCTGATGTAGAAATACAGTTTTTTATCTAGAAAAGAATAATATTCTGTTATTATCTAAAATTGAGTAGCAAATCTAAGTTTAATAGTATAAAAAACAAATTAAATATGGAATTGTAAAAATAAGATGGCTGCTCTATAAAAAAAATAGCCGGACTCTTTCGGGTCCGGCTATTCAAATTGGGTGTTAAAATTTACCCATTCATGCTGATCAAGAACTCCGCATTGTCGCGGGTTCCTTTCATTCGGTTAAGAAGGAATTCCATAGATTCCTGAGAGTTCATGTCACTCATGAGTTTTCTTAGAATCCAAACACGCTGCATTTCTTCTTTGTCCATCAATAGGTCCTCACGACGAGTACCTGAGTTGAGTACGTCGATGGCTGGATAGATTCTTCTATTTGAAAGTTTACGATCAAGCGCAAGTTCCATATTACCGGTTCCTTTGAATTCCTCAAAGATTACTTCGTCCATCTTAGAACCAGTTTCTACCAATGCCGTAGCGATAATGGTCAATGAACCACCGTTTTCTACATTTCGCGCAGCTCCAAAGAATCTCTTTGGTTTATGAAGTGCATTCGCATCCACACCTCCGGAAAGGATTTTACCCGAGCTTGGCACCACGGTATTGTGTGCACGGGCAAGTCTAGTGATAGAGTCCAATAGGATGACCACGTCATGCCCTACTTCTACCATTCGCTTCGCTTTTTCCAGTACGATGTTGGATACTTTCACATGTCGGTCTGCGGTTTCGTCAAAAGTGGAGGAGATTACCTCTGCTTTGACAGAGCGAGCCATGTCTGTTACTTCTTCAGGTCGCTCATCGATCAAGAGGATCATCAGATGCACTTCCGGATGATTTTGGGTGATCGCATTGGCAATCTGCTGAAGAAGCACGGTCTTACCAGTTTTTGGTTGGGCTACGATCATTCCTCGCTGTCCTTTTCCGATTGGAGCAAAAAGATCCAAAATTCTGGTGGAGTAGCGATCATGCGTGGTAGAAAGATTTAGTCTTTCTTCCGGGAAAAGAGGAGTCAAGTATTCAAAAGGAACCCGATCTCTGATTTCTTCAGTGGTTTTTCCGTTTACGGTTGCGATTTTCAGCAAGGCGAAATATTTTTCTCCTTCTTTTGGAGGGCGAATCGATCCTTTGATATGGTCGCCGGTTTTTAGCCCAAAAAGTTTTACTTGCGAAGGCGATACATAAATATCGTCAGGAGACGCGAGGTAATTGTAATCCAATGAGCGAAGGAAACCATATCCTTCCTGCATCATCTCCAATACACCTTCGTTATCAATGATACCATCGAATTCACGAGGGCTTACGAATGGCTTTCTTCTGTTTGGATTCGAAACGGTTTCAGCTGCAGGCATCATTACTTCATCCTGAGTTTTGAAGTTTCTCCTTTTCGGAAGTTCAATCTCAGATTCCTGGCGGATCTGGGGTTGATTTTCATAAGGCGATTCTGCTTTGGAGCTTTCTACCTGACTGACTTCCTCAAATACTTTTTTTCTTGGGCGGAAAGTTTTGGGCTCTTCTCCTTCAGCAATTGGCTGGATAAGATTTTTTTCAGCGCTTTCAGCTTTTTCGGGTCTTTCGACTCTTTCAGGTCTTTCCGGACGAACTTCCCTTTTTGCCTTCCACTCAGGTTTAGGAACGTAGAGCTTTGGTTCATCCGAAGGAGCATCCTTCTCTACCGGATCGGGAGCAACCTCAGCTATGACCGGGATTTCAGTTACGTTTTGTCTTTTGAATTTAGGCTTAAATTCAGGCTCCTCTTTGACAGGGTCAGAGGTGATTTGGGGGATTTCGGGAGATTTTTCAGGAGTTGGCTCCTGAACTTCTGCAGCGGAAGGCTTTTTCTTTGGTAAAGCTTGCTCGGGGGTGATGGCCTGAAGGTCAAGAATCGCGTAGACGAGTTCGTCTTTTTTGAGTGACTTGTGGTTTTTGACACCCAACTCCTCAGCAATCTCCTTCAGTTCAGATAAAAGCCTGATTCTGAGTTCTTCTATGTTGTACATAAAGAGGGAATGAAATAAATATGATGTGGTAAATGCGGTTTTTGGGATCGTGGATGATTTTCTGAGCAAAAAAAATTCTGCAGGAAAAACTCAAGCCAAAGTGGGCTGACTTGCTCATTCACGGATGTAACGCAATATTAAAGGATGAGATTGAATTTAGCAAATTTTTATTTTGTCTAAGCGGCTTAATACCCAATGGTTTTTGAATCAATTCAAGAGTTGTCTCAGGACAGCTAGAGACTTCCACGCACCCGGATTTTCAAGATGCTCACTATAGAAATCCAATAGGTGATCCAAGATTTTTCTTCGTAGTTGAAGCGGGACCGAGCTTTCGCAGCCGTAAGAATCCTTCATCAGGCTCTGAATATACGTATCTGCGGTCAATAACTCCTCTTGGGTAAACGGTTGGGAACGGCTTTCTATCAAGAAGCCGGCCGATTCTTCGGGAGCGAAACCGAGAAATCTTGCTTTCTCTATAAGAAAAACCAACGGAAACTGACTCAGTCCGGCTTCCTTACTGTCCAAATAACAAATGCTTTCCTGCAGAAAATCAAATAGGCTGTCGTTTTGATAATTCTCATAGATCGAGCGTGAAATAACTTCCGTCATAAATAAGGCAAGACCTGTCCGTGTAAAATCAAATGGAATCAGTTGATTGGCCCGTTGTAATCTAGCTTCTGATATGCGTTGAAGTCCTGAGGTTTCTTTATTATACACAACCAAATCCAATAAGGTCATGGGTTGATATAAAGCTATTTTGGATTTATTTCCCTGGGTTCTTACTCCGTTGACGAGGTAGGATTTCAGTCCCAAGTCACGGGTAAAAATTTTCACAATGATGCTGGTTTCCTTGTATCGGATAGAACTTAAGACGATACCGGCAGTCTTCTTCAGCATGATTTTGGATCAAAAATCAGGTTCGATCCTCGTTGAAGCATTTTCTGCATCTGGCTTCGTAGCTTTCTTTCTCTCCGAGCATGACCTTTTGTTTTGAATCCGATAGTCTGAAAGAAAAGGCGGCCAAATCCCCGCATTTCATACATATCGCGTGAACCTTGTCCACAAATTCAGCGATGGCCATCAGCCGGGGCATGGGCTCAAAGGGCTTTCCCTCAAAATCCATGTCCAACCCGGCCATGATTACTCTTTTGCCTTGATTTGCAAGCTTCTGAGCGACAATGACAATCTGATCATCAAAAAACTGAACCTCATCGATTCCCACTACATCGCAATCGCCACTGAGCAATAAAATATCTTCCGCAAAATTCACCGGAGTGGAGCGGATCGAATTTTCATTGTGGGATACAACATCCAATTCATGGTATCGCTTGTCCACTGCAGGCTTGAAAATTTCCACCTTTTGTCGGGCAATTCTTGCCCGATTGAGCCTGCGGATGAGTTCTTCGGTTTTTCCCGAAAACATAGATCCACAGATCACCTCGATCTGACCTTTTCGTTCAGAAGCCTTAGGAATACCAATGGAAGATTCTACAAACATGCTTTATTCACTGTATTGAATATGCGGAAATTTATTGATGTGGGCCACTTTCACTTGAATTTCTCCTGAGTGAAGTATCGCTTGACAGGCAAGCCGCTCACCCGCCTGAAGTCTTCCTTCTGCTGCAAAAGCCAACTCTCGATCGTTCATTTCAGACAGGTTATCTTTCCCCTGTATCACAATGATTTTGCAGGTAGTGCACCTTCCTTTTTTGCCACAAGCATGCATCCAATCGATTCCATTTTGATGAATTAATTCGATAACTTTACGATCATCGACTTCCGAATTAATTGTGAGATTAAATAGATTTTGAATGACTATTCGGGACATTTGTTCGTTGACTTCAGTAAACAACACGCATCAATGACAGTTCAAATTAACAGCAATTATTTAGAAAAATACGCCAAGGATTACGCAGCTAAGGTTTGCGATAAGTTTTTCTCCTCCCGCCAATTTATGACAGGACAAGAAATCGTCCAGCTCACGACCAGTATTCAGGTAAATTTCTTCGTGATCAAACGGCTATTCGAGCTTTGGCAGGATGAATTGGGTAAACTGAAAAGTAACCCATTTTTTGATTACCGGGATGTAGCAGTGCATGAAGCATTGACCCAATTCATGAATGTGCTTTCCAGAAGAATTAAAGTGGAGCGTTCCCACCTTCAGCCCTTGTTGGAGTCGGCGGTGGTTCAATCTATAATTTTGGCGACTGACCCTGTTGGATATTATCAAAGCGAGGTTTCAAAAGCCCCCACAGGAAAAGTTAATGAATACCTCAGGGAGAACAGAAAGTATTATAAGTGGCATGATAAGGCCATTACTTTTTTGATCGATAAGGCTGGATTCGGTCATGACGATTCGGCATACACCCGTGCTATTTCAGCTAATTACCAGGTAATCAAAGATTCTCTTGAGTCAGTTAATCTTTTGCTTGCAACTTTCGGGGATATTCTTCCTTTCAATCTGGATGCTTACAGGGAGACAAGTAGTGAAGAGATAAAGTTGGCAGAGCCATTGGCAGAATCTGAAACAAAAGCTTCATTTTTTGAGCAAATCGAAGAAAAGTCAACGCAGGTTGAAAAAGAAGTTTCAGAACCTGCAACATCGGAGAGAGCTGAGGTTCGAATAGAGGATGAAACACCTCTATTAAAAAACTTTAGTACATCCGGAAAGCTCGATTTCAAGGCACTGAAAGCCAAATTTGCAACAGAAATCTATAAAGGTATGAAGGGTCCTATTGGAGAACTTTCTGAAAGTCTTGCGATCAATCAGCGGTTTATGTTTACAAAAGTCCTGTTTGACGGGAATGCAGATCTTCTCCGTCATGCGTTAAAATCGATTGATGGGTCACATTCGTTTGAGGAAGCGATTAATTTGGTCAACTCCCGATACGTATCAGAATTAGGCTGGGATACTGACTCTGAAGAGGTTCACGAATTCCTCCAATTGATTTACAGGCGATTTGCAGATTGATCAAATTGACCATGATTGAATCAGTGAAGGGCAAATATGTTTGCCCTTCACTGATTATTTTCCTCCTAAAAATTCTGGATTCATAGGAAATACTCAATTCACAGTTTATCTTGGAGTTAGTTAAATACTTTTTTAAAAGCCCCTATTAATAAATGAGTAAAAAAACCCAGTTTTTGGAAGATTTTACGATGGCAAATTTATGTGCTTATTCTATAGGTATTTATTCGATTAATTTAATTTTAAGAAATGGAGGATTTAAGACATTGGATTTTAAAATAGGCCCAATGAATTTGAAAATACCTTCAGGATCACTATTTATTAAAACAGGAAAGCAGCCTAAATTTATTGCCAAAGATAAATCTGGAAAATTCAAGAATGCCCATAATACTATTCAATTCCTGCCTTTCAACACTGGTCTGGTGTTTGTGTTAACAGCATTTTATGAGCTAAATACTTCCATAAATTGTTATAGACCCTGAATCTTTTACATGAAAGGATACCTCTCCCTCAGAAAATATGTGCTAAACAAACTGAAGGCAGATTTGCCGGCTCATCTTACTTATCACGGTATAGAACACACCTTGGACGTATTGGCTGTGTGCGAGCAGTACATTAAAAGGTTGAATCTCGGGAAAGAAGAAAGATTTCTCCTGCGTATAGGTGCGGTCGTTCACGATATGGGCTTTTTGAAAGGTCCTGCAAATCATGAGGAGGTAGGAGCTGGAATGGCTTCTGAATTAATGCTTAAGTTAGGCATGAAAGATGGCCAGATAGAAGAGGTAAAAGGGCTTGTGATGTCTACCAAAATCCCTCAGAGTCCGAAAAATGAATTGCAGAAAATCATTTGTGATGCTGATTTAGATTATCTTGGAAGAGATGATTATCCCGAAATCAGTCAGCGATTATACGAGGAATTCAAATTCATGAAGGTGATCCAAACAGATGAAGATTGGAAACAACTTCAAATTAATTTTTTAAAGGCTCATTATTTTCATACCCCTTTTGCAATTGCAAACAGAGCTCCCCAAAAACAATATTGGCTTAATAAATTGCTTGAATCTTAACTGATTCTACCCAATTGCATTGCTCGGGAAGAATCCATTTTGATAAAGATGAACAGCAAGATTGTAAAAGACCAAAGTGAAGACCCTCCATAGCTGAAAAAGGGAAGAGGGATACCCACTACCGGAAATAAACCGATCGTCATCGCGATATTGATCATAAAGTGAAAGAGCAGGATTGAAACCACGCAGTATCCGTAGATTCTTGAGAACCTGGTTTTCTGCCTTTCAGCCATTATGACCAATCGATAAAGCAAAGTCACGAAAAGCGCAATTACTACCAGACTTCCAAGCCAACCAAATTCTTCCCCAAGGGTACAAAAGATAAAGTCTGTGTGTTGCTCCGGTACAAAGTCAAATTTGGTTTGCGTGCCTTCCAGATAACCTTTACCAGTGAATCCTCCTGATCCAATCGCAATTTTAGATTGAGTTACATTCCAACCGACTCCTAGTGGATCAATGTCCGGATTGAACAGAACCATGATTCTATTTCGCTGATGCTCAGGTAGCTTGGACACTACAAAATCCAGACTATAGGTATAAGCGATCAGGCCAATTCCAATCAAACTGAACACGACAATTCGTTGCCACGATTTTTTACCCAGAAAAATCAGGAATGCAATGACAGCAGCGATCCCTAGTGCCAAGTAGAAATTGTTTTCTATTCCTAAAGCCAGGAGGGTTAATGCGATAAAACCAAAACCCAATATGAAATAAGATTGCGGTAAACCTTCTCTGTAAAACATGACGAGAAAGGAAAAATATACCATGGCAGTTCCTGTATCAGGCTGTAAAAGGATCAATGCAATCGGCAAAAGTAAAACGGCAAAAGCCTGCAATTGATACTTGGTTTTGGAAAGGTCAAAAGTTGGTCTTTCCATGAACTTGGCGAGTGCTAAAGCTGTTGCAAATTTGGCAAATTCCCCTGGCTGGATTCGAAATTCACCAAAGCCAACAGAAAGCACCTGACCATTGACTTCCTTTCCGATAAAGGGAGTAACTACCAGCAATAGGATGAAAAACAAATAGATATACAGGGAGAGATTTTCAAAAAAACGGTAATCAGCCACCATAATCAAGGTGATCAGGACCACAGATATACCGATTCTGACCAGCTGCTGACCCGAATTGATCGACAAGTCGAAAATGCTTTTGGGAACTTGACTGTCAAACACTGCCGCATATATATTGAACCAGCCAATCAACACTAGTGCAATATAAACCAGGACTGTAATCCAGTCTATCCGCTCGATATGGATATCAGACTCTCTCATTAATAGATGAAATTGCCAGCCAGAACATAATCTTGAAGAGCTTGACGCGTAATTTCCCTTCTTAGGTATTTTTCGATCATCAAAGAAGCTGTACTTGCGGCAGCCCTTCCTCCCCAACCGGCATTTTCAACGTAGACAACTATTGCGATTTTCGGATCGTCTTTGGGTGCAAATGCGACGAAAACAGAATGGTCTTCACCGTGCGGATTTTGAGCTGTTCCGGTTTTTCCAGCAATGACCAAATCCTTCATGACAGCTCGATTCGCAGTTCCATAAAGTGCTTCTGCCATAGCATCCTGAATCAGATTAAAATGATGAGCATCCACGCCTACCGTGTGTTTGGTTCGATATTGTTCTGGGATTTGATTAGGATCACCTTCAATAGATTTAAGTAAATGAGGCGTATAATAATAACCTTTATTGGCAAAAATCGCGGCAAGATTTGCCATTTGGAGAGGCGTAACCAACATTTCTCCCTGACCAATGGAAAGAGAGTAAATCGTTGAATATTTCCAATGACCTTCTCCATATACTTTATCATAAAGTTTGCTGGAAGGAATTGAGCCTCCTTTTTCATTTGTCATATCTACTCCAAGAGTACCGCCCAAACCAAATTTCAACACTTTTTCCCGCCAGTCATTAAGTCCGATTTTGGTATCTTCAAACGTGTTACTTGAGATTCCCCGGTTGATGATTTGTCGATATGCCTGATGAAAATAAGGATTACAAGAATTTCGGATTGCTCCAAAAAGATTGGAGGGAGAAGGGTGGTTGTGACAGGCAACCAATGATTTATTGCAAGCAAATGTGGTCTCTGGAGTAAGAATTCCATCTTGAAGTCCGATTAAGCTTTGAACAACTTTGAAAATCGAACCAGGAGGGTAAGTAGCCATGATGGGTCTGTTGAAGAGGGGTTTACTTTCATCCCCATTGAGAGCCCGGTAATTTTTGCTGAATTCAGCTCCTGTCAAACTGTTTGGGTCATAATCCGGAGCAGATATCATGGCAAGGATTTCACCGGTTTTAGGTTCGATCGCCACGACTGATCCGCGCTTTCCATTCATGAGCATTTCACCGTATTGCTGAAGTTCCAGATCAATTGTAGAAGTTAAATTGCTGCCAGCAACAGAAGCGGTGTCATACTCACCATCTTTGAAAGGTCCTTTGTCAACCCCACGGACATTGACCATTTTATACTTGACACCTTTTTTTCCGCGAAGTTGTTTTTCGTAAAACCGCTCCATTCCACTGAGTCCTACATAGTCACCTTGTACGTAATATTTAGCGGTATCGCGTTCAAGTTGACCGGCACTGATTTCACCAATATATCCCATGGCATGGGAAGCAATAGGAAGAGGGTAGGACCGCACCGCTCTGGTCATAATGAAAAGTCCAGGGTAATCTATCAGATAATCCTGAATTCTGGCAAAATTGGTTGTCGAAATTTGCTTGATCAACGGGGACGGCTTTACGTACGAATATTTCCGAGCGGCCGTATATGCGTCAATAAGTTCCACTTTGGAAATTCCAAAAATCTCTAGGAATCGGGTTGTATCACCCACCTGGAATTCTTTGGGCACGAGCATCAAATCGAAAATCGGGTTGTTGTAAACCAACAATTTTCCAGTACGGTCATAAACCAATCCTCGGTAAGGATGATCCACCACTCGTTGAATTGCGTTACGTTCAGCTTTTTTTATGAAGCTGTCATCTACCACCTGAATTAGGAAAAGTTTGGTCAAAAGAACCAATCCAACTATGAAAATGAAGATAATAATGACTACAGGTCTTTGGTCGTTCATCAGATTCCCCTCCTGCGTTTGAAGAACAGCAGTTGTACAATTATAGCCAATACGACTGTAAAAATCGAGGATAAAATGCTTTTGTTAAGTACACCAAAGAAGCTTCCGCTTCCCCATTGGTCTGCAGTGAAAAACACCAGCGAGAAAACAAAAACCATCGGAATTGAATAGCTGATGTACCAAACAATTCCCATTTCCGGTTGGCTTGGTTTTGTCGAATCATCGTATCCGCCCGTAGGACTGATTGCTTTTAACCAATAAGGCCGAAGGAAACCCATCAGGGTAGCAGATGCTGCATGTATTCCAATTGTATCATAAAACACATCTACAGTAAGTCCCAATCCAAAGCTTATCAAAATCAAAGGAACATGCGAAATCGGAATCGGTAAATTCAAAATTCCTAGTAGATACAAAAAGCAAAAAGCCACACCAAAAAGTGCCAGATTCTTCAGAAATAAAATCTGAATAAGACCTAGGATTAAAAGGAGTAAGATATGGAAGATAAAATTTCTAAAATTCATTCACTACTTCAGATTTTTTATAGAGTGAGTCAAGTTCTACTATTTGGGTGTTTTCCACCAAGTACACATAATTGATTCTGCTAAAATCGGTACTCAAATCAATCAAAATATCCAGATAGTTGGGATCAGACGCAGGATTGACAGCCGAAATCACTCCTATGCGAATCCCTTCCGGAAATACTGCATTATAACCTGAAGTGACAATCGTATCTCCAGCCTGCACTTTGACATGTCTTGGAACATAAAGCATTTTGACTTGTTTGGAGTTTTTACCATCCCAATTGACCGAACCAAAATTCTCAGTGGACTTAATCTTGGAAGAAACCAACAGTCCGGTATTCAAGAGTGAAATGCCCACTGCGTAATTCTCTGACACTGATTTTACCCTTCCTACTATTCCATCCTGATTAAAGATTCCCATCCCGGGTTTGATCCCATCTTTTGAGCCTTTGTTTAGAGTAAGGTGGTTTTGAGCAAAGCGTAATGAATTGCTGATTACCCTTCCACCTTTAAATTGGAATCGAGACTCGAAAGCTGAATCTAAAGGAATAGCCAAACTGTCTGGTTCTTGCCTTAGTGTTTTGATTTGCTCCAGCAGGAGCGCATTTTCAAGAACAAGGACTTCATTTGCCTCTGCGAATGAAAAGAAATCCAAAACGTCAGAGCGCCTTTTTAGGGCAGATCCTATGACAGCATTTGAACTATTGAAAAACGCAGCACCCTGAGGAGAATTATTAGAGACAATTAATCCGATTGCCAATACTTCCAGCAAAACAAATAATAGAAATGACCTTAGCCGGTAAAGAAATTGAAGGATGCGTAGCATTCAGGCTTTATGTCATCAAGACGGTTCGGAAATTCTGTATATTTTTTAGAGCGGTGCCAGTTCCTCTAACTACTGCTCTCAGCGGATCCTCAGCAATATGAATTGGAAGCTTGGTTTTTTGATGAAGCCTTTTGTCAAGACCTTTCAAAAGTGCACCTCCACCTGTAAGGTGAATTCCATTGTCATAGATATCGGCAGAAAGCTCCGGTGGAGCGATCTCCAAGGCTTTCAGGACTGCTTCCTCGATTTTGGATACAGATTTGTCTAAAGCAAAAGCAATTTCAGAATAAGAGACCTTAATAACCTTAGGTATTCCAGTCATCAAATCTCGACCCCTAATTTCATAATCCTCGGGAGGATCATCAAGTTCCGTAAGTGCCGAACCAATTGCAATTTTCACTTTTTCAGCAGATCGCTCACCAATGAGTAGGTTGTGCTGCCGACGCATGTAATCAAGGATGTCTTTGGTGAAAGTATCACCTGCAACACGAATAGATTGATCCGCAACGATACCTGAAAGGGCAATTAAAGCAATTTCAGTAGTACCGCCTCCGATGTCCACGATCATGGATCCCATCGGCTTTTCTATGTCAATTCCGATACCAATTGCAGCGGCAATCGGTTCATAAATCATATAAACTTCCTTGGCTCCGGCATGTTCTGCGGAGTCACGTACAGCTCTTTTCTCTACTTCTGTAATCCCGGAAGGAATACAAATCACCATTCTGTGAGATTGAGGAAACAATCCTTTTTTCTGACCAGGAATCATTTTAATCAATCCTCGGATCATTTGCTCTGCTGCGTAGAAGTCAGCAATCACGCCATCTTTTAAGGGTCGGATAGTCTTTATATTTTCGTGAGTTTTTTCGTGCATGTTCATGGCTTCCCGACCTACAGCCAATACTCGATTGGTGGTTTTATCGATTGCAATGATGGACGGTTCGTCTACTACGATTTTGTCTTTATGGATAATTAGTGTATTTGCTGTACCTAAATCTATAGCTATATCACTTGAGAAAAAATCAAATAATCCCATTTTTGTTGATTGGTTTGCCTGTACTGGAGTTGAGAGTTTAATATACTATGCCATGCACTCATATTAAACGAGGGTCGGCAAAATTATTATCTTAATGGGAGAAAACGGAGGGAAATATGATATTTTTTGAAAAGGAATGGTTTCAGCCGTTCCAAAGCATTTAGTTTTGGTAGATTACTTGTCTCAAAATAAATCTCAGCATTTCCATATGGCTTGAGACTCAACCCTGATTGTTTTTACTGTAAAATTATTTTACCTTTGTTGGGTATTCGAAAAGTTTCTGAGGGGACACCACGTCCCCTCTTTCATTATGCATACTATGTCTGAATTGAAACATACCATCGAAGGGATTGTGGGGAAGCATCTTCCTGATGAAGATCATTTCATTGTTGAGGTGAAGATGGCTGAAAAAAGCGGTAAAACACTACTAAATCTATTAATAGATTCTGATCAGGGTTTGACGATCGAAACTTGTGCCCGAGTTAGCAGATTAGTCTCTGAAGAACTCGAAGTTATGGAAATTATGCCTGATGCTTATACCATTGAAGTATCCTCTCCCGGACTGGATTATCCTCTTAGCAGCAAGAGGCAATATTTGAAAAATATTGGCAGAGAATTGAAAGTGAACCTCTCAGCTGACAAAGAGGTTGTGGGAAAATTGCTTGAAGTAGATGATGCGGGAATTAAAATGCTGGTCAAGAAAAAAGAAAAAGGCAAAAAAGCCACAGAGGAGGAATTAACCATTCCTTTTGAAGCAGTGAAGAAATCAATTGTACAAGTATCTTTTAAATAACTCAAATGGATGCCAAAGTCTTAATAGAATCCTTCGCAGAGTTTGCGAGATCTAAAAATGTGGATCGCCCTACCATGATCCGTATCTTGGAAGATGTGTTCAGAGCGATGATTCGTAAGAAGTTCGAAACAGACGAAAATTTCGACGTGACCATCAACGCGGATAAGGGTGACCTTGAGATTTTCCGAATCAGGGAAATCGTAGACGACAATTCTGAAGATATCTGGGATTTTGACAAAATCAGCTTGTCAGAAGCTCAAAAAATTGAGCCTGATTTTGAAATTGGAGAGGAAGTATACGAGAAAATAGAACTTGAAGAATTTGGAAGGAGAGCTGTGCAAATGGCTCGTCAAACCTTGATTCAACGAATTAAAGATCTTGAAAAGGATATCCTCTATAACAAATATGAGGAGCAGGTTGGAGAAATTGTAACAGCTGAAGTTTATCAGATTCTTGGAAGAGAGATCCTGATGATGGATAGCGAGGGGAATGAACTAATTCTGCCAAAAATTGAGCAAATCTCAAAAGATCGATTCAGAAAAGGAGATTCTGTAAAGGCTATTGTACATCGGGTTGATATGATGAACGGTAACCCAAAAATCATTTTGTCCAGAACCTCTTCTGTGTTTCTTGAAAGGCTTTTCGAAAACGAAGTGCCTGAAGTTTATGACGGATTGATTACAATCGTGAAAATTGTAAGAGAGCCAGGAGAAAGGGCAAAAGTTGCTGTTGAGTCCTATGATGACCGAATTGATCCAGTGGGTGCCTGCGTAGGAATGAAAGGTTCCCGAATTCATGCGGTAGTTCGCGAATTGCAGAACGAAAACATTGATGTCATCAATTTTACAGACAACCTGGAATTGTATGTTTCCAGAGCACTTAGTCCGGCAAAAGTTTCCTCCATAGTCGTCAATAAAGAAACCAAACGTATTTCCGTCTTTTTGAAACCTGATCAGGTTTCATTGGCAATCGGCAAAGGTGGCTTCAATATTAAATTGGCCAGTAAATTGGTGGGCTATGAAATCGATGTGTTTAGAGAGTTGAATGAAAACGAAGAAGAAGATGTGGATCTGATGGAATTCTCCGATGAGATTGAGAAGTGGATCATAGATGAATTGAAAAAAACAGGTCTGGATACTGCTAAAAGCGTGTTGAGCTTGACCAAAGAAGATCTTACTCGCAGAACTGAGCTGGAGGAAGAGACAATAGATGAGATATTTAGAATACTCAGACAAGAATTTGATCAATAAATCGGGATAATACCCTCGATAAATACCCTAATTTTACTTAAGATTTCGAAAGAGGTTTTTGCTTATGTCAGAAGATAAAATGATACGATTAGGCCAAATAGCCAGAAAGCTCAACGTGGGGACGGCAACCATTGTGGAGTCAATGGCCAAAAAAGGCTTTGAGGTGGAGAATAATCCGAATTCCAAGATCAGTATGGAGCAAGTCTCCATGCTTGAAAAGGAATTTAAATCTTCTGCCCTCGACAAAGAAGAGGCTTCCCACCTCTCAATAGGGAAGCGGCATGAGCCCATCTCTCTCGAGCCGGAAGTGCCAAAGCAAGAAAAAGCTCCTGAGCCGGAGCCTCAAGTAAAGGCAGAGACTAAGCCAGTTTCTGCACCAGTCCCAGCACCTGCGCCTACTCCAGTTCCAGCTGAGGCGATCTCTCCTCCAGCTGAGGCTCCTGCCGCAATACCAACTCCCGTTCCGGCGCCGACACCGGAACCTGAAAAAGTATCTTCTGAATCCCCGAAACTTGAGGGGATTAAAGTATTGGGTAAAATTGATCTAAGCAAAAAGCCTTCTCCTGGTCAAGCACCAAAGTATGCCGGCCAGAGACCAGGGCAAAATAAACCTCAAGGTCAAAGACCTCAGCACCCGAATCAACAAAGACCAGCCGAATCAAGACCACAGTTGCCGAGACCTGAGCAAAGACCAGCAGCTTCATCACCTCAGAAACCACAAGTGCCGCCTCAGGTTGCGAAACCTGCCCCAGTTCCTCAACCAAAGCCGGAAGCTCCGAAGCCAATTGAAGTTGTAGCTCCGGTAGAAAATCAATTGATTTCTGCGAAAGCGGATTCACTGAAAGGACTTACTGTTCTTGGTAAAATCGAGCTGCCAGTTGACAGACCCAAAAAGAAAGGCGGACCGGTTGCATCGTCCGATGAAAAAGGAAGGGAAAAAAAGCGTCCTCGAAAGCGTATAGATAAACCTGGGACAGGCCCTGCTTCTTCAGGCCCACCTCGTCTTGCGCAACCAAGACCAGGTCAAGCACCCGGAACACAGGGACAAGGTGGAGGTCATAGAACTGGTGGGAATCAACCTCGACCAGCTCAAAACAGAATTATTAAAGCCGAACCTACACAAAAGGAAATTCAAGATCAGATCAAACAAACTCTGGCAAGGCTTCAGAGTGGTGGGTCAAAATCCGGAGGAAATAAAAATAAATCCAGAAGAGATAAAAAAGCTGATAGAGATCGTGATACCGAAATCGAAGGAGAAGAAACCAAAATCCTCAAAGTAACCGAGTTTATCTCAGCCAATGACCTTGCTTCATTGCTGGATGTCTCAGTAAATCAGGTGATCTCTACCTGCATGTCACTTGGTATGTTTGTTTCAATCAACCAGCGACTAGACGCAGAGGCGATCACTATCATTGCAGATGAGTTTGGATTTGAAGTTGAATTCACTAAGTCAATTGAAGATGATATAGTCCCTGATGCGCCAGATGATGCTGAAGACTTGATCGAAAGAGCTCCAATCGTAACGATCATGGGTCACGTCGATCATGGTAAGACTTCCTTGCTTGATTATATCAGAATGTCAAAGGTAACGGCAGATGAGGCGGGAGGAATTACTCAGCACATTGGTGCATACGACGTAATGACTAAGACAGGACATAAAATTGCATTTTTGGATACTCCTGGTCACGAAGCATTTACCGCAATGAGAGCAAGAGGTGCCAAAATTACAGATATCGCAATCATCGTGATTGCAGCGGATGATAGCATCATGCCTCAAACAAAGGAAGCCATCAACCATGCCCAAGTAGGAGGAGTTCCAATGATTTTTGCCATCAACAAAGTTGATAAGCAAAATTCAAGGCCTGAAAAAATCAAAGAAGAGCTTGCCAATATGAATCTCCTGATTGAGGAGTGGGGTGGTAAATACCAGTCTCAAGATATCTCCGCTAAAACTGGCCTAGGTATCGATGAACTCTTGGAAAAAATACTCCTTGAAGCAGAAATCCTTGAATTGAAAGCTAATCCTGACAGAAATGCAGCAGGTACAGTAATCGAGGCGTCTCTGGACAAAGGTCGTGGATATGTATCTACCATAATGGTCCAGACAGGGACATTGAGAGTCGGAGATATCATTCTTGCAGGCAAGCATTATGGCCGTGTCAAGGCGATGTTTGACCACAAAGGAAAAAAGCTGAAAGAAGCAGGGCCATCTACACCAGTTCAGGTATTGGGTTTGAGTGGTGCTCCCCAAGCTGGTGATTTGATTAAGGTTTATGGTACTGAAAGAGAAGCAAGAGAAATTGCCAATTCAAGAGAACAGATACAGCGAGAGCAAAGTATTCGGACCAAGAAACATATTACATTGGATGAGATCGGTCGTCGATTGGCGATTGGAAGCTTCAAAGAACTTAATATCATCATCAAAGGTGATGTGGACGGTTCAGTAGAAGCACTTTCTGATTCACTATTGAAACTTTCAAAAGACGAAGTAAAAGTTAGCATTATTCACAAAGGTGTGGGTCAGATTTCAGAATCTGATGTTTTGCTGGCTTCAGCTTCTGACGCGATCATCTTAGGATTCCAGGTGAGACCATCTGCAAACGCGAAGAAACTCGCTGAGCAGGAAGAGATTGAAATCAGACATTATTCAATCATCTACGATGCAATCAATCAAATCAAAGATGCGATCGAAGGCATGCTTGAACCGATATTCGAAGAAATCATAACAGGTAATATCGTTGTTCGGGAGGTATTCAAAATCACTAAAGTTGGTACGGTAGCGGGCAGTTATGTGACTGATGGTTTTGTCACCAGAAAGAATAAGATCCGCGTGATCCGAGATGGTATTGTCATTCACGAAGGTGATGTCGATCAATTGAAGAGATTCAAAGACGATGTGGCTGAAGTGAAAGCTGGATATGAATGCGGTATTTCTATCAAAAACTTCAACAACATCGAAATCGATGATACAATTGAAGGATATGAAATGAAAGAAATCAAGCGTAAAAAATCTTAACTACACACTTTTAACTAAAAAAGGAACAGCCGAGCTGTTCCTTTTTTAGTATTGTCTTATGCTAATTGCCATTCATTTATTATTTCAGATTCTTTTGGGATTAAGCCTTTTTTGTCTGATTGCCGGTCTCTTCAAGCCAGTGCTGGTTTTGTGGTTTTTGGATCGATTTAACAGACTGAAGGTCATCAAAATTTATGGACCTGTTTCCCTCTTTTTAGCGGCATTTATTTGGGGTTTGGGATTAATCATTGGAAAATAGAATGTCATAGTTAATAAAGGTCCGTTATTATTTTTTGGATATTTTTTAAAAACATTCTCCTAATTATGATTTCGGTCATAAAATCTGCTATTTTTCGGCCTGTTATAAATTGACTTGAAGAAAGCGCTCGCCATATTGTTCTTAGCTTGTTTTGCCATCTACCATTTTGGCTACTATGCTTTCTATTTTTCTTTTGATTATCATTTAGAAAATCAATGGGCAGATCAAATTTACGGCGTGACTCAAGGTGATTTGGAAGAAAGACTTTTAGAGGTTCCACTCTTGGCTCCATACATGAGTAATCAGGATGAATTTCAGCCTACCAATACTAGATTTGAAAAAGATGGAAAATACTTTCGGGCGATCAAGCAGCGCTATCAAAATGACACACTTCAATTAGTTTACGTTGCAGATACCGCTCGTGGCGTGCTAGATCATACGGTGAAAAAGTGGATTTCTTCTTTAACCGAAGATGAGATTCCACAGGATCAAAACGGTAAATCATTGGTGAAGTCCTTTATTAAGGATTACATCCAACCGGAATTATATAAGCTTGAAAAGACTGAGGCTTTAGCTTTTCAAGATAAGATTGGGTTTACTTTTTCAACTTACATGAGTCCATATTTCTCCTTAGACTCGCCACCTCCGCAGTTTTCTTAATTTTTTCAATTGAATACCTTTTCCCATTCGCAAATGCAACGCATTTCTGAAGGGGTTTTTGTTGATTCAATTAGTACTGCATTATGTGCGTTTTCTCCTCTTTTTCTGGGAAAATGACGCTTTTGATGCTAGTTATAACCTCTACCTTATCACACTATTAATTCCTATGAATTTGAAATCAAGGTTTCTGAGTTTGCTGCTTGCAGGCTTGGGAATGATACAATTAGCTATGGCCCAGACTCCTACCGACGGACTGATGATGCCTAAAGGCGAAATATGCGTTGCAGTCCTTTATGAGGATGCCAACTGGGATCATTATTGGGAGGGATCTTCCCTCCGTACCAATGGCAACATTGGGATTTTCAACCGAAAAATGGTCATGCCTATGATCGTGGGCGGGATCACTGACAGGATCAACTTTATAGTCAGTCTTCCTTATGTCAAAACTTCCGCGAGCGGTGGGCAAATTGCCGGTGTCGAGGGTATTCAGGATTTTGGGCTTTCTCTAAAAGCCCAATTGGTCGACAAGAAACTTGAGAAAAGTAAGGTGATGGTTTTTACAAATCTGAGCTTTAGTACGCCTGCTTCCAACTATTTGTCAGATTACATGCCTTTTAGTTTGGGTTTTGGTGCCAGAGAATTAGGACTAAGAGCTATCGCTCAGTATGAATTGGATAAAGGCCCCTATTTTAGAGGATCTTTTGCCTACCTGCACCGAGGTGTAACTGAAGCAGAGCGGGATTATTATTACCAAGAAGGCAGTTTCTACACCGCCACGATGGATGTTCCGGATGCAATTCATGCTCAGATTGCGGTAGGATCTTGGTTTTTGCAAAAAAAGCTAAGAGTCGAAGCAAACATGACTACGCTCCGATGTGCCTCAGGAGATGACATCCGCGCATACAATTCGCCACAGCCCACGAACAAAGTTGATTTTGATCAGGTGGGCGGATTTGCGCAGTATTACTTCAAAAAAGAAAGTGGACTGGGAGTTTTGGCTTATTACAATCACCTGTTTTCAGGCAGAAATATGGGGCAGTTCTCAGGCTTTGGCCTCGGTTTAACCTATCAATTCAAAGCCTTTTAAATCTGAATCACTATGAAACTACACGTACAATATTTGTTTGCAGTCATTACGCTCGGAGCATTGAGCTATTCCTGCATGGGAGAATTGCCCATCGAGTTGGCATACACCGGTTATGAATTTGCAAAGTTGGATGAAGATGCAGGTGAATGGAATCTAATTTTATTTGCAAATAATGAAGAAGCTGTAATTTCTCAACCTTCAGCAGTAGGATCTCCTTCTCTCAATCAGGAAATCCAGGATGCTAAAGTTAAAATTGCTAGTGCGACAGCCGCACAAAAAGAGGCTGTAAACTATTGGACTAATAATCCTTTGCTCCGATGGAATGAAATTGCACTTGAACTTTCGGCAAAGTATAACCTCATTCCGGCTCCTAATGCCGACGGCACCTATCCGGCACCTGATCCAACCAAGCCAGATCAATATCCTCTTTTTCCTTATTCGCATCCTCCTTATACTAGCCGAATGTTGGCATATCTGAGTGTTGCTCAGTACGATGGTTTGATTATGGCCTGGCATTACAAAGAGAAATATGGCCGACCTGCTCCTTATAAGCTGGATCCAACTATCAAATCTGCTTATGAAGTCAATGGCCTCAATTCTTACCCTTCTGATGGTGCGGTTGTTGCGATTTCATCTAGAGATATTCTGATAGTTATGTTTCCGTTGGAAAAGGAATTCCTTGAAAAAACGGCTGATGAGCATCTAGAATCTCTGATAATTGCCGGGATCAATGTGAGTAGCGACGTAGAAGCGGGAAAACTAATCGGAACTCAAGTGGCTAAGAAAGCGCTGTCCCGAGCGGCCACTGATGGAATGAAAAATGCTCAGACGAATAAAGTCAAATCTGATTCTATTAAAAACTCCGCAATGGATAGATTTGGATGGTCATGGGAAAATCAGGAAACCCCTCAGCGACCGGTGGGATTGACCCCGCTTTTTGGAAAAGTTAAAATGTGGAACGTTCCGAGTGTGGAAGAAGTCAGGCCGATAGCTCCTCCTGCTCTTGGTTCGGAACAATTCAATGAAAACGCAGAGGAACTGAAGCGGTATGCTAATAACATGACAAACGAACAACGAAGAGTCGCTAATTTCTGGAATGACGGTCTCAATTCGTATACGCCTCCTGGTCACTGGAATAGATTTGCAAAAGAAACGGTAGTGAAAAATCGATTGAGTCCAGTTCGTGCAGCGCGAGTTTTCGCTTATATGAATATGGCGATCGTAGATGCGGGAATTAGCTGTTGGGATGCGAAGTATTATTACCACTATCCCAGACCGATTCAGTCGATTCCAGGCTTCAAGACAATTCTTGGAACCCCTAATTTTCCTGCGTATACTTCCGGGCACAGTACATTTTCGGCGGCTGCAGCAGAAGTGCTATCTCATTTCTTCCCGGCGGAAGCCTCCCAATATAAAAAATGGGCTGAAGAAGCAGCTATGTCCCGGGTCTATGGAGGTATCCACTACCGCTTTGATGCAGATATTGGCCTAAGTCAGGGAAGGAAAGTAGCGACTTATGCTGTGAACCGGGCTATCTTGGATGGCGCAGAACCTTTCTAATTGGGCATCAATACCTTATTGAGACTCAGAGATCAATGAGCAATACATTTCAGAATTCGTTTTTAAAATGTAAACTGGCAGATTATCTGATCAATGTTGGAATTGCATGAAGAATTCCAAAAAAGGCTCCGGCGGTTTTCTACTCGCTATAATTTACTGAAGTCAAAGGGCCTTTGCTGGCACTTTGGCTTCTTTTTTTAAACTGTTAGTAGCCAAGACCATCAATGAAATAGCAAGACCAAAAAGCAAACATGCTATCAGAGAAAGCACATAAACTTCGTCTTGAAAGTTTTTCCAGGCAAATAATCCTAAAGATGCAAGTGTGACTGTAAACATGAAAAACATGGGAATGGTGACGAAAAGCGCATTCACTTTTTTCTTGATGAGCCAGACCGCAATAGTCAACAGAGCCAAAGCTGCTAATAATTGATTTGCAGATCCGAAGATTGGCCAAAGGGTAGTAAACTCACCGGAGGCCAATAGGAGGATCGAAAGAACAACGACAAGAGTGGTCGAGATGTATCTGTTTTTGGCTACGTACTGAGCGGCAGGTTGAGGCATATCTTCGAAATATTCCTGAAGAGTAAATCTTGCCAATCTGGTGCAAGTGTCCAATGTAGTGAGGGCGAAAGCTGAAACAGTAAGTGCTAAAAACCCTATTGCAAATTCTTCAGGTACGCCAAGTGTCGAAATCATTCTTCCCAAACCTGTTGAAAATAAAGATACAGGTCCGTCTGTGGCCAAGCGGTCCATATACTCTGATCTGCTCAAAACCACGACCGCACTCACAGAAATAATTGCTAAAAAAGATTCAATTAGCATCCCTCCAAATCCAACGACTTTTGCATCACTTACCTTATCCAATTGCTTGGAGGTAGTTCCCGATGCGACCAAAGAATGAAACCCGCTGATTGCTCCACAGGCGATAGTCACGAATAATACCGGAAATATATAACCCAGATTCTTATCTGTTACATGAATTTCATTGGTCATTTGTATTTCAGGATTAGCTACGACCACACCTAGGACCGCAGCAATGATCATCCCGTAAAGTAAGAAGCTATTCAAATAATCTCTGGGTTGAAGCAGAAAACCAACCGGAGTCACTGAGGCAAGAAATGCATATCCCAATAGTGCTAGGATCCAGAATTCATAACTCATTTCAAGAGGCACTTTCATCCCGAGATAGACAAACACATACATCAGAACCACTCCAATAACCGAAAGGATAATAAAAGCGACTTTTTTCCCCCCAATCATTTTATTCACCCATCCAAAGGCCATTGCCAAAAAGATAAAAGAAATAGATGCTGATGCCACTCCTGGGTTGGCTACAAACGTCTTTGCAATAATATCGGAAAAGACGCCAATGACCAGAATGAG
The DNA here is from genome assembly GCA_046597285.1 of Algoriphagus sp. Taxonomy (GTDB): domain Bacteria; phylum Bacteroidota; class Bacteroidia; order Cytophagales; family Cyclobacteriaceae; genus Algoriphagus. The sequence continues at coordinate 21,794 of JBKJKX010000033.1, read as the reverse complement.
AGTAGAAAAGCTGAATAAGATAAAGAGCTGTTTTCCTCTGGCTCCAATCTGATTCCGGATGATTACCCCGATGGATTTTCCATCGGTTCGCAGAGATGCAGCCATACTTCCCAAGTCATGGACGGCTCCAAAAAAAATACCTCCCACAAGAATCCAGATGACCGCAGGAATCCATCCAAATGTCACCGCAATTATTGGCCCTACGATCGGACCAGCGCCGGCAATGGAAGCGAAATGGTGTCCGAGAACGACAATTGGCTTGCTGGGCTCATAGTCAATTCCGTCTTGGAACTCATGCGAAGGTGCAGGTTTATCGTTATTCAAGCCAAATTTCTTGTAGACGTAAGAGCCATAGATTCGATAAGCAAGGAGTAGGATAATGCCAGAAATCAGAAGAAGGACTGCTAGACTCATAGTGTGTTATATGGGCAAATTGTAACATGTCAGATTCTTAATTGGGTTTTCAGAATCTTTTAAATATAAAGTAAATAGATCTCTTCCGAAAACTGATTCAATGAAAGGCGAAGAATTAGGATTGGTCAGTAAATTAAGGTGATGAATCGATTAAATTAATCATCCTAAGAATTGAGATTTTTAGGAGAAACGATTTGCTCAAGATAAAAATCCAAATAAGTGCCTTCACAGCTTTAATTCGACAATTTTGCTGCCTCAGACAACGTCTGAAATAGCTCAATTTCAAGTTCCATAAAGAGGATACTGGATCAGTTGTCGTTCAATCTGCTAACAAAAAAACAATTAACACCCTGTTGAATTCTTTGGACGTTAACTATGCTACTTTTGCAGTGACAAATGGAAATAAAAGAATTCAAATACTCCGCAAATTTTTGCGAGGAAAATATTTGGCATTTATGCCAAAACCCGGAACTGGAAAGCTTTTCAAAAAAGGTCTTTATAGTTTCTAATAGCAACAGAAATTGCCCTTTCAGATTTCAGAAATCTATCAATGGGGACGAATTCGTATGGTGGAATTACCATGTGATTTTATATGCTTCCCACAAAAATTCAAATCTGATTTATGATTTTGATTCCCTTTTGCCTATACCTTTATCCGGGAAGGAATATTTGGAACAGACCTTCGAAAGAAATGAAAATTGGAAAGAAAGCGACCTTCCTTGTTTCAAGGCAATTGACTCCATTGATTATCTCAACTCATTTATTTCTGACAGAAGTCATATGAGAGATTCTGATGGAAACTGGTTATCAACACCTCCCAAGTGGCCAGTCATAGGAAAAGATGGAGGTTTACCTTTGCCTGCGTTATTAGATTTTACAAGCTCCAGTAGCGAGCGAATTTATAGCCTCGATGAAATGCTTGCGATTGTTGAAGACCATTCTGATGGGAAAAATTAAAAAGTTTAAATAATTGGATAGCAGTCAGGCCAACTCCAAATCAAGATAAAAAACCGAAATTTTAATCTTCCGATTTTTCGATTACTTGAAAATTTTGGCTTGCTGATTGTAACCAATAATTGAACAGCAGGTTTTATTTAATGTATTTAAGGCCTAAATTTGTGACCCTTGACTCGTCAAAAAAATTAAAACTTAATATGGCTTGGTTTAAAAGAACTGATAAAGGTATCAAAACCTCAACTGCTGAGAAGAAAGATGCTCCTGACGGCCTTTGGTTCAAAACTCCAAACGGAAGTATTATCCATACCCGTGAACTGAAAAATAATTCCTACGTGTGCCCTGATGATGATTTTCATGTGAAAATTGGGTCGAAGGAATACTTCGAGATCATTTTTGATAGCAATAATTTTAAAGAGCTGGACAGGGAGATGAAGTCTGGGGACCCCCTGAAATTTATTGATACCAAGCCTTACTCCTCCAGAATTGAAGCGACAATTGCTAAAACAGAATTGAATGATGCTGTAAGATCTGCAGTAGGCAAAATGAACGGCTTGGATATTGTCGTGGCTTGTATGGATTTCAATTTTATCGGTGGCTCCATGGGCTCAGTTGTAGGGGAGAAAATCACCAGAGCCATTGATCATTCTTTAAAAAATAAGATCCCTTTCCTAATGATCTCAAAATCGGGCGGAGCCAGAATGATGGAAGCTGGCTATTCCCTGATGCAAATGGCAAAGACTTCAGCTAAACTTGCCTTGCTTGACCAGGCCGGAATTCCCTACATCTCCCTTTTGACTGATCCTACTACCGGAGGTGTGACTGCGTCTTATGCCATGTTGGGGGATTTCAATATCGCTGAGCCCGGAGCGTTGATTGGATTTGCTGGACCAAGAGTTATCAGAGAGACGATTGGCAAAGATTTGCCGAAAGGTTTCCAGAGTTCTGAATTTGTATTGGAACACGGATTTCTTGATTTCATCATCGACAGAAGACAGTTGAAAAGCAGACTGACCAGTCTTTTAAACCTCCTGAACAATTAATCAGTTATCTAAAGAAAATTGCCCTTCAAACAGTTCAAATTTGAAGGTCAGGTTAGCCTGAGTTTATGATTATTAAATATATTTGTATTCCCAAATAGGGTTCCATTCAGACGAAAAGTAAAACCAATATTTCATGGGTTCTGTAATTATTACATCCATTGTAGCATTCACCGTAATCATTTTGCTACTGGTATTTATTCTCTTGTACGCTCAGTCAAAGCTTGTATCCTCAGGAGATGTTAGGATTGTCATAAACGGAGACGAAAGTAATCCAATTGTGGCAGCAGCCGGAACAAGCTTGTTATCAACACTTGGTGGTCAGAAAATTTTCCTCCCTTCCGCCTGCGGTGGAGGAGGTACTTGCGCAATGTGTAAGTGTGTGGTAGAAGAAGGTGGAGGAGAAGTCTTGCCTACTGAGATCGGACATCTTAGTCGCGCTGAACAGCAAAGTCATGTACGATTGGCCTGCCAAGTGAAAGTAAAGCAGGATATGAAAATCCGTGTACCTGAAGAAATTTTCGGTATTAAGAAGTGGGAATGTGAAGTTGTTTCCAACTACAATGTTTCGACTTTCATTAAAGAATTTAAGGTTAAACTTCCTGAAGGCGAAATCCTTCACTTCGAATCAGGAGGATATATTCAGGTAGATGTGCCTGTGATCAAAGTGAGTTTCAGGGATATGGATATCACTCCTCATCCTGATTTGGGTCACCCTGCTGATGTTTACAAGAGTGATTGGGATAAGTTTGGTCTGTGGAATTTGGTCATGAAGAATGACGAAGAATTGTTCAGAGCCTATTCAATGGCTAACCATCCGGCTGAAGGAAACATCGTGATGTTGACCATTCGTATTGCTACCCCGCCATGGGATAGAGCAAATAACAAATGGATGGATGTTAATCCCGGAGTTTGTTCCTCCTATGTTTTTTCAAGAAAGCCGGGGGACAAAGTTACAATCTCAGGTCCATATGGAGAGTTCCACATCAACCCTACGGAAAGAGAGATGATTTACATTGGTGGTGGCGCAGGAATGGCACCATTGAGATCTCATATTTTCCATTTATTTCATACTGAAAAAACCCATAGAAAGGTTTCTTACTGGTATGGAGGAAGATCTAAGAAAGAACTTTTCTATACACCCCAATTTAGAGCTATCGAAAAAGACTTTCCAAACTTCCAGTTCAACATCGGATTATCTGAACCTCTCCCCGAGGACAACTGGAAGATTAAAAAATCCTTGGAGGATAAAGAAGCTGATGGTTATGTTGGTTTCATTCACCAAGTTCTTTTTGAAAACTATCTTAAAAATCACCCGGATCCGGAAGAAGTTGAATATTACCTTTGCGGACCACCTTTGATGAATGCAGCAGTTCTTAAATTGCTGGATGATCTCGGCATTCCTCAAGAAAATATCCGATTTGATGATTTTGGAGGTTAAAGAATTAAAATCCCGCTTCGGCGGGATTTTTCTTTTTAATAAATTTAGTTTTTCCCAATTCTGATGCAATAATCAATTCCCTGGCCCAACTCTGAAATCTGATCTGGTTTTTTTCGATTCATCGTTTGGCAAAGAATTCAAAAGATGATTTGGGGATCATTTTTGATTATTTTTACTCCACACCTCACCCTTTATGAACATCCAATCCTTTTTTGACCCCGTTGCAGAATTCCTTTGGCAGAAAAAATATTCCGAAAACTCGCTCTTTCGTCAGCTTCATTTTCATGGGGAAGAATTCCCGGACTTGAAAGGAGTTCAGATTGCCTTGGTGGGGTTGAAAGAGACTAGAGGAGTCAAAAAAACTGAAAGTGTTGAACGCGGGAGTTCAGAAATCAGAGAGAAACTTTACGAACTCAAAAAAGGGTTTGGCTCTTACCGGGTTGCCGATCTTGGAGATCTTATTTCAGGTGATACCCTGGCAGATACGTATCAACGAATTCAGCAAGTAGGGGAATACCTGATGAAGCACCAGATCTTACCCATTTATTTTGGGGGAACTCATGATCTGGATTACGGTCAGTATTTGTCCTATCAAAAGATGAAAAAGCTGGTAAGTTTATTGACTGTGGATGCCAAATTAGATATGGAAGAAGAAGGATTGATGGGCGACCAACATACTCAAGAGATCATCCTGCATCAGCCCAATTTCCTTTTCACATATGCTCATCTCGCTTATCAAAGCTTCTTGGTAGATCCTACCTTGATCAATGTGGTAGAGAAACTCTATTTTGATCACGTCAGACTGGGGAAAGTAAGGTCGGATTTTAAGGAAATTGAGCCGTTAATTCGGAACTCGGACTTGTTGAGTTTTGATTTATGCGCGATTCAGTCAACAGATGCTCCGGGTTGTTTGGACGCTCAGCCCTTTGGGTTGACAGCTGAGGAAGCTTGTCAGATTTGCTGGTTTGCAGGGATGAATGAAAAACTCAGCTCGATTGGAATTTATGGATACGAGCCCTATTACGACGATTCTCAAAATAAAACTGCCAAAGTTGTGTCAGTTATGATCTGGTATTTCATCGAAGGTTTCTATTCTAGAAAAGACAGTTTGTCCTTTAAAAGCAGTGATTATACCAAGTACACGGTTTCATTGGATACGAAACCAAATACTTTAATTTTCTACAAGAGTAAAAGAAGTGGAAAATGGTGGATGGAAATTCCCCATAACGAAACTGATAAATTCGATAGGGTAAGTACGGTCCCGTGTAGTTATGCAGACTACCAAATGGCTCAAAAAGGTGAGATTCCAGAGCGATGGATCAATGCTCAAATCAAATTGTATTGATGAAAGTCTATACCCGGCAACAGCTTGCTCTGCGAAATGGTCAAGACAAACCGGAAATCTGGGTCGCGTATCTGGGAATAATTTATGATGTGTCCAGTTCCAGATTATGGAATAAAGGAATGCATTACGAGCATTGGGCAGGACAGGATCTCACAGACGAATTGCCAGACGCACCCCATACAGAAAAAGTTTTTGAAAGGTTTTTACCCATCGGGAAGTTAGAATAAGATGATTTTAATCGCAGATAGTGGCTCCAGCAAGACAGATTGGAGAGTAATTCACAGAGATGGGCGAATCAGCCAGCATAGAGGTGTAGGGTTTAACCCTTATTACCAAACCTCTGAAGAAATGGCAATTCAGATGCGGGATGATTTTCTGATCAATTTGGAAAGTGAAATTGAAGAGATCTATTACTATGGAGCTGGATGCTCGGCCGCAAAGCGGAAAGAAGAGGTTAAAAATGCTTTACGTACAATTTTTCCGAAAGCTAATATTCAAGTTGATCATGATTTATCGGCAGCAGCCCATGCTACTTGTGGTCATCAGGCCGGTATCGCATGTATCCTGGGAACAGGTTCCAATAGCTGTGATTATGACGGAAAAGCAATCATTGATACTCGGCCAGCTCCGGGATTTATTTTGGGAGACGAGGGAGGAGGTGGTTATATCGGAAGGAAGCTTTTGAGTGATTTCATCCATGACGAGATGCCCATTGAAATCAAAGAAGAATTAATCAAAAGATTTCATATGGATGCGCCGACCATTCAGGATCATGTCTATCGTCAGCCGTTTCCAAACCGATATATGGCTAGTTTCTGCCGTTTTATTACGGAGCATAAGTCCAATCCTTATTGTTATATGCTATTCTACAATTCGTTTCAGGACTTTTTCAAAAAGCATGTATTCAAATACAAAAACTACCAGGAGAAGCCCGTGAATTTTGTGGGTTCAATCGCGTATTACAACAGTGATATCCTTCGAAAGGCTGCGTTGGATTCTAAGATACAAACAAATCTAATCCTTGAAAGCCCAATTGCGGGACTTACACTTTACCATCAAGAAATCCTATGAAAGTAACTGAAAGCACTTCCAACTATGATAATCTGGAGCAAATGGGAATTCCCGAAATACTTCAAAATATCAATTCAGAGGATCACAAGGTTCCGGAAGCGGTGAAAGTAGGTATTCCTGCTATTTCTGCTTTGGTCGGCCAAATCGTTCCTCGGATGGAAAGAGGAGGAAGGCTGATTTACATTGGGGCCGGGACCAGTGGGAGACTAGGAGTTTTGGATGCTTCTGAGTGCCCACCGACATATGGTGTGCCGCATGATTGGGTTTTGGGATTAATTGCAGGGGGTGATTCAGCCATTCGAAAAGCAGTTGAAAATGCTGAAGATGATCCTGATCAGGCTTGGAAAGATATTCTTGGTTATGGATTTAATGAAGATGATACGGTAATAGGAATCGCTGCATCCGGTTCGACACCTTATGTGATCGGAGGAGTAAATTCTGCCAAAGCCAACGGTTTGTTGACCGGTTGTATTACCTGCAATCCCCAATCTCTACTCGCATCAAGTGTGGATTTTGCTATTGAGGTGGTTGTGGGTCCTGAGTTTGTAACCGGAAGCACACGGATGAAAGCAGGAACTGCGCAAAAATTGGTTTTGAACATGATTTCGACTACAGTGATGATCAAGCTTGGTCGGATAAAAGGAAATAAAATGGTTGACATGCAACTTTCCAATGCCAAACTGGTCGAACGAGGGACAAAAATGATCATGGAAGCAACCGGGTTGGATGAAAAAACAGCCTATCATTTATTGATTTCGGAAGGCTCAGTTAGAAAGGCGACAGAATATTATTATCAAAAAAGGGCATAAGCAGTTCTGGAAATATTTTTGAGGGCCATAGAAGTAAATCCCCACATTGCCCTTATCTTTGCACCCCGATTAAGCGTTTGAATACCAAGCGATTAATTTCTCAACTTCAATACAGCAGTGATGCTGCAAATACATGAAACGAAATAATTCAAACAAACCTTTTTTTAAAGAGGGTCGAAAAGATTCAGATTCCTCCCGGCCTACAGGTAAAAGCAGTTACAAAGGCAAAGCCAGTTCTGGCGAAAAAAGCAAAGACTTCAGGTCAAACAAGCCTGGAGCAGATAAAAAATCCTTCGGAAAGAAGGATGACTCTTTCTCCAAGCCTTCTTTCAGTAAAAAACCTGACTTCAAAGACTCTTTTGGCGAAAAGAAATTCGGCAGTAAATTCAAATCAGAAGGAGACAACAGATTTGACAAAAAGTCTTCTACAGGAGATAACAGAGACAGATACTCGGATTCATCGGACCGTCCTAAGGGAGAAAACTTTGGACAGAAAAAGTTTGAAGATAAAAAAGGTGGAACATTTGGGAAGAAGCAATTCTTTACAAAAAGAGATGATGATTCCTCCTCGGATCGCCCAAGAAGGGACGATTTCTCTTCAAAGAAATTCCCTTCAATAGATCCATCAGGATTTGGAAAAAAACCTTCTTTCGGAAATAAGCCTGATAAATTTCCCTCGGCAGAACGTCCAAAGAGAGATAACGGTGACGGTGAGGGAAAAAAATTTGAAAAAAAAGACGCAGGAAGTTTTGATAAAAAACCTTCCTTCGGAAATAAATCAGAAAGAAATACTCCTTCAGACCGTCCAAAAAGGAATGAGTTTGGCAGCAAGAATTTTGATAAAAGAGGAGAAGGCATCTTTGATAAGAGGCCATCGTCGGGTAATATAGACGAGAGTTCTTCCCCTTCAGATCGACCAAGAATGGATGATTCTGAAGGGAAGAAATTTGAAAAGAAAGAAGATGGAAGATTTGCGAAAAAGCCATATCCTTCCAACAGAACAGATAACTCTTCCAATTCAAATCGTCCAAAACGACATGATTCGGGAGGTAAAAAGTTAGAAAATGGCGACGATTTTGATTTTGATCAGCGGTCAAAAAAAGGTCCAAAGTCAGATCCAGCTTACTCCGCCGAAGGAGGAAAGGGCATGGTTTACAAAGGAAGAGGCCGGGATCAAAAACCCGTTTTTGAACCAAGAAAAGAAGGATCTTTCAAAGAAAAGCCTGCTCAAAAGCAAGGTTTTGGAAAAAGCAGATTCAGACCAACTGAAGAAAATCTTGAAAGACCAGATTATAACTTTGATGCTCTTCCTGCCAAAAAAGCAAAAGGAAAAGAAGATGACGGGACTTTCCGATTGAATAAATACATTTCAAATTCTGGAATTTGCGGCAGAAGAGAAGCTGATCAATTGATCGCGAAAGGATTGATCACAGTCAATGGAGAAGTAATCACAGAACTTGGGCTGAAAGTAAAGAAAACTGATCGGGTGGTATACCAAGGAAAGAAGATTAATCCCGAAAAGCCTGTTTACGTTTTATTGAATAAGCCAAAGGACTTTATCACAACTACTGAAGATCCGATGGAAAGGAAGACAGTGATGAGTCTGGTGAACAACGCCTGCGAGGAACGGATTTTTCCTGTAGGGAGATTAGATAGAAATACGACTGGTTTGCTTCTTTTTACCAATGACGGAGAATTAGCCGCAAAGCTTTCTCATCCTTCTAATCAGGTTAAAAAGATTTATCAGGTTACGCTTGATAATCCTATTACTCAGAAACATGAGGAGGCAATTCGAGAAGGTTTGACGCTTGAGGATGGTCTCGTAAATGTTGATGACATGCAGGTACTTTCCAAAGATCGAACCATTATTGGACTAGAGATTCATGTTGGAAGAAACAGAATTGTCAGGCGATTATTTGCGCACCTCGGGTATGAGGTGACTGCCTTGGATCGGGTAATGTATGCTGGCCTTGATAAGAAGGATCTAAAGCGAGGTCATTACAGGTTCCTTTCGGAGCAGGAAGTAATCAGACTGAAATACTTTATATAAAAAATTAACTCCCAAATCGGGAGCTTTTTTTATGCGAAACCTTTGAGGGTTTGAAGAAGATCATTCTTGGTTATTAATCCTCCTTTTCTCCAGAGAATCTTGCCACGCTTGAAAAGAATGTAATGGGGAATTGACCTAACAGCAAACTGTTGGGATAGTTGAGGATGCTTATCAACGTTGAGTTTGAGGAGTTTAATTTTTCCTTCAAGCTCAGCCAACACCGCTTCGATAATTGGGTTCATCGTTTGGCAAGGCCCGCACCAATCGGCATGGAAATCTACCAGAACAGGTTCTTGGCTTTGGCTGATTTGGTCTTTTAGATTCTTCTTTGGCATATCCGAAAATAAAAAAACCGGTCGTTAAACCGGTTTTAAATTCTCCTGTCTATAATTATTTTACTGCTGCTGGAGGTGTTGGGATTGGAATTCCAAGTTTTGTCAAAACCAATTCAGTGAATTTGTCTTCCTCTTTTGTGTAAAGCAGAATCGGTGATTGACCTGCAGTCTCAGCGAATATGTGGCTGTAATTGTTTTCAGCTGCTACTGCATTTATTGCATTTATTACTTTAGTCTGAACCGGCTCTAAAAGCTCCTGAAGTTTTCTCTGGTAGCTGGTTTGAGCATCTTGCTCATACTTTTGAAGGTCGCCTTGAAGTTTGGTAAGCTCACCTTCTTTTGCAGCCCTTGCTTCTTCAGTCATGGTACTTCCAGCTGCCTGATAAGTTTGAACCTGACGTTGAAAATCAGCGGATTTTGTCTGAATGTTTGTTTGAAGCTGAGTTTGGTAGTCTTGAATATCAGCACCGATTTGCTCCATTTCTGGCATCATATCCATGATGAGTTCTACATTAGTGTAGCCAATTTTAATTTCCTGAGCCTGAGCTGCGAATCCTACGCAAAGCAACGCAATTGCAGAAAGGATAACTTTTACTTTCATCATTATGAGTTTGTATTTAATTGTTTTCTTCTATTCCTAATTCTTCCAAGACGAACTCTGAATAGTCATGTCTTGGATCTGTGTAAATGATACCCGTAGGTACCGAGGCTTTGTCAAATAACATTGCCAGGTTATTTTTTCTTGACACTCTTTCTATGGCATCGTAGATTTTTGATTGGAGTGGCTGAAGTAATTCCGCTTGCTTTTGGAAATACTGACCCTCAATCCCGAATATACGGCTGTTGAACTCTTGGGATTCTTTTTCTTTTACTTTGATCGCTGCCACTCTTTGTTTGTACATTTCTTCTGTAAGCAAAACTTCTTCTGCTTTAAGAAGAACATACAGTTCTTTGATCTCTTTATCCAAATTTTGTGCCTCATTTTTCCACTTACTACTCAAACTAGACAGCTCTTGTAGTATGATTTTGTAGTCCGGATGTTTGTTTAAAATAAATTCTGAATCTATATATCCAAACTTCTGAGCTAATACAGGTGCACCCTGAAGCATTATGAGCAGCAAAATTACAATTTTCAATGATTTATTCATGGTAGTTCGGAAGAATCTAGCCCTCAATTAAATCTCTTTTTTAGATTTTCGATTTTGCATAAATTAACTAATTTCCATCCTGATTTCAAGATTACCTGAACTGCTGGCCAATGGTGAAGTGGAATTGTGTACCACTTTGTTTGGTAGTTCCGGGAGCCGAATCAAATCCGTAACCCCAATCCACACCAAGTAATCCAAAGGCCGGCATAAATATCCTTGCACCAAATCCAGCAGATTTTTTGAGGTCATACGGGTTGAAATCAGCATAGGTACCCCAGTTGTTACCTGCTTCGGCAAAACCCAGCAAGAAGATCGTTGCTGATGGATTGGGGGATACCAGGAATCTAACTTCCATCACGTATTTGTTATAAACTACTCCACCGTATGGATCTGGATTTGCTGTACCTCTTGTTTCCTTTCCAGGTGTAATGGATTGGTTTTCATATCCTCTCAATCCGACGATTTCCTGACCTAGGGCGAAGTTATTGAAGGACATTCCGTCTCCTCCCATTACAAACCTTTCCAAGGGAATGATTCCAATTTTATTTCCATATGATCCTAAGAAGCCCATATGTGCCCTTGCGCTCGCTACCCACTTGGGCGAACCAAAGATTGGGGTATAGATGGAAGCATCGAACATCCACTTATGATATTCCAGCCATTTATACTTTTCCTGATCCGTGGATTCTGGAGTAATATTTTTATTCAGAGAAGTGTAAGGCGCAGTAAATTTGGTGGACAATATGATGTTTGACCCTAAGCGTGGGAAAATGGGATTATCGATGTTATTTCTTGCAATGGTATTGTTGAATGCAAAACTATTTGAAGTCCCGGTTGGGTAACTTAGACCGAATGATGTTCCATACTGATTGAATTCATAAATCTGAAATTGCACTGAATTACTGACGCTAAAATAATCATCAGGCCAAGTCACTCGCTTTGCTAATCCTAGAGTCAAACCAGTGATCTTAAAGAATCCAAGCTCATTTCCAAAGTTGTTCTGATTATAAAAATCTACTTGTCTTTGAACTGAATGATTGAAAGAAAGACTTAAAGCATTCGGCTTTTTTCCTCCAAACCAAGGTTCTGTAAGAGATAAGGAGTAATTCTGGAAGGATTGTCCATTGGCTTGAACGCGGAGAGAAAGCTTTTGGCCATCTCCAACAGGGAGTGGATCCCATTTATCAAAATTACCGATATTTTTGATCGAGAAGTTATTGAAAACGAGTCCTACTGTTCCCACGAAACCATAGAAGCCACCCCAGCCACCAGACAATTCTATCTGATCATTTGGCCTTTCTTCAAGTTCAAAAGTGATGTCAACCGTAGCTGCTTCAAAATTTGGTCGCAAGTCCGGGTTAATCTTTTCCGGATCGAAATATCCTAAAGTTGATAATTCACGGATTGTTCTTACTAAGAGCGCACGATTGAATTTTTGACCCGGAAGGATTCGGATTTCACGCATTACCACGTGATCAGAAGTTCTTTCGTTTCCTTTAATACTCACACTGTTAACTGTCACCTGAGGTCCTTCAAAAATCCTCATTTCAAGATCTATTGAATCTCCTGAAACATTTACCTCAACCGGTTCAATGTTGAAAAATAAATAACCATCATCCTGGTACAGCGAACTTACGTCATCACCTTTCTGAGGATCATAATTCAGGCGTTTATCTAATTTCTCTTTGTTGTAGACGTCACCTCTTTTGATACCAAGCTTGGCTTGCAAGATCTCATTTGGGTGAATATAGTTGCCAGTGAAACTAATGTTTCTGTAGTAATATTTCTGACCTTCTACCAACGAAATGTCAATGTTGATTTTGTCTTCCACGTAAGTGTAAATGGAATCTCCCAAAATCTCTGCATCACGGAAACCTTGACTATTATAGTAATCGATCACCAAGTCTTTATCGTTCCTATATTCTTTAGGAACGAATTTCGATCCTGCGAAAAAGTTTAATTTGAAATTCTTATTGATATAGGTTTTTACATCTTCTTCGGATGCAGAATCTGTATGAAAGATTGTGTTTTTCACATCTTCGATACTTGCGTCAATTGCTCTTGAGTAAAGATCTTTGAATATGCTAACCCGTGGATATTCATGTGTTTTCTTTAGTTTACTTTTTACCGTGAAATCTGAAACCTCTTTATTTCCAAAAACTTTTATTTCATTGATCTTTACTTTTGTCTTAGGGTCTACTTCAAATCTCAGCTTTACGCTATTTGGAATAGTAGTGTCCCTTTCCTGAATGATTTTCACATCTGTATTGAGAAAGCCTTTGTCCAGGTAGTACTTTTCGATATTTCTTTTAGCAGTATTTAAGACATCGTCCCGAACCACACGTCCCCGAATATTCACTTTATCTTTTAACTCACTTTCCTGAGTTTTGCTGATCCCTGAAAATTCAACTCTTGAGAATCTTGGACGCTCCGTTAAATCTAAAAGTAGATAAATGTCGTCACCTTCTACTTTGGTAACCAATACTTTGACATCACCGATGATACCTTGTTTCCAAAGTTTTTTGAGTGCATTTGAAATTGCATCTCCAGGAACTTCAATCCTGTCATCTACTTTGAGTCCGGAAAGGGAAAGTATGGCAATTTCATCGAGAGTGGTTAGTCCGACAGCTTTAATTTCTGCAATTCTATAGGTCTGAGGCTTGGAGTAATTTAACTCCATGATGTCGATTGGCTTTGTATTAGCATAGCGACTTTGACCCAACCGAACTTGAGCCATAGCTGAGCTTGCCAAAACAAGACAAAACAGAACCAGTAAACTTTTTTTCATCAATTATTTAAGATTTAACTTGCTCCCCTGTCATTCCGAATCTTCGTTCCCTTTTTTGGTAATCTACGATTGCGGCTATCAGGTGCTCTCTTCTAAAATCTGGCCATAGCACAGGAGTAAAATATAACTCTGTGTATGCCAATTGCCAAAGTAGAAAATTGCTTAACCTGTATTCTCCGCTAGTTCTGATCATTAATTCCGGATCAGGAATTCCGCGTGTTTCCAGATGGTCGGCCATCACTTGTTGTGTGATATCCTCCAACATCAATTTTCCTTCAGAGACTTTTTGAGCAATGTGTCGGGCTGCTTGTGTGAGTTCCCACTGACCACTGTAGCTAAGTGCAAGGATCACTGTGAGACCTGTATTTTTGGAAGTGGTGTTTTTCGCCTCAGCTAGTTTATCGTATGCAGACTTTGGAAGGCTATCAATATCACCTATGCTTTGAAGGCAAATGTTGTTTTTCATCATCATTGGAACTTCATCTGTGATAGTTTTCACTAGCAGTTCCATGAGTGCATTGACTTCTTCTTGTGGTCTTGACCAGTTTTCTGTAGAAAATGAAAACAGGGTCAGAAACTCCACTCCCAATTTTTCTGCACCCTCTATAGCGTCCTTTACAGCCTGAATAGCATGTCTATGACCGAATATCCTCATGGCGCCTTTTTTCTTGGCCCATCGGCCATTGCCGTCCATGATAATTGCAATATGTCGGGGGATTCTTTCTCGGTCTAATGCGTCCTTCATTCCAATATTTTCCGATACCTCACTTTTTTGGAGGTACAAAAATGTCATTTCTTTTTCAATAATTAACCCGATGTTTCAATTAATTAATAGGCGTAGCACTGCGTACTGGCAAATGTATAGCTTAAGGTTAGGCCTAAAAAGTAATACCAGTCTTTATCATTTGGATTACCATAATTGACTCCATAAGGTTTGTTTGGATTAGCCGGATCATAAAATCTAGGAACGGGTGGCTCCTTGCTGTCAATTTTATCCAAATAATCTGTCATTGTTGGCCTAAACCCCAATTCAGCAGCCAAAACCCATCGATCATTCAGTTTGTATTTCACACCTGCACCAAACGGGATCACAACTGTTCCGATATCGTAATTCGTCGAAACGTTGTAAGCATAAGTATTTCCTTTTGCGAATATATAACTGTATCCCAACCCGAAGAACGCGTATGGAGATAACCGAAAAGGGGCATCATTTCCCAGAAAATCCAGAAAATTAAACTCCATTACTGCCGACCCTTCAAGAATTCCTGCGCGGAATCTTCCGTCTCGGATCTTAGCGGATGGATCAATAGGTCTTAGACTATCTTCTGCCTGAAGTATAGCGACATTTAAACCCACTCTTAAAGCCCACACATTGTCAAAATTTCTCTTGCCAAACAACGTGCCTTGGGGTCCTAATTGGCCCAGGTCTATCTTTCTGATAATGTCCCCGGTGTAGGTTGCTACCCCGAGTCCGCCTCCGATTTCGTATTTCTGCGCTTTCGATTCAGAATTGAATCCGATGAAAAGAACAAATAAAACTAATAAGTGACTGAAAATCTGAAAATTGACCTTTTTCAAGACGATGCAAGTTATAAAGTAGCTAACGTTTAAAAAACGCTTACTTGTATTTACAGGGTTAATAATTGTTAAGCTTTGGGGTCGCAAATTTACCCATTAATCGGAGAAATCAATTTCTCATATCCAATCCCCAATTCAGTTTTTGCCTTATTGTATCGAAGAAATGGTAATGTGGGAGTTTCACTAATTTCGCAGTGAAAGTTGCCTTTTTCACTGATAACTTCAATTCTGAGGAAATAGAAGTAGATCGGGAGTCAAGCGAAATCAGAAATTTCTCTGATCTACCTTCTATCTCAAAGCTAATTTCACTTTCATCAGAAACGATAATGGGCCTTACGTTTAAATTGTGGGGACTTACTGGAGTAATAACCAAATTTTTTGCTCCGGGAGTTATTAAAGGACCTCCGCAACTTAAAGAATAGCCAGTAGAACCAGTTGGTGTGGAAACTATCAGGCCATCAGCCCAATAGCTATTCAGGTATTTACCATCGATGTAGGTGTGTACAGTGATCATCGATGAGGTATCTCTTTTGTGGATTGTGAATTCGTTCAACCCGAAATTGATTCCATTGAATAGCCTCCTTTTACAATGAAGTGAAATGAGTATTCTAGATTCAACTTGAAAGTTGCCTGTGGCGAGGTTTTTAATAGCATCTTCTATGTTCTCTTTCGCCACTGTGGCCAAAAAGCCAAGTCTCCCTGTGTTGAAACCAAGTATGGGAATTTCCAAATCACCTACCTCGCAAACTGCATCGAGTAATGTCCCGTCACCACCGATCGAAATCATGAAGTCCATGTTCTTCATTTCCTTCCGGTTTTCCAAAACCTGATATTGGAGGGACTTATTGCCACTCATTTTGAGTTGCCGGTCAAATAATTCAGTAACGAATATTTCTATTTGATACTTCGTTAGTTCTGAGAATAAAGATTGGATATAGATAAAAAATTCCGCTTTTAGGGAAAGGCCATGCAGGGCTACCTTCATGCCTCAAATATCTAAAAATCTCAACAAGTTACCGATTCTGTCTTCCTCTCCGCTTACACCGGATTCCTCCTGATAGTGGTCTAGAATCTTAAATCCAAATCGTTCCAATGTTGCCTTGATATGCCTCAGTTCAGGCTTATCGAGCTTTAAAGTCAACTTTATTTTAGAATCATCCAGTGGATCACTTGTAATGAATGAGCTGAAAATCTTGGTGTTTTCAGATTCAATAATTCTTGCAATCTCTGCCAAACTATAGTCTGTCATATTCAGAGAGAGGATCAAAACGCTTCCTTGTGATTGGATCGAGAGGCTATCTGCAAAAGCTGCAATTGAATCTTCCATTGTAACTACTCCGATAAAATTCTTATCGCGGTCAACTACGACTACCAGATTGGAATGCTGCTCAGCTCCTACCCGCAATACATCATAAATATGCTTATCAGAAAAAACCCAGCAAGCAGAATTTACCAATTCAACCTCCGAAATCAATTTTGTGGGATTATTGAGGTCCAAAATAAATTCGTCTCGAATCAAGCCCAGAAATTTACCTTGGTCCACCACCGGCAATACATTGGTCCGAATTTCTTTCATCCACTCCAGAGCCATTCCAGTTTTGTCGGTAAGCTTGAGTGGTGGAATAAGATTATTAATGAATTCGTAGACCTGCATAGATGAATATAGTGAATGAATTTAATTATTAAAACGCAGGTAAAGGTATTGTTGTTCCCGAAGCAAATTTGGGTAGTTTTTTAACTTCTTCTAGAAAAAAAAGTAGTTGTGCAAAATCCCAAGAAGTATGCCTCCGGCAATGATGATGGGAGAGGAAATTTTGGTGAATTGCAAAAGGGAATAGGTCGCAAAAATGAAAATTATATTCAGTGCATTGGCTTCCAAAGGCTCAAATAGCAGGTAAGCTGCAGCAATAAGCATCCCGCATGAGACAGCGTTTATCCCTTCCAGCGCAGCTCTTACAGGTCTATATTTTTTTAATTGATCCCAAAATCGAATTACAAAGAATATCAGGAATATTCCAGGAAGAAAAATGCCTGCAGCTGCAATGAGGCCCCCAATAAAAAATCCAGAAGTTCCAAATTCACGCATGGAAAGCGCTCCTACGTAGGATGAAATACTAAAAGTTGGACCGGGTATTCCTTGTGAAATCGCATATCCAGTGAGGAATTCTTCTGAAGTTAAATAATGCTTAAAATCTACAAATTCAGTGTAGAGATACGGCACTAAAACTTGTCCGCCTCCGAAAATCAAACTTCCGTTTCGATAAAAATTCTCGAATAGTTTAATAGGTTGATATTGAGTTACTGCACCAAGCGTAGCCGCTAAAATTAATACTCCGCCCCAAAGATAGAAGTTAGACCATTGGATTTTGAGAGGGGCATCATTTTCCAGTTTTGGTTGATTTTTATATTTTATCGATGTACTCAATCCGCCTATTACCAGTAGAACCGGAAAGACATAGGGTGAACTATAAAAAAAAGAAACAAATGTTGAAATCAATACCAAAACCATAGCTTCAGTACTTTGAATCATTTTTCCAATGGTTTTTTGCGCAGCAAAGATGATAAAACCAATAGCCATCGGCTGGATGAATTTTGCAAAATTGAGAGCTCCCGAGGTATTTTCCTCCAAGAAATTAATTAGCAGAGCTGCTCCAATCATTATCAGAGTTGCAGGCAGAATCCAAACAATCAAAGCCAGATAGGCCAGATTTGGTCCTCCTACTCTATACCCGATTGCAGAAATTAATTGGGTTGAAGCTGGTCCCGGGAGCATGTTGCAAAGTGCATTTAGCTCCCAGAGTTCATCTTCGGAAATGTATTTTCGGTTTTTCACCATTCTCTCCAGAAGCATAGCAAGGAATGCTTGCGGCCCGCCAAATGCAGTCAAGGAAAGGGCAAGAATGTCCTTCAAGAAAAGGTAGTATCTTACCTTTCTGACTGACATTTCTTATTTTCTAAGGCCAAGTTCGCGAAGTCTCTCCTCCAGGAATTCCCCTGCAGTTACATCTTCAAATAGTTTTTGATGAGCATTATCTACGCAGCTTTCCAGACATGCCAGGTCCATTTCTGATCGCGGATGCATGAAGAATGGAATGGAATATCGACTCGTATTCATCTTATCTTTTGGTGGATTGACCACTCGATGGATGGTTGACTTTAGTTTTTTATTGGTCAGTCGCTCAAGCATATCTCCCACATTCACTACCAACTGATCCGGAAGTGCAGTGATTGGAATCCATTTTCCGTCCTTTCGAAGTACCTGTAGTCCGTCCGCACTTGCACCCATCAGAAGTGTGATAAGATTAATGTCTCCATGCTCTGCCGCTCTCACTGCATCAGCAGGAACTTCATCGGGATTTTCGATCGGGAAATAATGGATTTGTCTTAAAATAGAATTGCCATGGGCAATCTTCTCTTCGAAATATTCTTCTGGAAGTTCGAGTGAAATTGCTATTGCTCTAAGCATAGACTTTCCAGCATTTTCCAAAGTTTGGTATGCTTCGATCGCATCCTCTTTGAAGTCCTTGACTTCGGACGGCCAAAGGTTTTCAGGGTACTCAGATTTAATTGGATCTGAATCTGGAATAAAGTAAAGCTCCTGACCAACGTGGTAAAATTCTTTCAAATCTCCTGTGTTTCTGCCTTTTGCATGTTCCTTTCCTTTTCCGGTATATCCACGCTGAAACCCTATTTCAGGCTTTTCATAAGCCATTTTGATTTCGTCAGGAAGAGAAAAAAATGACTTAATGGAATTATATAATCTATCTTGAAGATCTTTGGAAAGGCCATGGTTTTTGATAGCCACAAACCCAATATTTTGGTAAGCATCTCCAAGTTTCTTCACAAAGGCAGCTTTTTGTTCAGGTGTGCCGGCGGTAAATTCAGCCAGATCAAGGCTGGGTATCTCATCGAATAGGATTTCCATTATTATTTGGGTTAAACTGATTGGCCATAATTCCTGTCAAAATTAAATATCTTTAAACTCAAATCACTTGCAGTATGAATAAAATCATTGGTCTACTCGTTTTTATAGGGCTAATTTCTTTCTCTTGTAGCACGGATAAAAAGGGTCTGAACGAAGAAGAAGTCATATCGATTGGTGATTCCACTTCTCGAACCGGAGATTTACCCAAAGTTACTTTCTATCAATACGCAGATTCGTCTCAAATTCCAGACGCCATACTAGAACTTTATACTCCTTTGGGTAATCAAGTATTCAAGCCAGGTAAGGTTCCATTTGAGTTCAATATCAAAAATTATCCGTATGGATTGTCCGCAAATCCAGATTTTAAACTTTTCAATATTCTGAACGGAGGTGATCCTGTTGGATTTGGGTCGCCGATTTTCCAACGGGAATTGACCATAGGCAGTTATCGGATAGTTGCTTATTTGGTGGATGCGGATGGATTGGTATTAAAAAACTTCGGAAATTATGTTGATCGGGATTTTCAGGTTGGAGAGTCGCGACCCTTTCCTTATTCAGCTGAGCCTTATTTGGCTATTAATTATCCAAGGAATGGGCAAATTTTTGAAAATGGCAACGAAGTAGTCATAGATTTTTTGGTGATTGGAGGGGATATGAATCTGGATGGACTAAAGGCTAGTGTTGCTATTAATGACTTTACTTTTGAGACAAAAGAAATGACCCCTATTCGGGTTTCGAATTTGCCTAAAGGTTCCTATCAGACGAAAGTAAGATTGCAGCGAACTGATGGAAAAGAGCTTGAAGGACCTTTCTCAACTGTTACCAAATCGATCATTGTTCGATAACATGCTTATCTTTGGTATCTTAATTCCATCAATTTTCACATGCTGTTAGTTAACCAAATAAGAGAAAACTACAAGGGCGTACTAGCCGGACTTCAAAAACGCAATTTCCCAAATGCTCAATCCCATTTAGACCAGGCTTTGGAGATTGACGACTTGAGAAAATCGACCCAGTCTCAGCGCGATCAGATTCAGGCAGAATCCAATGCTACTTCTAAGCAAATCGGAGCCTTGATGAAAGAAGGAAAAACTGGTGAGGCTACCAAAATCCGTGAGCTTACCGCTCAAATCAAAATTCAGGTTAAAGAACTGGAGGATCTCAACTCCAAGGCGGAAGATGATTTGAAGGCATTGCTTTATACCATTCCTAATGTTCCCCATTCTTCAGTTCCTGCCGGGAAGTCTGCAGAAGATAATGAGATTGTACTTGAACATGGAGCCATTCCAACGCTTTTTGAGGGAAAGCTTCCACATTGGGAGTTGATAAAAAAATACGACATAATTGATTTTGACCTAGGCATCAAAATAGCGGGAGCTGGATTTCCTGTTTACAAAGGGAAAGGTGCAAGACTTCAGCGCGCATTGATCAATTTCTTTCTTGATGAAGCTTTGGCAGCCGGGTACATGGAAATTCAACCCCCAATTTTGGTCAATGAAGATTCAGGGTATGGAACGGGACAACTTCCCGATAAGGAAGGTCAAATGTATTTTGCGACAGCTGATCAATTATATCTAATCCCCACAGCCGAAGTGCCGATTACCAATTTGTATAGGGGCGTGATTCTGACTGAAGAAGAATTGCCTATTAAAAACGTAGGATATACTCCTTGCTTCCGAAGGGAAGCTGGAAGTTGGGGGGCTCATGTTCGGGGATTGAATCGACTGCACCAGTTTGATAAAGTGGAAATCGTGCAAATCACTCATCCGGATAATTCTTACGAGACATTGGAAAGCATGAGCGCTTATGTACAAGGTTTGCTCCAAAAGCTTGAATTGCCCTATCGAGTCCTGAGACTTTGTGGAGGAGATATGGGATTTACTTCCGCTTTGACTTATGATATGGAAGTGTATTCTGCAGGGCAGGAGAGATGGCTGGAAGTGAGTTCAGTAAGTAATTTCGAAACCTATCAAGCCAACAGATTAAAACTTCGATTTAAAGGAGAGGATAAAAAAACGCAGTTGGCTCACTCGCTAAACGGAAGTGCGCTGGCTTTGCCAAGAATTGTCGCTGCTATTCTAGAAAATAATCAAACTGCGGATGGGATAAATCTCCCAAAAATCCTTCACAAGTATCTTGGATTTGAATCAATTTAAATAAAAAAACCTGGTTGAAAGCCAGGTTTTTTTGTGGTTAATTTCAAACAATTAAACTTTTGACGAAATGAAAAAAGTCATTTTTACGATGTTGGGTATTTTTTTCCTGGTATCTTTTTCTTTTGCGCAGTTAGGGGATGAAAAGGAAGAAATCACCAAAACGATAATGCTCTATTTCGATGGGATGATAGAGAGAAACAAAGTCAAACTGGAAGAAGCTTTTATTCCTGAGGCAAGGCTGAGTGGATATAGGGGAGAAAACTTCACGATCACTTCATTCGACAGCTGGGCTGAAGGGACCTCAAATGGGACGCCCAGAAATCCACAAGAATTTGTCAATAAAATTGTTTCAATCCGCGTTCAGGGAAATACAGCAGTTGCAGAAACCGAGCTATTTTGGCCGGGAGTGTATTATTACGATTTTCTTACGTTGGTGAAAATTAATGGCAAATGGAAAATCGTAAACAAAAGCTGGTACGAGAAAAAACTTTGAGATCATCTTTCCTGATCCCTCAGAGCAACTCCGCTACGTGCTTTCGGATTAATGATGCCATTTTTTCCATAGGTAGATCATTTGGATCTTTTCCAAAAGGCTCGTCGATCTCCTCAGTAATCAGTTTCAAGCTCATATCTTTAGTATGAACCAAAAAACAGAATAAAGGTGTAGCCTGATTGTCAAACTAAGTACAGCAACCCTGATACTGAAGCGTAGGAATCACACCTTTATTTTTTCCTCTTCG
>JBKJKX010000117.1:0-3187 GCA_046597285.1 Algoriphagus sp. | reverse complement strand
CACTGCATCCCTCACGGCTTCAGCACAGCGGATTGCCCGGCTTGGTCCATCAAATGTTGCCAGAAAACCATCCCCGGTACTTTTTATCTCTTTACCGTTAAATCTTCTCAATTCTTCTCTTACTATGGCATTATGCATTCTTAAAACATTCATCCATTCTATATCTCCCCATCTGGATAAATGTTCGGTAGATTTAACTATGTCTGTGAAAAGAATGGTAGAAAGAACTCGGTCAAATACTTTAGTCGGTCTTACTCCAGTAATGAATTCTTCAATTTCAGCAAGAACAGCATAGGAATCACCCACCCAGAATAGATGATCAGCACCTGGCAGTTCCACAAGTTTTGCATCCGGAATGCGATCTGCAATATATTTGCCTTCATTCACCTGAACATCATTGTCATCAGTTCTATATAGAAGTAAAGTTGGGACTTTTATCGAACCTAAGATTCCGGTAATATCAACTTCAGTGTTCATCCGTTGCAGGTCCAATGCTGCTCCCGGACTTGCACCGGCTCGCAGATAGCTAGCAAACCAATCCATAAATGTTTTATCATCTGCTAATGATGGAACCACCGAACGAAGACCCTCCATGTCTCCATCAGCCCAATTTTCTTCGATCATTTTATAGGAGAGTTGACGAACAGCATCAGTAGGAGCCCAGGGATAATCCCGAGAATATTTTCGTTTGGCAAAAGCGCCAAAGGCGATCAAGGCGATTGTACGGTGCGGATAGGTACCGGCAAACAATGCACTGACTGAACCGCCTTCTGAATGACCAAACAACACAGCTCTTTCCGAACCAACAGCATCCATCACCGCACGGATATCATCCATACGCTCTTCCAGAGTGGAATATTTGTCCATCCTATCTGAAAGTCCAGTTCCTCTTTTATCAAACAAAATCAGCCTGGAGAATGACGTAAGCTTAGTCAAAAAAGCTGCAAGTCTGCGCTCAGACCACATCATGTCGATATTCGAAACCCAACCGGGGATGTAGACGATGTCAATGGGACCTTCGCCTATAACTTGATAGGCAATATTGAGTTCACCACTTTTAGTGTACTTAGTTTTAGGTTTCATTTAAAACAATGGACTTAGCTGTTCTTTGGAAGGTAATTCAAAACTGACAATTATAAAATAAATCTGAGAGAGACTTTTTGGTCTTGCTAGATTTGATTGGACGAGGTGGATTGGAAAGAGTAGAGTTCGCCAAAACGGATTTAGGGTGATTTTATCAACACCATTTGAATCCCTGAGTGGGGACACCCACGGAGGCAGAGACTACGGACAAAGCAATCTTCCAATCTTCCAATCTCTAATCTCCTCAACTCCCAATCTCCCCTCCAAACAATCTTCGGTTATTTCCTTGGATCGTTTCGGCAATTTCCCTGACCTGATTACCTTTGCGCATGGCAGAACAAATTTTGATCCTCGATTTCGGTTCTCAGTACACCCAACTCATCGCTAGAAGAGTCCGAGAGCTGAATGTTTATTGCGAAATCCACCCTTATAATAAAGTCCCAGAAATCACTTCCGATATTAAAGGAGTGATTCTTTCAGGTTCACCTTGCTCCGTTCGAGATGCAGGTTCACCTGACTTGGACTTGGATGTTTTTAGAGGAAAACTCCCACTTTTGGGAGTATGCTACGGAGCTCAATTGCTCGCGCAGAAATATGGAGGAGAAGTACTTCCGTCCACCATTCGCGAATACGGCCGTGCAAATCTCGATCATATCGATCTGCATCATGACTTGCTGAAAGAAATGACCCATGGTTCCCAAGTTTGGATGTCCCATGGAGATACTATCAAAACTCTTCCTGCAGGATTCAAAATCATTGCCAGTACTGCTTCAGTTGAAGTTGCAGCATTCAAAGTGGAAGGTGAAAAAACGTACGGAATTCAGTTTCACCCGGAAGTAACTCACTCTTCTGAAGGAAAGAATCTACTTCGAAATTTCGTGGTAAGCATCTGCGGATGTTCTCAAGATTGGACTTCAGATGTATTTATTGATTCCTCGATTGCTGCGTTGAAAGCTAAAATCGGAAAAGATAAAGTCGTGATGGGACTTTCCGGAGGAGTGGATTCTTCTGTGGCAGCCACCCTCATTCATCGGGCCATTGGTGATCAGCTGACTTGCGTTTTTGTCGATAATGGACTGCTTCGCAAAAATGAATATGAGGAAGTTCTGGATTCTTATCAGCACATGGGATTGAATGTGATTGGAGTAGATTCAAAGAAAAGATTTTATGACGCTCTGTCCGGTCTAACCGATCCAGAGGCAAAAAGGAAAGCAATTGGAAGAGCATTCATTGAAGTTTTTGACGAAGAAGCACATAAAATAGATGGCGTTAAATGGCTGGGTCAGGGCACAATTTATCCTGATGTGATCGAGTCTGTTTCAGTAAAAGGACCTTCGGCCACGATCAAATCTCACCACAACGTGGGAGGTTTACCCGATTTCATGAAGCTTTCCGTGGTAGAGCCGTTGAATACACTTTTCAAAGATGAAGTTCGGGAGGTGGGAAGAGCGCTGGAAATCGTAGAGAAGATAATCGGTCGTCATCCTTTTCCGGGTCCCGGATTGGGAATAAGAATCCTCGGAGATGTCACGGAAGAAAAAGTGAAAACCCTTCAGGAGGTTGATTATATTTTTATTCAGGGGTTGAAAAACCATGGTCTTTACGATCAGGTTTGGCAGGCGGGAGCGATTTTGCTTCCAATTCAGTCTGTAGGCGTGATGGGTGATGAGCGGACGTATGAGAAAGTCGTCGCCCTTCGTGCCGTAGGATCAGTAGATGGAATGACCGCCGACTGGATTCACCTTCCGTATGAATTTCTTGGTAAAATGTCCAACGAGATCATCAATCGGGTCAAAGGTGTCAACCGAGTGGTTTATGATATTTCTTCTAAGCCACCTGCAACGATTGAGTGGGAGTAGGATGGATATAGGATTTATGATTTTAGATTTCGCATTATTGTTTAAATCTGAAATCTGAAATCATAAATCATAAATTATCCAAAACCCGAAGGCTATTCTTCGGGTTTTTGATTTTGGTTACAGTTTCTGCCCGACCTTTGGGTTTGAAAATAATGGCTTAAATTTGACAACCTGTTATCGAAGCATAGCTCTACCCGCTGATTCATGAGAAGATATCTATTAGTATTTCCAGTTTTTTTTATTCT
>JBKJKX010000115.1:0-3143 GCA_046597285.1 Algoriphagus sp. | reverse complement strand
CACTGCATCCCTCACGGCTTCAGCACAGCGGATTGCCCGGCTTGGTCCATCAAATGTTGCCAGAAAACCATCCCCGGTACTTTTTATCTCTTTACCGTTAAATCTTCTCAATTCTTCCCTTACTAGGGCATTATGCTTTCTTAAAATATCCATCCATTCTTTATCTCCCCATCTGGATAAATGTTCGGTAGATTTAACTATGTCTGTGAAAAGTATGGTAGAAAGAAATCGGTCGAATACTTTAGTCGGCCTTACTCCGGTAATGAACTCTTCAATTTCAGCGAGAACAGCATAGGAATCACCCACCCAGAATAGATGATCAGCACCTGGCAGTTCCACAAGTTTTGCATCTGGAATGCGATCTGCAATATATTTGCCTTCATTCACCTGAACATCATTGTCATCAGTTCGATATAGAAGTAAAGTTGGGACTTTTATCGAACCTAAGATTCCGGTAATATCAACTTCAGTGTTCATCCGCTGCAGGTCCAATGCTGCTCCCGGACTTGCACCGGCTCGCAGATAGCTGGCAAACCAATCCATAAATGTTTTATCATCTGCTAATGATGGAACCACCGCACGAAGGCCCTCCATGTCTCCATCAGCCCAGTTTTCTTCGATCATTTTGTAGGAGAGTTGACGAACAGCATCAGTAGGAGCCCAAGGATAATCCTGGGAATATTTTCGTTTGGCAAAAGCACCAAAAGCGATTAAGGCGATTGTACGCTGTGGATAGGTGCCGGCAAACAATGCACTAACTGAACCGCCTTCTGAATGGCCAAACAATACAGCTCTTTCCGAACCAACGGCATCCATCACCGCACGAATATCATCCATGCGCTCCTCCAGAGTGGAATATTTGTCCATTCTATCGGAAAGTCCAGTTCCTCTTTTATCAAACAAAATAAGCCTGGAGAATGAGGTGAGCTTAGTCAAAAAAGTTGCAAGTCTGCGTTCAGACCACATCATGTCAATATTCGAAACCCAACCGGGGATATAGACGATGTCAATGGGACCTTCGCCCATAACTTGATAGGCAATATTGAGTTCTCCACTTTTAGTATACTTAGTTTTAGGTTTCATTTAAAAATAGTACAGTTGTGTGTTCATAGGAATATACCCTAAAATTGCCTTTAATAAAATAAATGTCAAAGGGGCTTTATCCTCTTTAAACCTCATTCTTTTAGTAACCTGTTTTGATGTTGAATCCTTGAGCGGGGAGACTCACGGGGTACAAGGAATACGGACAAAGCTATCTTCCAATTCTCCGGTCTCCACTCTCTTCATCTCCCAATCTTTATTCCAAACAATCTTCGGTTATTTACTTGGATCGTTTCGGCAATTTCCCTGTCCTGATTACCTTTGCGCATGGCAGAACAAATCCTCATCCTTGATTTCGGTTCTCAGTACACCCAACTCATCGCACGAAGAGTAAGAGAGCTGAACGTTTATTGCGAAATCCATCCTTACAATAAAGTCCCAGAAATCACTTCCCACATCAAAGGAGTGATCCTTTCCGGATCTCCATGCTCGGTGAGAGACAAAGATTCTCCGACCCTGGATTTGGATAGTCTGAGAGGAAAGCTGCCGCTTTTGGGAGTTTGCTACGGAGCTCAGTTGCTAGCGCAGAAATACGGTGGAGAGGTTCTTCCTTCGAGCATTCGTGAGTACGGTCGTGCAAATCTGGATTACATTGATTTGCACCATGACTTGTTGAAAGAAATGACCCATGGTTCCCAAGTTTGGATGTCCCATGGAGATACTATCAAAACTCTTCCGGCTGGATTTGAAATTATAGCCAGTACAGCTTCTGTTGAAGTTGCAGCATTCAAAGTGGAAAGTGAAAAAACGTACGGAATTCAGTTTCACCCGGAAGTAACTCATTCTACTGAAGGAAAGAATCTGCTTCGAAATTTCGTGGTTAGCATCTGCGGATGTTCTCAAGATTGGACTTCAGATGTATTTATTGATTCCTCGATTGCTGCGTTGAAAGCTAAAATCGGAACAGATAAAGTCGTGATGGGACTTTCCGGAGGAGTAGATTCCTCTGTCGCTGCTACGCTGATTCATCGGGCAATTGGTGATCAGCTGACGTGCGTTTTTGTAGATAATGGTTTGCTGCGTAAAAATGAATATGAGGAAGTTCTGGATTCCTATCAGCACATGGGATTGAATGTGATCGGAGTGGATTCCAAAAAGCGTTTTTACGATGCTCTGGCTGGATTGACAGATCCTGAAGCAAAAAGAAAAGCAATCGGAAGAGCATTTATCGAAGTTTTTGACGAGGAAGCACATAAAATCGAAGGTGTAAAATGGTTGGGTCAAGGCACAATTTATCCTGATGTGATCGAGTCTGTTTCAGTAAAAGGACCTTCGGCCACGATCAAATCCCACCATAACGTTGGAGGTTTGCCCGATTTCATGAAGCTTTCTGTAGTGGAGCCGTTGAATACACTTTTCAAAGATGAAGTTCGTGAGGTTGGGAGGGCTCTTGAAATTGTTGAGACCATAATTGGACGTCATCCTTTTCCGGGTCCCGGTTTGGGAATAAGAATCCTCGGAGATGTCACAGAAGAAAAAGTGAAAACCCTTCAGGAGGTTGATTATATTTTTATTCAGGGGTTGAAAAACCATGGTCTGTACGATCAGGTTTGGCAGGCAGGAGCGATTTTGCTTCCAATTCAATCAGTAGGCGTGATGGGCGATGAGCGGACGTATGAGAAAGTCGTCGCGCTTCGTGCTGTAGGATCTGTGGATGGAATGACCGCGGACTGGATTCACCTTCCGTATGAATTTCTTGGAAAAATGTCCAACGAGATCATCAATCGTGTGAAAGGTGTCAACCGGGTGGTTTATGATATTTCTTCCAAACCCCCTGCAACGATTGGGTGGGAGTAGGATGGATATAGGATTTATGATTCTAGATTTCGCATTATTGTTTAAATCTGAAATCTGAAATCATAAATCATAAATTATCCAAAACCCGAAGGCTATTCTTCGGGTTTTTGATTTTGGTTACAGTTTCGGCCCGACCTTTGGGTTTGAAAATAATGGCTTAAATTTGACAACCTGTTATCGAAGCATAGCTCTACCCGCTGATTCATGAGAAGATATCTATTAGTATTTCCAGTTTTTTTTATTCT
>JBKJKX010000183.1:0-37136 GCA_046597285.1 Algoriphagus sp. | reverse complement strand
TACAAAATTCGGTTTGCAATTAAAAGCAAAGTCAAAGGGAAAAGTGGAGGTGGTCGGTTGATCACTTGGGTAAAAATCGAAAAGGAACGGATTTACCTTTTATCCATTTACGATAAATCTGACAAGGAAACAGTAACAGACCGATATATAAAAGCTCTTTTGGAATCCCTGGATTTTTGAATTAACACAATATCCAAAGTCTTAGACTATAAACATCCTTCCTAAATCAAATCCTGCCTTTCAAAAAATCCTGCCTCACCTCTTCGGGGAATTTCTCGATCGCATACCTCAAAGCTGTTCTAGGCATGGAGTGGTAATGCTTTCGCAGAAACTCATATTCCAGATTAAAATCCTGATCGCCGATCACTCTGAGAGTCCACCCAACGGCTTTATTCATCAGATCATGTGGATGATTTAAGAGTTTTTCTGCCAAAGCCAGCCCATCCGAATACTCTTTCTTATTGATCCAGAAGAAACTGCTGATGATGGCTATCCGCTGTTTCCAGAGGTCCCCGGATGCAGCAAATTCATAAAACAGGGTTTTTATCTCTTTTAAAATAATAAGGTCCCAATATCTTGTGACAAGAGCTATTTACCAAATCCCAATTATTTATTCCATCAAGATGAACCAGGTAAAACTCCACTAACTCTTTTCTGGCTAAATCCTCTTTGAGTTTTTCATAGGTGTAAACAAGCATCAGCAACGCCGTCAATCTGAATTCGTGAAACTGATCTTTCAGCAATTCTGAAAGTTCCGCAAGGCTGATTTCCTTGAAAAAATCTTTTGCAACAGCGCGTTGATCAGGGGCGCTAATTCCCATGAATAAGTCGCCTTCCCCATATCCGCCTGGGATGGCTTTAAAGTATTTAGACAAAAATGCAGCTTTTACAAAATTGATCTTATCAGCTAACGGAACCCGAATTTCTTCTTTCAAAAGGCTCATGTTTTCAGGCAAAAATTTCCAGTGCTTTTCGTATCAGGTTATCTACCGTTTTATCTGCATTCTGGTCAAACTGACCTAACGGGCGGTTCGCAACGATCGCATTCAAGCTCAACATTTGATGCCCCAAAAGTTCGCCCAAGGCATAGTATCCAGCAGTTTCCATTTCGAAGTTGGTCAGCTTTTCACCGTTGATGTCAAGCACTGAAAGTCGATCAATCATTTGATCGATTCTTGGCCTAAGTCTTACTTCCCGGCCCTGAGGGCCATAAAATCCGGGACAAGTCAGGGTAATTCCGTATAAAAAATCAGAAGGAAGCTTGTCCAAAAGTTCTTTGCCTGCCGAACTTTGATAAGGCTGAAAAGGTAAAATAAGCGTTTCCTGTACTGCTTTCCCAATCGACTGCGAGCCTGATAAATCGGGATAAAACTGCATCAGGGTATCAAGTCCAATTCCGACTTTCGAAGCCAAATGCGAACCAACCGAAATATCCTTCTGCATGCTGCCTGAAGTTCCAATGCGGATTATTTGGAGGCTTTTCTTTTCCGATTTGATGGTTCTCGTTTCCAAATCCACATTGACCAAAGCATCGAGTTCAGTCATCAATATTTCGATGTTGTCGGTTCCCATTCCGGTGCTCATCACCGTTACTTGCCTATTTCCGATCCAGCCAGTATGCGTGATGAACTCACGCTTTTTCATCGTGAAATCTACCCGGTCAAAGTACTTCGACACCATGCCTACCCGATCCGGATCACCCACTGTAAAAACAAGTGAAGCCAGATTTTCTGGCTTCAAATGCAAATGATAAATGCTTCCGTCAGCATTCAGAATGAGTTCAGAGGCAGGAATTTGTCGGCTCGCCATGCAGTTTTTGAATTTGCTCTTTGTTTGGCATTCGGTGAAGACCCTTGTAAGGGTTGTACCCGTTCGTATTTTTCTGGTAATAACCTGTTCCGTCGTAAGTCCGTTTCTCTGGATTTTCTTTGCACTCAGTCGAGCAGACACCGTCCATTTCCCAACCACAGTTTTCGCAGATCGCCACGTGGGCGTTACAGGTTGGATTGGCACAGTTGACCATTCGATCGGAATTCGTCCCGCAGACATGACAAGTAGAGATTACCGTCGGATTCACGGTATTCACCTGAACTGCTATTCGATTGTCAAAAACGTAGCATTTTCCTTCGAAATCTTCTCCACCAGCTTCCATCCCGTACTTGATAATTCCGCCGTGAAGTTGATATACATCTTCAAAACCTTGTTCCAAAAGAAATGCTGATGCCTTTTCGCATTTGATTCCGCCGGTGCAATAGGTTAGAACTTTCTTGTTTTTGAGATGCTTAAGTTCTTTTACTTTCTCTGGAAAATCTCGAAAGTTGTCAATATCAAGCGTGATTGCATTTTTGAATTTGCCCAATTCATGCTCGTAATTGGAGCGGACATCGAGAATGACCACGTCTTCCTGATCTTTCAACGCTTTGAATTCCTCAGGTGCAAGATGCTTTCCGGTTTTCACATTTGGGTCCAAATGTCGCAGCGAGCTATGCACGATTTCCGGCTTGTACCGGACATGGATCTTGGTAAATGCATGCTTATCGAACGATTCGATTTTGAATTCTGTCTTTGCAAATCGGGGATCGGCCTGAATATAGGCCATGTATTTTTCGCAGTCTTCAACTAAACCCGAAACAGTACCATTCAGACCTTCGTCCGAAATGATGATCCGGCCTCGGATGTTATTTTCTACGCAGAACAAATGATGATCTTCTCTGTAAACCTCCGGATTGTCGATGGCGGCATAGCAGTAATAAAGCAGGATGCTGTAATTTTTGTTTTCCATAACGATAGCCCTGTTTCGGCAGGGTGTTTGGGGTTTTATTGTGGGATGTTGGATGTTGGATGACCGATGTCGGATGCTACTTGGACATTCGCCGGTTTATTTTATCCTTTCTTATTTCACACTTCTGAATTCAGCTTTCTGAATTTCTATTTCACCTTCACAGCAGGATTGCCGAAGACTGTTTCGCCATTTCCAACTGAAGCAATTACTACGGAACCCGCACCGATTCGGGCATTTTTACCCACTGTCACTCCGGAAACGATCGTCACTCCAGAACCTATAAAAGCTCCTTCTCCAATCGTCGCTTCTGAGTTGATTATCGTGCCTGCTCCCACCTGAACAAAGTCACCCAACTTAACCAGATGATCAATGATCGATCCGCTATGAAGGATACAATGACTGCCAATCACAGCTCCCGCACCAATTGTTGCCTGCGCATTGATGAAATTTCCATGACCAATTCCGGCATCTGTAGAAACGTAAGCTGTTTGGTGGATTGCATTTACCGGCTGTACTTTGCGGTTTTCAAGGAGCATCTCAACTAGAAACTTTCGGTATTTGGTGTCGTCCACTGCTACGAAAGCTTCGCATTTATGGCCGATGACCTTCAGGAATCCTTCATCTTCGGTTTTTCCTAATACTGTTACGGTATTGATCTCCGTTCCATGGAGTTTTTCATCCTCGTCCAAAAATCCGTAAACGATGATTCTGTTGCTGTTAAAGATTTCGAGAGCGGGATGGGCAATGCCTTTGGCTCCCAAAATGATGACTGGTTTTTCCATGAGTTGGTGCAATTCGGAGGGCAAAAATAAGCGAATTCGTTCGCATACACAAAAATCATTTGCTTTCCGATTTGATCAGGCTCTGAGCGATCTTGCATTGAAGGCATTTTTTTGGTTGGCAATAATTCTTGTATAGGCCAATCATTCCCTGCGAATCAAACCCATTTTGGATGGGCCATCCACTTTCAAGAAACCTCCGAATGATGAAATTATTTTCCGAAGGGATCTCCTGAAGCAAGTCAAAACATCGCTCCTGCCACTCCTGCTGTTCAAAATATCGGCCGTAGGCAAACCAAAGCGGAATGACAAAATTGAGAATCAATAACTCCAAAACAGTGGTGGAAACACCTTTTGAGGCTTGTTTCTCAGAAGGCTTCCCAAAATTGAAATGGTATTGCCAATAATCACCAGGCTTCACCTGCAGCAATTTCTTGAAGGCGGAAAAATCTCTTGAATCTTCCATCACGGCCTGAAGCAGGCCAGGTGCATTTGATAAAATCGAAGCGAGTTGTGCGATGCGAAGTGACGGGAAATTACTCGGACGAACACCCATGAATGTCCAATGCTGACGCAAAAGCGGAGTTTCCCACCTGTATTTCTTTTGATAAAAATAATACTCGCGAATCAGGTGTTGCACATAAGGCTCTTCCGATTCGGCAGGAATCAAGCCAGCCCGACCGAGAAGTATCGCCTCCAGAGTCGGAAGTTGATTGCGATGTTTTTGGAGGATTTTGTATGGCACTTTTACTGCCAATTCAGACATCGGAAGACTGTTGGTTTTGAATCCAAAACATGTGAAAAGCCATCGATAAGCCGTCTCTTCCCAATCCCCTTTGGTCTGATCCAAAATCTCCAGAATCAATCCGGATTTTTCCTGAAGCCGCTCCACCAATGCTTTTTCCAAAGCTGAGAACCGGATAATCTCGGGTACTGACCTCACTGCATGTGCACAGGGTAAATCGGCTTTGTAGTCCAGCAATTGCTCATAATTCCTCCAGATATGAAGGTAGATCTTCCCCTTAAGTTCGAGGGTCGGCATGGGCGTACCATCATTTCGCAGAACTTCCTCGTCGTTTTCCCAAACCACATGAAGCACAACAGAATTGTAGGCCGGATCCCCACCATGCGCATGCTGTTTCCATTCACTTGCCAGCTTATGGACTTCCACATGGCCGTGAAGTCTGAGTCCATCGAGCAGCACAATGGAATCCCGGAAGTCCGGTCCTTCGCTGAGATTGTGGAAACCAACCTGAATGATTTCTAAATTCTGTCCATCGCAAGTGCGAAGGATTTTCTTGTCGAAGTATTGATACTTCCAGACGAGT
Organism: Algoriphagus sp.; assembly: GCA_046597285.1. Classification (GTDB taxonomy): domain Bacteria; phylum Bacteroidota; class Bacteroidia; order Cytophagales; family Cyclobacteriaceae; genus Algoriphagus. Next base: position 32,247 of record JBKJKX010000183.1, on the reverse strand, counting down.
TGTAAAAAGTCTTCTCTGAAATTCATAAAAATATTACCTAAAAGTTTATTGAATGTAAAGAACCAAAATCTAAAATTCAAATTATACCTTAGGTGAAAATCTTCCACATGATATCATCGAATCCCCGAGTACAAAATGAGTTGGACAAGCTCGAACCGCTGGAATTAAAAATCAACCAGATTCTGATTAATTGGGATCCTGTTGGGATTAAAAATATGGAAGGATTTGAGGATAGCGTTTACCTCGAATACTTAAAATACATTCCAGAAATCAAGCGATATCTGGAAAATGAGTGGGATTTGAGTGAGCTAATTGACGATCTCGAAGAAAATCGAATTGGATATCTGAACTCCACTAAGGAAACGCGGGAAGAGGTGGTGAAGGCACTTTTGAACTTGGTCAAGGTTTAAACCAACGCAAAAAAAATGAATAATGGGACTTGAATTACTAAATCAATTAATTTTGAAATCTAAGATTATATCACGACGAACTTTTTCAACTATCTTGGTGTACTAAAAAGGTACACAAAATCATAAGACCATGCTTGTCATTAGCTCCAAAGAATTTCGAGACAATCAAAAAAAATACTTCGATCTCGTTGATCAAAATCAACAAGTTATCGTACAGCGGGGAAAAGAAAAGGCTTATGTCCTGGTTCCGATAACAGAAAAAGACCGTTTTTTTATGGATCCGGAGGTAATTGCTGATGTGCAAGAAGGGGTTGAACAGTATAAATCAGGGAAAGTAACCAAAGTAGATAAAGCTGAATTTAATGGTTTGCTTGATATATGAGTTATCAGCTTCAGTTTACCGATAAGGCATTGGAGGGAATAGAAAAGCTCAAAAAGTCGGGAAACAAAGCTTTGCTTAAGAAACTTAAAACTCTATTGGATGAACTGACAACTCATCCTTATACTGGCACAGGTCAACCTGAACAATTAAAACACGACTTTGCAGGTTATGGTCAAGAAGGATAAATCGTGAGCATCGAATAGTTTATGCTATAAATGAAAAAATAATTACTGTAACAGTGATTTCAGTTGTAGGACATTATAAGTAATTCTCAAATTAAATTATCAGGGGTTGCGATTTTTTCATTTTCACAGACCTTCTAGGTTTTGAAAACCTAAAAGGACAAACCTCACAAATATTTTTCCAATAAACCCTTCATTTCCTCTTTCAAGATTTGAGCTTCTTTTCTGGCTGCTTGCGCAAAGTCTTTTCCGGAGGAAGCATAGATAATCCCACGACTGGAATTGACCAGCAAACCACAACTGGAATTCATCCCGAATTTGGCCACTTCTGACAGACTTCCGCCCTGCGCACCAACTCCCGGAACCAGAAAGAAATGTTCCGGAGCCAGCTTTCTCACTTCCCCGATGAGTTCGCCGCGCGTAGCGCCGACCACGTACATCAGATTTTCTGGAGTTCCCCATTCCTGACTTTTTTCCAAAACCGATTGATAAAGAGGTTTACCTGCTTCGTCTTTGATCAACTGAAAATCGGAAGAACCAGGATTGGAAGTCAGTGCCAACAGAATCACCCATTTGTTTTCAAATTCGAGAAAAGGCGAAACGCTGTCCTTTCCCATGTATGGGGCCACAGTGATCGAGTCAAAATCCATGGCTTCAAAAAATGCCTTAGCGTACAGACTTGACGTATTTCCTATATCTCCTCGCTTTGCGTCAGCGATGGTGAAGATTTCTTTTGGAATCACCTCAAGCAGTTTCTGCAGACTCTCCCAACCCTTTGGTCCCAACGCTTCGAAAAAAGCGATGTTGGGTTTATAAGCAACTGCAAAGTCGGCAGTCTCCTCTATAATCTGCCTGCAAAAAGAAAAGATCGGGTCGCGGTCTGATTTCAAATGAGCAGGAATCTTGGAAAGATCAGGATCCATACCCACGCAGAGAAAAGATGATTTTTTTTGGATTTGGGAGAAAAGCTCGGAGCGGGTCATGATCAAAATTTAAATCAAGGCAAAAATAGGGAATCCAACTGAGATCAAAAACCTTCAAAAAATACCCGATATCGGGTATTGATTTTTAAAAATACTATTTCCAAAAAAGATAGTTTGCGAAATAAAAATTTTTACAATAGGTTCAAAGATCTTCAGTTTTAAATTTCGAAAATGAAATCCTCCCTTTTACTTGTAGCAATGGTTTTTGCCATCACTTTTGATTCTTTATGCCAAATTCAAGGCTTCCGAGAGGATACACCCATACCCAGATTTGACCTCAAATTTTTAACCCTTAAGTCTTCTAATAATCCTGGAAAAGAATTTAAATTTTTGGATACGGATATGGCAGACTTTTTAAAGGAATCTTCTGATCCTGATAAAAACGAAGATTTCTACTTTGAGATTGGCGGGGTAATGGCTCGACTAATTGCCTATGAAGAAAGTGAACTTTATTTTCTTGAGGGAAAGTTGAGTGATTTTCGGTTTCAAGATTCCAAGTTCTCCATCGGAAATGGCGAAAGTTTCATCAAAGTTGGAGATCATTATTCCCTTGTTGAAAAATTGTTTCCAAGCTATGTGAATGAAATCGATTACTTAGAAGAAGAAAACTCACGAAGAATATTCCTCCCACTTTCCAATGGAGAAATCGTTCTGGACAATGCTCTAATTTTCTTTTTCGATTTAGCGTCTGGAAAAATCACTGAAATTATAATATGATTCTATCTGATAGCATATTGAGGTTTTTGAATTCTATTTTTCTGATTTTGATAATTTCCATTTCGAATGCCTATTCGCAAGATATCTCTGGGATTTATAGATGGGATTTGGATAGTGGAAGTAGAACGTTTACTATTTATCTAGAAGCAAATAATCCAATACCCAACATTCTCCCTACAAGTTTTAAAGGTGAACATTGTGGGGTTTTCGAAAACGGTCGAAGAATGGATTGTAGCTATGAAGAATATTCAATCTTTCTGGATAGAGTCTCAGAAAATGTATTCAAAGGAACGATTTTGAGTGCCTATTCTTTGGCGATAAGCGAAATCAAGGTCACCTACTTTCCAGACAGTAGAACTATAAGATGGGAGTTGACAAAAGAAGGTAAAGGGAAGAATTATTTATCAAAATATTTCCCAAATGATGTTATTATGAAGTCAGATTAAAATCAAGAAGGCCTCAGAAGCTTTCCTTGATCTTTTTCAATATCCCTACCAAGCTGATCGCACTTGCATTCTCCGAAAGCGGGAATTCTTCTTCCCGCAAAAAATAGTAAACGCTGAATCATCCTAGCAGATTTAAAATTAAATTACTACAAACCAGGTATTTATAACTTATTAGAGAAATCTACTCTAATTAAGGATCCGGATAAAGAAACCATTGCTGATATCAGAAAGAAAATCAAACTGAAAGCAACCGATGCCACTTCGTTGATTCCGGTATACGTGTGCGCATAGACGAAAACAAGTTCTCGGGCGCCAACCCCGCCGATGGTCAAGGGGAGAACAGCCACAATCGAAGAAAATAAAAACACAAGTTGGTATGCGAGGATATTTTCAGTGATTTCCAAGGATCTTATAATAAACCAAGCACAAATCAACTGTGCAACCTGACCTGCCATCGACCAGGCATTTGACGCCCAAAATGAAGGTAGGAAGTCTTTAAAAAAGAATTTTTGGACAAGCCAAAAGACCGGAATGGTCAATATTAATCCTGCCACCATCAATCCATTCCAAAGGTTACCCTCCAAAAAATCAACTTTAATCTCTACCAGTAAGAACAATCCAAACAATAGAAAAACGATCGACACCAAGCCTCCCAAACGATCCAAAAGCGCTGACTGAATCAATGATTTCACCGGCGTCTTAAACTCTTTATTGAGCAAATAGATCTTGTATCCATCTCCGCCGATTCCACCGGGAAGGAAAAGGTTATAAAACATTCCAACTATGTAAAGTTGAAAATTCAGCCTATTGATGATGGTCAGGCCTATATTTTGAAAATAAAGATTGAGTCGCAGGGCTGTGAAAACTTTGCTCAGAATAAAAAACAGCACTGCAGGAAGCAGCCAAATCCAGTGAATCGTTTTAACTATTTGTACTAATTGTTGGGTATTGACCTTTTGAAAAACAAGGTAAAGCGCCAATCCCGTCAAACCCAATTTTAGGGCAGTCTTTAACTTCTTTACCAGGGCTTCTGAAGATTGGCTCACTCAGGATTCTCCTTAAAAGTCTCCTGCCGACTCTTCTCGGACAACTGCCCACCGCTTTCGATAGCCATCGGGACTGAAACTTGCCCACTGCCCACTGCAACTTGCTCTCCCACAAACACCGACTTCACTGTGTAGGTCTTCTTATTCTGCGATTCGAAGTAGGTTCGAACGATGATCTCAGCAATGATTCCCGTAGTTATAAATTGGATTCCTCCTATCACAAGGATAAAACCCAAAATCATTATTGGTCTCCCCCAGATATCCTCGCCGAGGATTTTCAGGATTAATAAGTAAAAATTGATTAGAATCCCAATTAAGAAAGCAATCAAACCTATTCCTCCAAATAAGTGAATGGGGCGCTGAAAGTACTTTTGGAAAAACAACATTAAGATCAGATCCGACATGACTTTGAAGGTCCTGCTTAAACCATACTTTGATTCACCGTGGATTCTAGGATGATGCTTTACATCCACTTCTGTCATTCGGGCGCCTTGCTGCTTTGCCAAAACAGGGATAAAGCGGTGTAATTCACCATAGAGCCCCATTCCTTGTGCGATTTCTGCTTTGTACACTCGAAGCGTGCAGCCGTAATCTTTCAGATAAACTTTTGTGGCATTTCTAATGATCCAGTTGGCGATTTTGCTCGGTATTTTTCGAAGAACAAAACCGTCTTTTCGATTAAGTCGTCGACCAGCGACCACATCCCAATCTTCCTCTATCGCCTTATTGAGCATCATCGGCAGATCAGTCGGATCGTTTTGAAGATCTCCATCCATCGTGGCGATGTAGGTCCCGGTTGCCATATCTATACCGGCTGCCAAGGCCGTGGTCTGTCCATAGTTCCGATTGAAAACAATAAGCTTGGTTCGATTATTTGCGTATTTTTTCACCTCAGCTACGGTCGCATCAATCGACCCATCTTCGATCAGAATAACTTCATAATCAATCTCAGAAAGCGCTGAATAGGCTGCTTCCAGAAGAGGTTTGATGTTTTCTTCCTCATTATAAACGGTGATGACTACAGACAAAAGAGGCTTGCTCATGAGATGAAATTTGGCCAAAAATACGGTAAAATACTTCCTGTGACAAAAAAGGTGAGTAAGGCCATTCGATCCTGTGGAAAATTTGGCATCTCAAATCCTAATCACCCTATCTTTGCGCCATGCCTTTTTCTCCTTCGAAAGAATTTCAAATCAATCCCTGGGTAGTCATGGCGGTGTTTGCCATCCTGGTGGGGCCGTTTGCGCTGAGCTTCCACATGCACTATCCAGATGAGATGTATTACACTGATGCTGCGGTGAAAATGCTCCAAAACGGAGACTATCTCACCACTTATTTGGGAAGCGGAGAATTGCGATTCAAAAAACCTATTGGCACCTATTGGGCCGTGATAGCAGGATTTAAACTTTTTGGGATGAATGCTTTTGCTTCTCGGTTCTTCTTCCTGATTGCAGGAGCTTTGACAGTTGGATTGACCTACTGGTTAGGGAAAATCCTTTTTGAAGACCGAAAAATCGCAGGACTTTCGGCTCTTATAATAGCCGCAAATCCTGTTTTGATTTTCAGTGCGACGCGGTCTATACCTGATGTATTACTAGTGATGGCGATGACGGCAAGTGCTGTTGGATTTGCAGGTTTGATCAGATACGGGAATGAAGCACCGAAGAAATTTCTCTGGATTTTATACCTGAGTTTGGCAATTGCATTTGAAGTAAAAGGGTTGCCAGCTTTAGCTTTGGGCGGCCTTGGTCTGGTTTATTTACTTGCAAATCCCTGGCAGCGAATCAGTCTGAAAACGCTGATCCATTACCCTTCACTTCTGGTCAGCTTGTTCATCGCTTTGTTTTGGTTTGTTGCCATGTGGCAAATCCATGGACTAACCTACCTTGACAGCTTTCTGGAAGATCAGGTAGGAATCCGCGTCGCTTCGAGGGTTTTGCTAATTGTCCAAAATGGATTTTTAGCCCTGGCACTTTTGATAGCCATGTTTATCCCTTGGGTGCTTTTTGCATTTCCGAAGGCAAAAGAAACTCTGAGAGAAACTTGGAAGGAAAATCCTACTTTCTTCGGATTTGCGATTCTTTGGGGCTTGGCGATTCTTGCCATGGGCGCGATGACGAGCAAGTTTTATGAGCGTTATTTGCTCCCAGTGGCTCCAGTTTCGGCTGTTTGGTTGGGATGGTTTTTGGTGAGAGCAGACTTCGAAATACGGAGATACGGACTTAAAATCGCGATCGGTATTTTCCTATCGCTCAATCTTATTGTTCTGATTTTTAGCTTTTGGCTTAATATCAGAATGGGGTCAGCTCCTATGATTTGGGGTCAACTTGGATTGGGAATATTGATTCTGATTTATCTGGGAAGGCTTTTCTTAAACAATCAAAAGCTAGCAAAAGCACTTTCCTATAACATGCTTTTGCTTTTCTTTTTGGTGGCATCGGCGACTTACCATATCTCACTTCCAGATCAAGGGAAACAATTAAAAGCGTTTGTTTTGGAACAAGGTATTGACCCGGCTGAAAAAATCGGATTTGCAGGGAATCTTCATGTCAGCAGCAAAATCAGAATCGGATTGGGCCGTGATTTCAATATGATAGATTTACCCAGACAGGATTGGATGAATAACCTAAAAGGCTATCCTAATCTGATTGTAGAAGACAAGCTTTTAGCAGAAATTGACACTTCTTCTTATGACGTAATAATGGCTTCCGTCAATTGGGATTCAAGAGCAATACCTGATCTATTGATGTCAGCCGGAAAACCGGAGTTTGATTCCTTGTTGGAAAAAAACGGTAAACACTATTATTGGCTTCGAAAAAAGTAAAATTAATAGGTATCGGAATTTCCGGGTTTGTAATCAATCAGGTTTTCCCAAATCTGAATTTTTGCGCAGCGCAATGAATCTCCTCTGAAGGCTACCGGGAATTTCTCTTCGTAAATTAATCGTTCAAATGTAGCAGCCACACCGGGAGATTCCTCATTCCAGCTCACAAAAACACCTTCCTTTCCGATGCCGATTTGCTTGTCTAAACCTTCCCAAAGGTCAAATTGATTTTTCCTAGAGCCAAGATTGATCGTGTAGGTTTTAGGGTTTCCCGGAATGTAGAATGCCAATTCAGAAGCCATGTGGTAGCTTTCAGAGAAAATCAATGCTTCCACAACCTTAAGACTATCCTGAAGGAAATAAATCCGCTCGGCAAGAGGTCTATAGCCAACCAGTCTTCGGAAGGACTTTTTCTCAATTTCGAAAATTGAATCTAAACTTACTGCGGGATTAAAACTCGGAAAAATTAATAAAAGAGGAAGTCCAAAGCTGAAAGTCACACCCCAGTTTCTGACTATTTCCCATTTGGGAGATTGTTGAGAAAGCCAACGACTAATGAAAATCGGTAAAGTCACATACGCAAAAACCGGCCAGTTTGCTTCCACTTCCGTGAAAAGGGTTAATCCCGCAAATCCGATCCACGATAGAATTGCGGGAAGCACTAGATAAAGAGAAATATTGTCTCGGTCCATTTTCAGGCTTTGAATCGAGTAAATGAAAATGGGTAAAAGAAATAACGAAACCATTCCAAGTTGGCCTCCCGCATATTCTAAAAATCTCCATATCCAGGCAGTCATATCAAACCCGGAACTTTCTCCAGCTGCTCCACTCAGAAAAGCTAAATGTTTATAGGTGCTGAAACCATTTTGCCAATTCCACATGAATCCCGGAACAATTCCAATTGAACTAACTCCCGTCATAACAAGGAAATTTATCCGGTGTATTTTCCATTGCCGGGTAACTATCAGATAAAAAAGAATCAAAGGGAGGATCAAGATCATGTTGCTTTTAGCCATGAGGCCAAATCCAGTTGACAATCCAGCCAAAGCCCACCAGTTATTCTTATTTTCTTTGATGCCTTTATAAAACCAATAAATACTCAAAATCCAAAAGAAAGTAAGCTCTGAATCTGTCACATGAAAAGTGGAAAACAACATCCAAAAAGGCATTGCCATTACTAAAATTCCTGACCAAAAAGCGATTTTAGGAGATTTAGACAAGTAATCAGCAAACAGATAAACAATCCAGGATGTGCCCATCCCCAGTAAAATTGCATTGATACGAACCGCAAGCTCATTGTTACCAAAGAGGGATGTGCTGATCAGATTGAATACCGCTATCAAGGGTGGCTTCGAATAATAATGCCAGGCCAGATTCTGGGACCAAAGCCAATATTGAGCTTCTTCAGTAAAAAGGTTGATTTCCGGACGAAGGGTGAAAACTATTTTGCTGGCTGCTATTGCAAAATTGATGATCCAAAAAAATGTAAAATAATATGTCTTTGTTTTCATTTTAAAAAGTGCTTTAAAAAAGATAAACCCTCAGATATCTAAGGGTTTATACGTAAAAACTGAGTTGGGTTACTGTTTAATCAGCACTACTTTTTCTTTGTGTTTTTTGAGTTGTCGTCTCAATCCTTCAATTGCTTCATCAGCAGCAGCTTCAAAAGAATCGGTTTGGTGTTTGGCAAAGAATTGCTTTCCTGGCACATTAAGTTTTATTTCAACTATTTTATTCGCATTATTCTCGTTTTTATCGAGTCTCATAAATACTTCTCCGTCCTGTATTCTGTCAAAATAGGTTTCCAATTTGTCAGCTTTTTTTTGGATGAAGTCGATCAGTTTATAATCAGCATCAAAGTGGATAGAGTGCATCTGCAGTTTCATAGTGATTTGCATTTAAGTGAATGAACAAAAGATTAATTATGCTTTAGGATGTGCCTGTTCGAACACAGCTTTAAGTTTTTCTAGTGAATTATGGGTATAAATCTGAGTGGCAGCTAGATTTGCATGTCCCAGCAAATCTTTGACAGCGTTGAGGTCTGCACCTTTATTGAGCAAGTGAGTGGCAAATGTATGCCTCAAAACATGAGGGCTGCGCTTGGATGTCTGCGCAAAAAGATCCAAATAATGCCTGACAGTACGGTAAATCATCATTGGGTAACTCTGAGATCTTTGATTGGTAACAATAAAATAGTCACTTTGACTAAGCTTTGAAAACCTTTCTTCAAATACTTTTTTATAAAGCAAAATATTCCGTGACAGTCCTTTTGTAAGTGGAATTATTCTTTCTTTTTTTCTTTTTCCCAACACTTTTACTGTCTCCTCATTCAGGTCTATCGATTCCCATTTCAAGCCGATCAGTTCCGCCAATCGAACACCTGTGAGATACAAAAACTCAATCACCATCCGATCCCGCTGTCCTTCAAATGATGCTTCGTAAACACTCACTTCCAGAACGGCCTCAATGGTCAGTTCTTGTACAAACTCAGGCAGTTTTTTAGGATTTTTAAGAGACCGCAGTTTATAAGTCGGGTCTTTTGTAATCATTCGGGATCGAAGGAGGAATTTGTAAAAGGACCTAAGAGTTGCCATTTTTCGGTTCACCGAAGTAGTGCTCAGCTCTTGCTCAACCAAGTCAATTACCCAGGCACGGATTTCGGAATGAGTCGCTTCTGAGATATCATTCAACTCAAATGACAAACTGGCAAATTCCTGAAACTGCTCCAGATCGGTGCGATAGGCTATCACAGTATGTAGGCTGCTCTTTTTCTCGTACTCCAGATAATTAACAAAGGATTCTACCATGAGTGTTATTAAACCTCAATAAGGTAGTTCAAAAAATTGGAATTGGTAAGTACCTTTTAGCACAAAAAAAGCGCAACTGCTCGTGGCAATTGCGCTGAATATTATAAATCGAAACTGATTACTTCATTACTTCTTCCTGAAGTTTTTGCTTGTAAGCAGCTTTGATGACTTGCGCCCTTCTTACGATAGAAGGCTTCGTGAAAGCCTGACGGGCTCTGAGTTCACGAACCGCACCGGTCTTGTCAAACTTCTTCTTAAAACGCTTCAGCGCTTTTTCGATGGATTCGTTCTCTTTTACGTTTACAATGATCATAGTGTACACCCCCTTTCGTGGCTGCAAAAGTAAGGAATAATTTGAGAAATCAATTTTCTACTTAAGATTATTGGTAAAAAGGCTTTATCCTATTCAAAAAGACCAATCTCTTCATTTTTAGAATTGAGGTTATGTTTGGTCCAAAACATCAAAATTCCAGTTTGGTATGACCGAACAAAATGGAATAATGGAAGCAATCGGGGCAAGGATCGAATATGTCCGTCATGTTATTTGATGAATGGGAGGTGGCTTGAAACCAATCTTGTTTGGAAAGAAAAAAACTTGAAATAGCTATTGCTGAAAAAGTAGGCATCTAAACGAAAAAGTCCAACCCTTACGAGTTGGACTTTTATTTATAAATCAATTATTGCTTAGCTGATTACTTTCTCAGCCAATACCATAATCACATTTTCTTTAACTTCCACTACACCACCTTCTACGACGATGGACTGCTTGCCTTCTGATGTGGTGAAAGAAATAGTTCCTTTTGCCAAAGCGGCAACGATCGGAGCGTGATTACTCAGCACCTGAAAAGAACCGTCTGAGCCAGGGAAACTAGCCTCAGACACTTCGCCCTGAAATATTTTATTGCCCGGTGTGAGGATCTCTAAACGCATTTTTTTCGGATTATAAAAAAGCTAGCCTCCAAGGTTTTCTCAGAGGCTTCTCCATTTGTGTAATTATTTAACTTCTGCCAACATTTTCTCACCCTTGGCAATTGCATCTTCGATGCTGCCAACCAAGTTGAAAGCAGCCTCAGGGAGATGATCCAACTCACCGTCCATGATCATGTTGAAACCTCTGATTGTGTCTTTGATATCTACCAATACACCTTTCAAACCTGTAAACTGCTCTGCTACGTGGAATGGCTGTGACAAGAAACGCTGAACTCTTCTCGCTCTGTATACGGCCAACTTATCTTCTTCGGAAAGTTCTTCCATACCGAGAATCGCAATGATGTCTTGCAATTCTTTGTATCGCTGAAGGATTTCTTTCACTCGTTGAGCGCAGCCGTAATGCTCTTCACCCAGGATATCCGGGGAAAGGATTCTTGAAGTAGAATCCAAAGGATCCACCGCAGGATAAATACCTAGTTCGGCAATCTTTCTTGACAAGACAGTGGTAGCATCCAAGTGAGCAAAAGTTGTCGCAGGAGCCGGGTCAGTCAAGTCATCAGCAGGTACATAAACCGCCTGAACCGATGTAATCGAACCGTTTTTGGTCGAAGTAATTCGCTCCTGCATGGCTCCCATTTCGGTGGCCAATGTAGGCTGGTAACCTACCGCTGATGGCATTCGCCCCAAAAGTGCAGACACTTCAGAACCCGCCTGCGTGAATCGGAAAATGTTGTCGATGAAGAAAAGAATGTCTTTACCAGCACCTTCACCATCCCCATCTCTATAATATTCAGCCAAAGTCAAACCTGTCAAGGCCACACGGGCACGAGCCCCAGGAGGCTCATTCATCTGACCAAAAACGAAGGTTGCTTTAGAATCTTCTAATTTCTTCAAATCCACTTTGGAAAGATCCCATCCACCTTCTGTCTCCAGGCTATGGACGAATTCATCCCCGTAAGTCACAATTCCTGACTCGATCATTTCTCTCAAAAGATCATTTCCTTCACGAGTTCTCTCACCTACACCGGCAAATACAGACAAACCTGAGTATGCTTTTGCGATGTTATTGATCAACTCTTGAATCAATACAGTTTTCCCAACACCGGCACCACCGAAAAGTCCGATTTTACCACCTTTTGCATAAGGCTCGATCAAGTCGATTACTTTGATTCCTGTGAAAAGAACTTCAGTAGTAGTAGTAAGATCTTCAAACCTTGGAGCGGGTCTGTGAATCGGAAGTCTTTTCCCTACCGGAATAGGAGGAAGACCATCGATAGGTTCACCAATCACATTGAAAAGACGGCCTTTGATCGCTTCACCTGTAGGCACGGAGATCGGCTGACCCAAGTCTCTAACTTCCATCCCGCGAACCATCCCTTCGGATGAATCCATGGCGATCGTTCTTACTCTGTCTTCACCCAAGTGCTGCTGAACTTCCATAACGACCACTTGACCGTTTTCTTTGGTTACTTCCAGCGCGTCGAGGATGTTTGGCAGGTTACCGCCTTCAAAGGAAACGTCCACCACCGGGCCAATTACCTGAGTTATCTTTCCAATATTTGCCATTTGATATATAGAATTGTAAAAGGAATGTGCTGTTTGAATTAGAGCGCAAAATTATATCAAGAAAGCCTAATACCAAAGGATATTTGGAAAATAAAAAACTCCGGTTCAATTGTAGGAAGCGATTTACACCTTATTCCTCTTTAAGGCCTAAAGGAGGCTATTTGAGCATCCGCCTCGCAAAAAGAAAAGCGTTTGTCCAATACTTGCTGCTGAGGTAATCCTCTGTCACACCGAGAGATGTGGAAGAGTGAATAAACCGAATCTCACTGATCTGAACTTCAGTAACAATTCCCGAATGGGTCACTTGATTTTTCTTTTTGGTAGTCGCAAAAAAAAGCAAATCCCCATCGCGGATATCTTTAAAAGGGACTTTCTCACCTAGTTGGCTTTGATCATTTGAAGTTCGGGGCATGTTAATCCCAATGGAATAATAAGCATGGTACACTAAAGCGGAGCAATCCATTCCCGCCCGAGTAGTTCCTCCATATTTATATGGCGTACCTTGATAGGACTTCGCTGTGGCGATGACTTTGAAAGCAGGATTGTCTTTTGAGATTTTTTTGGACTTGCATCCCCCCAGAGAAAAGATGCCGACAAGCAATAGCGCGAAACAAACCTGCTGTATTTGCGCTTTAAAATGATTGGGAGAGGTACTCTTCATGTCCTCAATTTTACCTCAAGATCGGAATGATTCCAACCATTTTGCGATTTTTGAACTCGAATTCCTTCAAATTTGCGATCAGGGATCAGAACCTTAAGTGATTATGATCACCAAAAGCACCCAAATCAGACTTCTATCTTTGTACCACAAATCAGAAACAATAAAATACAACCATGCATATTCAACAATTTTATGACGAAGGACTAGCTCATGCAAGTTATGCCATCTTAAGTGAAGGAAAAGTTGCCCTAGTCGATCCGGGAAGAAATCCTCAGGCTTATTATGATTACGCTGAAGCTAATTCTGCTCAAATAGTATCAGTTTTCGAAACGCACCCACATGCAGACTTCGTGAGTTCTCACCTTGAGTTTCACAAAAATGAAGACGCCACCATCTACGTAAGTAAGTTGGTTGGAGCAGAATATCCACACACGGCTTTTGATCAGGGTGATTCAGTGAAAATGGGCAAAGTGACTTTCAAGTCTTTGCACACACCTGGACATTCACCGGATAGCATTAGCATTTTGCTGGTGGACGAAAATGGAAAAGACCATGCACTCTTCTCAGGAGACACACTTTTTATAGGTGACGTCGGAAGACCGGATTTAAGAGAAAAGGCAGGCAATCTAAAAGCTCAGCGTGAAGACCTTGCCAAGATGATGTTTACCACCGTTCAGGAAAAACTGAAGTCTTTGGCAGACGAAGTACTCGTATTTCCGGCACACGGAGCAGGTTCCCTTTGTGGCAAAAACTTAAGTGATGCGCGTCAAAGCACCATCGGTGAGCAAAGAGCGACCAACTGGGCCTTCGGTGATATCGATGAAAAGACGTTCGTGGATTCTCTTCTTCAGGGTCAGCCATATATTCCAAAGTACTTCGGCTACGATGTAGATATGAACAAAAAAGGCGCACCATCTTATCAGAGATCAATCTCAGCGGTGAGCATGTGGCCAGATGGAGCAACTCTTCCATCGGGTGCTTTAATAATCGATGTGAGAAAGCAGGATGCTTTTACAGCCGGACACATCGCAGGAGCGCTCAACATCATGAATGGTGGCAAATTCGAAACTTGGTTGGGATCAATCGTCGGACCGGATGAGAAATTCTTCCTAGTCGCTGACTCCCCTGCCGAATTGGAAATCGTCATCTTCAAATCAGCAAAAATCGGTTATGAGCAATTGATCAAAGGCGCAGTAGTCAATCCTGAAGGCATGACCGTAAAAGGATCTACATTCGATTTGGAAGCTTTCAAAGAAAATAAAGATGAATTCACAATCGTGGACATCAGAAGTGCAGATGAGGCCAAAAGTGAGCCGATCTTTTCCGGCAGTCTGAATATTCCCCTCCAACAATTGAGAGAGAGAGTAGGTGAGGTTCCTACTGAAAAGCCGATAGTGGTGCATTGCGCAGGAGGGTACAGATCTGCAGCGGGAACCAGCATTTTGGCAGCTGCGCTGAAAGGAGCAGAAATCCTGGACATGAGCGAATCAATCAAAGATTTCCAATTAATCGCACATTAATTTAAAGCTGTCGAATAATCACCCCCGTCCTTAAAGGGCGGGGGTGTTTTTGTTTTTGGAAAAATAGATCCGCTCTGAATCAACCTGATGATCATTTGGCTCAGATTTTTTCGAACCAATTTCCTTATATTAATGTCTGCGTTTTGAGAGAAGAATATGAGACGGGAAGATTTCATCCAATTGCCAATCCATCAAAAAATCAAAACCCTTTACCTGGAGGGTTCATTCGTTGTGGCTATTCGATATTACGGACACAAGGTCAACCTCTACTTACTTGAAAATGAATACATCGAAGTATTCTACAATCATAAGCTTGACAAAATCGATAAGATTGATTTTTTGCAGAGAGATCACAGCCGGATGAAGTTCTATCTGGATCAGATTAAGATTGCTTGATCCTTACTTTTCAAATTCTCCTTGGTAAAAATCTTCTCTATACTTAACTCTAGCAATTCCCTTCAATACTCCTTTTTGAACTAGCACTGAAGGATCGCTTGCACTAACTGAAAAATCAAAAGCAAATATTACCTCGATCTTTCGCACATCGACCCCCAAAAGATTTTTTTCTATTCCTTCTACGACTTCTATAACTCTTACTGACCGCTTAGCCGCTAGATCAAATTCATCGAATAAATAGCTAAAAAACTTATTTTGATTGGAAAGCTGCACCCGAATTACTTCTAAACTACTGTAATCAGCATTAGAATCTGCTTTTTGTCTTTCGATCTCCAGTTTTTCCAGGACTAGCTCGTAGGGGTAATATTTTGAAAAATACGCTGACACCTCACCCACAGGAACCTTTTCACCGATTGGAGGCGTGACCGAGAAGTCAACCGAAGGTAATTCCACACTTATTGCCCAGCCTGTTTCAAAACTCCGGATACTAAGAATATGTCGTCCTTTATATTTGGCATTTACCCCCGAGATGCCAGTACCATTAGCCGATCGAATATCTGTATTACCAAAGCTACTTCCATCAGGCAAAGTCCCTTCGAATCCTACCTCATCTAAAAGCATCCTAGGCTCGGTATCACCTTCTGGATCACAGGAAGAAATAAAGAAGGGAAATAAAAATAAAGTGGCGAGTAAAATAATTGGTTTTTTCATTTGATTTTTTTTGGGTTGACTGTTAAAAAACTAACTGATTAACAGACGTGGTACGCTTCCATTATGCTACAAACAAAAAACCGCAGAAATGTCTTCCTGCGGTTTTTTGTATTTAGATAACGGGCTCTTAAAGCTTCCGCTTCAAGAAATCAGTCATCTGAGTGTACAAATGCCAGGTCGTATTTCCGCCTGATATCCCGTGATTTTTGTTTGGATAGTAAAACGATTCAAACTGCTTATCAGCGGAGATCAACGCATTGACCAAATCCACTGAGTTCTGAAAGTGCACATTATCATCACCGGTTCCATGAATCAGGAGAAAATTTCCTTTCAACTTATTCACGTGGGTGATCGGGCTGTTGTCGTCATACCCGGATGGATTGAGCTGTGGAGTCTGCAGGAATCGCTCGGTGTAAATCGTGTCATAATATCTCCATGTCGTCACCGGAGCGACAGCAATGGCAGTTTTAAAAACATCGTTTCCGATCATCAAGGCCAACGAGGACATATATCCACCATACGACCAACCCCAGATTCCGATTCTTGCCGGATCAACAAAGGGCATTTTTGCAAAGTGTTTTGCTCCCTCGATCTGATCGATCGTTTCGAGTTTTCCAAGATTTGCATAAGTCGAATGTTTGAAATCTCTGCCTCTCGCACCTGTTCCTCTGTTGTCCACGCAGGCCACAATGATTCCTTCAGCAGCCAATTGCTGGTGCCAAAAATCGCGAGTTCCGCCCCAGCTATTCAGTACATTTTGCGAACCCGGACCACCATAGACATACATCAGAACAGGATATTTTTTATTCGGATCAAAGTCTGCCGGCTTGATGATGTAGCCATTCAGCTCAGTACCATCCACTGTCGGGAAGGTGAAAAACTCCTTTTTCCCAAGCGCAAAACCTGCCAATCGATCTTTCAAAGCCTGATTGTCTTCCAGCAATTTTGTTTCCTCTCCGGAAGCCTCCTTCAAACTGACCCGCACAGGAGTATCGGCAGTAGAATAATAATCGATGAAGAATTTATGATCAGGGCTCATGTTGATGGTGTGTGTTCCTTTGGAAGGCGTGAGCGCTTTTTTGCCTTTTCCGTCCAGATTGATCACATAGAAATTTCTTTCCAAAGGAGAAGCCTCAGTGGATACGAAATAGACCTTCTTTGCCTTTTCATCCACTCCAACCAAGGAACTCACTTCCCATGCACCCGTGGTAATCTGACGAATTAGCTTTCCGTCAATTGCGTGTTGGTAAATATGTTTGTAACCATCCTGCTCAGAAGTTCGGATAAAAGTTTTCCCATCAGCGAGATACGCTAAGTTGTCATTGTTTTCCAAATCGACATAGGTTTGGGATCTATCCGAAATGATCAAACTACTCGCTCCAGTGCTTGCATTTGCGTGAAAAAGATCCATCTGATTCTGAAGACGATTCAGGCGGATGAAAGCCAGCATATTCGCGTCTTTGGTCCAATAAATTCTTGGCAGGTATATGTCCGTCTCAGTTCCGGCATCAATCTTCTGAGTTTTGGCGGAAGCCAAATCATAGACATGAATGCTTACAAGCGCATTTTTCTCTCCCGCTTTAGGGTATTTGAATTTATAATCTTTCGGATACAGCGGTCCCCACATTTGCATGTTGAACTCGGGAACGGCAGTTTCATCAAATCGGATAAAGGCTAATTTCTTTCCGTCAGGAGACCATTTGAAAGCCTGGGCCATGGAAAATTCTTCCTCGTACACCCAATCAGCAGACCCGTTGATGACTTTGTTCCATTCCCCGTCGGTTGTGATTTGGGTTAGCTTATTGCTTGCCAATTCAACTAGGTACAGGTTATTTTCTTTGACAAAAGCTACTTTGTCATTGTCGGGAGAAAGCGTAGCATAAGAGATTTTTTCGCCGTTCATCAGCTGTTGCTTCTGACCGGTAGCCATATCGACTACATAGAAAATCCCTTTCGAAGATCGACGATAAATCGACTCCACATCAGATGCTATCAAGGCCTTCGTTTCGTCAGAGTTGAAGGAATAACTGGAGAAATTCACTCCAAGCGCTCTTCCATCCAGCAAAATTGCTTCTTCAGCTCCGGTGGAAATATTAATTTTTACTACAACTGGAGCTCCCATTCGATTTATCTGGGAGCTGTAATACTGGCCGTCTTTCATCCAATTGATGCCATAGACGGATTTTTGGGCGAATGTGCCTTGTTTGAAGACATCCTCGAGCGTCACTTTTTTCAGGGCTTGAGCTTGCAAACTGGCAACCATCCCCAAAGCGAAGCTTAAAGACAAAGCCAGCACTTTCCAATATTTAATCATCTAATCAGTAATTTGGGTAAACAAAGCTTTATTCAGGTCGGCGAATATAGAAAAAACGTCCTGTCTGGCTCTCAGGAATCTGGTGAATGGTCTTTCAAATACATACTTTTAATCTTAAAATATCTAAATCAGAAAAAACTTCCGGGAACATTCATTTCTCCCTTAGCCAAAAAATCAGCTAATTCGCATACCTAAGCTAGCCCGGCAAATGAATAAAAAAATAGCCCTTGTAACCGGCGGATTTACTGGTGAATCCGTGATTTCCTTGAAGAGCGCCTCAGTTGTAGAGCGTACCATCGATCGCAAGCGGTACGATGTGTACAAAATCCTCATTTACCCAAATGATTGGTATTACATGAGTGCTTCCGGCGAAAAAATCCCAGTGGATCTGAATGATTTCAGCATCAGTCTGGGAGATGAAAAAATCAAATTTGACGGGGTTTTCAATATCCTGCATGGTTCGCCTGGTGAGGATGGAAAGCTTGCAGGTTACTTTGATATGCTGGGAATCCCATACACAACCTGTGATCAGCTGACTTCTGCCATTACGATGAACAAAGGCTACACAAAAGCAATCGTGCAGGATATTCCGGAATTGAGCGTAGCAAAATCACTTCAGCTTTTTGAAAACACGAATGAAAATCTTCAAAAAATAGAGTCTGAATTAGTTCTTCCTCTTTTTATAAAACCGAATAATGGAGGAAGCTCCATTGGAATGACGAAAGTGAAAACATGGGCAGATCTTCCTGAGGCAGTTGACAAAGCTTTCGCAGAGGACAAGCAAGTGCTCGTGGAAGAGTTTGTGTCGGGCAGGGAATTTTCGATTGGCGCCTACAAAGGAAAAGGTGAAATCACCGTCCTCCCCGCAACTGAGATCGTAAGCAGCACGGAGTTTTTTGACTACGAAGCCAAATACATTCCTGGGGTAGCCGAAGAAATCACCCCGGGTCGAATGACCGAAGAAGAAAAGTCACGAGTGGATCGGATAGTGTATCAAGTTTATCAAAAACTCAACTGCAAAGGAGCTGTGCGAGTGGACTACTTCCTCCAAAACGAAACCGGTAAATTCTATTTTATCGAGATCAATACCGTACCCGGACAAACTGAGACCAGCTTAATTTCTCAGCAAGTGAAAGTTGCGGGAAAAGAAGTGAAAGAATTTTACTCAGAGTTGATTGAGGAGATGTTTTGAAAAGTATGAAGGGAGAAATCAGAAAGCGGAAATAGGCTATTTCAGACTTCTGACTTCAGATTTTTCATTTCAAAATTTTAACTTCAAAATCGGATGACATGGCTGAAAATCGGGGTGTCGATTCGATTTTCTTCAAAATAAACAGGTGCATCTGATCTCCCAAAATTATAACTATCTACAGCTTCCCGTGCTAGATTTCGGGCATTTCGCTTATACACTCCGGAAAGAATATTTAAGGCTAGATCCGAAATCAAAATCGGCCAAGTTAGATTACTAGCAGAAGATGATTGCTGCCGAGGAATAATAATATATGCTAGACCTCCAATTGTTGTAGCAAGACTTCCAACTGCAAAAACTGTGTTTAATTTGTTTTGATTCATACTTCGACGATAGAGATCCTGCGTTTCTGGATTCGCCGTAGCCATTAACTCCTGAATTTCCAGTTTGGTCAAAACTTTTGATCCTTCTAAAAAATCGATTTTTTGTGTCAAAAAATTCTCCCGAATATTCAGTTGAATATAGGGTTGCTCTTGGCAAAAACCGTATCCTGCCAATAAGACCAAAACTGCCATTAATACTATTTTTTTCATTTTCGAAGGTTAAAGACAAACGACTTTTATTGACCTAAAAGAACTAATTAAGAGAGCTCAGGGATGATTGAACTTACTTTATTGGTAATAAGTAAGTTTTGATTTCAATTCTAATACGGATAATTGGTGATCGTGATTATTCCATGGCTTGGAATACTATTTGGAATAGTATAAGAGTGAACATATTAATAGTTCACTGACGCACCGATTTTGACCAGAAACGGGTTTCTTTCAATGAATAAATTGATTCTCTTGAGAAATGGTTTTCCCAAATAAGGGAAATTTTTGGTCAGTACACTTCATGATAAAAATCTAATTCGATATGAAAAACTACTTGATAATTATGGTACTTCTAGGACTGCTTGTCAGCTGCGGCCCTCCAGAAGAACAAGATGAAAAGTTGAGTAATCTAGTCGCAGAATGGAAAGACACCTCTGTAAAAGTAGTCAGTCTATCTGAGAAAATTGGAGATCAGATGAATTTATTGGAAGCCAAAAAACATGAAGCCGATAGCACCAATAACGTCCAGATAGAGGTAAAAAGTGAACAGAGCAACTGCGACACCGAGTACACAGCTTTGAGTGAAAAAGTAAATGAGTTAACAGAAACTTTGAAAGAAAAGTCAAAAAAGGTCGATGTACTTACTAATCACAAGGCCATTGGAAAGTGGACCGATGAGGATGATGGAATTCTGGAGGCTCTCGACTTGGAAATTAAAGAAGGTGATGCAAGCGCCGAGAAATGGCTCCTTGAATTGGAAGAGCTTAATATGAATTGTGGAATCATTTCAAATGATCCCAATTCCTAAAGTCTAACAATATTCTAGATTTGGAATAAATCAAATAGCAGAGAATCCAGATTTCAAAAAACTTGATCCATTTTAAAACAACAAAGCCTTCCGATGTTTCGGAAGGCTTTGTTGTTTTCTCAAAGGTCAAATAAGGTTTTAATTCGATCGACGTAGTCTAGTTTTTCCCATGTAAACAATTCCACATCCAAGGTAATCTCGGTTCGGTATGGAGAAAAGAACGTTTTTGTCACCACCTCATTCTTTCTTCCCATATGACCATAGGCTGCCGTTTCCTCATAGATTGGATTTCTCAGCTTCAATCGCTGCTCGATCGCGTAAGGACGCATGTCAAATAGTTCTTCAATCTTTTTGGCGATTTCGCCATCGTGCATATCTACGTTGGCAGTACCGTAGGTATTCACATAAATACCCATAGGCTTGGCAACACCGATCGCATAGGAAACCTGAACCAGCATTTCGTCAGCAACACCCGCAGCCACCATGTTTTTGGCAATGTGACGAGTTGCATAGGCTGCAGATCGGTCAACTTTCGAAGGATCTTTTCCGGAGAAAGCTCCGCCACCGTGAGCACCTTTTCCACCATAAGTATCCACGATGATTTTCCTTCCTGTCAGGCCGGTGTCCCCGTGAGGACCACCGATTACAAACTTGCCGGTTGGATTGATATGATAGATGATTTCATGAGTGAATAATTTCTGAAGCTCGGGTTTCAATTGTGCCTTCACTCTTGGAATCAGAATAGCAATAATGTCAGCCTTGATCTTTGCAAGCATCGCTTCTTCTTGATCGAAATCATCATGCTGAGTAGAAATCACGATTGCGTCTATTCGCTGAGGCACATTCTCATCACTGTATTCGATCGTCACTTGCGATTTAGAATCAGGTCTCAAATAGGTGATATCTTTATTTTCTCTTCTCAGAGCTGCCAATTCCTTCAAGATCATGTGAGAAAGATCCAAGGCAAGTGGCATGAAGTTTTCAGTTTCGTTGGTGGCATAGCCAAACATCATCCCCTGATCACCAGCACCTTGTTCTTCAGGATTTTTACGCTCCACACCCTGATTAATGTCCGCAGACTGCTCATGAATTGCAGAAAGAATCCCGCAGGAATTACCCTCAAACATGTACTCACTTTTTGTGTAACCGATTCTGTTGATAACGTCACGGGCGATTTTCTGAACATCCAGATAGGTATCAGACTTCACCTCTCCGGCAAGAAATACCTGTCCGGTGGTTACAAGAGTTTCACAAGCTACTTTGGAATTAGGATCAAAAGCCAAAAAATTATCGATCAGAGCGTCGGAGATTTGGTCAGCGATTTTATCGGGATGACCTTCAGAAACCGATTCTGAGGTAAATAAATATGCCATAAATATTAATTATTGATGCGTTTTATTAGCGAAGCCCAAAAGTACGGGAACTGTGGTAAATAAAAAACCAAAACTAGAAGGATGGCATGAAATCAAAACCCAAAATTAAAGAATTCTCCAACATGTGCCTAAATCCGCGTATTGATTGTGGAAATCCAGATGAGTCTTTTGCAAGCTTGAGACAACCTTCTATATTTCTATTAAATACCCGATCCGATGCGCTCAAATGTCATTTTCCTCCAATTTTTAAGCTGTTTACTTCTATTTAGCTGCCTAAGCTTCCCTTCCAACGCTGCCACTCTCCAAAAAACACCTGCAAGTCAGGCAGATTTGGTCGTCCTGTTTAAGGATTGGAGAAATTTTGAAGCTCCACCGCTTCTTGACGGGGCGCCTGACTACAGGAAGGCCACGTTTAATCTGCGGATGACGGAATTCAAAGCACTTCAGGCCAAACTTCTCAGCATGGATACCAGCAAATGGTCCATCACTGAGCAGGTGGATTGGAGGATCATTTGGGCGGAAATGAACGGTTTTGATTTCAACTATCGTGTGCTCAAACCCTGGGAACGGGATCCTGCCTTTTACAAAACAATTTGGATGGAACGGAGCGACGTACCTGCACACGAAGGTCCTACACATCACGGAATAGTTGATATGTGGCAGTATTCATTTCCTTTGGATAAATCAGCGAGGGCTCAGTTTTTGGAAAAAATTCAATTAATAACTCCTTTGAATACCCAGGCAAAAGAAAATCTGACCGGAAATGCCAAAGAACTTTGGGCAGCTGGAATTCCAACTATTCAACAACAAGCAGAAGACTTGAAAGGCATTTTGGAATTCCCGGGAGTGAAGGATGATTCAGCATTGAACCAAGCAATTCAATCAGAGATTAAATCCACAAAAGAATTTGTCAACTGGCTAGAACAAGAAGCACCAAAAAAGACCGAACCCTCAGGAATCGGCAAAGAAAACTATAGCTGGTACCTGCAAAATGTTCATTTAGTGCCTCTAACTTGGGAGAATGAGGTGATGATTCTGAAAAGGGAACTCGCCCGAGCCTGGACTTCGCTTAAATTGGAAGAACATCAAAACAGGAACCTACCTCCACTACCGGAAGCAAATACTTCGGAAGAATTTAAAAAATTGACCGAGGAATCCATCATAGAATTGATGGCATTCCTTAGAAATCAGGAAATCGTAACGGTGAAGGACTATTTTGAACCTGCGTTAAGGGAGCATCGAGGAAACTTTATCCCAAAAGAAGATCGAAATTTCTTTACCATTGGGATGCATTACGATCCATTACCGTTGTACTCTCATTTCTATCATTGGTTTGAATTAGCCATCATGGATAACGAACCACATACCAACCCGATACGAAAAGGTGCCCTACTCTACAATATTTTCGATTCTCGAAATGAAGGGACCGCAACCGCAGTAGAGGAAATGTTTTTGGATGCAGGACTTTATCAAAATTCACCCCGATCCAGGGAAATAGTGTACATCATGATCGCTCAGCGCGCAGCAAGAGGTTTGGGGTCACTTTATGCCCAAGCAAATGAAATGACTATGGTAGAAGCTGGAGACATTCATTCCGATTACACCCCTAGAGGATGGATGAAGACAGAGAAAGAACTCTTACTTTTTGAGCAGCATCTATACATGCGTCAGCCAGGCTATGGCAGCAGCTATATCACCGGAAAGTATTTATTGGAGAATGCGCTTGCGGATTTTGCCCGGACCAAAGAAGAAAAAGGTGAGGAATTTGAACTGAAAGATTTCTTTGATCAATTGAATGCTATTGGAGGAATTCCGATTTCGTTGGGTCATTGGGAGATGACAGGAGTGGATCAGCAAATGAAAAAGTAGGGTTCAGCTTTAATTTCTTGTTGATAGTTACCCCCTGTGCTGCTGCTGGATAAGCAGCATAATTTCAGATTTCAAACTTTATATTTCCTATTTCAGACTTCTTCACAAATCCCTCTGTGATCTCATTCATCGCCTTGACTTTGAATTCGAAGTCTCCTTTAAGTGTATCGCGGTAGGCATTTAGGTTTTCTAACAGGTCATCGATTTCATCCGGAAGGACTTCTTCCAAAAGCTGCCGCAATCTTTTAGCAGCTGTCGGAGATTTGCCATTAGTGCTGATGGCGATTTTCAGATTGCCTTTGGTGACGATTCCGCCTAGATAGAAGTCACAAAGCTCAGGCGTATCGGCGATATTGACTAAAAGAAATCGCTCTTTGGACTCATCCCGGATTTGACGGTTGACGGCTTTGCTATCCGTAGCACCGATCACGAGATGTTTTCCACCCAAATACTTTTCATGGTAATTGTCTTCAATAAGAGTTACTGTATCTGCCTTCTCAGCAACTTCCAAGAATTCCGGTCTGAACTCTTTTGAAACCACCGTGACTTGAGCCAATGGGCTGGACTTAAGTAGGAATTCCAGCTTTTCCGTAGCTACAAATCCCCCTCCTACCAGCAGTATGTTTAGCTCGTGGACTTTGAGGAAGATGGGGTAGAGATGGTTCATTCTTATAGAGGCAAGAGGTTAGAGACAAGAAGCAAGATTTAATGCAGTTTGGTGAAAAGTGGTAAGGTTGGAAAGTTGCAAAGTTAGCCAGTTTTAAAGATTGACTCCCGCCAGCTGATCCCGAAAAGCTATCGGGACTGAGACTGCCTACTGATCTCTGCTACCTCCCGGTAAACCTCAGCAAGCTTTGTACTTTCTCTCACCACTTCTCCGATTATAATAATCGCAGGAGCTTCGGTTTGAGCTTCTTTTGCTTTTTGCTCGATATCTGAAATGTACCCGGCCACAATCTTTTCCTCACTTGTGGTTCCGCTTTGAATAATGGCTATTGGAAGATTATTCTTTCCAAACTTCTTATAAACCTGTACGATTTCTCCAAGCTTCTTGGTTCCCATCAGGACCACCACTGTAGCTGTAGATTGAGCAGCCAAAGCCAGGTCTTGCGAAAGTTCCCCAGACGATGTCGTGCCTGTCACCACCCAGAAACTTTCGGAAATTCCTCTTTTAGTCACCGGGATTCCTGCCGAAGCCGGAACAGCAATCGCTGAAGTTATTCCCGGAACCAATTCAGTTGGGATCCCGAAAGCTTCAATGTATTCGATTTCTTCAGCACCGCGTCCAAATACAAAGGGATCGCCACCTTTCAGCCGAACGACATGCCCGTGCTTTTTGGCAAGGCTGACGCAAAGTTGATTCGTGTCTTGCTGAGGTTGGGAATGTTTTCCAACTCGCTTTCCTACAAATATTTTCAAGGCGGATTTCGGCGAATGTTTTAGCAAAACAGGATCGATCAACGCATCATACAAAACCACGTCGGCTTTGTTCAAGGCAAAAACCGCCTTCAGCGTAATCAGTTCCGGATCGCCAGGCCCAGCTCCTACCAGCGTCACTTTTGGATTTACCAGATTTCTCATGCTTCAACCTCCTCTTCCCTATAAGTTTTCAACAAACTGTAAACTGCCATCGCTTGCTTTGCATAGGCATTTGCAAATTCTTCAGTAGGTCCTTGCTTATTGATCTGGTATACTTTGTCTGCAAAAGTTCCGTCCAGATTTATCTTACCGCTTGTTACAAATGTCTCGTCAAACTGAGAAATGATATTCGCATAGGAATTGGTACTGATATCCTCGCTGAGCAAAAGCGCTTTTGCAGCATTGATCAAGCCGGCATAGTGATGGTAAATACTATCTGACCAGCGGCCTTGTTCCAACGCTTCCTGACCTGAATCTAGTTTTTCCAATGATTCCAAGAGCAAAGTTGCCACCAAGTCGATCATTGCGCCGGCACATTCACCTACTCCCACTGCGACCTCGTAAGCTTCATTATGACCCCAATCGACAGAGTCAGATTGAGTTACTGTAGATGCATCTCCCAGCTCTTTCAGCAAATCATAAAAATAAATCTGCCCTTTCTGATCGTAATAGCTAAGGAAGTCAAGTCCATTGCCATTTTGCTCAAAGTCATTCAGCAAAACGCGCAAAGCTTGCGGACCGCGACGGCTTGGCACTTTGGTCACTTTGTCGGCAAATCTTCCGCTCCCGTCTCTGAGATTCCCCCCGCCAAGGAGAACCTGTAATGCAGGAATTACCATTTTCCCGGCTTTCATGGACATTCCCTGAAAACCAATATGAGCCATATTATGCTGTCCACAGGCGTTCATACAGCCTGAGATTTTGATCACCAAATCCTGATTTTTCAGATATTGCGGGTATTCATTTAGAATAACTTTTTCCAGTTCCTTCGCAATTCCCGTCGAACTGGCAATTCCCAAATTACAAGTATCAGTGCCCGGACAGGCTGTGATATCTCCCAGAGAATTGTATCCTCGCTCTCCCAAACCTATTTTTTGGAGTTCTTGATAAAAGAAGGGAGCCAAATCTTCGCGTACATCTCTGATCAGAAAGTTTTGGCGAAGTGTAAATCGGATCTCATCGTTGGCATATTTCTCCACCAAATCTGCTAAAGCGCTAGCTTGGTCGATGTAAAAATCTCCCAAAAAAACCTTCACTCCAATGGAAACATAGCCCGCTTGCTTTTGTGGCAAGACATTGGTCAGCTTCCAAAGTTCGTAATCCAGTCCCGGATCTTTTTCCAGATGGAAAGCAGGAGGATTAGGTAAAGTTTTCGCCGAGTCGTAGGTTTCAAAATCCAGCGGGTAACTGGTAAATGGAAGCGCTTTTTTCTCGATCTCTACCAATTCCAGAAAAGCTTCCAACCCGAGATCTTTTACCAGAAACTTCATCCTCGCCTTATTTCTTCTGGCTCTTTCACCATGACGGTCAAAGATCCGCAGGACACTCTCAACCAAAGGAATCACTTGGTCTGTCGCTAGAAAATCTGTGATCAAATCCGCGTGTCTAGGCTGTGAACCCAAACCTCCACCCAGCAAAACTTTGAATCCGCGAACTTCTTTACCATCCACGATTTTCAGTTTTGGGATAAAACCCACATCGTGCAAATAGCTTAATGCAGTGTCTTCGTCAGAAGAGGAAAAGGACATTTTGATCTTTCGACCCATTTCTTGGCAAACAGGATTTCTCAAAAAATAGCGGTACGTCGCATCCGCATACGGCGTCACGTCAAATGGCTCATTTGGATCAATTCCGGCTGTTTCGGAAGCGGTCACATTTCGGACTGTATTTCCACAGGCTTCACGCAAAGTCACATCATCGCGCTCAAGCTCAGCCCAAAGTTGCGGTGTCCGATCCAAACTCACGTAGTGAATTTGAATATCCTGACGGGTGGTGATGTGCAATCTGCCTGTAGAATATTCTTCAGAAACTTTGCAAATTCGGCGAAGCTGAGCCGAACTCACGCGCCCGTAAGGAAGCTTGATTCGAATCATTTGAACTCCTTGCTGTCGCTGTCCATAAACCCCGCGAGCCAAACGAAGGCTTCGGAATTTCTCTTCATCGATCTTTCCCTCCCGGAAAAGCGCAATTTTCCTCTCAAGCTCGATAATGTCTCGCTCGACAATCGGATTTTCTAGTTCGGTTCTGAAGCTTTGCATTGCGTAATAGTTTTTCCCTATCGGGAAAGTTAGGTTTAGTATAAAATTTTTTCTTCAGTCCCGAAAGGATTAAGGACTTTGGAGGTTTCAACATTCAGACTTCTGACTTCACCCTTCTATGAATCCAACACTCACCGTATCAAAACTCCCCTCATCAATCAAAATGAAGGTTCCGTTGGATTTGTTGGTGTCGTACGTGTCAAAATGGATTGGTTTGCTAAGTCGGAAATGAACTCGACCGATATCATTAAGTTTGAGTTGATCCGCTTCTTCCGTTCCGGAAAAGTCCGTATGAATTCTAGACTGGATCTGGTCAACCTTGGCCAAAACTCGGTTAATTCCATGCTGAAGGATGTATTTCCCTCCAACTTTCAATGCTCTACTATTCACCTGGCAGATAGTTGCAGTGAGTTGCTTTTCGCTTTTCGGAAGCTCCGAGCTTTTCACCATCATATCCCCTCTGCTCAGATCCACTTCTGTTTCCAGCGTGATGGTGATTGAACTTCCCGGAGCAGCAGCTTCGATTTCCTGATCGAAAAAGTGAATGCTTTTGATTTTCGACGTATTCAAAGAAGGCAATAAGGTCACTTCGTCTCCCACTTTCAAAATACCACCGTAGAGTTTACCGGAGAATCCTCTGAAATCATGGAATGCTTCTGTCTTTGGGCGGATCACATATTGCACCGGGAATCGGGCAACAGAACTTTCCTGCGAGTCGGATGGCTCCAGCACTTCGAGGTGATCCAAAAGTGTGTTTCCAACATACCAAGGCATCTCTTCAGAGTGCCTGGCGATATTTTCACCTTTCAAAGCAGATACCGGAATGAACATGATTTGCTCCATATGAAAATCACTTTTCTCAACCAACTTATCAAAATCAGCCTTTATTTTCAGATAAATATCTTCATCATAACTTACCAAATCCATCTTATTGATAGCGACGACCACATGAGAAATTCTCAGGAGATTGGCGATAAAGAAGTGACGATAAGTCTGCTCAATTACACCCTTTCGAGCATCAATCAGGATAATCGCAACTTGAGAAGTGGAAGCTCCCGTCACCATATTTCGCGTGTATTCCACATGCCCGGGAGTATCTGCGATGATGAAATTGGTCTTGTCGGTAGAAAAATAAATATGCGCCACATCGATCGTGATACCTTGCTCACGCTCAGCCACCAAGCCATCTGTAGCCAGAGAAAAATCCAGGTAATCGTATCCGCGCTGCTTGCTGCTTTTCTCGATCGCCTCGATTTTATCCGTCGTAAGTGACTTGGTATCGTACAGCAATCGACCAATCAACGTGCTCTTTCCGTCATCGACAGAGCCGGCAGTTGCGATTTGGATGAGTTTTCTGTTTTGTATGTCCATGTTTAAATTTCTTTTGTCAACGGTCGACGGACCACAGTCCACGGCCGATTTGTCGCCAAATTATATTTCTGTTGTCCTAATTTTCCAGAAGCTAGACTGGGTTTCTTATCAATACTGCTTCTGGAGAAGCAGCAATGCGAGTGAGGTTTTCGCTACTTAGTACTTGATACTAGCTACTTGATATTTAAAAGTACCCTACCTTTTTCCTTGTCTCCATCGCGGCTTCCGATCGTTTATCATCGATTCTGGCACCACGCTCTGAAATGGTGGAATCGCGGATTTCTCCGACCACATCATCCAGGGAAACCGCTTCTGAAAGCACCGCTGCGGTACAAGTCATATCGCCAACCGTTCTGAAACGAACCATTCGCTCTTCTACGATCTCGTGAGACTCACGGAAAACATGCTCATTGGCTGTCCAGATCATGCCGTCACGGAAGAAAACTTCCCGCTTATGGGCGAAGTATATAGATGGAATCTCAATGTCTTCGGTCCTGATATATTCCCAAACATCCAATTCCGTCCAGTTGGAAATAGGAAAACAACGAACGTTTTGACCTACGTGAATTTTTCCATTTAACATGTCGAAAAGCTCCGGGCGCTGATTCTTTTCGTCCCATTGGCCGAAGTCGTCCCTGACAGAGAACTTGCGCTCTTTAGCCCGAGCTTTTTCTTCGTCTCTTCTCGCCCCGCCGATACAAGCATCGAATTTGAATTCTTCAATTGCATCGAGCAACGTCGTCGTTTGGAGTGTGTTTCTGCTGGCGTATCGGCCCCTTTCCTCCCGAACTTTCCCCTGATCGATGGAATCCTGCACATTTCTCACGATGAGTTCCAACCCTAATTCAGCAACCAATTTGTCACGGAATTCGATCGTCTCGGGAAAGTTGTGACCGGTATCCACATGAAGTAAAGGGAAAGGGATCTTTGCCGGATAAAAAGCCTTTTGAGCCAATCTAACCAAGGTGATGGAGTCTTTCCCTCCGGAAAAAAGCAAAACCGGACGCTCAAACTGCGCCGCCACTTCCCTGAAGATGTGGATCGATTCTGCTTCTTTTGGATTGGGTATAAATAGGTTTGACATTTGGAAATACGATTTACGAAATACGAATGACGAGCTATCTTATCTTGATACGACGCTCTTGATATCTGATATTTTCTAATTTACTGTTTCAATTTGCGAGCTTCATCGGTCATTCAACTTCCAACCTCCTACATCCGACTTCCTCCCGATGGTTATCGGGACTTCCCACTTCCGTCTTCGGTCTCCCGTCTTCCCGCTCATTTCGCATGCAACCCACACTCTTTCTTCGAGTCTTCCCACCACCATCGACCTGCTCGGGCATCCACTCCGGCCATAATCGACCGCGTACATGGAGCACAGCCAATGCTGATGAATCCCTTGTCGTGAAGCGGATTGTAAGGAATATTTTTTTCGTTGATGTAATCGATCATCTGATCAAATGTCCAATCCAGCAACGGGTTAAACTTGATGATTTGATTGGCTTCGTCCCACCCGATGCGCTTCATATCACTTCGATTGGCACTTTGCTCAGCGCGAAGTCCGGTCACCCAAACTTCATTTCCAGCCAAAGCACGTTTTAATGGCTCCACTTTTCGGACAAAGCAACATGATTTGCGGTTTTCGATGGAGTCGTAGAAACCGTTGATTCCGATTTCATTTACCAGTTTTTCCACCGAAGTGGTGGTTGGATAGTAAACCTGAATTCTCGTATTGTATTTTGATTCGGTGCGTGACAAAAGGTCAAGAGTCTCTCCAAAAAGACGTCCTGTATCTAAAGAAAAAATAGAGACCGGAAGAGAATTCGAAGCAATCAGTTGAGTTATTACCTGATCTTCCTGTCCCAAAGAAGTCGAAAAAACCACTTTCCCCGGAAAGAGCTCAGCAATCAAAGCCAACCCTACTCCTGCACTCAGGCTATCAAGCCGAGCTTCAAGATCTGACAAGTTCAGTTTCTGGCTCATTGGTTTTTACTTTAGTTGCATTTTCCCAAACACGCTCGTGTAGGTAATAAAGAATAATCTTAGAAACTACCTCCACAGAACCGATCGACACAGCCATCACCAATTGGCCAGTCACCAAATAAGAAATGATAATCGTATCAATCGTTCCGACGATTCTCCAGGAAATGGACTTGAGCAAGCTTTTGGCGCTGCTGTCTTTTCCAGGCTTACTGGCAAAAAGTTTTTTAAGTGGCTGGTCTAAAATCATACCTGTGTCTAACGGGGAAGGTTGACAAAAGTATATAAACCCTATTTATTTTATAGGCTTTATTCCAAAAAAATTTTATTCTGAGGATAAAATATCTTCCAGGGTCTTATTTTCGAGTATTTTCAGAGTCTCATCGCGTACTTGCGCCATCACCTTTTTTATACCGCATTCAGATTCACTTTTACACTCCGCGCAGGGTTCGTAGTAATTGATACTAACGCAGGGAAGTAACGCTATCGGACCGTCAAGCAAGCGGATTACTTTGGAAAGCGGGATGTCTTTTGGTTCCTTGATTAGGTAATAGCCTCCACCTTTCCCCTTTTTGCTTCCCAGCATTCCAGCCTTTTTGAGTTCCAATAGAATATTCTCCAAAAACTTATGAGAAATACTGTGCTCCTGCGCTATGTCATGGATCAAAACAGTCTTGGATTCTCTATGCTTGCCCAGATAAGTGAGGGCATGAAGGGCATATTTGGTCTTTTTGGAAAGCATATTCAAAAATAAGCTTTTTTCTTAAATACCCTAGTACGGGAGTGGGGAATAAAAAAATCCGTTTTAATGATCAGCCCAAAATCAAAAACATATGTGGACTCACCTTTAAAACGGATTTTTACTAATGAAAATTAATCAACTAATGTTATCTCTCAATATTTTTATGAACCCTACTAAAATAGAAAAACATAACAACCGTCCAAAATCCTGCAAACAAAATTGAGGCATAAAACCCAATTTTTAATGGATTGTATGATCCGAATGGCATAATGAGCATTGAAAACAATGTCAAAGAAATGAAACAAATCAATAACCGCTTTTTCATATTAATTATTTTTTAAGACCAACATGTTTCCCATAATTGAGTAACAACACTTCCAATCGCACCTGATACAAACCCAGCTGCTCCTCCAACTACTGCTCCACTTACAGCACCAGTAACTGTTCCTATTGGAGAAGCTACAGTTCCCGCTGTTGCGCCTGCATAAGCACCACCAACAGCACCAACTGTCAAACCATAAACCGCACTTACAAACATAGAAGAGGCACTTACGGGACAACTTTGAATCCTTCCACCAATTGTCGGATTTGTAGGTTCTCCAAATTCAACTACCATTTCCTGATTTATAATTTATGATTATACGGAATCGTGCCAGTAGCCAAATTTTATTAGGACAGCTAGTGACACTAAGTTGTTGGGTATAATTTAAGGAGCTTAATTGGTCAAAACAAAAGGTTCTGACTATG
>JBKJKX010000044.1:0-12539 GCA_046597285.1 Algoriphagus sp. | reverse complement strand
CAATTATCCGATTCCAAAACTCTTCGCAAAATAAATTTTAAACTCTTTTCCTTTTTCCTCCCACCAACACTCCGTTAAAGCCGTTTGGGAGTGCAAATATCCCCCTTTTATTCTCCCAAGCAATACCTCATTGGAAAAAAAAATCCTGAAAGTTCTAATCCACTGAAAGTGAATTAGAAAAAGATCTAAATTAAAAAAGCCCGGATAACTGAATTATCCCGGCTTTTGAGTTGCGGTTCTTTGAAATTAAAGCCTTTTCAGAACAATCTTTCGCCAATATACTTTAATCCCTCCACCGTCATGGATTTGTAGCAAAACTCCACCTTTTCCTTCTCCAATTTTAGCATCTTCGTAATCAACCATCATCTTTCCATTTAAATATGAGGTGACTCTGTCTCCTTTAACAACAATCTTCATTTTATTCCACTTTCCGAATTTCAAAGCCTCATCTTTTTCGGGTTCGGGCTTAACCAACCAGCCTCTTCCATAAGATTCATAAATTCCCCCTGTGTCACTTCCAGGAGGAGCTACTTCTACTTGCCACCCAGAAACTTTAGTCCCGTCAACATTAGATCTAATAAAGACTCCGCTATTTCCATTTGCCTCTTGCTTGAACTCTAACGTAATTTCAAAGTCATCATAAGTCTCTTCTGTACCTAAATAGCCATATCCCTTATCAGGTCCGCTTTCTGAAATCAACAAACCATCCTGAACATACCATTTCTCTGTACCATATATTTTCCAGCCTGAAAGATCTTTTCCATTGAATAGTTTTTCCTTCTTTTGGCCAAATGACTGCTGGGCCAATCCAAGGATTAGAATTGCTAAAATTATTTTTTTCATAGTTTTCTGATTTTAATATTTTTAAACCAAACAGGATCTCCGTGATCCTGCAGAGCGATCAAGCCCGTCTTTGCAATCTTATAATCCGGAAATTCATTCCACTTGCCAGAATTTCTTTTTGCAGTCCAGTCTTCAGAATAAGGAATGAATTCAACTGTCTTTTTTCCATTCAGCCAATAGCTAGCTCCTTTTTCAGAGAAGATGATCTTTGAAGTATTCCATTCTCCGGCAGGTTTTACTACGCCTTCGTAGTCAGGCACGTACATGGCGTAATCCGCACCTAGCGACTGCCAATCTTCCAAGGGCTGTGCAAAGCCAATTTGATCTATCACCTGATATTCCGGACCCGTATAATAAGGGGCCTTATACTTTGGGCCTTCAACAACATGATAAAAAACACCACTATTTCCTCCAGAAGAGATTTTCCATGTAAACTCCATCTCGAATTGCTCGAATTCCATCGGCCCAAACACGATGTCCCCACCAAAATCTTCCCCACCGGTTGCTCCCAACCCCTTCAAGGCGCCATCTTCAATAATCCAGTTTGGAGGCAAAGAATCTCCGTTGAATGCACGCCATCCGTCTGTATTGGCACCATCAAACAACAGCATCCATCCTTCTGACTTCTCCTCATCACTGAGTGAATTATCCGGAAGGACAACCTCCTCTGCAACTACCTCTGTTTCCTCTGCTGGTTTTGGGCTGCATGCCCATGCTAAAGCGACTAACGCCACCCAAGCTATTTTACTTTTTTTCATAGTCTTATATCAATTTCATATTTACCGGATCCCACTTTATAAAGGTGTCATGGAAGTAACTATCATTGCAAAGCAAAGCAGGTGCCGCCGCTCTGAATCCAAATACTGGATCCTCCACAACAGTGCCCCCATTTCGAATTGCAGTAAACCAGTTCCCAAAGTGATCATAATGAGCTCCTTTCCAATTTCTTTCTGCTGCATATACTGTATCGCGAGGAGGCAGGATTTTAGCTCTTGTCTCTTGCGTTTCACCTCTCAATTTTGCTTGCTCTTTTAAGAAAGGATCATCGCTTTCTGCATTATTGTTCAGTTTAACCACAACTTCTTCCCACTTCACATCCATGGAACCTTTGGTGCCTACAATTCTTAAGTAGGTGGTTCCGCTTGTTCCGTCAACGAAATTACATCTCAAAGAAAGGTTGAATCCAGGATGCTCAGGGCTTTCCGGATAATCGAATGTTCCTAAAAGCACATCTGGAACTTCTCTCCCGTCTTTCCAATATCTCAACCCTCCCATCGAAGCCACTTTAATTGGGCCTTTTGAATTAGTAATAAAGTGCAAACTGGAGAAAAGATGAACAAAAAGATCTCCTGACATACCGGTTCCATAGTCCAGATAATTTCTCCAACGGAAAAACCTAAGAGGATCCCAGTCTCTGGCAGTAGTATTGGAAATATATCGCTTCCAGTCAACGGTCTTTTCGTTTCCATCGGCAGGAACAGCGTATTGCCAAGCACCTTCCGGGGAATGTCTTGCCCAAAAACCTTCAGCATAGACAATATCTCCGATCGCTCCTGCTGCAAGCAATTCTTTTGCTTTCTCATTTCCTAATGAAGAAAGTCCCTGAGAACCTACCATCATCACTTTCCCCGATTTTTTCCACGCATTGATTACATCCATTCCCTGGCCTACTGAGTGCACCATTGGCTTTTCGCAATAAACGTGCTTTCCAGCCGTCAAAGCATCTACTGAAATCTGCTTGTGCCAAGAATCAGGAGTGCCGATTATTACGGCATCTACATCGGATCTTTTAAGAATTTCTTTATGATCCTTAGTTAGGAATAAGTGGTCGCCCCATTTGGTTTTCGCAGACTCAAGTCGGCCATCGTATAAATCGCAAACTGCTACCAAAGAAACATTCGCGTGCTTCAAAGCAGTATTCGTATCTTCAGTACCCATGATTCCTGCACCAATAAGTGCAAGTCGGATAGGTTGATCTGCTGACTCTATGCCCTCTCTTGACAAGGACTCTTTATTAGTTGATGACTCTCCGGCAAAAACTGAGGGTGCCAATGCTGCTGCACTGGTGGTCAAACCCAGCTTTTTGAGAAAGAGCCTTCTGTTATTTGTCATATTTTGAATAGGTTATCGGAATTTATTGAAACCAAAAGTTACTTGAAATTTTTAAAAAAGTGTGGAAAGAAATTACAATTTTTCATGAGTGGTAAAATTCACTCTAAATATAAGGTGAGATTACAACGATTTGAAATACGATAAGGCTTTCAGAAGTCGGGTGCCATACCAAGAGAAAAGCTCTCCATCCACTATCTTGATATCCGTATTGGGGAGTAAAGCTTTGAAAAAATCCAGGTGCTTTTCTTTAAATGGAAAAGGCTCTGAGCTTAAGAGTAAATAATCAGGATTCAAAAACTGAAGGTCTTCAGTCTTAATTTTCGGATACCTAGTTGATTGAATCAGATTTTTAAAACCTGCAATCGAAAGCATTTCATTTATGAATGTCTGCTGGCCAGCCACCATGATCGGATCATTCCAAATCAGATAAACTGCAGTTCCTTTAAAAGGTAATGGAGTACTCAAATCCATTTTCAGCTGATTAACTATTTGCTCAGCTTTTAATAGAGTACCTGTAATTTCTCCTACACCCAAAATCATTCTCAGGGAATCCTTCACAGTGATGACATCACTCATCCAAACCGGATAGTTGGACGCTAACTCCTCAATTCCTTCCTGATCGTTCTCTTCTTTGTTTCCAATTATCAGATCAGGCTTCAAGGAATCAATCACTTCAAAACGATAATTCTTAGTTCCTCCTACTATTGTTTTCTTCTTTCGAAGGTCACTTGGATGCATACAAAATTTGGTCACCCCTACAATACTGTCCTCCAAACCCAAGTCAACCAATAACTCTGTCTGTGATGGAACCAAAGAGATAATTCTCTCCGGGGTTTTGGGGAGGGAAATGTTGCGATGAAGTTGGTCGGTGAAGTTCATGAAAAAGTAAGTTGGTTAAAGAGTTAAAGGGCAAAGCCTGGATACTTCAAACATTTCCAAATAACTCATTAACCAACTTTCCTAATGTTATCTTATATACTTGAAGTCAAATGAAGGATCAAAATCCATCAAAAACTCAGTCATCAATTGAATCACTTGTTCGATATCTTCCTTGCTTGCAGTTTCAACGGTAGTATGCATGTATTTCAAAGGTAGAGAAATCAAAGCTGATGGCACCCCTTCGTTGGAATATGCAAAAGCATCCGTATCCGTTCCTGTAGTTCGTGATGCAGCTGATCGTTGAAAAGGAATCTCTTTTTTGCGCGCTGTAGCAATGATCAGATCCAGCAATTTTTTATGTACGGAAGCTCCGTAGGTTAAAACAGGCCCTTTCCCGGCAATCTGCTCACCGCTTGTGACTTTATTATACATAGGAGCAGTGGTATCATGACATACGTCTGTGATGATCGCTACATTTGGTTTGATTCTGGCAGCTATCATTTCTGCTCCCCGAAGTCCAATCTCTTCTTGAACGGCATTTACAATATAGAGTCCAAATGGCAAAATCTTGCCAGATTCCCTGATTCGCTTCGCAACCTGAGCAATCATATAGCCTCCAATTCGATTGTCAAGTGCTCGACCTGAATAGAATTTTCCGTTCAACTCAATCAACTCATCTTTGAACGTGATGACGCAACCTACATGAACTCCCATTTCCTCCACTTCAGCTTTGGAACGAGCTCCCACATCTATGAAAATATTATCCAGGGTTGGCGTATCTTCTTTGCCTTCTTTTCTGACATGAATCGCCGGCCAACCGAATACTCCCTGAATAATTCCTTTGTCGGTATGGATATTCACCCTCATAGATGGCGCAATCATATGGTCCGAACCGCCGTTTCGGCGCACATAGATGTAGCCATCAGAATTGATAAAGTTCACAAACCAGCTGATCTCATCAGCGTGTGCCTCTATTACTACTTTGTATTCAGCCTCGGCATTGATCACCCCAACAGCCGTCCCATAGTTATCCGTGAAATAGGAATCGACAAATGGCCGGACGTAATCCAGCCATATTTGTTGGCCGGAAGCCTCAAACCCGGTTGGGGAAGCATTGTTGAGGTATTTGTAAAGGAAAGATGTGGCGTTGGTTTCTTGGATCATTGTTTTTATTCAAAGGCCCATGGTATATAGGCCATGGTCAATAGTATTACTTAAAATAGGACGTTATGCTAATTTATTTTTTAATGATTAAATCATTTTTATAATAGTGGCTGAAGTATAAACTTAAGCATCTGTTGGCTGTGGCCAGGTGACTTACAAGGGAATATTCCCATGTTTTTTTCTAGGCAGCTTATCCACCTTGTTTTCAAGCATTTTAAAGGCTTTAATTAGTTTTTGGCGCGTTTCGGAAGGAATGATGACTTCGTCGATAAAGCCGCGATGGGCGGCTCGATATGGATTGGCAAATTTAGAAGTGTATTCATCGACTTTTTCCTGAAGTTTTGCTTCGGGATCAGCAGCTTCTGCGATTTCTTTCTTAAAGATAATTTCTGATGCCCCTTTGGCCCCCATTACCGCTATCTCTGCAGTTGGCCAAGCAAAGTTCAAATCAGCTCCGATATGTTTTGAGTTCATCACATCGTATGCCCCGCCGTAGGCTTTTCGAGTGATGACGGTGATTCTCGGAACTGTCGCTTCGGAAAATGCATACAATAATTTTGCTCCATTGGTGATTATCCCATTCCATTCCTGATCCGTTCCCGGCAAGAAACCCGGCACATCTACCAAAACCAATAAAGGCACATTGAAGCTATCGCAAAAGCGAACGAATCTAGCTGCTTTGACCGAAGCATTATTATCCAAAACTCCAGCCATCGACTGAGGTTGATTCCCAACTATTCCGATACTTCGACCTGCAATTCTCGCAAAGCCCACCACAATATTATCAGCATAGTTTTCGTGCACTTCAAGAAATGAATCCTCATCCAAA
Organism: Algoriphagus sp.; assembly: GCA_046597285.1. Lineage (GTDB taxonomy): Bacteria > Bacteroidota > Bacteroidia > Cytophagales > Cyclobacteriaceae > Algoriphagus. Next base: position 6,712 of record JBKJKX010000044.1, on the reverse strand, counting down.
ATGCCTCTCGCCACATCCCGGATATCATAAGGTTGGTTTGGATTCTCTGGCACAATTCTATCTAAAACAGGACGACTTTCATCTCCCTGAATTTCATACGAATAAACCGGTGCAATGTCCTCGCAGTTTTGAGGCATATAGCTCAAGAGCTTTTTGATATGTCTGATACATTCCAACTCATTGGCACAAGCGAAGTGTGTGACTCCACTCTTGGTGCTATGCGCCGAAGCTCCGCCAAGTTCCTCCGCTGTGACATTTTCCTGAGTTACGGTTTTCACTACATTCGGTCCGGTCACAAACATATAAGAGGTATTCTCCACCATCAGGATAAAATCTGTAATCGCTGGTGAATAAACAGCTCCACCTGCACAGGGACCCATGATTGCCGAGATCTGCGGAACAACTCCCGAAGCAAGTGTATTTCTGTAGAAAATATCTGCATAGCCCCCAAGGGAATTCACTCCCTCTTGGATTCTCGCTCCCCCGGAATCATTCAATCCGATAACGGGAGCACCATTCTTCATGGCCATGTCCATTATTTTGCAGATTTTCTCAGCATGGGTTTCAGAAAGCGAGCCTCCAAAAACCGTAAAATCCTGCGAAAAAACATAAACCAATCTTCCATTCACCTCACCATAACCCGTGATCACCCCATCTCCCAGATAATGCTCTTTGTCGAGCCCAAAATCTTTGGAGCGATGCATCACGAACTTATCGATCTCCTGAAAACTCCCTTCATCCATCAAAAGATCTACTCGCTCACGAGCAGTTAACTTGCCCTTTTTATGCTGAGCAGCGATCCTCTCTATTCCTCCACCATGTAGTGCTTCTGCATTTTTAGCTTTTAAAAGTTCGCTTTTTTCCTTGTTCCCGGGAAGTGTATAGATGGGCTTATCCTGCTGATTCATTTCGGCTGTTTTTAGAATATGTCAAATATAGCAGGCTTTCAATGGGGAGAAAAAATATCACCAAGGAGGAATACGTTTGATTTTCCGAATGATATTAATGTCGAGGCTATCAGGGATTTAAAGATTTCTTTACCGGTTCGGTTTTCAATAAACTTTCTATATTCGCGCATCCAAAATTTTTGGCAGTATTATGAGCATCAGAAAGGCCGCTGTGATTGACATGGGAACCAATACATTTCATCTGTTATTGGTTGAATTGAATGGTGTGAGTTTTAAGACGATTTATAAAGAGAAGATTCCTGTCAAACTCGGGCAAGGAGGAATCAGCCAGAACTTGCTCGCACTGGATGCTCAAAAAAGAGCTTTTCATACCCTAAAACATTTTAAGAATCTGATTGACGGAGAAAAGATCGATCAGATTTTTGCATTTGCAACCAGTGCGGTTCGAAATGCAGAGAACGGAATGGCCTTCGTCCGCGAAGTGAAAGAAACGCTAGGAATCGAGATTAACGTGATTTCCGGAATAGAAGAAGCTCAGCTTATTTACGAAGGCATCAAACTCTCCGGCTCGCTCAACGGGCATACCAACCTGATGATGGATATTGGAGGAGGTTCTGTGGAATTTATTATCGGTACTGCCCAGGAAGTTTTTTGGAAGCAAAGTTTCGAAATCGGAGGTCAGCGCTTACTTGATTTGTTCCACTATCACGATCCTATTTTACCTGAAGAAGTGGAAAAGCTGAAAGCTTATTTGGCCGGAAAGCTAACAACCCTTATTGAGGCAATTGAAAAATATAAGCCTTCGGGCCTGATTGGAGCCTCCGGTACTTTTGACACGCTCACTGATATTTATTACGAGTCCATGCTTCAGTGCAAACTCACAGGGCAGCACGTCTTTGAGCTTCCAAGAATTGAATTTGAGAGAATTCACCTGGAGCTTTTAACCAAAAACAGAGAAGAGCGTCTAGTGATTCCGGGCATGATCCCCATGCGTGTGGACATGATAGTAGTGGCAAGCTCGCTGATTGAGTTTATTCTGCGCTACGTTCCGGTAGATTGTATCACTTGCTCACATTACGCGCTGAAAGAAGGCGCAATCGCATCTCTCCTTCATACCCCAGAAATAGCCTAGGCATTTACGCCTTACGGGTTTTATCAATTCCTTGATTTCTTATCTTTGAGTGATTTTCCGCACCAATCGTTTTCGGAAAAAATCATTCACCACAATCCCATTTCACATGACTTATTCTTACGACCAACTCTACCAGTTTACTTTTAATATGCTGATCAAAATCGGATGCCCGGAAGATCAGGCAAAAATCGGAACTGAAGTTTTGCTTTCCGCAGATCTTCGTGGAGTAGATAGTCATGGAGTGGCACGTCTGTCCGGATATGTGAGATTATGGGAAAAAGGCAGAATCAATCCGACTCCAAATATCCGCGTCGTGCATGAAACTCCGAGCACCGCAGTGGTCGATGGTGACGGAGGCCTTGGCTTGGTAGTAGCACCTTTTGCGATGAAAGTAGCGATCGAAAAAGCCAAAATAGCCGGAACAGGATGGGTTGCAGTGAGGCATTCCAATCATTACGGAATCGCCGGATATCATGCAATGATGGCACTCGAGCATGATATGATCGGGATTTCTCTGACCAATGCCAGTCCGTTGGTAGCACCTACTTTTTCGAAGGAAAGATTACTTGGAACCAATCCTATTTCTGTAGCGATTCCTGCGAATAATCAGCCTGCTTTTGTAGCAGATATGGCAACAACTACAGCTGCGAATGGCAAGCTTGAAATCCTGCAAAGAAAAGGAATGGACACTCCCTCCGGTTGGGTTCAGGATAAGGATGGCAAAGAGACTACTTCAGTGAATGGCGTGAAAGACGGAGGCGCATTGCTTCCGCTTGGAGGAGATCGAGAGCACGGTTCGCACAAAGGTTATGCGCTAGGAGCCATCGTGGATATATTTTCAGCTGTTCTTTCGGGAGCGAATTACGGTCCTTGGGTTCCTCCTTTTGTTGCATTTTTGGAGCCTGACCCCAATCCTGTTGGAGAAGGAATCGGTCATTTTTTTGGAGCAATGCGGGTAGATGCTTTCCGTCCTGCCGATGAATTCAAAGCTCATATGGACAACTGGATCACCCGATTCCGCGCAGCAAAACCAACCCCCGGAAATGAAAGAGTTCTAATTCCTGGGGATCCGGAGCGTGAACTCGAAGCTATCCGGAGAAAAGAAGGTATTCCATTACTTGAGCCGGTAGTGATAGATTTGACGGCACTTGGTGAGAGATTTGGGGTGAAACTTTAGTATCCTTGGATGAAGGAGGTCGGATGACCGATGTCCTCTTAGTTCGATTAGCCAAGGAGAGATTGGGAGAATAGAGATTGGAGACATAAAAGTAATGTTCTTACATTTTTCTAAATTGAGTTTAGACCTTTATAACGTATGGCAGAAAGTCCTAAAAAATACAAACTTGACCGAAATGCCTTCCAAGCAAGAAATGCTTCGGAACAAGTCAATTATGGTAAAGAACATCAGAAACTGACTTGGCAAGAACGGCTGAAGATCCATCGTTATCTCAATAGCATCGCTTACGGATATGATTTGAATAATCCTCCTAGGATGGATAAGACTGCTTTTTCGGTAAGATCAAGAGAATAATGGGAAATATTTTTGACGATGATTTTCGGGAATTTATTTCTGCCCTCAATGAAGAGGGGGTAGACTATATCTTAGTTGGAGGTTTTTCAGTAATCCTCTATGGATATTCGAGAACAACCGGTGATTTGGATATTTGGGTAAAGAAAACAGCGGAAAATTATCTTAAACTTTCAAAAGCTTTTCAAAAATTTGGAATGCCAATGTTTGACATGACGAAAGAAAACTTTTTAAATCACCCAACCTGGGATGTCTTCACGTTTGGTAGGTCACCTGTCGCTATTGATATCATGACCGCTGTAAAAGGCCTCGATTTTGACACGACATTTGCCAAAACCAAACTTTTTGAAGAAGACGGCTTATTGATTCGGACAATTCATAAAAATGACCTAATCAAAGCAAAGAAAGAATCCAATCGACCCAAAGATCAAGACGATCTAGAAAACATCTCTTAATTACCTCCCATCCTTTTCTATTTGACAAACTCTAGCCTTATTGTAAATTGTTTTCACAATTCTCTTTAACCCCTACACCTATGACCCAATTTAAACGACGCGATTTTTTGAAAGGCTCCACAGCCATGATGACCCTTGCCAGTTTTGGCCTTTATGGAATGGATTTCAAAGACCGGGAAGGTCCACTTCAAGTAGCGTTGATTGGCACCGGATGGTATGGCAAATCAGATCTTTTCCGACTGATTCAGGTAGCCGATGTGGAAGTTGTTGGACTTTGTGATCCAGATAGAAATATCCTCGAAGCTGCGGGCAAACTAGTATCCGAGCGTCAAAAATCGGGAAAAGTGCCTCCACTTTACGAAGATTATAAAAAGCTACTTGTTGAGACCAAACCGGAATATGTATTAATCGGTTCGCCCGATCACTGGCATGCATTGATGGCCATTGATACATTGAAAGCTGGCGCTCATGTTTACCTGCAAAAGCCCATTTCTGTTGATGTAATTGAAGGTGAAGCTATCTTGGCAGCAGCCAGAAAATATAACAAAAAAGTACAGGTGGGAACTCAGCGCAAAAGCACTCCACACCTGATCGATGCAAAAAAGCAGATTATTGATACCGGCTTGCTGGGCAAAATCAGCCATGCAGAAGTTTGCTGCTACTTTCACATGCGTGCAAACGGCAATCCTCCTGTTGAACCGGTTCCGAGTTTCCTCAATTATGAGCTTTGGACTGGACCGGCTCCGCTCCGACCTTACGATGGCCTTCCGCACATTCGTTGGTGGAGAACTTTCAAGGAATATGGTAACGGGATTACAGGAGATATGTGTGTACACATGCTTGATACGGTGAGGTGGATGCTCGATCTTGGCTGGCCAAAACAGATCTCTTCCACCGGAGGAATCTACGTCCAGAAAGAAGGGAAATCCAATATTTCAGACACCCAGAGTGCCATATTTGAATTTGACGAACTCAATGTAGTTTGGCAGCATCGAACTTGGGGGAATCCCGTAGATCCTGAATATCCGTGGTCATTCAAATTATTTGGAGATAAAGGTATGCTGGCCGGAAGTACCATGCAGGCTGATTTTACCCCTTATGGCGAAGGTGGAAAACCCGTGCATTTTGATTGTTTCTTCGAGCGTGAAAAATATCCTGAGGATTTAACTGAGGTAAGAATCGAGCTCAATGCAGCGCCTGCCACCAGAATTCACATGCAAAACTGGTTGGCGTCTATCGAAAAAGATACGTTACCAATCGCTGATATTGAGCAAGGACATATCTCAACCGCAGCTTGCATTTTGGCCAATATATCTATGGAACTGGGAGGTCGGGCACTTCGCTACGATCCCAAGCAAATGATTGTGATTGACGATCCAGAAGCAACCGATAAACTCAGAAGACCCTATCGTGCTCCATACATTCATCCAGAGCCAAATAAAGTGTGAAGTTTGAAATCTGAAGTGTGAATTTTGAAAATAATTCTAGGTCAAAACTTAGATAGAAAGCATAAGGTATCCCGGGCTGAGAGGTTCGGGATTTTTTGTGTCTTGGAATTCCCTGTATTTCCGATTTCTTTTGCCCCATGATTGAAATTAGAAAAGCACTTGTTGAAGAGCTTAAGATTGTTCAGGAAATAGCACATCAAACATGGCCCGATACATTTGAGGGGATTCTGTCCTCTCCGCAGATTGAATACATGCTGGAGAGGATGTATGATTTGAAAACCCTAGAATCCCAGCTTCTGGAAAAAGGACAAGTCTTTTTATTGGCCGAAGAAGAAGGGAAATTTCTGGGATTTGCCGCTTACGAATTGAATAAGCATGAAGAAGAAAAAGCGAAGCTCCATAAAATCTATATTCTTCCTTCCGCTCAGGGAAAAGGACTGGGAAAGAAGCTCATCTTGGAAGTCTCTGATCAAGCTAGAGAAAAAGGCCAAAAAAGCCTCTTGCTCAATGTGAACAAATTCAACCAGCCTGCAATAGATTTTTACAAGTATTTAGGTTTTAGAGAAGCCTACCGCGAAGTCATCGACATTGGAAATGGATATGTGATGGATGATGTGGCAATGGAGTTACAGCTTTGAGGTTTTCATCCTGATGATTATTCGGAATCCAATGTTTACTAATCATTGGAAAAAAAACAGCCTGGAAAATCACTTTTTCCAGGCTGTTGAATTTTAATCTTATTTAAGTTCTACCTGCTCAATCTGACCAATGTGATCACCCCTGATCGTTTTGAACTCCTGAATCATTTCCTGCAATTTTTCAGGATTGGATTCGGCTAGATTTGTTTTTTGACTTGGATCTTCCCTTAAGTTGTACAATTGATATTTGGGAGAATTGCCCATTTCAATATCAACATTATTTTGGATAGCAGGACCCGGATAAGGTGGAATCATCACCCAATCCCCAGCCCGAAGAGCAGTTTTGGTGTTGGCCTCTAAGACAAAAGACTGTCTGCCATCCTGGCTTTCACCCAGGAAAGTATCCAGCAAATTTTGGCTGTCCGGTGTAGTTTGATTACTTCCAGCCAAAGATGCCAAGGAAGAAAGCAAATCGATCTGAGTAACTAGTGCATCAGAAACTCCCGGCTGGATTTTGCCTTTCCAATAAGTAATAAAAGGCACCCGTGTCCCAGCTTCGTAAAGAGAATATTTTCCGCCCTTAAGAGGTCCGGCCGGTGTATG
>JBKJKX010000010.1:0-47453 GCA_046597285.1 Algoriphagus sp. | reverse complement strand
GCCCAAGGAATTCTGCTTAGGATCAAAACCAATCCAATTGCATACATCATGTAAATGCTTCTGAATCGTGCTCTTGATATTGTCATTTTCTTGGCCCGGATATATCCTACACTGATTAAGACTATAGCAATGATGTTGATCAATGGGTGCTCCAAAGCGGTCAGTCGTGCAACAGAATCTGACATAGCAGTTCCGCTTGTCAGTAATGAAAAACCTAATGGACTAACGAAATAAAGAATCAGACCAATCAGCAATTGAATGTGAGAAAGAATGAATCCAATCATTGCTATTTTACGATCTTTCTCGGTGAATTCTCTTCCGGAAAGAGAGCCGATCAGCATCCAAAAGATGACAATAATGAGGGTTAGAAGGGCCAAATAAGCTACTCCTGAGTGAAGATGTTGAAGACCTGTATACATGTTTAGGGTTGGTTGAAAGGTTGAAAATATAGAAAAAGAAATACTTGGCGCTTTAAATTTTTCGAATCTATTCCACAAATAAAACCAATCCCTTCAGGTATTCAGTCTCGGGATGGAAAATATTGATTGGATGATCAGCGGGCTGAGAAAGCTGGTGTAGGATTTTTACTTTTCTGCCAGACTCGAGTGCGGCTGCTGTAATGGTATGTGTGAAGAGGGATTTGTCTACTACCTGGCTGCAGGAAAAAGTAAACAGAATTCCCCCTGACTTGATTTTTTTCAATGCTTCTGCATTCAGTCGTTTGTAGGCCTGAACAGCATTATGTCTTGCTTTCAGATTTTTGGCAAAAGCCGGAGGATCCAAAACGATCAGATCATAATCCTCGCCGATTTCACGGATGTATTTGACCACATCTGCCACTTTAGATTTATGAATTCCTTTTAGCTCCGGATTCAGCGCAAGATTCTCCTCAGTCAGTTCAATTGCTTTGTTTGAGATATCTACCGAATGAACTTCTGCAGCTCCTTCTTTCAACGCTAAAACTGAAAATCCTCCGGAATAACAAAAGGTATTCAGCACTTTTTTTTGGTTGGAATAGGAGGCTAATAACTTCCTGTTTTCACGCTGATCGATAAAAAATCCTGTTTTTTGACCTTTTTCCCAATCGATGCGATAGATGGCTCCATATTCCTGAACCAAGTCTGTTGCAGGCTTCCCAAGAATCCATTCATTGGTAAACGTTCCGATATTCTTTGGTAAGGTTTCAAAGCTCTTATCATAAACTCCGCTAAGCGATTTGCCATAAGTATTTTTAATGGCCCGAGCGATTTCGGTAACGTGTGCATGCATCCCGACGTTGTGCGCCTGGATCACTGCTGTTCCGTTGTAATAATCCACAATCAACCCAGGCAAAAGATCACCTTCCCCGTGAACCAGTCGATACACATTTGTCTCCGGATTGTCAGTTAAGCCAAGACTTTGTCTTAAAGCAAAAGCTGAAGCGATTTTTTCATCCCAAAAATCCTGATTGATTTCGCGGTTTTCGAAGGAAATGATCCGAACCATGATCGATCCCTGAGAGAAGTGTCCAAGTCCCAGAAATTCATTTTTGGATGAAAGAACTTCCACCAACTGACCATTTTGCAAAGAGTCATCCATTTGGAAAATCGCACCCGAGAAAACCCAATGGTGACGTCGGAACAGAGAAATTTCTTTTCCTCTTTTGAGTATGATTTTAGGATAGTTCATAAGATTCATTGCTTTTATTGGGGAATAGATAACTGCCAAAAATCATAGCTAAGATACTCGCCAATAATCCAAAAATATGCGATTCAATCTCCAATTCAAGATTATCACATATCAGGTAAACCATCATGCCGATAACCATCGAAAGGATTGCACCCATTTTGGATGCTTTTTTCCAGTAAAGTCCCGCAGTAAGCGGGGCAAATAAAGAAACTAATAAGAGGATAGAAGCTCCTGCGACCAATTCATAAATATTAGAATCCCGAGATGCCATGTAAGTTGCGATTAAGGCGACTACCAGGACATTTGCCCTTAAGATCAAAAGCAAATAGGTGTCTTTAAGCTTTCCTTTAAATAGCGGACGGATGAGGTTTTCCGAGATCAATGCTGCCGGTGCGAGCAAGCCAGAACTTGCGGTACTCATGATCGCTGAGATCAAAGCACCGAAGAAAATGATTTGAACAGGAAGTCCTCCGTGTGCCAAAACCATCGATGGGAGAAGCATTTGCTTGTTTTCCAGGTAGACTTCGGGGTAAAGGACTTTGGCACCTAAAGCAATAAACAAAGGCAAAAGCCCAAAAGTCAGGTAAAAGCCTCCAGCCAGATAGGTGGATTGGACTGCAATTTTTTCAGATTTGGATGACATTACCCGCTGATAAATATCCTGGCTGGGAATACTTCCAAGGCCCAGAATGATCCAGGCACCGAGGTAGTTTACCCAAGAAGTGAAGCCTGCATCAGGAAAGAATTGAAAACTTCCGGAGGGAGCCTGAGATAAAATCTCATTAACTCCTCCGGCTTCTTTGGCTATCATAACCGTCACCCAAACTAAACCGATTACGATCATGGTAGTCTGGATAAAGTCGGTGATAGAAACCGCCCACATTCCTCCCAGAAAAGTATAGAGAACGACGATTCCCGCTGAGAGTATGATTCCCTGCAGGAGTGAAAGATCAGTCACTGTCCCTAAAACCAGGCTAAGCGCTACCAGTTGGGCAGCGACGTATCCAAAGTAAATCGGGACCATGAAAACTGTCGAGAAAAATTCAACTTGCTTCCCAAAAATCTTTCCGAATACGTCTCCAATCGTCAGGACCCCCATTCTGTACATGGGTCGGAGGTAAAACATCCCGAATAGAACTAAACAAAGTGCCCCTCCAAACGGATCTTCAATGACACCCTGAAGGCCTTCTTCCAGAAATACGGAAGAGGCTCCAAACATCGTTTCAGATCCAAACCAGGTTGCAAAAAGGGCAGAGGCAGAAAGGAAAAGAGGCAAAGAACGACCAGCGAGCACGAAATCATTGGAATTCTTTACCAATCGGGAAGCCCATGCTCCGACGGCAACCGTAATTGCCAGGTAAATTATAATCGCCGTTAGCAGCAAGTCCTCGGTACTTATTTTTTGGAAAACATTTTCTCCCGAATTGCCTTGATTTCTTCGCTTGCCAGGTAATCTTCGTAAGGCATTCTTCTGTCGATCGTTCCGTTTGGAGTGAATTCAACGATTCGATTTGCGGAAGACTGGACGAAAGCGTGGTCATAAGAAGACATCAACACAGAGCCATTGTAATCAACAATCGCGTTGTTGAAAGCCGTAATGGATTCCAAATCCAGGTGATTGGTAGGTTCGTCCATCACAAGAAGATTTGGATTCTGAAGCATCATTCGGGAGACCATGCAGCGAACTTTTTCTCCTCCCGAAAGCACCGAGCATTTCTTAAGAGATTCTTCTCCGGTAAAAAGCATTCTTCCCAAGAAAGTTCTCACATAAGCCTCCTCCTGATTCGTGGAGTATTGTCTTAACCAGTCAATCAGATTAAGATCTGATTTGAAGTATTTTGAGTTATCATTTGGCAGGTAAGCTTTGTTAATCGTCACTCCCCACTTGTAGCTACCTTTCGTAGCAGGAATTTCCTCCGTGATCGTTTGGAAGAATTTATTGACTGCCTGCTTGGTCTTGGAGATAAATGCGATTTTGTCTCCTTTGTCCACCATCAGGTTCACATCGGTGAAGTAAGTCACTCCATCTGCTTTCAGTTCTAGGTTTTCGGTCATGAAAATCTGATCTCCGGCCTCTCTTTCAGGTTTGAAAATGATGCCGGGATATTTTCTTGAAGAAGGCTGAATTTCGTCAATATTGAGCTTTTCGATCATTTTCTTCCGGGCAGTAGCCTGCTTTGATTTGGCTACGTTTGCAGAGAATCGATCGATAAATGACTGTAATTCTTTTCGCTTGTCTTCTGCTTTTTTATTAGAATCGGAGCGTTGCTTCAGAGCAAGCTGTGAAGATTCATACCAGAATGTGTAATTACCCGAGTAGATTTTGATTTTACTGAAATCAATGTCTACCACGTGAGTGGAAACGGTATCCAAAAAGTGTCTGTCGTGGGAAACTACAATCACGATGTTCTTAAAATCCAACAAGAAGTTTTCCAACCACTCAATAGTATCCGCATCAAGGTCGTTGGTAGGTTCATCGAGAATCAGGATATCCGGATTTCCAAAAAGAGCCTGAGCCAATAAAACCCGCACTTTCTGGTTACCTGCCAATTGCTTCATCGGTAAATAATGCAAGTCCTCAGAAATCCCAAGTCCGGAAAGGAGAGAAGCGGCATCGGATTCGGAATTCCAGCCATCCATCTCTGCAAATTCTGACTCAAGTTCAGATGCTCTCAATCCATCAGCTTCCGTGAAGTCTTCTTTCAGATAAAGAGCGTCTTTTTCAGACATGATGGAATACAATTTCTTGTGACCCATCAGGACAGTTTTCAAAACTTCGATCTCATCAAATGCGAAGTGATTTTGGCTCAAAACAGCCATTCTCTGTCCCGGAGTGATATTGACTGATCCGCTTGTGCTGTCAATTTCACCTGCAAGTATTTTCAAAAAAGTTGATTTTCCGGAGCCGTTTGCACCGATTACACCGTAGCAATTTCCATGTGTAAACTTGAGGCTTACTTCATCAAAAAGTGTTCTTTTACCAAACTTGAGGGATAAATTATCTACTGAGATCATTCGATTGTTCTTCTTTTTTGAGGCGCAAAGATAGGAATTTAATTTTTCTCATGACTTCGTGGATTTGGCTTTTGGTCATGTGCCTGACTCAATTCCAGTATTTATGAACAATATTTTTTGGAGTTGTTTATATTGATGAAATATTTGGGATTGAGCCAACGGTATGAGAAAACTTTACCTCCGATTTTCATTTTTTTTCGCTCTGCTTGGTCTGGCTTTCCATGCAAATGCCCAACTGTCCACTATCGGGAAAGAATTTTGGATTGGCTTTATGGACAACAACCGGATTCTTCCCAATGCGCCTGATCAGGCAGTAATTGTGATCTCCGCAAATGAAGATGCCACCGGTGCCATCGAATACCTGGGAACATCCATTGCATTCAATATCAGTCAGGGAGAGCAATTCACTCATATTGTACCTTCCACGGTTATGGATTTGCTTCATCGAAATTCCGGCTCCATAGAAAACAAAGGAATCTACATCAGTTCAAGCGGAAAAGTAGCGGTCTACGCTTTCAATGAGCGCTATCGCAGTGCGGATGGTACGGTTGTCTTACCCCTTGGAGCTTTGGGAAAAGATTACCTGGTCACTTCTCATTTTGAGGTTTTGACAGCGAATGTTGGCTACAATGGGAATGTTGATAATGAAAGTTCTTTGTTGGTTGTTGCTACCGAGGATAATACCGAAGTGGAAATTACCACATCAGTTGAATCGATTTCAGGGAATGCAGCAGACACGCCTTTTACATTGACTTTAAACAGGGGACAGAGTTACCAGTTAAAAGCCAGGGGAGATCTGACTGGATCCCGAGTGAGAGTGATCGGAGACAAGGCAGATGAATGCAAGAAGATTGCTGTTTTTGGCGGAAATAAATGGACTTCTGTCGGCAATTGCGGTGCTGCAAATGATCATCTTTTTCAGCAAGCCTATCCAATCAATACTTGGGGAACATCTTTTGTTCACGTGGCGCTTTCCGGTAGGACTTCAGGAGAATTAATAAAAGTTCTTGCTTCGGAGGACGGAACTCAAGTGGAAGTAAACGGGATAGGCCGTGGAGGAATAGACGCCGGAGAATTTCTGAGTTTAGAATTTGGCATCAATGAAACAGCCAAAATCACAACCAACAAACCAGCATCTGTGACAGTATTTTCGAAAAGTCAGGAATGCAATCAGCCCAATGCTCCCAATTATCAAAATGGTGATCCATTTATGATTACTTACAGTCCTGTTGAGCAATTACTGAAAGAAATTCGATTCAACGCCCTGAGTTTACCATCAATTGTATCCCATTATGTGAACATTGTTGTGAGGAAAGGAAGTGAAAATTTGACTATTCTCGATGGTCAAAACCTTGGAACTAGGTTCTTTCCTGTATCTGGTGACCCAACATTCTCGTATGCGAGAATTAATATTACCCAAGGCGTTCATCAGCTTACTAATCGCGAGGGCTTTACTGCTTATGTGTATGGATTTGGCTTTCTCGAGTCTTATGGTTTTGCAGTGGGTGCTGCCCTAGACAACCTCAACTTTACTACTGAGGCTGAATATGAGTTCGAGGTAGAAGGCGAAAATATTGCATGTCAAAACCAAGAGGGAGCTTGGACAATCAATTCTGAAAATCCTGATTTTACCTATTTCGTATGGGATTTTGGAGATGGAACTGACCCGATTGTAGGAAAAGAAGTCGTCCATACTTTCTCAGAACCAGGAATATATGAGATAAAGGTAGTATCGGCTTTGAGCCCAAATTCTTGTGATCAACAGGAAGAAGTACTTTTTGAGGTTGAAGTTTTTGATCTGAGTGCAGAAATTCTCGGAGAAACATCTGTTTGTCCGGCGGTCGAGGAGGTGGTTTATAAACTTGAAAAAAATGAGGATGTAGGGTCAATTGTCTTCAAGGTCGAAGGAGGCACCATTCTCGAAAATTATGGAGATTCAATTTTGGTTAATTGGGGCCCGGCAAATGATTTAGCTAAAGTAATGGCAACTCCTTATAATAAGAATGGATGCAAAGGTGAAGAAATTGTATTAGAAGTTGTCATCAACCAAAAAATCGTAGCGGAGCTTCCGGAAGGAGAACAAACGATCTGCTTTGATCCATCCATTACGCACTTGTATACAGCTGGAAATCCATCCCCCGGACGAGGATATGAATGGCAAGTTTCCGGTGGTCAGATTGTTTCTAGCAAAAATGAAGGAGAGGTAGAAATCAATTGGGATAAGCCAGGCATTACAGGAATTATTAGCTACCGGGAGTTTAGTCTTATCGATCAGCTGTGCGCAGGTATATCAGAAGATCTGGAAGTTAAAGTAGGTCTTTTGTTTGAAGCGAAGATTAAAGAATTGGCTTTGGTAGGTTGCTCAGGCACAAATTCTGGGGAAATCGAATTAGAAATTACAGGAGGGGCGTCCCCTTATTTAGTCACTTGGTCTCACGATCCTATTTTAAAATCAAATAAAGCAACGGGGCTGATTTCGGGAACCTATTCGGTAACTATTCTGGACCAATTAGGATGCGAGATTAAGTTGGAGAATTTAGAAATAACAGAACCAGAACCTTTGGCTTTAATTTCGATTAATTCATCAGGAACATCATGCTATGGAAAACCGGATGGATCTGTGGATTTTGAAATATCAGGGGGAGTTCCGCCTTATTCGGTAGATTTCCAAGGGAGCAAAATATTCTCTAACCAACTTAATCTCACGACTATTCCACAGGGGAAATACGAATGGATGGTAAGTGATTCCAACGGTTGTTCGATCCCTGTGGCTTTTGAAATAGGTTCACCAACAGCCTTAGAAGTTGAAGTGAGATTGGAAAAACCTGCTTGTCCCGGAGGAAGTAATGGTGAATTGTTTGCATTCCCTGCAGGCGGCATGGCACCCTACGTTTATACTTGGGAGAATCAATCAGCCTTTGGGAATCAGTTGATAGGAGTGCCGAAAGGAAACTACAATGTATCTGTTACAGACCAAATCGGATGTGTAAGTTTGGGAACTGGAGAAGTACTTGAAAAATCACCTGAAGTGAGAATGCCTACAGGTTTCAACCCTCAGAATGAAGAATTATATAAAGGTGTCTCAAACTGTGAGATTGATTTTGAGTTATGGATCTACAACCGATGGGGCCAATTGATTTATACCGGAAATTCAGGTTGGGATGGATTAGTTGGAGGAGAGAAGGTTCCAACCGGTTCGTATTCGTATCTCATGAGATATACCTTCCTTTTGGTAGAGAAAATAGAAGTAATAGATAAACGAGGAACTTTCACCCTGATAAGGTAAATTTCGGTGAGTTGAAGCAGGGGAGGAATGACAAATCCTAAGGGACTGATTTTTCGATGTGGTTTTTTACTGATCATACTTATGTTCAGCACTAGTGCTTTTGCCCAGCTCAGTACGCTGGGAAAAGAATTTTATGTGGGTTTCATGGATAACAACACCACACCAAACTCAACACCGCCCCGAAGAGACAAAGCCATTGTTATTATTACTGCGAATGAAAAAACAAGCGGGGTCATTCGTACTCCAAAACAATCCATTCCTTTTTCATTGGAAGCAGGCCAGCAATTAATCAAAGAATTTGACGGTGAATCTGAGAATTTGATTGTAAGGAGTTCTGGTGAGAAAGAATTTAAGAGTCTTTACATAAGTTCCTCCGGCAACATCGCTGTACATGCCATCAACGGCAGAGAATACAGTACGGATGGTACAGTTGTTTTACCTGTCAATTCACTGAGCAAGGAATATATGGTGATGGCCCACCATGATGTATTCGGGCCCGGTCAATCACCGGGAAGTAATCGAAATTTTGAAAGTACCCTCCTGGTGGTAGCGATTGAAAACGACACCAAAATTGAAATAATTCCATCTGCCCGAACAGTCAATACCGTCCCTGCAGGATCCCCGATCTTTGTGACTTTGAATGAGGGGGATAGCTATCAAATCAAAGCAGATGGTGATTTGACAGGTTCCACAGTTAGAGTGTTGAACGGTGAAACTGGAGAATGTAAGAATATTGCAGTTTTCGGTGGGAATAAAATGACGAGTGTGGGAGATTGCGGAAGCACTGGAGATCATTTGTTTCAGCAAGCTTATCCACTCAATACTTGGGGAAAATCTTACATTCATATTCCTTGGAGAGGCCGCACTTCCGGTGAAATCGTAAAAGTTTTGGCATCGCAAAACGGAACTCAGGTAAGAGTGAATGGTCAACTGATAGGGACGGTAGATGCGGGGAAGTTTCTAAAGTTTGAGTTTGGTAAAAATGAAGTTGTAGCGATCGAAACTTCTAAGCCTTCTTCAGTAGCAGTGGTTACAAAAAGCGGATTTTGTAATGAGTTTGGAGCAGCGGCGTTGGGAGATCCCTCAATCATTTCATACACGCCGAATAGCCAAAGAATGGAATCTTTGATTTTTTCCTCCGGAAAACTTGCAGGCAGCTTTAATCAGGACATCGAACATTTCCTGAATGTGATTGTACCAAAAGGTGCTGAAAATCAAACATTGTTAAATGGGCAAAATATTGGATCCCAGTTTAAACCGGTTCCTGGTGTTGACTTTGCGTATGCTCAGGTTCAAATCAATAAAGGAGTAAATTCCCTTTCAAATCCCGAAGGATTTATTGGATATGCTTATGGATCCGGATCTATCGAAGCGTACGGTTTTGCCATTGGAGCTCAATTGGAAAAGATCCAATACGAAATAGAAACCAAGTATGATTTTGATGTAGAAGGTGATAAAGTCGCTTGCCTTAATCAGGAAGGCCTTTGGAAAATTCTGCCAGATAATTCACTTTTTACCGATTTTGCTTGGGATTTTGGAGATGGAACACCTTTGGTTAAGGGGCAGGAAGTACCCCACACCTTTAAAAAGGAAGGCAAATTTAAAGTTAAGGTTCTAGCTTCCACGGGCAGCGGAAGATGTGATCAAAAGGAGGAATTTACTTTTGATGTGGAGGTAAAAAAGGTCAGCGCAGAAATAGCCGGGCCTAAATCTGTCTGCCCTGAGATTGATGAATTCACCTATGTTTTAGAAAATAAAGTGGGAGTAAAATCAACCTATTGGGAAGTAGAAGGAGGGACGATCATTTCCGAAACTGATTCAACTATAACCATCAAATGGGGAGCTCCAAATTTAACAGCTTTTGTCAAGGCAATTCCTTTGAATGAGTTTGGTTGTCAAGGTAAATTGGTTGAGTTGAAAGTAGAAATCACTGATAAGATTGAACCAGGATTGCCGGAAGGTCCAAGTGGAATTTGCGGAGCTCAGGTTGGCAATTTGGTTTACAGCGTTCCTTTTCCTTCAAATGATCGGGCTTACGCATGGACCATAATCGGGGGTCAGATTCTTTCCGGCCAGAATTCAGAAAAAATTGAAGTTGTCTGGAATCTCAATGCATCGGTTAAAACCTTATTTTTTGAGGAAAGTAGCAAAGTAAATGGAGCATGCAAGGGAGTTTCTGAAGTACTTAAACTGGAAATTTACCCTGAATTCAAAGCCAATCAGGCAAACATACAAGACCCGGCTTGCCCGGGCGTTTCCGATGGATTCATCAAATTAACTCCAAGTGGTGGCTCGGGAATCTATACTTATTCTTGGTCACATGATCCAAGCCTGAAAGAGAGCAGGGCGGAGAATCTGGAACCTGGAATCTATGAAATAACCATTGCAGACGCTTCAGGATGCGATTTTGAATTGCTCACCATTGAAATAAAAGAACCAATAGCTCTTGAAATTTCCGGTCAGATCTTGGCGAATCCAGTTTCTTGCGCTGAATCTGAGGATGGTTCTGTAAGTTTTGGAATTTCAGGAGGTACTCCGCCATTTACAGTTGTGGGTCAGAACTCAATCTGGGATGCAAATAGGTTAACCATTTTCGATTTCCCGATGGGGGAATTCTCATTGACTGTCCTTGACTCAAGAGGTTGTACGCTGCCGGTGGAGGGTGAAATTACAGGGCCGGATCCATTGACATTAACATTTCAGGAGGCAAGCCCTGGTTGCCCAGATGGACTGGACGGAGAATTGGAGGCAATTCCATCAGGTGGTACTGCCCCATATTTCTATTTATGGGAAGACGGATCCATCGGTAAAAACTTGGACCAACTTTCCTCCGGAGATTTTAAAGTGACTGTGACAGATTCCAATGGATGTACTGTCTCAGGAACAGGAACTGTTTCCCTAGCAGTACCTCAGGTAAGAATGCCTACTGGATTTGATCCTGAAAAAGGGCCTTTAGCACCTGTTTCAAATTGCACTATTACCTATGAGTTGATGGTTTGGGATCGCTGGGGTGAATTATTATACTCGGGAATTGAAGGCTGGGCTGGTAGATTTAAGAATGATCTTGTTCCACCTGGAGTCTATTCCTATTATTTAAAGTTCGAATATTTCGAAGGAAACGAGGAAGTTTTCATAGACCAAAAGGGATCATTTACACTTATTCGATGATTGTTTGCAGTAATGATTCCAAAGTCTAAAGTTTTAAATAGTTTTATGGGCGAAACATTTTTAACCTTCTTATGAAAAAGATTTTAATCACTGGAGGAGCCGGATACATCGGTTCTCACACAGCAGTTGAATTAGTAAACTCAGGCTTTGAACCAATCATTATCGATGATTTATCCAATTCCAATTCTGATGTAATAGATAGATTGGAGGAAATCACTAGCAAAAGATTGCGCTTTTACTTTGGAGATTGCAGTGACAGACGATTACTTGACAAAATTGCAGCCGAACACAAGTTAGGCGGAGTGATCCATTTCGCAGCATTCAAAGCAGTGGGCGAAAGCACCAAACTTCCTTTGAAGTATTATCATAATAATGTGGGTTCTCTGGTTGTTTTGCTTGATTTCATGAAGGACAAAGGAATTAAAGACCTCGTTTTTTCTTCTTCTTGCACGGTTTATGGACAAGCTGATGAACTTCCTGTGACTGAGGAGACACCTCGAAAGGATGCTGAAAGTCCCTATGGAAACACAAAGAAAATCTGTGAGGATATCCTAAAGGATTTTGTGGCTAGCAAGCCTGGAATGCGAGTGATATCTCTTCGCTATTTCAATCCGATTGGCGCTCATCCAACTTCAAAAATTGGCGAGTTACCGTCGGGTGTTCCGAGTAATTTGGTTCCTTTTGTTACCCAAGTTGCGGCTGGTATCCGTGAAAAGGTTACGATTTTTGGAGATGATTATGATACAATTGACGGAACCTGCGTCCGTGATTACATCCATGTTGTTGATCTGGCTGATGCACATGTGAAAGCATTGGCATTTCTGGAAAAGCAACCGATTGATTCCTATGAGGTTTTTAATGTAGGAACAGGGAATGGAAATACGGTTTTGGAGGTGATTCAGACTTTTGAAAGAGTAAATGACTTAAAATTAAATTACCAAATAGGACCTAGGAGACCTGGAGATGTGGTTAAGATTTGGGCAGATACCCAAAAAATCAATAAAGTCTTGGGATGGTATCCAAAATTTACCTTGGAAGATTCCTTGCGAGATAGCTGGAACTGGGAGAAAGGCCTCCGGAGGGAGGAATTTTGAAAGTTTAATCTTTTGAAACCACTGATCAGAATACGGTCAGTGATTTTTTTATGATATTCTAAGAGACCTTGTTGTGAAAATAATCTGAAGCCTTTTAACCATTGAGATCTCAAAGTAAAAGGTGAGCTGCTCAAAAAAAACTTACAAGCTTGAAAACAAAAAAAGCCTTGATATCTCAAGGCTTTAAAAGCGGAATGGACGGGACTCGAACCCGCGACCTCCTGCGTGACAGGCAGGCATTCTAACCAGCTGAACTACCACTCCGTTTGTTTTTTTTGTCCTTCTCGTTTGAAGTGATGCAAATGTAGGTATTTGAATCTTTCACACAACACCTCTATTAATTATTTTTTAATAGTGGGTCTATCTAATTCTATTTCAGTTACATAATTTTCAACTTTCAATATTGGCACAGGATTACACCAAAGAGTTTTTCTATCATGTATATTCCCTATCTTTGTGCCTTTCAAAAATCACCAAAATGGTATTAGAATTCGAAAAACCAATCGCTGATTTAGAGCAGAAACTTCAGGAAATGAAGGACTTGGCCAAGGGTCGAAATATCGATTTAAGCTCTGATATACATTCGTTAGCAGAAAAAATCCTTGCCTTGAAAAAAGAGACTTTTCTAAACCTTACTCGCTGGCAGCGAGTACAGTTGTCCAGACATGCTGATCGGCCGTATGCGCTAGATTATATCTACGAGATCACGAATGACTTTATTGAACTTCACGGAGATAGAAATGTGAAAGATGACAAAGCCATGATCGGTGGACTAGGCGACATTGATGGTCGTTCTGTAATGTTTATTGGTCAGCAAAAAGGAAGAAATACCAAGCAGCGCCAAGAACGCAATTTTGGTATGGCTAACCCTGAAGGCTATAGAAAAGCGCTCCGACTCATGAAAATGGCTGAGAAATTTGGAAAGCCAATCGTCACTCTGATCGATACTCCGGGTGCATTTCCTGGATTGGAAGCAGAGGAAAGAGGTCAAGGTGAAGCTATAGCCCGTAATATCCGCGATATGTTCATGCTGAAAGTACCGGTTATTTGCATCATCATCGGTGAAGGTGCTTCAGGTGGAGCACTAGGTATCGCAATCGGAGACCGTGTTCTGATGTTGGAAAATACATGGTATTCTGTGATTTCTCCTGAGTCTTGTTCTTCGATCTTGTGGAGATCATGGGATTACAAGGAGCAAGCAGCTGAAGCGCTGAAACTTACTGCGATGGATATGAAGGGTAATGGCCTAATAGATGATATTATTCCAGAGCCACTTGGCGGAGCACATAAAGATATGAAGTGGATGGCCGCTACTATCAAAGCAGCTATTCAGAAAGCACTTAAGGAATTGGACAAGGTCAAACCTGAAAAGAGAATTGATCAGCGCATTGACAAGTTTTGCTCGATGGGTGTTGTAGTGGAGTAAAGGTAATTTAGAGGGGAAGCTTTTCCTTTTATAGTTCTTGAATGTTTGTGTAAACCCCGAAGGAATCTCCCAATTCGAAGATTACTTCGGGGTTTTGATTAGATTAAGAATAATGTCATTGATTTAAGAAACCAAGAAATGGTCTTTTTTGAGATTGCTTCACTCATTCTTCTCTCAAAAAACGACTTAATAAATTCAAATGGAATTATACACTGTCAATACCGGATTTTTCAAACTGGACGGAGGTGCAATGTTTGGGGTCGTTCCTAAGACACTTTGGTCACGGACCAATCCTGCCGATGATAATAATCTTTGCAACTGGGCGATGCGTTGTTTGCTGGTTGTTGAGGGTGATCGCGTTGTTCTGATTGATAATGGAATCGGTAACAAGCAAGACGCCAGATTCTTTTCGCATTATTATCTCCATGGGGAACACACTCTTGCTAAAAGTCTTCAGGAAATCGGAATAGGCTTTCATCAGGTTACGGACAACTTTTTAACCCACTTGCATTTTGATCATTGTGGCGGCGGAGTTGGTTATGGTTCTCATGGCCAATACGAAATGACTTTTCCTCGTGCCACGTATTGGTCAAACGTAGCACATTGGAAATGGGCAACAGTTCCCAATCCTAGAGAGAAAGCTTCCTTCCTTTCGGAAAATATTCTTCCAATCCAGGAAATGGGTTATTTGAAATATTTCGATTTAGATCAAAAAACCTTGTTTCCCGGTTTTGACTTCATGACAGTTGATGGACATACAGATAAGCAGATGCTTCCTATGATTCAATACAAAGGTAAAAAGGTTGTTTTTGTAGCCGATTTACTGCCTTCGGTGGGACATATTCCGATTCCATATGTGATGGGATATGATACTCGTCCACTATTGACAATGGATGAAAAAGCCAGATTTTTGGAAGATGCAGCCAAAGAAGGATGGATCCTATTTTTCGAACATGACCCGGTGAATGAGTGCTGCACAGTGAAAATGACGGATAAAGGAGTAAGACTCGACCAAACGTTTAAGCTCAATGAAATCTAATTTGACAATCGGTTTAGCGCTTTCAGGAGGTGGGGTTCGCGGCATCTCACATTTGGGTGTGCTAAAAGGACTAAATGAAGTTGGCATCTTTCCAACAAAAGTTTCCGGCACCTCAGCAGGAGCAATTGCCGGAGCGATGTATTGCGAGGGATATGAGCCCGAGGAAATTCTTAAAATAATCGTAGCGACTAACTTTTTTAAATTCATGCGTCCGGCAATTTCCTGGAAAGGAATCCTGAAAATGGACACGGTGGAAAATCTGTTTAAGATTTATCTTGGGCACAATGAATTTTCAAAGCTTAAAATACCACTAACAGTAGCAGCAACGGATATCAGCAGAGGAAAGTCGGTGTACTTTTCCGAGGGGGAGTTGATTAAACCAATTATGGCTTCTGCTTGCGTTCCTGGAATGTTTGAGCCGATTGTGATCGGAAATAAACATTTGGTTGACGGAGGTATTTTAAACAACCTTCCTATTGAGCCTTTGGATGGAATTTGCGATTATGTGATTGGTGTAAATTGCAACCATCTGCCTGAAGAATTAAATATTCGAAATATGAAAAACCTGATCGAACGATCAGTAATCATGGCAATGAATTATAATGTTTACAGCCGGGAGTCGAAGTGTGATTTCTTTATCGAAGCTTCTGGTTTGGGGAAATATGGTGTTTTTGACATTAAGAAAGCACCTGAACTCTTTCAAGCCGGATACGATCGCACCATGCAATACATAGAAGAAAATCCCTCAATTTTAGAACTTGCAGCAAAAACCCAAAAGTCAGTAAGCATATGATGATTTTAATTTCCCGATTTATATTCTGGATTTCAGGTTGGTCGCTCAATAATAATTGGCCGAAAGGTGTAAAAAAGGCTGTGCTTATTGCTGTTCCTCACACCTCCAACTGGGATTTATTTTATGCACGTGCAGCATTTTACCTCATGGATATTCCTGTCAAATTCACCATTAAGCAGGAAGCAATGGTTGGTCCGCTGGGTTGGCTGATCAAAGGACTTGGTGGAATTGGAATCGATCGGAAACGCATTCCAGGAGGAAGAAAGCAAACCTACACCGAAGCAATGATCACCATGCTGAAAGAGTCTGATGACTTAGTGGTGATGGTGACTCCGGAAGGAACTCGCAGTGCAGTGACTAAGTGGAAATCGGGATTTTATCATATTGCACTTGGAGCTGAAGTCCCTGTAGTGGTGGGGTACTTAGACTATAAGAAAAAAGAAGCCGGAATCGGGCCTTGCCTCTATCCAACTGGTAAAATGGATGAGCAGATCGAGGAGTTAAAAGCTTTTGCCAAGACTGTAACTGGAAAGTATCCCGAGAAGGGGATTGTTTGAGCTTGGGCTTAATGAAGTAGAAAAGCTGATTTTAAATTAGAATCTAATTCGGTCAACTTTTCATCAGAAAGATTTCCTAGTTTTCCGATTACCATAGATTTCTAAAATTGTTGCAATTTTAGTTGTCCTCAATAAAGAATCTTTTTTTAAGCCGTTTTCTTCACTAGGTTTTACAATTAAATCGAATGGTTCATTCCATTTGAATTGGGTTGAAAAGAATGCAACAGTTACATCCAATTGGCTGGCTATCAAAACAAGGGCAGGTCTATTTTTTGAACCTTTTTGATCAGTAAAGGGAAATGGGATCAAAATAATTTCTCCCTTTTTCATTTATACTTTTCTTTCAAATCCTCAACAGTATACAAATCCTCTTCTTCACTCATGAATTCATATGATTTGCTTTTTAGAACAAATTCGTTTAGGCCTTTTTGAAGAATTTCATCTTCCACTTTTTTCAACATGAAATCGGCAAAATCTTTAACCTCCTGAATTTTCTCAGGTGGTAATTTTGTGACAATTTCTAAAGTGAGGCTTATTAGCTCTTGCTTGGACATAACATGTTGGAAATGATTTCATTAATATAATGTTTCAGATTGTAAAACTAACCTGAACCTCACGCTGACTTTTGAAAAAGGATTTTGGATCTTGATTATTTCCCCTTCGCCTCTTTAAAATCCAAGCTCACAGAGTTAATACAATACCGAATTCCGCCCTGATCTTTGGGTCCATCTGGGAATCGATGACCAAGATGGCCGCCACAGTTGCCGCAAAGAATTTCTTCGCGAATCATAAAATGTGAATTGTCCATGTGGACATCGATCGCATCTGGTCGAACCGGCTCGGTGAAACTTGGCCAGCCGCATCCACTGTCAAACTTTTTGGAGGAATGGAAAATCTCATTTCCACAGGCTTTGCACTCGTATATGCCGGTTTCTTTGTTGAGATTGTACTGACCAGTAAAGGGTCGCTCGGTACCTTTTTCTCTTAAAACTTTATAAGATTGAGGATCAAGAATATCTTTCCAATCTTCCTCGCTCTTTTCTACCGCGTATTTCTTCTCGACCTTATTTTTCATAGCTACCTATTTTCCTACCTAACCCCATTTCTCGTCTCAAAGTTTGATTCCCGTTTTAATGTTTAAAGATTAAGGTTTAAGTGATTAACCTTTAAACCCTTACCCTTTTAACCATTAACCTTTAACCCCTTACCTCTCCGGTTTATTTTGGGGAAAGTATTAAGGTACTCTTTGCCTTATTCCGGATTTCTGCTTCGTTCATTAATTGAGGACGATATTTTCCTTTCGCATAAAGCTTCGCCTGATCGGAATAATGCTTGCTGAATCGGTTTCCGCTTTGTCCGGTTGGCAGGACTGAAACGGAACCTTCCACGTCCGAAAAGTCCAGAATGATTCTCATTGCAGGCCCTGAGATGACTTTGTAAATTCCCTCTCCATTCATTCTGAAGGCAAGTTTATTTACGGATTCCTCATTTGCCGGGATTGGGTCGGTTTTCACATTGAAGATTTTATCCAATGGTTTTTTTGCTCCAAGCGGGTGAGGGTGCTCAGCAATGACGGCTTTTTCCCAGTTCCAATCATCCGAATTCGGACCAAACTGAGTGGTCAATTCCGCCATAGAAATTTCGAGTGCTTTAGTAATAATCATCTCCCGGGTTTCTCCTGATTCTGTTGAGCGATCATCCCACCAAGGATTTGCTTCAAAATTTAGGAAATGCTTTGTGCTTCTGATCATCATAAAAGTTCCCAAATACGCTTCAAAAGCATCTTTGCCTAGTTCATCTTCCATCGCCAGCCTAAGCGTATGGTAAGTCCATTTGTAGAAAAGAGTAGGAGCCTCGCTAGTTAGATCATGATTTCCATCCCAATTTTGAAGTTTATTGAGAATATCAGATTGTTCTTGAAATTCCTCCTGCTTGATATGCGAAAGCAGGAATTTGGCATTCTTAGGATGGGTTTCATTCAAAGTTTCCAATTGAAGTGATTTGATTGATTCGAGATCCCAATCTTCCCGACTCGCGACTGTTCTTGCGATTCTATTGTAGCGATCACC
Organism: Algoriphagus sp.; assembly: GCA_046597285.1. Classification (GTDB taxonomy): domain Bacteria; phylum Bacteroidota; class Bacteroidia; order Cytophagales; family Cyclobacteriaceae; genus Algoriphagus. Next base: position 29,338 of record JBKJKX010000010.1, on the reverse strand, counting down.
GGGATAATAGTAGCCAGGGAAAAGTACGCCGTTGCTCATCGAATCAGGCTGATTGTTTGCCGAAGCTACAAATCCGCTTTCGGGATTAATGCTCTGAGGATTGACTGAGAAAGGGTACCAGCCCTGCGGCTGTGACCCGGGATCGGAACCGTCAGCGAAGATTTTGGAATGTACTTTTTCTCCGCGGATTGGAAGCTTTGCAGCAGCCCACCACGCAATGTTTCCAGCTTTGTCACCGTACATAATATTCAATCCCGGCGCGTGAATCAGTGAAGAAGCATCCGCAACATCCTGCATGGATTCCGCATGGTTGATTTTGTAAATGGCCTCCAGCGCTTTAGTTGGTTCCAAAATATAGACCCACCAAGAAGAAACAGGGTTCTCAGTTAAGGCTGCGATTTCCGGCACGACTGGATTCATGATCGGCCCGTGAACAGTTTCACGGATTTCAAATTCAACCGGATCTTGACCTTTCACAGCAATGGTTTCCGTTCGCATTATAATTGCAGTTGCACTGTCTCCGATCAATACTTCATTTTGATTGGATGGATTAAGTTTTTCTTCGAAAAAGTCCTGATCGTCATTTTCAAACATCGTCAGTCCTACGCTGTGATGTCGGCTATGCCCGACCAAGCCAAAAGGCAAGCCGGCCAAGTGATTTCCATAGAAACTATAGCCGGGATATTCGATATGCGCCTCATACCAGACTGACGGGGATGAAAAACCAATATGAGTGTCATTTGCAAAAAGCACCTGGCCACTGGCAGTTCGGGAACCTGAAATTACCCAGCTATTAGATCCTTCTAAAAGCGGAACGGGAAGTTTATCCAGCATGCTGATAAGGCTTGGGTTTTCAGTTTTGGGTGCCAATAGTGAATCCGGATAATGAACCTGAATCACATAATGTTCTGGTAAAGTCTGGACGGAAAGTGCCGCCAAATATTCGTTCCCAAGTTCACGAGCCATTTTGGTCACCAAAGGATCTGTTTTCAAACCCATTGCAAAAGTGAAAGCCATGTAACCTGTAATCGAATGCATGTCTTCCGATGTGAATTCCCTCGGCTTTGCTCCCAAAAGTGTGTACTCAATTGGAAGTCTTCCCTCTGCAATGAATTCGTTGACACCGGCAGCGTATGCTTCAGCTGCTGATTTCCAGGGAGAATCCGCTTCTTTAAGGAAAGCTTCATTGCTTTCTCTGGCATGTTTTGGAATTCCCAAGGTCCTGAAAAACTTATCAATATCCAGGACATCCGGACCAAGAAGTTCGGCTAGAGTTCCGGAGCCAACTCTCCGCATCATTTCCATCTGAAAAAGCCGATCCTGAGCATGGACATATCCCAAAGCCCGATATGCGTCTTCTGGATTTTGAGCAAAAATATGAGGCACTCCGAATTTGTCAAAGATGACTTCAACTTCTGAATTGAGACCATCGATTTTTTGATCCCCATCATATTGGGGTGAATGAAGCAAAATCAATACGAGAACTCCGAAAACCAGAAGCAAAACGATTGATCCGAGGATAATCCCGACTTTTTTCATAGATGAATTTTATTATTTACTCTCCTCAATCGCTTTCAAAATTAGTGCGCAAGCTTCTTTGATTTCGACTTCGGTAATTGTCAGTGGTGGTGCGATTCGCATTGAATCGTCACAGAATAGAAACCAGTCAGTAATAACTCCCAGTTCGATCGCCCTGTCAATGATTGGTTTCAGAACATCAAAAGATTCAAATTCTACCGCCATCATTAATCCTTTGTTTCGGATTGATTTGATTTTCGGGTGAACCAATAAGTTTTTGATCAGATTGGCTTTGCTCTCCACCTGATCGATCAGATTTTCTTCGAGCAAAATTTGGATGGTGGCCAATGATGAAGCGCAACTGACCGGATGACCTCCAAAAGTGGTGATATGGCCAAGAAGCGGATTGTTTTTGAAAACGGCCATCACTTCTTTATTTGCAACAAACGCCCCGATCGGCATTCCTCCGCCCATTCCTTTGGCACAAACAACCATGTCCGGAATAATTTCAAAATGCTCAAACGCCCAGAATTTTCCGGTTCGGCCAAATCCGCATTGGATTTCATCCAGGATTAAGAGCGTTCCGGTTTCATCGCATCGCTTTCGGAAAGCCTTAAAATACGCTTTACACGCTACCCGAATTCCGGCTTCACCCTGAATCGTTTCAACGATTACCGCTGCGGTATCTGAATCTATTTTCTCTAAATCAGAATAGCTCCCATAATGAATATGACTTATTCCCGGAAGCAATGGCCGATATGCCCGCTTGAACACTTCATTTCCGCCAACACTCAATGAACCGTGGGAACTTCCGTGGTAGGCATCTACACAGGAAATGAAATTAGGCTTTCCTGTAAAACGCTTGGCAAGTTTCATTGCACCTTCGACAGCCTCCGAACCGCTATTGACCAGATATACATTGTCCAAATGATCCGGCAAGGTGTCGCAAAGCGCTTTTGCAAGCAAAGTTTGAGGGCTTTGAACGTATTCGCCATACACCATCAGGTGCAGGTATTTGTCAAGTTGCTGGTAAATAGCTTCTAAAACCTTTGGATGGCGGTGCCCGACATTACTCACGCCAATTCCGGAAATCAGGTCTATGTACTTTTCACCGTTTGGACCAAAAAGACAAACCCCTTCCGCTTTTTCCACCTCAATCATCAATGGGAAATCCGTTGTTTGAGCTAAATGGTGCAAAAAAAGCTGGCGGTTATTCATTTTTTAACTTAGGTTCAAAAACTTGAAAAGCGGAAGAATACGCCCAGTGGAAGTTTCTTTTCATATCTGTCCTCCAGATATAATTCACCATGCTCAGGATTCTGAACTTTTCCAAAATTGGATCTGATCAGGTTGGCGGCAATCAGGGATGAAAAGCTTAGAGAGTACATATTCAATAGCAGAAAATGATCTTTTGGATCCATGATTTCAGAGCAAACCTTCAACATTTCGTTGATTTGCTCTTCGAGAATCCACTTTTCTCCTTCTGGTCCACGACCGTAAGCCGGAGGATCAAGGATGATTCCCTGGTATTTATTTCCACGGCGGGCTTCCCGTTTGATGAACTTCATCGCATCATCAACCATCCAGCGGATACCATCCAGCCCTGATGCTTCCATATTGTGTTTGGACCAGGTCACGACCTGTTTGACAGAATCCAGGTGAGTGACATCAGCTCCGGCAGCTTTTGCTGCAACACTTGCAGCTCCTGTGTAGGCAAAGAGGTTGAGAACTTTTGGATTCTTCACCGTACTGCGCTTTACCGTTTGGTAGATATAATCCCAATTGACGGCTTGCTCGGGGAAAAGTCCGATATGTTTGAAGGAGGTCAGCGCAAGGCTAAGACTCATTTTCAGGCCTTCCGGATTGGTATATCCGATTTGCCAGTTCTGCGGCATTGGCTGAAGTTGTTCCCATTGGCCTTTTTCAGGATTGCTTTTTTCTTTGGCAAAGTGGGCATGAGCAAGTTTTCTCCATTCTGATTCTGGCAGACTTTTGTCCCAAATTGCTTGCGGCTCTGGTCGGCTGAGAATAAACTTCCCAAATCGCTCCAGTTTTTCAAATCCTCCCGTATCGATAAGTTCGTAATCCTCCCAAATACCTGGACTGAGGGACTGAATTGATTCTTTCATGCGTGTTGTTCTGATTTGAGGAAGCAAAAATAAGGAAATATTCAGGAAAGGATTTTTATGAGAATTTCTTCGCTGAAGTTCCAGAGATTTTGACCCAATTCGTTGTCCATTGCAAGATTGGAAGGAGACTTTGCTTTTTTTCTCACATAATAAGCCCCGTTGATAAGTTTTTCTGAAGGTTCGGTCGCTATAAAAATTCCGGTTTCAGCACCCTTTTTCGGAGAAATAAATAAAAGTTGGGTTGCTCTAATTACTGCTTTTGAAATCGTACCGGAATCCGAACCGAAAGCTGTTCTCACTGAGCCAGGATGCAGCGAATATGATTTCAAGCCCTCATTTTTATATTGATTTGCCAGAAATCGGCTCATCAAAATATTATAAAGTTTAACATTAGAATAGGCGTGAATTGTATTGACAGATCGGAGAAGTCCCAAATCAACCTTACTTACTTTCGCAATACGATGAGCCTCAGAGCTGACATTGATGATTTTCCCTCTTGCTGCCAATAGGTTTGGAAGAAGAGTTTTGGTCAGGATAAAAGGCCCTAAATGATTGACTGCGAAAGATTGATCCAATCCATCTTTTGTCCGTCTTCCTCCCGGAAACATTCCTCTGGCGTTATTGATCAAAACATCGATTTTTGGAAATTCCGATGCGATTTGATTAGCCGCTTTCTCTACGCTTTTCATGTCAGCCAGATCCATCTCGACAAGGTGGATTTTCCGCTGTTCGGGAAGTTTTGCTATCAAGCTCTTCGCTTTTTCAAGGTTACGCACCGGGAGGATAAGATTATCGAAGGCAGTATAAAGGCCTTTCAATTTTTCCCAACCAATTCCGGACGTGCTTACGGTCAAGACTAAATTCATATGAGTTATTTCTATCTAAGACAAGAAAATAAGGGGATTGGTTTTCAGTACTGTTAATATTATTGCCAATGTCCTGTAAGTGATTAAGGCTGGTATTCTGAAATTTTAGCCTTATTTTCAAATGATTTTGAATATCCGAATCAACCTACCAATCTACCCAATCCAATTAAGCAGTAACCCAAGCTTATGTCTAAGAAGTTTATTGATGTTGAGAAAGCTATAGCTGCGAAAAACCCTGCTTTACTGCGCTGGATGCCTGGTTTTGTATTGTCTTATATCAAGAGAGTAGTTCATGAGGACTGGATGAATGAAGTGATGGCGAAAACTCAACATTTGCACGGAATAGAATATTCAAGCGCTGTTATTAATGAATTTCAAGTTGATGTAGAGTTGGTGGGAGGTGAGCGAGTTCCTAAAACTGGAGGGGTTATTTTAGCGGCAAACCATCCTTTGGGAGGGGTGGACGGCATAGCGATGATTCATGCAATCGGCAAAATCAGACCGGATATTCGATTTTTGGTGAATGATGTTCTGATGAATTTTGAGAATTTCCAACCAATTTTTATACCTGTAAATAAATTCGGTAAAAACTCGCAAGAAACCGCCGCCTTGGTGGAAAAAGCTTATGCTGAAGGATATGCAGTTCTGATTTTTCCGGCAGGGCTAGTATCCAGAAAATTTGAAGATGGAATCAGGGATTTGGTTTGGAAAAAGAGCTTTGTAGCTAAGGCAAAGAAATACAAAAAAGATATCCTACCTTGTTTTATATCGGGTAATAATTCCAAATTTTTCTACAATTTGGCTCACTTGAGAAAGAAATTGGGGATAAAGGCTAACCTTGAAATGTTTTATTTGGCCGACGAAATGTATAAACAAAGAGGCCAGAAAGTAGTAATCCTAGTTGGAGACCTATTACCCTACCAAAGCCTAGATTCAAGTAAATCCGAATCGCAATGGGCAGAACACATCAAGAAAATAGTGTACGACTTAGGATCAACCCATGAATAAGGAAGAGGAAATAATACCGGCTGTAGATAGAGAATTACTGAAGAGGGAGCTTAATCCGGACCGATTTCTCCGATACTCCAATAATGGAGACAACCTTGTCTATTTGGTTGATTTTCACAATGCTCCCAATGTGGTCAGAGAAATCGGGCGATTAAGAGAACTCACTTTTAGGGCAGCAGGAGGAGGAACGGGTATGGAACTTGACTTGGATGAAAATGATACTTGTGAAAAATGCTATGAACAATTGGTCACTTGGAATCCAGAAGATGAAGAAATAGTAGCAGGATACAGGCTAATAAAATGTAAAGAAGCAATAAAGCCGGATGGTTCTCTTAATCTTTCAACCACCCATTTATTTGACTTTTCGGAGAAATTTGTAAAGGATTATATTCCTTTTACAATTGAATTAGGTAGATCTTTTGTGCAGCCTAAATACCAGCCAGCCTTAGACAACAGAAAAGGGATCTTCAGTCTTGATAATCTTTGGGATGGATTGGGAGCGGTTGTTTTGCTGAATCCGGACGTGAAGTACCTGTTTGGAAAAGTGACTATGTACCCGCATTATAATCGTGAAGCGCGGGATTTGCTCTTGCGATTCATGAACCATTATTTTCCTGATCGGGAAAATCTCGTTTGGCCGAAACAAGGACTAAAACTTGGGTATGAAACCAATATTCCAAATGAACCAAATCCTTTTGTCGGTCTTGATTACAAAGAAGGATACAAAGAACTGAATAGCAGAATCCGGGCGTATGGAGAGAATATTCCTCCTTTAATCAATACCTATATGAACCTTTCTCCGACGATGGTGACATTTGGAACTGCGCTGAATGACGAATTTGGAGAGGTCGAAGAAACAGGAATTATGATTCGCTTGGAAGATGTTTACGAGTCTAAGAAGCATAGGCATATGGATACATTTGAAAGGGATCGGAATTTTGGAAGCAGAAATGTCTAAAAAGAAAACATTGATAGTTGGAGCGACTACAAACCCTTCCAGATATGCCTATTACGCAGCTAGTATGTTTGATGAGAGGGGATTAAATTTCGTACCAATCGGGATCAAGACCGGTGAGTTATTTGGAAAACGGATCCTCGACTTAAAATTAAAACCTGCCCTTGAAGATATCGACACCATTACCCTTTACATTGGTCCTGATAATCAGGCGGAATGGATTGATTACTTGCTAAGCCTGAAGCCAAAAAGAATTATTTTTAATCCAGGGACGGAGAACCCAGAATTTTTTAAAAAAGCAACTTCTGCAGGAATCAAAGCGCTTTTAGCGTGTAACCTTGTGATGTTGAGTACCGGTCAATTTTGATCTATTTTTTTCAAAAAGCTATCCATATAGAGGATATGCGGAAATGAAATCAAAGAGATCACGACAAAGAAAAGTAAAACCAACTCATTGATTTGCAGAAACTTAAAACCGAAAAACAAGATTAATCCAATTCCGAAAAGGCTTATCATTGTGAAGGGGAGGAGCTGAAATGCAAATTTCTTTACAGAATTATAAGATTCAAAACCAGACAAGAACTTATATTCTGCAAGCATACTAGGCAAGGCATGCCAGAAGCCGAAATAAACTACAAAACCAATCAATAGCGGGCTAAAGTAAAAAATAGGTCCCATAATGAGTAGTTCTAAAATTTGAGTGTTTTTTATTCTAGGTCCAAAAACGAATTGCACCGAAATCGTTGCTGTAAGTAATGCAACAAAGATAAAAATCCTGTATTGCCCTAGGTATTCCAAATTGACCAGTGGAGATAGAATCAACTTAGTTACTTCCCAATCACCCAATAGAATTGCGAAAAGAAAATATCCTCCTCTGCTGATAAAGAGCAGCCAGGCATATTTTTTAGGTTGATTTTCAGAAATGAAATGAGATTGTCCAAAGTGGTAAGCCGACATAATCAAAAAGGCAATGAGAGCCGTGATAGGAAAGAAATACCAGATTGCGAGATAAATCCCAATTAATGTCAGATAAATCAGAAGAAAGCTTCCCATGCCTTTTCCGTCAATTTTTGGGTTGGAAATCAAATGATCGATTGCTCCGTGTGGAATTCCTATCGAAAGTAGAATAACTCCAAACAACGTAAATTGAATAGCAGGGCTGCTATCGGGAAAAAGCATAAATACCCCACAGATGCAAATTCCAACGGCTTTAGCCAGCTTCTCAATGCGATTCATACTTCAACAAGCTTTTGATGAAAATAGGGAATCGGAGCTTGGATAATAATTTAAGTTCCTCCTTGAAGGTGGTTTCCTCACTCAAAAAGCGAAGAACAGTGTCAGCGGAAGAGGTAGTGAAAAGATTTAAAAATAATCCTTGAAGCTGTTCCGGCCACTTAGTAGCGATATTTAAAAGAATATTGTCGTAGAAAATAAATCTTGGAGATCTGACAAATTGAAAGCTGTCAGTCTTGTGAGCCTCCAGCTTTTCTACTATTTTTTGACAATTTTTTTGAATGGTGTGAAAAGTATAACCGGTTGAGGCCTTTGTCCAACCTGCAGAAGTCCCGATTTTAACGACTCTTCTGGAATTCCTTGTTGAGCCAAATCGGTTGCTCATTGGGATAACACCAGATTCTCTGAAGGAAATTTCGTAGTCTGAACCTCCTGTTAGGTCCACTAAATAGGCCTTTAATGTAGACTTCAATTTTTGGTCTGATATTTCTTTTTGTGAATAGCAGGTGAATTCCACCAAAGCTTCTGTTTCAGAAAATGGAAGAATGTAAAAAAATTCAAATTGATTTGAATTTTCTTTCGAGAATTCCATTAAGGTCAGGCTTTTAGGATCAAATACCTTAGAATGAGTTTTAATTCTCCAACCGGAAAATATTTGCTTCAAGCTTGAATCCGATGCTAAATCTTCTTGTTTTAACCTTGAGTCAAAAGTGAGTGAAGCTTGAAAAGTTCCGTTGCTTTTTGTCATTACTTGTATGCTTTCCGAGTTCTCTGTTAGCTCCAAAACTTCGTCTTGAACAAAGCTTACATTTGGATGATCGACTAGTTTCTTAAATATGGATTTGAAAAAGTCCTGAGAATTTAGGTGATAGTAATTCAACTTTCCCAGGTTTTTCGTGACTTTGGTTTTGCGTGTGGTAAAACTCAGATCGTTCCAAAAATGAACGCTTTGAGGTGGGTGTATTTCTAAAGGTTTTTCAGCCCAATAGCACCAGGTTTTGTCAGGTATTTTATTCCCCATTGGATCGATCAAAAGAATTTTAGAGTTCTTCAAATCACTTTTTAGAAGGTAATGTACAAGACTCAATCCTGCACATCCGGCACCGGCAATTATGTAATCGTAGCTTTCCATTTGCTATAAAAAAAGGGCTGCCTGTCTATTTCAGACTAGGCAGCCCAATTTTTGTTAAGCTGCTACTTTTCTTGCTTTGGAAGTTTCAGCAACGGCAACAGAATAAATTACCAAGCCGAATCCAATTTTGTTGATAGCATCTGCCAAGTTGTAGAACAAGTCGATTGAGCTTACCTCAAATGCACCTGAAAGCAAATTGCCTGGCAATACCATGTAACCTAGCGGATAGATTGACCATCCTAAGGTGATAAAGATTTTTAGCAAGAACATTGCACTAGACAGTGCAGGGCTGTTCGAGCTCTTAGCCAATTTGGCTACGTCACCTGCAAACACTTCATACACGATATATAAATAACCTAATGTTGAAAGGACTCCCCACATAATGTTACTTTCGATACCAGAAGTTTCACCGATGTAACCAGTAATTAACATTACTAAAGAAGCAACTATCAATTTGAACAGAGTGGTTCCTTTAGCGCCAAAAGGCTTAGTTAACAAATAGAACTCTACACACATTAAAGGTACTGTCAGCGTCCAATCCACATATCGGAACGCCGTCGGACTGGTTCCAGTCTGGAGATAGAAATCTCTCATGTAATAGTAATGTGCTGCCGCTATTCCTGTTATTAGTGCTGAAACTAACAAGGATAACTTCCACTTTCCATCTACTGAACCTCTTTCCACAAGGAAAAAGACAGAAGATGCTAGCATAGCCATATAACCTATGAAAAAGGTGATGGCTACCGGGTCACTGTTGATGATGCGGTCTAATCCGATTAGTTCCGCTGCGAGGGTGAGATTCATAAAGCTGTTTTTTGAAGTGAATATTTAGGTAATATAGATTATAAAAGAAAAACAGAATAAAATTTGTTTAATAAAATAATGACAATATTAAACAAAATGAAACCATCTGGTGAAAATCAGGTATGTAGGGCTATAAAAACCTAATGAAATAAATATTTTTTTTCTCCGATAAGGTCGAAATACGAAATAATAATTGGTTTGATGCAATTCAATCAACCAGATGAGTACGATTTTTTGGTTTGGAAAACCTACGTCAAACCCACTTTATTTCATTATATTGCAACTTGTTATTTTGAACACGAAACACCTATTGAAGCCCATTTAGAGGGTTTTATCCAAAAAATATGAGTGAAAAAAAAGCAATGAACCCTGATGATTATTCAGCTGGGAATATTCAGGTATTAGAAGGCCTAGAAGCGGTAAGAAAAAGACCAGCAATGTACATTGGAGATGTCGGAGTAAGAGGATTGCACCACTTAATTTGGGAAGTTGTTGACAATTCTATTGATGAAGCCTTAGCTGGTCATTGCGATACTATCAAGGTTACAATCCATGAAAATAACTCAATTACAGTAGAAGATAATGGGCGTGGTATTCCTACTGGAATGCACCCAAAAGAGAAGAAATCTGCGCTAGAGGTTGTTTTGACCGTTCTTCATGCAGGCGGAAAGTTTGACAAGGACACCTACAAAGTTTCCGGTGGTTTGCATGGAGTAGGTGTATCATGCGTAAATGCCCTATCTACTGATTTGAAAGCTACCGTTTACCGAGACGGAGTTATTTTTGAGCAGGAATTTAAAATTGGTATTCCCCAGTATCCAGCTCGTCAAATTGGAACCACGGATAAAAGAGGGACTACGATCCACTTCAAACCGGACGATTCCATTTTTGCAATAACGGAATACAAATACGAAACAATTGCAAACCGAATGAGGGAAATGTCATTCCTGAATGCCGGTGTCAGGATAATACTTACTGATCTTAGAGAGTTTGAAGACGATGGGTCACCAAGGTGTGATGAGTTTTATTCTGAAGGAGGTTTGGTGGAGTTTGTTCAATACCTAGACCTAACCCGGGAAAAAATCATCGATGTACCTATCTATATAGACACAGAGAAAAATGGTGTTCCTGTTCAGGTAGCAATGAATTACAATAGTTCATATACCGAGAACGTGGTTTCTTATGTAAACACCATCAATACTCATGAAGGTGGATCACACGTTTCCGGTTTCCGAAGAGCGTTAACACGTACTTTGAAGTCCTATGCCGATAAGTCTGGTATGCTAGATAAGCTAAAGTTGGAAGTATCCGGAGATGACTTCAGAGAAGGCCTGACGGCTGTTATTTCCGTCAAGGTTCAGGAGCCACAATTTGAAGGTCAAACCAAATCGAAACTTGGTAACTCTGATGTCGTCGGTGCGGTTGATAGTGCAGTTTCTGAAGTTCTTCAAAGCTGGCTGGAAGAGCATCCAAAGGAAGCTAGGATCATTGTTGGCAAAGTAGTTCTTGCGGCTCAGGCCAGACATGCAGCGAAGAAAGCTCGTGAAATGGTGCAAAGAAAGAATGTATTAGGCGGTGGTGGTCTTCCAGGAAAACTTGCCGACTGTGCAAACAGCGATCCAACAGTCTGTGAACTTTACCTCGTCGAAGGTGACTCGGCTGGTGGATCTGCCAAGCAAGGACGGGACAGAGATTTCCAGGCTATTTTGCCTTTAAAGGGAAAAATCCTAAACGTGGAAAAAGCGCATGAGCATAAAATCTACGATAATGAGGAAATAAAAAATATTCTCACCGCCCTCGGAGTTAGACTTGGTACTGCAAATGATGATCGGGAACTTGATATGTCAGGTCTTCGCTATCATAAAATCATCATCATGACGGATGCTGACATCGATGGATCACACATCAGAACATTGATCCTGACCCTCTTCTTCAGATATATGAAAGCTCTGATCGAAAATGGGTACGTTTACATTGCTTTGCCTCCTCTTTACTTGCTAAAGAGGGGAAAAGACGAACGCTATTGCTGGACTGAAGAGGAGAGAAAACGTCTGACAATTGAAATGGCAAAAGATGGCCGAGAAGACAGCGTCGGAATCCAACGCTACAAGGGTTTGGGAGAAATGAACCCTGAACAACTTTGGACTACCACAATGGATCCTTCTGTGCGAACAATCAAACAAGTTAACATTGAATCGGCAATTGAAGCGGACCATCTTTTTAGTATGCTGATGGGCGATGAAGTAGCCCCAAGAAGAGATTTTATTGAAAAAAATGCCAAGTACGCAAAAATCGATATTTGATAATTTTTGAAAAGGGGCTTTTTGGCCCCTTTCCTTTTTAAACTTTAACGAATTGATAAACCCATCTTTAGCAATCAAAATATAAATTGCTTTCAATTTAATTTAACCTGGTATGAAACTGGCAGTTGGCGATAAATACGAATCGATCATTCAGAAAAGTGACCTGATCAGTAGAGATCTAAGTTGGTTGAAGTTCAACGAACGAGTACTTGATCAGTCTAAAAAGGAGCAAAGGACAATTTTAGAAAAATTAAAATTTCTTGCAATTACTGCTTCCAATCTGGATGAATTTTTCATGATTCGAGTTGGCTCACTTTACAATTACCTCGACTACGAGAAAGAGCGTGTGGATTATTCCGGATTAAGGGAGGAGCCTTTTAAATCTCGATTGATGGGAGACTGCCAGGATTTCCATACTGACCAACACAATCATTTTGTCAATGGAATTCTGCCAGGACTTGAAAGCGAAGGGATTTCATTGGTGAATATTTCTAAACTGACAGATATTGAGCAGGAAAAAGTTCATTCCTATTTCATCAAAGCAATTTATCCAATGCTTACACCTATGGTGTACGATGGTTACAGGACTTTTCCGATTTTGATGAACAAGCTTCTCGTTTTTGGAGTGGTGACTACTAGTCCCGGAGAGCGTCAGGATATGCGCAAGCTTAGTTTTGTCCAGATTCCTGCCAATATTCCAAGATTTTTTGAGATTGAAAGAGATAATTCTCTTTTGTTTATTCCGATTGAAGAGGTCATTCGTGAAAATATTATTTCACTTTTTAGAAACGTCGAAATTGAATCGATCAGTCTTTTTAGAATTACAAGGAATGGCGATTTCACTCTGGAAGAAAGTGAAGATATGGATGCCAACTTTCTGGAGGAAGTGAAGCGAAAGCTCATGGAGCGAAAGACGGGTAGGGTAGTCAGAATCGAAATTGAAGAAGGATATAGTAATTGGATGCTCAATTCACTTTTTGAGAGATGGAATTTAAAAATGGATTCTGTTTTCAAGGTAAAAAGAGTCAGTATGTTGGATTTCACAGGTCTTTGGCAGATTGTCGGCAATCGAAAATTCCGAGACCGTCTTCCGCAAATTCCTGATTCGGTAAAACCCTTATCCTATCCCGAAGAGGGGACTGCGGATATTTTCGAAATCCTGAAAGAAAGGGACATCCTCCTTCACCATCCCTATAATAATATTGACTCAATTCTTGATCTTGTAGAGAAAGCAGCAGAAGATCCGGGAGTTATGGCAATCAAAATGACTATTTACCGACTTGCCAAGGATAGTCAGATCACCAAATTCTTGCTGAAAGCAGCCGAAAATGGAAAGCATGTTTCAGTTTTATTTGAAGTCAAAGCCAGATTTGATGAAGAAAACAATATTAGAGAAGCTAAAAAACTACAAAAGGCTGGTTGTTTTGTTATTTATGGAATTTCTCAACTGAAGACGCACACAAAACTCCTTTTGATTGTCAAAAAAGAAGAATGGGAGATTACGAGATACGTTCACCTCGGTTCGGGAAACTATAATGAGGATACAGCAAGACTTTACACTGACATTGGTTTGTTGACTACCAATGAAACACTTGCAAATGACGTCTCAGAGTTTTTCAACGTAATCACCGGGCATTCCATGCCTCACCAATATAAAAATCTCATTACAGCTCCAAGGGATATGAGAAATCAACTCATTGAGTTTGTAGAGCATGAAGCAGAAAATTCAAGAAATGGACTTCCAAGCGGGATTTTTATCAAGGTCAACTCGCTTGAAGACTCGGAGATAATTTACGCGCTATATAGAGCCTCTCAGTCAGGAGTTACAATCAAATTAATTATCCGAGGCATTTGCTGTCTAAGACCGGGTAGAGCCGGGTTGAGCGAACGAATAGAAGTTCTTTCGATTGTTGGAGACTTTCTCGAACATTCCCGGATTTACCATTTTCACAATAATGGGTCCACCAGAACTTACGCTGGAAGTGCGGATATGATGGTTCGGAGTTTTGACAAACGTCTCGAATCTCTTTTCAAAGTAGAGGCTATATTACTCGAAAGACAATTGATGAATATCATCGCATACAATCTCAGGGATAATGTCAACACCTATGTCATGCAGGAAGATGGTTCATATTCCTTGAAAAAGCCCGCTGTTGATGAGCCTGAATTCAACATTCACAAAGAGTTCTTTAAAGTTGACTCAGAAGAAGTAATGAGAGTCGAACTTGTAAAGCCATAAATGAAAGAGCACTTTTTATAGATGCCCCTTCATTTATTGAAATGTTAAAGTATCCGGACTGTTCCTACTTTCAATCCCAGATTTTCTAGCTTCACTTTTTTCGGGAAACTACCAAAAGAACAATTCCACCAGCTAGTACAATTCCTCCTGCATAGGTAGGCCACTGGATTTCCCGATTTTTATCAGCAGTGACCTGTAATGGACCTGCATCTATTACTTTTTCACGTGTAGTGAAATTAAGACTTGGGCTTACTAGCATAAAGAGCCCTAAAACGATTAAAATTATTCCTGCGATTTTCATAGTGTTGGATTTTACTTAAGATAAGTCAAAATCTTACCATAACCTTGAAATTTGTAGGTTGAAGAGATCTTTTTGGCCTAAACGGTAATGACCATCCAACATTTTTATGAAAATAGTATATTGATTTTCAACTCTTTCTTGAATACAATTTTATTCAAAAAGAAAGAAAAACTAGGGTCTGCCATAAGAAAAATTATTTGCCTGTGGTGATTAAAATTCATCCTTTTAGATGAAAAGAAAACTAGAAAGAAAGAATTGGATGTCACAGATTATTAAAGCGACTGCTTTTATTCAACAAATTTTTGCACAATCCAACCAAAAAATCTGCAACAATTAATTAGTTTTCGTTACCATTCCCCATATTTAAATCACTGTTTAAAAGTGAAGCTTTCAAATGTTTATCAATCTCAATAATTTAGTCATGAAAAAAATTATTACTCTTTCACTTCTTGTTTTTATTAGGTTTCAGCTTGTTGCACAGGACTCAGCCTCTAAAGTTCCTGCTGATACGTCCTATTGGTTGAAAGAAATTCAAGGAGGACTTAATATCAATCAGGCTTCGTTTAGCAGTAACTGGCAGGGGGGTGGCGTAAATTCCATTGCACTTGGTGGATATATTAGGGGACGGGCAAATTATGCCAAAGACAAATGGAGTTGGGATAATACGCTTGATTTGATATATGGTATTGTTAAGAATGCCGATGAAGATGGTAGAAAATCAAATGACCGGATCTATCTTGATACAAAAGTAGGTTACAAGATCAACAGTAAATGGAACTACTATTTTTCGGTCAATTTCCAGTCGCAGTTTGCTCCGGGATATAAATTTGAAGACAATGAAAGGATCTTAATTTCCAATTTTTTGAATCCCGGATATTTGACTACCGCTATTGGATTCGAATATAAACCAAATGATGAATTCAGCCTGAGGATTGCCCCTTTTGCACCAAGGTTTACTTTCGTAACAGACCAAGATCTCTATTTAAATGTTCCGGATAATTACGGAGTAGAAATTGGTGAAACCGTACGATATGAGTGGCTAGCATTCAATTTGGTTGCCGATTGGAATAAAAAATTATCTGAAAACCTGACACTGAACATGAGGTACCAAATGTATGCAAATTATGAAACGCTTGCATTTGAGACGATCGATCACAGGCTTGATTTTGGGCTTACTGCAAAAGTTTCCAGCTTTATCAATGTGAGTCTGACAAGCATTTCATTGTATGATATCGATCAGGACAATAAAATTCAATTTAGTCAGGGGCTTGCATTAGGAATTGCATTTAAACGAGGAAATTTCCCTGAACCGAAATAATAAAATTCAAATTTAAATTTGGTATTTTGATTTGTTAATAATTGTATTATTTTTGAATTCATTGTGGTAGTTAAATAATAGTTGGTTTAGTTTTCAAATAAAGGGCAGGAGAATTTCTCCTGCTTTTTTATTTTATTCTTAGAATAGTTCAATTGGTTACTTTTTTAATGAGGAATGAAATTAACTCCATCCAATCAAAAAAATCAGTCCCACTATAGTTTTAAAAAATTATTAAAGGTTCTACCCTTAAGTTAGTGGAACATAACAAGAAGAGCTTCTAAAATAGAAACTATTCTCAGGCTGATTAGCTATTAAGCATTGATTTTCAATATGTTCGAAAACTAATCAAGACGAATTTCTGCCTAAGAGTTGTGTTCTCCATTAAATTCTTGGCAGAGCCTTATTAAAAGAATATTTATAAAAAAAGACCCACATTTCTGTGAGCCTTTCTGTGCGCGCGGAAGGATTCGAACCCTCAACCCTCAGAGCCGAAATCTGATATTCTATCCAATTGAACTACGCACGCAACTATTTGATTTTATCGAGAAGCTTCTAGTACTGCCTGTACTTTTTCAGCAGCCTCTTTGAGGGTGATAGCAGAAGCAACTTTCAATCCTGATTCGTCGATGATCTTAGCACCTTCTTCAGCATTGGTTCCCTGAAGTCTTACGATTATTGGAATCTTGATGTCTCCGATTGACTTGTAAGCTTCTACCACACCATTTGCGATTCGATCGCACCTTACGATACCTCCGAATACGTTGATTAGGATTGCTTTTACATTAGGATCTTGAAGGATGATTCTGAAACCAGCTTCCACCGTAGTAGCATTTGCCCCTCCTCCCACGTCCAGAAAGTTAGCAGGTTCACCGCCTGAAAGCTTGATCATATCCATGGTAGCCATTGCAAGTCCGGCTCCGTTTACCATACAACCAACGTTACCATCGAGCTTAACATAGTTTAGACCAGATTTTCCGGCTTCAACTTCTAAAGGGTCTTCTTCGGCCAAATCTCTCAATTCCGCTAGTTTTGGCTGACGATAAAGTGCATTGTCATCAATATTGACTTTGGCATCAACTGCCAAAATCTGATCATCTGATGTTTTTAGAACCGGGTTGATTTCAAATTGGGAGGAATCAGTAGCTTCATAGGCTCTGTAAAGAGAAGCAATGAATTTCACCATCTCCTTAAATGCATTGCCAGTCAACCCAAGTTTGAAAGCAATTTTTCTACTTTGAAATCCTTGGAGGCCGACTTTAGGATCGATCCATTCTTTGATGATTTTCTCAGGATGATTTTCAGCAACTTCCTCGATGTCCATTCCACCTTCAGTGGAAGCCATGATTACATTGCTTCCTGTTGCACGATCCAAGAGGATCGATAAATAATATTCTTTCGGTTCAGAGGCTCCAGGATAATATACGTCTTGAGCAACGAGGACCTTATTTACTTTTTTACCTTCTGGTCCAGTCTGAATGGTTACCAATGTACCTCCCAGGATATTTTTAGCTTTTTCAGCTACATCTTCCAATTTCTTCGCAAGGACAACACCGTGTGAGCCGGTTTCCTGAACTTTGCCTTTTCCACGACCGCCAGCATGAATCTGTGCTTTGATCACATACCAAGAAGTCCCGGTTTGGGCGTTTAACTTAACGGCGGCCTCATATGCTGCTTCAGGCGTATCAGCAACAATACCCTCCTGAATTTTTACTCCGAAACCTTTTAATACTTCTTTAGCCTGATATTCGTGAATATTCATCCTTTGGAAATTTTTGCCCGAAGTTAAGCTTTACGATGCGATAAATCAAACCGTACATTTTCCTTTTTTTGCAAAAAAAGCCGTTAATTCCTGTAATTGAGGGATTTGTTCTAATTTTAGAAATACAAAATAAGTTAGCATGCTGATAGCCAACGGTATCCATAAAAGCTATGGAAATCTACATGTTTTAAAGGGAGTGGATTTGGAAATAATCCAATCTGAAATCGTTTCAATTGTAGGATCTTCGGGGGCAGGAAAAAGTACCCTCCTGCATATTCTCGGTACGCTGGATCAGCCTGATCTAGGCGGATTGAAGATGGATGGAGTCGATCTTTTGAAGCTGAAAGGGGACGAGTTAGCAAAATTCAGAAATCAACGAATCGGTTTTATTTTTCAGTTTCACAACTTGTTGCCCGAATTTACAGCATTAGAAAACATTCAGATTCCGGGTTTAATCAGAAAGACTACAACCGAAACATTAAACCAAAAAGCTGGTGAACTTGCTGAAATGCTTGGAATCAGTCATCGTTTGGATCATAAACCTTCCACACTTTCCGGCGGAGAGCAGCAGCGGGTGGCGGTTGCTCGCGCACTTATAAATAACCCTTCAATTGTATTTGCTGACGAACCGAGTGGGAATCTTGATAGTCAGAATGCTCGGGCACTTCACGATTTATTTTTCACCCTTCGCAAAGAACTTGGTCATTCATTTGTGATCGTGACACACAATGAAGAGCTCGCCGATATGGCCGACCGGAAAGTAGTCATGCAGGATGGAATGATTCTCTGAGAATTGGTTATTTTCCCAATTTTTTGAGCATGCTAGCGATATGTCCTTTCGACTCAAACATATCGGAAAAAACACCTGCTATCTCATGCTTTTCATTGATCAGATAAGTGACTCGTTTGGGCATGTTGATTAATGGAATCAAGGCATCGTATGATTTGCAAACTTTACCATCCCCATCTGAGAGTAGATCAAATGGAAGCTTGTAGGCTTTTTTAAACTTTTGATGTGTGGGAATATCATCCCTACTGACACCGAACACCGGAATATCCAAATTCCTAAAGGCTTCAAACTGATCTCGGAACTCACATGCTTCATCAGTGCAACCGGGCGTAAAGTCTTTGGGATAGAAATAAAGAATAAAGGCTTTCCCCAAGAGATCCTCAGACATTTTAAGAATTTGACCGGAGGTAGAATGAAGTTTGAAGTCAGGAGCTTTTTTGCCGATTGAGAGAGCCATATTAAGTATTTAGATTTTAAACAAGATTTTCAATAAAGGGTTTCATGTATCCAGATTAATTCGTGCTGGAAATTATCCTAAGCCTCTTTACTTTGCACCATTACTTCACTACCCAAACTTCTCAAAATTGAAAATCTCAGGCGTTCAGTCCATGCTTTTGGCTGGGATATTTTTTGCAATGATGAACGTATCGGTGAAGTTTGTTCCGCATATACCTGCAGTTGAGATCATTGTTTTTCGATCCATATTCAGTCTGGTTTTCAGTTTTGTTGTACTGAAGCAATTGAAAGTTCCGGTCTTTGGAAATGATAAGGTTGGCCTCATCATCCGTGGAGTAGTAGGATCTATCAGTTTGATTTTGTTTTTCTATACGCTTCAAAGGATCCCATTGGCAAGTGCTGTGACGATCCAATATTTATCCCCGATTTTCACGACTATTCTTGGCGTATTCATATTAAAGGAATATGTCAGGCCTGTTCAATATTTCTATTTTGCAATGGCTTTTATCGGTGCAGTTGTCATACAGGGACTTGATGCCAGAGTGGATACCTTGAGTGTGGTTTTGGGGCTTATTTCTGCGCTTGCTTCTGGAGTGGCTTACATTATGATCCGCAAGTTGAAAAATAGTGAACACCCGCTAGTCATCATTTTTTACTTCCCTTTAGTCACCCTTCCTGTAGCACTATTGATTACCTATTTTGATTGGGTGACACCGATCGGATGGGATTGGCTGATTTTGCTCTGGATAGGCATTTGTACTCAGTTTGCTCAATATTTCATGACGATTGCTTACCAAACCGGTAATGTATCGAAGGTTTCAAGTTTAAGTTACTTGGGAGTTTTGTATGCCTTGATTTTCGGGTTCTTTCTATTTGGAGAAACTTTTGAATTGATGTCTTAC
This sequence comes from Algoriphagus sp., assembly GCA_046597285.1. Classification (GTDB taxonomy): domain Bacteria; phylum Bacteroidota; class Bacteroidia; order Cytophagales; family Cyclobacteriaceae; genus Algoriphagus. Next base: position 9,625 of record JBKJKX010000010.1, on the reverse strand, counting down.
CTAGGAATGGGATTGGTTGTTATTGGGATTTTATTGAATTTGAGAGTGAAGTAGAACGGAAGATTGATTAGCTGTAATACTGCCAGTTAGTTTAAATCAGATAAAATTAAATTGAATACCTGTCCACGGGATAGCCTTCGGACGACATCCAACTGACCACTTTACGTCTTTTAGGACATGAAACCTTTTCAATTTTGGGTGCAGAAAATAAAGAAGTTAAAAAATTACCGATTTCAATAAAATGGCTGGCAAAAAAAATCCCAGAAGTTAAAAACTTCCAGGATTTCAATTTTTATAAATCGAAAGATTATTTCAATTCAAGTTCAATGTCTGTGGAAGCTTTAATTTTTGCTTCGACTTTTTGGTAAATGGAAGGGTTTTTATCCTTGGTGATGAGCAGGATGCCATCAGTTAAAACTGCTTTTTCCAACTCGGAATTGGTGATCCCACTGAACCATCCTTTTGCATTAATTTCCAAAAGAGCCAATGGATTATTTATTGCCCCAATATTTAATAAATCATCCTCGTCCTCTGCTTCGAGCTCAACATTGAAATCAAAATCATCGTCATCGTTTCCGAAAACCTGCAATTTAAAAGGAACTCCTTTGCCATCCAGGTATTGGAAAGTTCCGTCTAACTGGATGCTTGGCTCGCTTTTATGATCAATTAAGTCTATTTCAAATTCTATTTCTTCATAATTTCCGGAAGGGATGTTGATGAAAAAGTCAACTGAGGCATCTAATTCGTTGAAATTGATTTTTTTGATTTCAGGAAATTTAAGTTTGACTTCACGTTCAAACTTTCCGTTTTTGTCGACACCTTCCGTTTCCAACTCGATGTCTTTTATTTGTAAAAATCCGCTATTAATATCTAAACCTGCATTAGAAAGTCTTGCTCCCGATGATGAGTTTGCTGGAATTTTTACTCCAATTCCAATTTTAACCTCGCCTGTCCCAATACTGGCAATATCAGATTCATCTTCCGAGCAAGAGAATAGGAGTGAAGAGCCAAGGGTTAATCCCAGAAAGAATAATTTTTGATTCGTTTTCATAGAATAGATTTTTTGATCGTATTCGGATTGTTGTTCAAAAACTTAACCAAATTGTCAGGTCGGCTTAAAAAATCTCCTTTGAAGGATTGGTGAAATGGGGTTGAAGAATGAATAAATTAATAAGTTGAAATCAATAGAATCCAATAAATGGATTGATTTTCAGATGATTGATGTTCAATTTACTCATCTTTGAATGTGATTTTTTGATTGGAAAATCAAAAAATAATAGAGCAAAAGGATCTAAGGTTTTTATTTCAAATACTTTGAATTTTTCTTAAACCAGGCTCAACTTTCCTAAAAATGTCTTTTGGCCTTGTATGCTGAATGGAGACTTGGTCAATTATTCACAGAGACTTACATTTGATCATATTTTAAAACTATGAAAATCACAGAAGATCTATATCAGGGTTCACTGGCACTCTTGACCGATTTCTACCAACTTACCATGGCTAATGGCTATTGGAAATCAGGAAAGGCAGAGCAAGAAGCGGTTTTTAACCTGTTTTTCAGGAAGCATCCATTTCATGGAGGTTTTACGCTTGCTGCAGGATTGGATTACATGATAGACTTTTGTAAAAACTTCAAGTTCAAAAAGGAGGACCTTGAATATCTGAGAGTGATGAAAACCAAGGTTGGAAGTCCCATGTTCGAGCCTGATTTTTTAGATTATCTGGCAAACATGGAATTCAGCTGTGATATCGAAGCAGTTGAGGAAGGAACAGTCGTATTCCCAAACACACCTCTGGTACGAGTTAAAGGCCCTTTGATCCAGTGTCAGCTCTTGGAGACTCCCTTGCTCAATATGATTAATTTTCAAACGTTGATCGCCACCAAAGCAGCCCGCATGAATTTGGCCACGCAAGGCCAGCCAATTTTGGAATTTGGACTGAGAAGAGCACAAGGAATAGACGGAGCAATGGCTGCTTCTCGAGCCGCATACATTGGCGGATGTACTTCGACCAGTAATGTGTTAGCTGGAAAGCTCTTTGGAATCCCGGTTTCCGGAACCCATGCCCACAGTTGGATCATGGCTTTTGAAACCGAATTGGAAGCATTTGAGGCTTATGCAGAAGCATTCCCAGACAATTGTATTTTCCTGGTCGATACGTATGATACTATCAATGGAGTGCGCAATGCGATCAAAGTAGGTGAGATTTTGCGAAGTAAGGGAAAAGAGATGGTTGGGATCCGGATAGACTCCGGTGATCTGGCCTATTTCAGTAACAAGGCGAGAGAAATGATGGACGAGGCTGGTTTTCCAAATGCTAAAATTGTGGCTTCCAATGATCTGGACGAACATTTAATTAGTTCCCTGAAAAGTCAGGAAGCATCCATAGATATCTGGGGAGTGGGCACAAAGCTTGTCACTGCTTTTGATCAGCCGGCTTTGGGTGCGGTTTATAAATTGTCCGCAATTAAACTTGAGGGCGGAGCCTGGGAACCAAAGCTTAAACTTTCTCAGCAGTCTATCAAGATCAACATTCCTGGATTTCACAATGTGAAGCGCTATTTCTCCAACGGGAAAGCTGTTGCGGATATGATCTATCTGGAGGGTCAGGAAATCAATCCAAAGAACACCATGATTATTGACCCCGTGGATCCAACACACAGAAAGCGGTTGATGCCCATGTATTATCAGGAAGAGATATTGCTAAAGCCAATTTTTAGAAAAGGAAAAATAGTTTACTCGGGTGCTACTCTGGACCAGATCAGAAAACGAACAACTGAACAGCTTGAATCATTTGATAAAACGCACAAAAGATTGGTAAATCCGCATGTCTACCCAGTAGGTTTGGAGGAAAATCTGCATCAATTACGAACGGATCTGGTATTTAAGGCAAAACAGTTTGAAAATGGAATTGAATCTTGATAACAGTGCATTGATCATTGTCGACGTGCAAAACGACTTTATCCCTGGAGGAGCTTTAGCGGTAAAAGATGGCGATCGGGTTGTTTCGATAATTAACTCCCTTCAGGGAAAATTTCAAACAGTTATTGCCACTCAGGATTTTCATCCGGCAGATCACGGAAGTTTCGCAGCAAATCATCCTGGGAAAAAACCGGGTGAAATCATCGATTTGAAAGGTTTGAACCAAATCCTTTGGCCAGTTCACTGCGTGCAGGGATCGTCGGGGGCTGAGTTTCACGAGGATTTAACTCGTCAAGATTGGACATCCATTTTCCAAAAAGGGATGAATCCCGAGGTTGATTCTTACTCAGGATTTTTTGACAATGCGAGAAGAGGAGACACTGGCTTGGGGGATTTTCTGAAAGAAAAGGGAATCAATAAAGTTTTTGTCACCGGACTGGCGCTTGATTACTGCGTTAAGTTTACCGCCTTAGATGCAGTCAGTTTGGGTTTCGAAACTTTTTTAATTACTGACGCCACACGAGCTGTAAATTTCAAACCTACAGACGGCGACCAAGCGATCCGGGAAATGGAATCTGCTGGAGTAAAAATTATAGAAAGCAACGAGTTGATTAAATAAAAGAACATGTTTGAATATAATTCTGATAAACACTATCCGCAGGACACTGAAAGCAGAGTAGTGATTCGTTTTCAGGACTGCGATCCGATGCAGCATTTGAATAATGCCAAGTACTTTGATTATTACTTCAATGCGAGGGAGGATCAGGTTCCGAAGCTATACGGTTTGGAAATCATCGACCTGATCCGAACCTATCAGTCCGCATGGGTAGTATATAATCACAATATCAGTTATGTGAAACCCGCAATGGTAGGGGAGTGGGTGAGAATCTTGAGTAGGATCATCTGGCATAATCACAATACCATCGTGGTTGAGTATTTCATGACCGACGATTCCAAAACCCAACTGAAAAATGTCCTTTGGTCTACGATGCGGTATGTGACTTTGAAAGAAGGAAAATCAACCGATCATACCGGGGCGGTGGAAGGTTTTCTGAAAGCAACCTCCGGAAATCTGGATATCAGCGGGCTGGACATCAGGGATCGGGTAAAAACCTTGTCTTTAGAGTTGAAAAAAGACCTATAAAATCTTTAAAAATGTCTCTTTGCGGACAAGACCTGTACATAACCGTACAGGTTTTTCTTTTTAAAAAATTTGAAATCAAGCACTTACAAAATCTTTCAAAATTATATTTTACTAATTTTCCAAAGTTGGTGCAACCTCCATTTCTTACCAAACTGCTGTTTTCTGTCCGCCTTCGTTACAGTCGAACAGGAAAGTGATCTTATTTTAGACAGGTTTGGTTAAGATTCTGTGTCCTAATCAGAATTATGTATTGCGGAACTGTTAAATAATTAAAATAAATCTGGGCTGGTATCCTCCAGTTTCAAGGATCATTTTGGCATTGGTACATGATATGCAAATAGGAATGCATACCAATTATCTAAACCAACACTATTATGAAAACCTTATTCACAGTCGCTCTTGCAGGACTTTTAGCTACCAGCAGCCTTGCAGCCAAATCAAATGAAGACTTGATGTCTTTGTCAAATGTCAATGCCAAATTCAAAAAGATTAACGTACTCCTGAGAGAAGGGGTTGGAGAAGCAAAAATTGCCATTCTCGATGAATCAGGAAAGAAACTCCACCAAAGAAAAGTTCAGGCGACTGACCATGATGTAGTGATTCCTTATGATTTGAACACACTTCCTTGCGGCGAATATCAGGTGATGATTACGACAGAAGAAGATCAAGTTGTCTACAATGTTGAGACTTTTGAGAAGCCGCAACCAGTTGCATTATATCCTTTAATGGCCTATAGAAAAGTGGTGGATGATGAAACTGTGAATCTATCTGTAATTGGTCTTGACGAACCTGGGATCAATGTTAAAGTTAAATCACAGAGGGGAAATCGGATCATCCATGAGGAGTATATTGATCAGCCGGAAGGATTTAAGAAGGATTATAAATTCAAAGGTTTGAGTCCAGAGGAGATTTACTTCGAAATCACAGATGCCAAAGGCAGAACCAGAACACTTTATTTCTAAGAAAACCTCGCCAATTGGAATGCCCCGCTTTGAAAGGAGTGGGGCATTTTTAGTTTCCGATCATATGGGCAGTTAATTCGGAAGCCATTTTTTCCAGGTCAGTTCCCAGCATTTCCCGATTCACTTTAAGCACCTTTTCCCTTTCAACTTTTGGTAGATTTTCAAAACCATAGAAAGCTCCCAGAATTCCTCCGGCAACTGCTGAGGTTGTGTCATTGTCTCGTCCGTAATTCGTCAGGAAAATCAAAGTTCCCATAAAATCAAAATCAGCATAAATCATCGCAGTGAGCACCTGGAGATAGATTTCCCCGGCATGAAATGGCATGTCTTGTTGCTTGAGGTCAAGCTGAGAAAAGGCAGATTGAAGCGCGGCGCTTTCCGGAACCAGTCGATTTCCGAGACTGTCCAATTTAGATGATTCTGCTGTGATGAACAGCGCATCCTTCAGTAGTTTATAAGCTGTACGACCCACCAACCTGCTTTCAAAATATCCCTGAGGATCAAGCCTCAAAGCTGCCAATAAATCCTCTTTCGTAGCTCCGGATTTCATTCCGGCGGAGGTCATTGCGGCTGCTAAACCTGTCAAATCCCTGGCATATCCCAAATCATAAATACTGAGTTTATATGCTTCCTGATAGGCTTTTTCCGGATTTGCAGGAAAATAAGCTCCAATTGAAGGAGCATACAATAAACCTGCACAGACCATTTCTCCCCCGTAAAACTTATTCAATGAATCTGAATATGCGATCAGATTTTCATCGATAAAAGGCTGACTTACTTTGGCCCATTCCACTAGCCAGCCCATTTTGAGAGAAGTTGCTTCGAATGGTTCTGGGCTGATCCCTTCGATTTGGGAGTACTCATTCAGATACCCTTCGTAGGTTTTTAGGATATGCTTCGCAAAGTCTTTTGAATCGAGCTCCGTCAGTTTCTGAGAAAGCAAATAAGTGCTGGTCAGCATTTTCCAACGCGTGTCGTCAGTAGTTCCTCCCGCAGGCAGATTGGCAATCCAGATTCCTTCTGGAGATACTTCCCGGACCATGGAATCAAGCCCGTCAACAAATCCATATTCAAGCTTGATATTTTCTCTTGACCACATTTCCGTAGGAGCTCCCATGGCATCACCGATTGCCGATCCTACTAGATTTCCAAGTATTTTATCATACAATTCCTTCTCAGTCAAACCGATTTCAGGAATCTCGGTGTCATCAAAACTTGTAATTTCTTCTCGAGTTTCATTTCCGCACGCAAAAAGAAGAAAGGTTAAAAGAATAATAAATAGGCTGTTTTTCATTGGGATACTACGAGTTTTCTGCCTTTTTCCAGCAGGTGTTTTTTTTGATCTAAAGTCAAGGCAACAGGAAGTTGCGCGATTCCGAGGAGTCGTCGAAGAATTTCTACGCCTTGATATTGATTGAGTAGAGTGTTTGAAAACTGGTGTTGGTATTCAAGCAGGAATTTTTTCTTCATGCTTTCCGACTGTTGTCCAAGGTCAAAATGAGCGAATAAAACTCCCAAATCAAATTCCTTATCTCCTAAGAACCCGAATTCCGGATCTATGATTTTCAATCCACTTTCTACTTTTAGCCAGCTTCCCGGATAGAAATCTCCTTGCACCAACGTATTCCCATTGGTTAAATAGCGAGTACCAAGCTTCTTCAACGCTTCTTTCAATTCCAAATCCCTTTTGTAAATCAAGCTGATTTCCTGTAAACCCGACTGCACCGAATTGAGATCAAAACCATTTTCCACCTCGAATGGGAAATTGAAAATATGCTCGTGGTTCAGAATCTTCATGGCTGAATTATCAGGAAAACCCTCAATTTGAAGTCCATGAAGGGCATTCAGATATTCCGCTAGGCCAATGACAGTTTCTGGATAAAGTGTATTTTCCCCACTGTATAGGAAGCTGAAGTCGGAACCCAACCCAAGGTCTTCCAGGATTAAAAGATGGCTTTGGGGCAAATAGGCTAATACTTTTGGGGAAAATTTTTTTAAAACCTGATTTGTCTCGATTGAAGAATAATAGGCTTTTTCGACCTCGATCCGATTGATAGGCGCTGCGATTTGAGGATACTTCCGAACGTATGGTTTTGATTGTTTCAGGATCACAGACCGATTATTGGTCTTAACTCTTAAAACGAGATTCATATTTCCTTCACCGGCGGGATGAGAAGTAATTACTATTTCTTCTTTTTCCCAAAATGGAAGTTTTTGCAACTCTTCCAGACTCGTATTTTCTTCCAAATCAACCATCATGCGTATTTTCATTTTTCTAAAACCACTCTTCAAAGATTAGATTTTAAACCCGTCACTTCAATTTGAAAATTAACACTTTATTCGAAATACCCTGATTTCGCTCATGTAAAAACCAATCGGTCGAATCCAAAAATCCCTATTTTTGGACAGAATTAAACCCACAAATCAAAACTGCGCATGTTTGGACTTCCCAGAACTCTGTTTAACGATGAGCATGATCTCTACAGAGTAAGTGTAAGAGATTTTATAGCTAAAGAAGTGACTCCTCATAATGCGGAATGGGAGAGAAATAAGATGGTTTCCCGTGAGGCCTGGCTGAAATTTGGCGAAAATGGTTTTCTTGGAATGCAGGCTCCCGAGGAATTTGGTGGAATGAATATTACGGATTTCCGATACAATGCGATTTTGATTGAGGAATTGGGATTAAGCGGTTGCTCGGGTCCGGCGATTGGTTTTCCGCTCCACAGCGATATTGTGATGCCATATATCTTGCATTATGCGACTAAGGAAGCCAAGCAGAATTACTTGCCAAAAATGATCACAGGAGATTTTATCGGAGCGATTGCGATGACAGAGCCTGGTGCCGGATCAGATCTTCAGGGGATTCGAACCAGTGCAGTGGACATGGGAGATCATTATCTGGTAAATGGTTCAAAGACTTTTATCACCAATGGTTACTTATCCGACGTGGTGGTAGTAGCTGTGAAAACTGACCCGGCGAAAGGCGCAAAAGGAATTAGCTTATTGCTGATGGATAATTCCATGGCGGGTTATACCAAAGGTATTCCTTTTGAAAAAGTAGGATTACACGCACAGGATACCTGCGAATTGTTTTTTGAAGATGTGAAAGTGCCCAAAGATAACCTGCTCGGAAAGCCGGGAGAAGGTTTTAAATACCTGATGACCGAGCTTGCTCAGGAGCGATTGGTCGTGGCTTTGGCAGCAATTGCTTTAGGAGAATATATGCTTCAGGCAACGCTCAGCTATGTGAAGCAGCGAAAAGCTTTCAATAAAAGCATATCAGAATTCCAGAATACACGATTCAAACTGGCAGAAATGACCGCCGCTTTGGAGCAAGGAAGAATCTATTGTGATCAGTTGGTATTGCTTCACAACGACAAAAAAGTAGACCCGGCGATGGCCTCTGCCGCCAAGTATAATATGACCGAACTTCAATGCAAAGTGGCTGATGAATGTGTTCAGCTACATGGAGGATATGGATATATGTGGGAATATGGAGTTGCAAGAGCCTATGCCGATGCGCGGGTGCAGCGGATCTATGCAGGGACGAATGAAATCATGAAAGAGCTGATTGCCAGAAAAATTTTACAGTAGAATTGTTCAGCTATTGCTGAAACCCATAAAAAGTAAGTAATTCAGAAAAATTAGCAACTCACCCAAAATACGATTTCGATGAATGATTTCCCCTGGTTTAAGCATTATCCTGCATCAGTTGATAAAGAGGTTAATCTGGAAGCTTATAGTAGTATTTCAGAGCTTTTTGATGAATGCGTTAAGAAATATTCGGATGCTGTCGCTTATGAATGCATGGGAAAAACACTGTCATTTCGTGAGTTGGATAAGCAAAGCGCAAACTTTGCTAATTACCTCACTGAGGTGCTCAAGCTGAAAAAAGGAACCCGGGTGGCGATACAGATGCCGAATATTCTCCAATACCCGATTGCAATGTTTGGAGCACTTCGATCCGGGATGATAGTAGTCAATACCAATCCTCTTTACACTTCGGCTGAAATGAAGCATCAATTCAATGATTCAGGTGCAGAGGTGATCGTCATAGTTGCAAATTTTGCCTGTAACCTGGAAAAAATTCTTTTGGATATCAAAGCAAAACATATCATTTTGACTGAACTGGGAGACTTACTGGGTGTCTTAAAAGGCACGATCGTGAACATTGTCGTGAAGCATGTCAAGAAAATGGTTCCTCCTTATTCCCTTCCAAATGCGGTTTCCTTTAAATCGGTTTTGTCTCAGGGAGCAAAGCATCAATTCAAACCTAAAAAGCTCAGTTTGTCGGATTCAGCTTTCCTTCAATATACCGGCGGAACTACCGGAGTATCAAAAGGTGCTGAGTTGACCCATGGAAATATCGTGGCAAACATGCAGCAGATTTCTGCCTGGATGAAGCCCAAGTTGAAAGAGCGTGAAGAGATTGTGGTGACTGCACTTCCCCTCTACCATATTTTTGCTTTGACAGTAAATTGCTTGGCAATGCTGAAAATCGGCGCTCATAACCTGCTGATTACAAATCCGAGAGATATGCCTGCCTTCATTAAGGAGCTTTCAAAAAAGCGATTTACGGTCTTCACGGGAGTCAATAC
>JBKJKX010000001.1:0-23636 GCA_046597285.1 Algoriphagus sp. | reverse complement strand
GCAGAAACATCGGTAAAAGGCTCAGAAAGATGCAGGTAAGCCAGATTATAGTTATTTAATTTTGAAACGATGTAGTCAAATGTTGGGATTGTCTCCTCATCTGCTTCCATCCCGAATACTCCGTTCAGAGAAGGATTAATTCGTACTCCGATACGATTCTCAGGCATCACTTCCTTGATAGCATCAATTACTTGGAACAGGATTTTGGCCCTGTTTTCAATACTGCCTCCATATTCGTCTGTTCTGGTATTGGAAGTTGCGTTAAAAAACTGATGAAATAAATAGCCATTCGAAGAGTGGATTTCTACTCCGTCAAAACCAGCTTCCATTGCATTTTTTGCCCCATTTTTGAAATCTTTGATGGTCTGCCTGATGTCCTCAAGAGTCATTTCCTTTGGCGTAACTGTATCCTTGAAGCCTTGCGGGGTGTATGATTTTGCATTAGGATTGATGGCTGATGGTGCCAAAGGAAGTTCCCCGTTGTGAAAATCCGGATGAGAAATTCTCCCCACATGCCAAAGCTGAATGAAAATATGGCCACCTTCTTCGTGCACAGCTTTGGTCACTTTTTTCCAGCCTTCAACTTGTTCCAATGAATAAATCCCTGGAGTGTTAATGTAGCCAACTCCGATTTTCGAGATTTGAGATCCTTCGGTAATGATCAATCCAGAGGATGCACGCTGTCTGTAATATTCCGCATGTAGCTCAAAAGGTTTGTTTTCAGGGTTTGCAGCACGGCTTCTGGTCATCGGCGCCATCCAAACTCTATTTTTCAATTCTAAATCACCCATTTTGATGGGCTGTAAAAGTGCTTGCTGATTAGTCATTGTTAATAGTTGGTCTAATTCAAAATTATGTGTATAGACAACTAATGGAGATTGGGATTGGTTCAACAGGTTGTGTTATTTATTATTCTGATTTTCTTTCAATCTACTCAGCCGATGAAAACAAACTTGATTCTAACTGCCCTTTAGGAAGTGGTGTCGAGATTCATTTGGTGAAAACCATATTTCAAAAAGCTGTGAATTGATTCTAATGGATTTGAATAAAAAATCATAAGATCAAAATTTCCCAGAGGGCCGAAAACTTCAAATTCTTCAATCAAAAATTTCTTGATGATTTGGAGAAAAAGTGGAGAAAGCAATTCAAAAAATGGAGTAATACCTTGATCAGAAGCTTTTAACACTTTTTAATACGATTATTTTCGTAGATCTTTTGAATTACGATGTTCTTCGTATAACTTTGATACGAAAGTAATCGTACAACCTCCCATGAGTAAACCAACCGAAGCAGAATTAGAGATTCTTTCCCTCCTTTGGGAATTGAAAGAAGCAAGCGTAAGACAGATTCACGAGCGTCTTGCGGAGACCAAAGACACGGGCTACACCACTACTTTGAAAATCATGCAAATCATGAATGCTAAGGGAATGGTCAGCCGAGATGAGGAAAACCGATCGCATATTTATCGGCCTGCTACCAACCAAAAAGAAACCCAGAAATCACTTTTGAAAAATCTGGTAAGTACTGCATTTGGAGGCTCGGCGCAAAAATTGGTGATGCAGGCTTTGGGTCAAGAAAAGCCTTCGAAAGAGGATTTGGATGAAATTCGTGCATTTTTAGATCAACTCGAAAACAACGCAAAATGAAACTTTTAAACGACTGGATACCCGAAAATCTACTTCATGCGCTAGGCTGGACATTGGTGCATTCAATTTGGCAACTTATCCTTATTGCCGCCTTTGTTTGGATTGCTCTTCGTATTGTCCATCGAAATAGTCCGGACTTCAAATATAAGTTGGCACTTGGGGGAATGGGCCTGAGTCTGATGGTTGCGATGGGGACGTTTTTTTACGAATTTTCTCTATTCAATCCAGTTCACAATCCAAATCTGAATGCATTTCAGATGATTTTTGAGGAGCAGCCAACCGCTTCTCAAGAATTAAGCTTCGATAACAGTATCCAAGATCTAGTGAATTGGATAGAAGGGCGATTGCCACTTCTGGTTAATATCTGGTTTTTTGGAGCTCTTCTGTTCATGTTTCGCTTGATCAATAGCCTTTCTGAACTTAGGACGATGCGCAAGTCCTCCTCAGAGCCAACTGATTTTCACTTGGAAAAAATGCTCTATCAACTGAGTAGAAAACTTGGAATCGACAAAGTGCCCTTATTCCGAATTACTCAAGCAGGGCAATCGCCCATTACGTTCGGATTTCTTAAGCCTATAATCCTATTACCAGCCGGCTTAATCTTTCACCTTTCTCCACCTCAGTTAGAAGCCATCATTGCCCATGAACTTGCTCATGTGAAGAGGAATGATTATCTGGCTAATCTACTTCAGTCTGGACTAGAAGTGCTTTTCTTCTATCATCCCTGCTATTGGTGGATGAGTCAGACGGTAAAAGAATTAAGGGAAAATGCTGCGGATGACATTGTCGTTCAGGCAGGGATTTCCCCGAAAGAATTGGCTCATGCACTGGCTGAGGTCCTGAATTTCGCGAAGCAAAATCCTCCTGAACTCGCTCTTGCGGCCGGAAACAGAAGAAATCCCACTTTGCAACGCATTAAAAGAATATTGGGATATCCGTCACAAACTTATCCACAAAACCCTATTATTTCTATACCCATGCTACTTACTCTACTTCTCAGCGCCGGCCTGATGGCCTCTGCGCAACAGGATGCTCCGTCTCCTGTCGAACAAATCAAACCTCTTGCTGCAGTGGCTCCTAGTGAAATGCCCAATGCACTTAATGCCATTTTCCCTCTTCCCGCCACTGCACCCTTGGCAGACACACTTGAAAAGAGGAAAGAAAAGACGATAATGATCCAAGAAGGTGACACTTTGATCACGGAAAATGATACTATTATTTTTGGAAGAGATTCAAAATTCAACTTCATGCAGGATATGGACTGGAGTACAATGCCCACTCTTGAATTAGCTGAGGCCCCTGTTTTTCCAGAAGGTTTTATGGAAGCTCCGGAATTTCCGTTAGCTATGTTTCCCGAAATGGCTCCTTTATTGATAGCGCCCATGGTTTCTATGCCTCCGATGGGCCCAATGATTTTTAATTTTGATGAGAATGGCCAAGGGATGTTTATCTATTCCGATACCACCAAAATGACTCCTGAAGAACGTGAAAAATGGGCCCAAAAAAGTAAAGAATGGGCTAGGCTTGCCGAAGTAAAAGCTCAGGAATGGGCTAAAAAAAGCGAGGAATGGGCGAAGGAATTTGAACCCAAAATGAAGCAGTTTGAGCTCAAAATGAAGGAGTGGGAGAAGTCTAACGAACCCAAAATGAAGGAGTATGAGATGAAAATCCAGGAATGGGAAAAATCCCAAGGACCCAAAATGAAGGAATATGAAGAAAAGATGAAAACCTGGGAAAAAGAGCAACAACCTAAACTCGAAGAGTTCCAAAGAAAAATCGAAGAATGGCAAAAGGAAAATTCAACTAAAATGGAAGAGTTTCAGCGAAAATTAGAAGAAGATTTTAAGAAAAAAGATAATTAATTGTGTGTTGATGCTTTTGAAAAAGACCTGTCCGGTGGGCAGGTCTTTTTTATTTGAAATTTCTTTACAAATAAAGGATTATTAAAGTGTTGAAAATCTCATGTCTGGTTCCTTGGTGGAGCCCTTAGCTTGGTCAAAGAGGCTCATTTTTTCAAAAATCAAGTGGTAGATCATCAAGGAGTTTCCAGATTTTAATTTTTTGGGCGGCTGTTTTCACCCCGTTCCTTTCACATAGAAAATCGAATAAAATAGATAGTATTCAAAAACTATTCTCTTGAGGCAAACATCGTCTGGAGTTGTTGGGATTGGTTATTCTGCCCACTTTTTAGAATTATTTAAAAATTCCATGGGAAATCCTCCCACTTTTTTTTTCCCAAGTTGATTCATTTGATTAAGGTGAAGTCCTCGTTTAGTCCAAAAATGTTGAAAATTGGGCCGTTTCGGGCATTTTGTTGCCATATCGGATTGTCAGGTAATGGGTTGAGTATCAGTAAAAAAATCCCTGAAATTTTTCATTAAATATTGGCTTGAATGAAACTTTTGGCTACTTTTAAATCAAAGTGGGAAAAAGTGGGGGAAAGTGGTAGAATCGATTCTCATTTTATTACTTTTGTTTTTACCATAAACTGATCATTTCAAGAGCGCGATGTTTAATAGTCAATATGAATGTAAGCTGGATCCGAAAGGGCGTCTTGTCTTGCCAGCCAAAATAAAGGCGGCAATCCCGGAGGCTAACGGAAGCACGCTTATGCTCAGAATGGCGGAGGATAAATGTCTTGCACTCTACCCGATGATCGAGTACAAGAAGCTGGAAAATCAGGTAAAATCACTTTCAATCAATAATGCTGAGCAGCGAATGCTTCAGCGTTCTTTTTTCATCAGCAGCGTGGAAGTGGAGTTGGATAGTACGGGAAGATTGTTGTTGCCAAAGCTCTACCAGACCTATGCAGGACTGGAAAAAGACCTGATAGTGGTGGGCATGGGAAGTAGAATCGAGATCTGGAATCCTGAGAAATATCTGCAAAACATCATTGCTGATCCGGCCGACCTGTCCAGTTTGATGGAAAAATATCTCTCCTGAAACTATGACAGAGTCATTTTATCATATTCCAGTGATGCTTACCCAATGCACTGAAGGCTTGGCTATTGATCCCAACGGGGTTTATGTCGATGTCACTTTTGGCGGAGGGGGTCATTCGAGAGAAATCCTCAAGCACTTGGACAAGGGTCATTTGTATGGTTTTGATCAGGATGCTGATGCAGAGGTAAATATTCCGAAAAGTGACAAGTTCACATTTGTGTCGGCCAATTTTCGGGATATGAAAAAATACCTCAGGCTTTACGGGGTGAAGCAAGTGGATGGGATTTTGGCGGATTTGGGAATTTCATCTCATCAGATTGACGAGCCAAGTAGAGGATTCTCTACAAGATTCAGCGGAGATCTCGACATGAGAATGAATCAGTCTGATGAGATTTCTGCCAAAGAGGTCCTCAATACTTATGACGAAGGAAAGCTGCATAAGATTTTCGGAATCTATGGTGAGGTCAAAAATGCCAAAACATTGGCGCAATCAGTCGTGTCTGAACGAGCTGCGAGACCATTTGAAACGACAGAAGGCTTCACTGCTTTTCTTAAAAAATATGCCCCGCGAGGGAAAGAGTTCAAATACTTCGCTCAGGTCTTTCAGGCTTTGAGAATCGAGGTAAATGATGAGATCGGTGCATTGGAAGATTTGCTGATGGATTCGCTGGAGCTCCTGAAGCCGGAAGCCCGATTGGTGGTCATGAGCTATCATAGTCTGGAAGACAGGCTGGTGAAAAATCTGATGATCAAGGGGCGATTCCAGGGAGAGGTTGATAAAGATTTTTACGGAAATCTGATTCGTCCTCTGGAGCCAATGACCCGGGGAGCAATCGTGGCTGATGAAGAAGAAGTTGCAAGAAACCCAAGAGCAAGAAGTGCCAAACTGAGAATAGCTAAAAGAACTGAGAAATGAGTCAAAACACTTTCAAAAGCAAGCTGAAAGCCGGGAGTCGCCCAAAAGGAGGTTCTCGAAAGACCATTTTTACTTGGATTGAAGAAAAGTGGGACGTGACAGGAATCCTTGGAGAAGGAGTGCCGGTTCAGTTGGTTCCTCCAGTTGGATTTGTGGCTTTGATTGCATTGATCTATATCTGGAGTAATCACCGGGCAGAAAACATGGTCCGAAAAATCGAAAAAGCGCAGCAGGAAGTGGGTGACCTCCGTGCAGATGTGACTACGCTTGAAGCCGAAATCATGCTTAGTAGTATGCAGTCTGAAGTTGCAAAAAGAGTGGAAGCACAGGGACTATTTGAATTGAATCAACCACCGATAAAAATCGAGGTAGAAAAGTGAATATAAAACGCTCCATAGTATTACGTGTAAGGGTGGTTTTCATCCTGATTGCCCTGACCTCAGCGGCGATACCTTACCGTATTGCCAAGTTGCAGCTCACCGAGGGTGACAAATGGAGAGAAAAAGCAGAAACGATCAATTTTCAATACAGAGAAGTCCCAGCCACTCGCGGAAATATCTACGCAGGCGATGGAAGTTTGCTGGCTACGAGTTTACCTTTTTACAGAGTGGCAATGGATCCGACCATCGCAAAGTCTGATAAATATAAAGCAGGGATCGACTCTCTTTCTAGATTCCTTGCTGCCCATTACAAAGACAAATCAGCTGCTGCTTACAAGCGTATGATTACTGACTCAAGACTGGATAGTAAGCGCTATCTAGTTCTTAACAGAAAGCAAATCGGCTATCAGGATATGCAGAAAATGGCCAAATGGCCAATTTTCAGAGAAGGAAGGTTGGCTGGAGGAGTGATTTTTGAGAAAGTTGAAAAGCGATACAGACCTTTCAATTCACTGGCAAGCCGCACTGTTGGCTTCTTGAATGAAGATTCCTACGGAGCAGGAATCGAGTATAGTTTCAATTCATACCTGAGCGGAAAAGACGGAAAAGCATTGTTCCAAAGGTTGGCTGGCGGGAGCTGGAAGCCGGTTTTTGATGCAGAAGATGTGAAGCCTGAAGATGGATTTGACCTTATCACCACCCTCGATGTGAATATTCAGGATGTGGCAGAAACTGCTCTCCGCCGTCAACTGACAGAGCGGGAAGCAGAATTTGGATCTGTGATCGTGATGGAAGTGAAGACGGGGCAGATCAAAGCAATTGCAAACTTGCAGCGAAACAAAAGCGGAAATGGCTACGGCGAAAACTACAATTTTGCGATCGGTGATCAGGGAAATACCGAGCCTGGTTCCACTTTTAAGCTCCTTTCCATGCTTGCACTTTTGGAAGAAAACAAAATCAGTCTGGACCAGACTATCGAAACCGGAAATGGGGTTCATAAATTCTACAATCAATATATGCGTGATGCTAAAAACGGAGGATTTGGTACGATTACCATTCGGGAAGCATTCGAAAAATCATCCAATGTCGCCATTTCGAAGTTGGTAGATGAGCATTTTGGCTCTAGCCCATCCAAGTATATGGCTTACATCGATAAGGTTGGATTGAAGGAGCCAATCGGCTTTCAGCTAACTGGTGAAGGAAAGCCATATTTCAAGAAGCCTGGTGACAAAAACTGGTATGGAACTTCTCTGCCATGGATTTCCATCGGCTACGAAAGCAAAGTCAATCCCCTTCATACCCTCGCTTTATACAATGCAGTAGCCAATGGCGGTGTGATGGTGAAGCCATACATCGTGAAGGCAGTCGTGAAAGGAAATGTGATCGAGAAAAATTACGAGACTGAGATCATGCGCGAGCGAATCGCTTCTGAGAAGACGATCAAGAATTTGCAGGATCTTCTTGAGGGTGTAGTTTCCAGAGGAACAGCCAAAAATATCGCAAATGCTGATTATAAAATCGCCGGCAAAACCGGAACCGCTCAAAAGCTGATTGGCGGTGCCTACACCCAAACTTACTACACAAGCTTTGCAGGATATTTTCCGGCAGATCATCCTAAATATTCCATGATCGTCGTGATCGATAGTCCAAACGGATTTGCTGCGTATGGCGGAGACGTTTCAGCGCCTGTTTTCAAGGAAATCGCAGATCGGATCTACGCTTTGGATGTTGAACTGAATCCAGAGAATCAAACCAATATTTTTCAAGCAGACGCTACTCTTCCAAAATCACCATTTATTCCAGCCGGAAGAGCAGAAGAAATTCATCAAATCTTGGAGGAGCTTGGTCTGAAAGCGAATCCAACTCAGTCCGAAGAATGGGTAAAAACAGTAGCCATAGGCGAAAGCATCCAATGGCAAAGCAATGACACTGACAAACCAATAGTGCCTGATGTATCCGGACTTTCACTTCGAGATGCGCTTTTCATTTTAGAAAATAAAGGTCTAAGAGTAAGCTATTCCGGTAAAGGAAGGGTGCAAAACCAATCCATGACTCCTGGTTCGGCACTGGTTCCAAATGCAACAATAAATCTTGTCTTAGGCTAAATGAAAGTTCTGAAAGACATATTATATAAGGTATCACTTACCTCTACTACCGGAGACATGGAGGTTAGGGTGAGTTCAATTGTCTTTGACAGCCGAAAAGTTGACAAGGAATCTGTTTTTGTCGCCATCGCGGGAACGCAGGTTGACGGACATGATTTCATTGATTCAGTTTTGGAAAAAGGTTGTCATGTGATTGTTTGCGAGCGATTGCCTGAGAAAATTAAGGAAGGGATCACCTATGTTCAGGTTGTCAATTCAGCAAAGGCACTTGGGATTATTGCTTCGAATTTCTTTGGAAATCCTTCTGAAAAAATAAAAGTAGTAGCAGTAACCGGTACCAATGGCAAGACCACAACGGTGACTTTGCTCCATCAGCTTTTTGTGGCGATGGGCTATAGCACCGGGCTGATTTCGACGGTTGAAAATAAAATAAACGAGGCTGTAATTCCTGCTACTTATACGACTCCCGATGCGGTGAGTATGCAAGCATTACTTCGCCAAATGCTGGATGAAGGTTGTACGCATTGCTTTATGGAAGCAAGTTCTCATGCCATCGTACAAGAGAGAATTGCAGGTTTGAGATTGATTGGAGCTGTTTTTACAAACATCACTCACGACCATCTGGACTATCACGGTACATTTGATGAGTACATCAAAGCCAAGAAAAAGCTTTTCGATGAGTTGCCAAAAGACGCTTTTGCCTTGGTAAACGGCGACGATAAGCGTGGATTGGTGATGGTTCAAAACTGCAAAGGAACCCCCCAGACTTTTGCCTTGAAATCACCTGCTGACTTTAAAGCTAAAATCATTTCCAATACCCTCGAAGGACTCGAGCTTGAGATCAATAACAAGCTGATTTGGTTCCGCATGATCGGAGCATTCAATGCCTATAATATTTTGGGAGTGCTGGGTACTGCGATTTTATTGGGAGAAGAAGAAGACGAAGTGCTCAGAACTCTTTCAGGAATCAGAGGGGCCAAAGGAAGATTTGACCGAATATCCATCGGAGGTATTACCGCTATCGTGGATTATGCCCATACTCCCGATGCTTTGGACAATGTGCTAAAAACCATCAATGGAGTCCGAACCGGTGGAGAGCAATTGATCACAGTGGTGGGTTGCGGTGGAAATCGGGACAAAACTAAAAGACCGATCATGGCTAAAATCGCCGTGCAGGAAAGTAATAAGACCATACTTACTTCTGATAATCCAAGATTCGAAGATCCTGCGGAAATCCTGAAGGATATGCAGGCCGGTATCAGCCCGTCAGAAATCAGAAAAACATTAACCATTGCGGACCGCAGAGAGGCTATCAGAACAGCTTGCATGCTTTCCAAAAAAGGAGATATCATCCTCATTGCCGGTAAAGGCCATGAAGATTACCAGGAGATTCAAGGTGTGAAGCATCACTTTGACGACGCTGAAGTAGTGACTGAAGTATTACAACAATTGACCCAAAACTGAGATGCTGTATCCCATTTTCGATTATTTAGATCGAGTGTTGGATATTCCGGGAACCGGAGTATTCCGATATATTTCTTTCCGCGCTGGGATGGCGGCAATTTTTTCGCTGATCATTACCATCACGTTTGGTCATCATATCATTAATTGGATCCGCAATAAACAGATCGGCGAGACTGTCCGTGATCTTGGACTGGCAGGTCAGGCTCAAAAGAAAGGTACTCCGACAATGGGAGGACTGATGATCATTGCAGCGATCCTGATTCCTACGTTGCTTTTCGCCAATCTGAACAACATCTACATTATCCTTTTGCTGATTACTACGGTTTGGCTGGGTGCCATCGGTTTTGTAGACGATTACATCAAAGTATTCAAAAAAGATAAAGAAGGATTAAAAGGTCGATTCAAGATCGTTGGTCAAATTGGGATTGGAATCATTGTGGGTTCTACGCTTTATTTTAATGAAAACGTGGTGATCCGGGAATTTACAAATCCGGTATCCATCGATGCGGGAGTGGTAGAAACTCCTTCTTTTCAGGATGTGAAAGTGGCCAAAACGACTATTCCATTTACCAAAAATAATGAGTTGAATTACGAGACCGTTCTTGGTTTTGCGGGTGAAGCGATGACGCCGATCTTATACATATTTGTGGTGACGTTTATCATTACTGCAGTTTCCAACGGAGCAAATATTACCGACGGAATTGACGGCCTGGCGGCAGGAACGTCGGCCATCATCGGCTTGACCATCGCCATTTTTGCCTACATCAGCGGTAACGCCATTTTCTCACAGTATCTCAATGTGATGTACATCCCTAACTCTGGGGAGCTCGTGATTTTTGCCTCTGCATTTATTGGAGCCTGTGTTGGATTCCTTTGGTACAACGCCTATCCGGCTCAGGTTTTCATGGGTGATACCGGAAGTCTGATGCTCGGAGGAGTGATTGCAGTTTTGGCTTTGACACTTCGGAAAGAGCTTCTTCTGCCTTTGATGTGTGGGATTTTCCTGATTGAGACTGGATCTGTGATGGTTCAGGTAAGCTACTTCAAATACACTAAAAAGAAATATGGTGAGGGCAGACGAGTATTCCTGATGTCTCCGATTCATCATCATTACCAAAAGAAAAATATTCCTGAAGCCAAGATCGTAACCCGATTCTGGATCGTAGGGATTCTGTTGGCAGTAATCACTTTGGCAACGCTGAAACTGAGATAATAAAAATGAAATCGAGCATGACGAAGGCGTCACACCCTGGAATGATTATCAGACATGCGAGATTCCATGTGACAATAAAAAAGCAATTATAAACACATGAAACGAATAGCCATCCTTGGAGCCGGAGAAAGTGGGTTGGGAGCAGCAATGCTCGCCAGGTTGAATGACTATGACGTTTGGATATCTGACGCAGGTAAAATTTCTGATTCCAGAAAAGCGGATCTTATTAAGTACGGGATTTCATTTGAAGAAGAGGGACACACCGAGGAGATGATCCTCAATGCCGATCTCATCATTAAAAGCCCGGGCATTTCTCCAAAAGTTCAGATCGTCGCCAAGGCTATCTCCGAAGGAAAAGAAGTCATCGATGAGCTTGAGTTTGCATGCAGATTCAGCACAGGAAAGGTAATTGCAATTTCGGGTACCAATGGAAAAACCACTACCACCTTACTCACTTATCATCTGATGAAAAGTGCCGGAATGGATGTGGGTTTGGCCGGAAATGTAGGCCAAAGCTGGGCTGGCCAGATAGCGGAGCAAGATCACGAATGGTGGGTAATCGAATGCAGCAGCTTTCAGATTGATGGATTTATACGTTTCAACCCGGAAATCGCCATTCTTACCAACATCACTCCTGATCATCTGGATCGATACGATTATAAAATTGAGAACTACATCAATTCGAAATTCGGGTTGTTTAAAAATATGACTTCCAAGTCATGTGCAATCCTAAATGCTCAGGATTCGCTGACTTTGGAAGGATTGGAAAATAGAGAACTCCATGCTTCTCATTATTGGTTTTCACTTTCTGCACCGCAGAAAAAGGGTGCTTATTTCGACGGATCAAATCTGATTCTGAAGACGGAAAAGAAATCAGCAACTATTCCTTTGGAAGCACTGTCGATCAAAGGAACACATAACGTCCTGAATTCACTTTGCGCCGGAACAGCTGCTTTGCTTGCAGGAGTGGAAGAAGCAGACCTAATCGAGGGGTTCAAAACTTTCAAAAATGCTCCTCATCGCATGGAATTGATCCGCGAAATCGACGGAGTCAAATTTATCAATGACAGCAAAGGAACCAATGTAGAGTCAACTGCCTACGCCCTTACCAGTTATGAAAATCCGCTGATTTGGATTGCGGGTGGAGTGGATAAAGGGAATGATTACACTACGATTTTGCCAGCGGTAGCTGAGAAGGTCAAGTGCCTGATCTGCCTTGGTATAGACAATGAGAAACTGAAAAAGGCCTTTGGGTCTGTGGTAGCCGATATTCGTGAAACTCAGGATATCCGGGAAGCTGTGAAATGGGGGATGGAAATTGGAAAGTCCGGTGATATCGTCCTGCTTTCTCCGGCTTGCGCAAGCTTTGACTTGTTTAGAAATTATGAAGATCGCGGGGAGCAATTCCGCGTAGCGGTACATCACCTTAAAACCAAAACGATCTCATGAGCGAATTCAAAGCATGGATAGATGAGCATTTCAAAGGGGACCCAATTATCTGGGGAATCGTGATTTTGCTGTCGCTTTTCAGCATCCTGGTGGTGTATTCTGCCACCGGTTCTTTGGCATATAAATATGCCGGAGGAAATACTGAAGTATACTTGTTCAGACATTCTTTCCTGGTAGTAGTGTCTTTGTTTGTGATGTGGCTGGCTCATAAAATCCCGTATAAAAACTACGCACTTTATGCCCGTTTGGGAATGTACATTTCCATGCCGCTTTTGCTTTTCACTTACCTGTTCGGTTCCAATATCAATGATGCCAATCGTTGGCTGACTATTCCAGTAATCAATCAGGCATTCCAGCCTTCAGACTTGGCAAAATTGGCGTTGATTGCAGCCTTGGCAGCGATGCTGGCAAGACGTCAGAATAATATTAAAGACTTCAAAAGCACATTTATTCCCATCATCATCGCGATCGGAATCATCTGTTTGCTCATTGCTTTGGCTAACATGTCAACCGCGATTTTACTTCTCTTGACGTGCCTTCTCATTATGTTTATCGGACGTGTGCCTATGAAATACCTAGGGCTTGTAGTGATGGTCGGTGTCTTGAGTTTGACAGTTGCTGTTTTTACCGGACAAAGAGGAGAGACCTTCTGGTCAAGAATTGATGCATTCTGGGAGTCTAAAGAAGACGAAACGAAGATTCCTTTCCAGGCGGAGCAATCTTACATCGCTATCGCAACCGGAGGAATTACCGGTAAAGGTCCCGGAAACAGCGAGCAAAGAAATTCCCTTCCGCATCCATATTCCGATTTTATCTACGCCATTATCATTGAAGAATACGGGATGGTGGGTGGTGCATCCGTGCTTTTCCTTTACCTCGCATTGCTCTATCGGGGAATGCGGATTGTTGCCAATTCTCATAAGGCATTCGGAGGCTTGCTTTCCGCAGGACTGAGCTTCGCTTTGGTCATCCAGGCTTTGGTCAATATGGCTGTTGCCGTAGGATTGGGGCCAATTACAGGATTGCCTTTACCACTGCTCAGTATGGGAGGAACTTCATTGGTTTTCACGGGAATTTCCCTCGGAATCATTCTCAGTGTAAGCAGAGGAGATCATCAGGATGAAGCCGCAGCCGCTTCTTCTTCTACAAGTGGATCAGTAAACAGACCAAGACTTAAAACTGCATAATTATCGAAACGCTAAAGACATATCGCATTTTGATCAGTGGCGGAGGAACCGGAGGCCATATCTATCCGGCAATCGCCATAGCCAATGCCTGGAAAGAAAAACATCCGGACAGCGAGATCCTCTTTGTCGGTGCGATTGGCAAAATGGAAATGCAGAAAGTGCCTGAGGCCGGATATCCAATTAAAGGTCTGCCGGTGGCGGGACTTCAGAGAAGTCTCACCCTTGCCAATCTTAGCTTCCCTATCAAGTTGCTGAAAAGCATCAGACAAGCTTCTAAAATTGTAAAGGAATTCAATCCCCATGCTGTAGTGGGTGTGGGTGGCTATGCAAGCGGACCGGTACTATTTGCAGCACAAAGAAAAAACATCCCAACTCTGGTGCAGGAACAGAATTCCTACGCAGGGTTGACCAATAAAATCCTAGCCAGAAAGGCCAATAAAATCTGTGTGGCTTATCCAGACATGCAGAAATTTTTTCCGGCAGACAAAATATCATACACAGGAAACCCAATACGAAAAGACATCCTGAATTTAGCTGGGAAGAAGGAAAAAGCCTTTGCCCATTTTGGATTGGAAACCGGTAAAAAGACTCTGCTGGTTTTGGGAGGATCTCTTGGCTCCCGAACACTCAATCAGGCGGTTTTGAAAGACATGAAAGCGCTGAATGAAGTCGGATATCAGGTGCTTTGGCAGTCAGGTAAATTTTACTTCAAGGAAATGCTAGATAAAACGGAAGCTGCCGGATTGAAGCACATTCACCTGAGAGAATTCATCCGGGAAATGGACTTGGCCTATGCTGCCGCTGATGTGATCGTATCGCGTGCCGGTGCATTGTCAGTATCTGAACTTTCTCTGGTTGGTAAACCGGTGATTTTTATCCCATCTCCAAACGTGGCAGAAGATCATCAGACCAAAAATGCGATGGCTTTTGTGAACCATAACGCTGCCTGGATTTTGAAAGATGACAGAGCTGTCGGAAGCCTAAAAGGAAAAGTAGATGAACTGATGCAAGATCCGGAAATCGGAATTGCATTGGGAAGGAATATAAAAAGTCTGGCAAAGCCCGATGCGGCAAATGCCATTGTGAACGAATTAGAAAAACTGGTAGCATGAGCTTCGAAGGTATACATAGGGTTTATTTCCTCGGAATCGGCGGCATTGGCATGAGTGCCATTTCCCGATGGTTCCGCCATGAGGGAATTCCTGTGTTCGGATATGATCGCACACCTTCTCCCTTGACGGACGAAATGATCACCGAGGGAATGCAGATCACTTTCGAAGATTCTTTGGAAACGATCCCAGATGAAATCAAAACAGCATCGTCTGAAGCATTGATCATCTGGACGCCGGCTATACCAAAAGACAGCATTCAGCTTGCTTATTTCAGAGAAAATGGATTCTCTTTGAAAAAGAGGTCTGAGGTATTGGGTATGATCACCCTCAATCAATTCACGGTGGCGGTAGCTGGAACTCATGGGAAGACAACGACTTCCTCTATGATTGCCCATTTGCTGAAATCAGCAGGAAAGCCGGTGACAGCATTCCTCGGGGGAATCACTCAAAACTATCAGAGCAATCTGATTTTGAGCGAAAAGAAAGGGAAAGAGCCAATGATTGTGGTCGTAGAAGCGGATGAGTTTGATCGCTCATTCCTGAGACTTCATCCAAACGAAGCGGTAGTGACGAGTGCTGATCCCGATCACCTGGACATCTACGGAGACGAAGACACGATTTTGGAAGGATTCAGAGAATTCATCCGATTGATAGATAAAAAAGGCAAACTCCTTATTCAGTCCAATGCGGCTTTCCGCTTAGGAGAAAAGAGTTTCCCTTCGGTAGCCACTAAAATTTATGGGTTAAGGTCTTCAGGTATTTGCGCTGAAAATGTACAGGCGCGAACTCGGTCTTTCACTTTTGACTATGTGGATGGCAAGACAGAGATCAAAGGCCTGGAGCTTTTCATCCCCGGATTCCATAATGTAGAAAATGCCATTGCTGCCATTTCAATCTCACTCGGCCATAACATCACTGAAGACCAGATCCGCAAGGGATTGGCGTCTTTCAAAGGAGTAAAAAGAAGATTTGAAATCCATGTCAGTGAGCCAAAACTGGTATTCATAGATGACTATGCCCATCACCCTGAGGAAATCAGATCCTGCCTGAGTTCGGTGAGATCCATGTTCCCGGGTCGGAAGTTGACAGTGATTTTTCAGCCCCATTTGTTTTCCAGAACGCGTGATTTCGCAGAAGGCTTTTCCGAAAGTCTATCCCTTGCAGACGAAGTACTCCTACTGGATATCTATCCGGCAAGAGAGCTTCCGATTCCAGGAGTGACTTCCCAAATGTTGTTGGGAGCCATTCAGACCGATAAGAAAACCCTGATCCGCAAGGAAGATTTGATGGGCTATCTGGAAAAAAGTGCCCCCGAGGTTTTAGTGACTTTGGGCGCAGGAGATATAGATCGCTTGGTTCCGGTGATTGCAAAATGGATGATTTCACGACTAAACCCAATTGAAGGATGAAAAGAGCCGGACTGAAAAAGTCAATTGCTTTTCTGGTACTCAGCTTGGTGCTGGTTGGGTTCATTGGATTTGTGGAAAAGCAAAGCTTGTATAAAACTTACCAGGGTGCTGATATAGATATTAAGGGAGTGAGTGGAGTCTATTTTGTCGATGAAAATGAAATCAAAGAGTTGATGCAAGCAGAGTTTCCGGAATTGAAAGTCGGATTAATGCTGGAAAATGTGAGGCTTGAAGAAATCGAAACCCGACTTGCGGGACATCCATTTGTCAAAACGGTGGAGGCTTACATGGGTCAGAAAGGCATTTTGAGTATTACGATTCAGCAGCATCAGCCGATTGCAAGAATCGCCCGGCCTATGGCAGCTGATGGATACGTGACCTCAGAAGGCAAGGTGATCCCAACTTCCAATTCATACACAAGCCGTGTTTTGATCCTGGAAGGACGACATGCAGAGGATTTGATGAAGAAAGGTGAGATCAGCGAAGAGATGCCGGAGTTGTTGGATCTGATTCGTTTCATCAACGGAGACGAATTTTGGAGTGCTCAAATCACTGAATTGGTAGTGAATTCACGCTCAGATATCAAGCTATACCAGCAAGTGGGTAGCCAGATTATTGAGTTTGGGGATGCACACGACATGGAGAGTAAGTTCGAAAGAATCGAAATCTTTTATAAGGAAATCCTACCTCGTAAAGGCTGGAATGCCTACAGCAAGGTTAGCGTAAAATTTAGGGATCAAATTGTTTGTGAATAATAGCTTGGATATGGAAAACGACAAATTAATCGTGGGACTGGATATTGGGACAACCAAAATCTGTGTCATCATCGGCAGAAAAAATGAATACGGCAAACTCGAAGTCCTTGGGATGGGAAAGGCCATATCTGACGGTGTGGACAGAGGTGTGGTAACCAACATCGACAAGACAGTCCATGCGATCCAGAAAGCTGTTGAAGAAGCTTCTGAAATGGCTGATGTCAACATCGGAGAGGTGATCGTGGGCATTGCAGGTCAGCATATCCAAAGCAAGATCCATCGCGGAAGCATCATGCGTCGCCCATCTGAAGATGAAATCACAGTGGAAGATGTGAGAAGACTTTCCGGTGAAATGGAAAATATTCTGATTCCTCCGGGAAACACGATCATTCATGTGATGCCGCAAGATTACACCGTCGATTACGAAGGCGGAATAAAAGATCCCGTAGGTATGTCCGGAACAAGGCTGGAGGCTGATTTTCACATCATCACCGCTCAGACGACAGCTATCAATAACATTAATCGCTGCGTGCGCAGAGCGGATCTTACTTCCAAGCAGTTGATACTGGAGCCTTTGGCGAGTTCACTTTCTGTCCTCAGTGATGAGGAAAAAGAAGCAGGTATTTGCCTGGTGGATATTGGAGGTGGTACTACGGATATCGCTATTTTCTACGAAAATATCATCCGTCACACAGCCGTAATCCCTCTTGGAGGAAACATCATCACCAAGGACATCAAAGAAGGATGCATGGTGATGCATAACCAGGCCGAACTACTAAAAACCCGCTTTGGAAAAGCAATTGCTGAAGAAGCCAATCCAAATGAAATCGTATCAATTCCGGGATTGAAAAACAGACATCCTAAGGAAATCTCCATCCGAAATCTGGCTGCAATCATTCAGGCAAGAATGGAGGAAATAATTGAAATCGTTCAAAACGAAATCATGCAAAGTGGTCACTACAAGAAGTTGGCTGGCGGTATTGTTCTGACCGGTGGTGGATCTCAGCTGCAGTTTATTTCACAGCTTTTCGAATACATGACCGGACTCGATACCCGGATCGGCTATCCAAATGAGCACCTCGGCAAATCGGTCATCGAGGAAGTCAAGAGTCCGATGTACGCAACTTCTGTAGGCTTGGTGCTGGCAGGATTCAAAGCATTGGATGACCGGGAGGAAAGCTATCGAAAGCGCGTGGCCAATGCAGGTCCTGCGCCCAAAAAAGAACGGGCAGACCTTATCTCAAGAGATATATTCCGAAACATCGGTGCCAAACTGAAAGGCATCATCAACGATGACATCGGAGACGATACTAATTACTAGGGCTTATGATTGGGGGGAGATAAGTGGTCCTGCTGCTTATTTCCCTTATTAAAACTCAAAATCACTAACAGTTAAACTAATTCACCAAACCAATAAATATGTCAGATAACATGAAAGATTACAGATTTGATCTTCCAAGAAACCAAAAATCAATTATCAAGGTAATTGGAGTAGGTGGGGGCGGTTCCAATGCCGTCAACCACATGTACAGCATGGGTATTAAGGATGTAGAGTTTGTCGTGGTCAATACAGACGCGCAGGCTTTGAAGTCCAGCCCTGTTCCACTCAGATTGCAACTCGGCGCCAACCTCACGGAAGGATTAGGTGCAGGAGCAAATCCTGAGCAAGGAAAAAGTGCAGCCCTTGAGTCTCAGGATGAGATTCGCGAACTATTGGCTGATAACACTAAAATGGTATTTATTACCGCAGGAATGGGTGGAGGTACCGGAACCGGTGCAGCTCCTGTGATTGCAAAAATTGCCAGAGATCTCAACATCTTAACTGTGGGCATTGTGACTGCTCCATTCATGTTTGAGGGCAAGAAGAAAATGGCTGTAGCACAGGCTGGTATTGAGGCGCTTCGCGAAAATTGCGATACGGTCCTGGTAATACTGAATGACAAATTGAGAGAGATTTATGGTAACCTTGCAATCAGAACAGCATTTGGCAAAGCTGATGATATTCTGACTACTGCTGCCAAATCGATCGCAGAAATCATTACTATCCACCAGGATGTAAACGTGGATTTCGAAGATGTGAAAACTGTCATGAAAGATGCAGGTGCTGCTGTGATGGGATCCTCCACAGAAGAAGGCGAAGGCCGTGCGATCAGAGCAGCCGGTGCAGCTATTTCTTCTCCGTTGCTGAACAATGTAGATATTAAAGGGGCTGAGAAAATCCTTCTTTCTATCATGTCTGGTGAAGATGAAGAACTTTCAATGGACGAATTGAGCGAAATCACCGAATACATTCAGGAGAAAGCAGGCGATAATGCTGAAGTTATTTTTGGTCAGGGTATCGATCCAGATCTAGGTAAAGCAATCCGAGTAACAGTAATCGCCACAGGTTTTGAAATGGACAGATTATCGGGAATCCCAAGAAAAGCTAAGACTGCTCCAATGGCATTTCCTCCTGCAGTTCCTATAATGGCAACTCCTATCGCGGAGCCTGAAGTAGTAAAAACTGTAATTAACCTGGATTCAGGAAAAAGTCAGAAAGTAACCGAAGATTCTATCGCCAACGGTGCCACCTTCGTTTTCTCTCTTCCCAAGACTCCGACCGCAACTCCAACTCCACAGGAAGCTCCAAAGACTGAAGCATTCTCTTTTGAGATCAAGCCGATTGAAGAAGTAAGAGAAACAGTTCAGCCGGTAGTGGAACCTACTGAAAGAATTGTCCACAATCTTTTCGAAGAAGAAGGAGATAAAAAAGTAGTAAAACTTCCAAAAGAATCTGAGCCTGCGGTTCCTGCTTTTGCAAATGACTACTACGAGCAAATGAAGCAAAAAGCGATTCAAAGAGCGCACGAGCGATTTGAAAAGCTAAAAGGAGGTCGTTCTATCAACCCAACTCACGAAGAGTTGAAAGAAAAGATGGACGTCCCTGCTTATCAGAGAAAACAAGTTGTGTTACAGGAACCTCAGCATAGCTCAGAGCCAAGCATCAGCAAGTACAATCTGAGTGACGAAAATGAGATTCTGGGAAACAACAGATTTCTTCACGATAACGTGGATTAAATCCTAGAACTCAAGCAGCTGGTCTGCCTGGGTTTGCAGTAAGTCCACGTACAACCTGTTGGTGAGCAGGTTATCTGACATATTTTGCTCTATTTTGGCAAGCTTTGGCTTGAGAGCAAGGACGTGCATTCCCAGATAATGGAAGATGTCGGTAAGGTGGCTCAAAGCGATGCCACCCCCGCCTACTCCGGAAGAAATTCCCACCAAGGCACACTTTTTATTCCTGAACGTATTGGGATAGGTCATACCGTCGATGAAAGATTTCAGGATTCCCGGAAACGATCCATTGTACTCCGGTACGATGAAGATGAATTTTTTCCCTTCGACTAGTTTGTCGTGAAAGGCGTTATATGCTTCATTCTTCCCACTGTTTTCATACATAGCTGTCCCGATAAAATCAATCGGAAGATCCTCCAATTCAAGAATTTCGGATTCAACTCCTCTTTCTTTTAAAATAGATTGGTATGTATGAGCGATTACTTTGGAAACCGAGTTTTTACGGTTGGTACCGACAATGATTTTAACCATTTTTAGAATTATTCTGATTGCAATACAAGCTAGCAGGGGTAAAAGTTCTGAACATTCCCTTAATTAATATCTTTGAGCTTCCAATACACTACCAACAATGACTTACCTCGACCAAATTAATCAGGCAACAGACTATATTAAAAACCTTTATCCAGATGCACCTTCGATAGGAATCATTCTCGGAACTGGACTCGGAAAACTGGGGGAACAAATAAAGGTAGATTTTGAAATTGACTATTCCACGATCCCTCATTTCCCGATTTCCACGGTGGAAAGCCACTCTGGAAAATTGATTTTTGGTGAGCTGTCCGGAAAAAAAGTAGTCGCGATGAAGGGCCGATTCCATTATTATGAAGGCTATTCGATGAAGGAAGTGACTTTTCCTGTCAGGGTGATGAAGAAACTTGGAGTAAAAAATCTCTTTGTTTCAAATGCTTCCGGCGGTTTAAATCCCAATCAGGAAGTTGGAGATGTCATGTTGATCAGCGATCATATTGACCTGTTCCCGGAGAGTCCGCTTCGAGGACATAATCCCGAAGAATTTGGTCCGAGATTTCCGGATATGAGTGATGCTTATTCCCCTAGACTAGTTGAAAAGGCACTTGAAATAGGGCGGGAACTTGAAGTCAAACTTCATACGGGTGTATATGTAGGAGTGCCTGGTCCCAATCTTGAAACTCCCGCAGAATATAAGCGGATGCGATTGATGGGAGGAGACGCAGTCGGGATGAGTACTGTTCCGGAGGTAGTGGTTGCTCATCAGATGGGAATGGAAGTCTTTGGAATTTCCGCTATCACAGATCTCGGAGTAGAGGGCAAGATCAAGCATGTCACCCTTCAGGATGTACTCAATGCCGCCGCCAAAGCAGAACCGATTATGGCTTTGATCATGAAAGAATTAGTGGGGAGATTGTAAGAAAAGTACTTCCTCGCATTATTCAATAAGGTAACCTGCTTCTACTGAAGCAGGATTTTTTTTGCTTCAGGCTGCAGAGAATTACCTCGGCAACTCTGAAATCAGCTCTTTTAGCGCCCTCATAAATGCTTCTATTTCCCGCGGGTGTTCATTTTCCACAGGATCGATCTTCCATTCGATTGGTTTCCCCTTTCCTTCGAAAGCCAGATAAAGCACTCCTTGGTCATGGCAGTCTGGGCAACCGATTATGATGTTGGGATTTTTGTTTAGGTAAGCTGGGAAAAGTTTATAAAGTTCCTCAGCTTTTTTAGCCCATTTCTCATCAAGTGGAGTCTTTTGAAAACTAATGTCTTCAGATTGATTTCGGATACTCATATTATCCAGAAAAAGCTTTCCATTTTCAAGTTTGTAGACATGGATACATTTTTCGAGGCAGAAGCCATACCAACTTCCAAATACAAATGCAGAAGGTTCTGGATAGCCTTTTTCGGCGCAGCCGGCTAAAGTCAAACTCAATATAATTACCAAAAACCAATTTTTGTGACCCTTCATACATGCAATGAACGAAATGAATTTGACATCGTTTATTCTTGAATAGTTCGAATTTTTAATAATTAACTCTAATTTGGGCTTTATAAGAAAATTGAGTTTCCTTTTTAGCTTCAGCTTTTTTTAGCCGTGCAGGCTTTTTCTCAGACTGATTCGCTCAGTTTTTCTTTTGGGAAAAATGAAGGAAAGCTCCCGGCAACCTATGTATTGACTGGGAAAATTACCGATAGAATTACCCAAGAACCTGTTCAGGGAGTTGGGATTCAGTTAGATGGAATTTTTTCGAGAATAAGCACGGATCGATTAGGAACCTACTTGCTCAATATTTCCCCCGGAATCCATAAGGTTACCTTTCGTCACGTATCCAAAATCCCAATTTTCACTCAAGTCACCCTTTACGACAATGGGGTAATCAACCTGAGTTTGGAGGAGAAAAGCTTTGAACTGGAAGGGGTGGTGGTGCTATCCGAATTGTCGAATCGAAACGTTCGAGATCATATCACTTGAGTGACCAAACTTACGTCAACAGAACTTAAAGCAGTTCCTGCATTTCTGGGAGAGGCTTCTGAAAAAAGGATGCCGATTTACAACAGCTAAGGCCCTAATGATTGGCGATATTGGGAGCAGTTTTCCCATCACTGACATACAGTATTCAGTTTGGAGGAGGAGAAAATGAGTAAGGTTATGCAGCGGATTTGTGGATTTTTGATAGGGGCAGTTTTATGCATGTTTTCGTGCGTGGAGCGAATTGACTTTCCGTTGAACAAAGGGGTGGAAAAGCTAATCGTCTCTGGATAACTCACCAAATTGGAGGAGGAGCAGTATGTCTTCCTTTCAGAAACTACTTCCAGCGAGCGGGAACCTCTATTGTCAGGACAATATTATGTGCTGAATGACTTGCCAAGACCTGTGATGAATGCGAATGTTTTTCTACAAAACGATAAAAATGGACGGTGGTTCTACAGCGAAGTAGAGCCGGGAAAATATCAACTGAGGGATTTTGATCAAATTGAAGAAGGAGTAAAGTATCATGTGGTAATTGAAATTCAGGGAAAAACTTACAAATCCGAACCTGAAATGATTCCAGAAGTCGTGGGTGAGGATCAATTGAGTTATTCTTTTTCTCGTGGAACAATAGATGGTCAACCTGAGACAGCCATTATTTCGATCCAAACTCAGGTCAGACTTCCTGAGCAGGTTGGTGGATACTATTTTCGGTGGGATGTCGACGAGGCTTATTACTGGAATCTGACTTTCTTTCCAAATCCGTTTAACACACCTCCTCCAGATTGTTATGTCTTTGGTTTTCCGGATCCTGAGCGGATTTCGCTCCTCAATGGTGATCAGATTAATAGTCCGGGAGGAACTTCTGCGCAGGTTGTTGCCAATCGGATTATCGATGATTCATTTCTGAGTCGACATTATTTCAATGTCCGACAAACGAGCATCAATAAGCCTTCATTCGAGTATTGGAGAAAAGTACGGGAATGGGTCAACAATACCGGATCTGTATTTGACTCACCGCCGGCTCCGATTCGTGGCAATATTTCCAATGCTTCAGATCCAAATGATGTAGTGTTGGGATATTTTGAGCTTGTGAGAGTCAGCCAAAAGAGGATTTATACGACAAAGGCAGACGTTCCATTCTTTGTTTCGGAGGTTAGTATCTATGAGCTAGGGAAGTTGTTGGAGAAGTATCCACCTACCTGTTTACGTTGTAGTGAATTTCCAAACAGTACGAATGACATGCCAGATTGGTGGTTTGATCAATAAGAGAATAGCGATTTTAGACTAACACGATTCAAGGAGTATGTGACTTTCCCTTTGGAATTCGATCTAATTTTTGAAATGGAATTATTGACACAGAAGGCTGGCGGATTATTTAATGAGTGAAAGCAAAAAGCCCGATTCCGTTCAAAATCAGACTCTTTTTTTTCACTTTTGGCTGTTTGTGATTTGTTAGCTTGACCAATTTTTTGGTTTAACCGCGTAAAATCAGGAGCGGAA
>JBKJKX010000178.1:0-13273 GCA_046597285.1 Algoriphagus sp. | reverse complement strand
TTTTCGATTTGGACATTGTTCATATCCAGAGAAAGATTCAAACGCTTGATGGAAGTCTCGATATTTTCCCTGATTCCCAGGATAGTCAAATCCACCACATTCTGTCTGATCAGCGCATCCGCTGCCATCAAAATCCGGTCATCCTCTCCTTCCGGGAGGACAATGTGTTTTTTATGTTCCTTCGCCCTTTTCACCAACTGATATTGAAACATTCGTGGAGTGAGCGTGTCCGAATGGAAAGCGACGATCTTTTCTGCCAAGGCTTCTTCATCCACCCACGTATCAAAAAGTCGGATGGCAAGGGAAATTTTTTCTTTATCATCCGAAGAAATTCTCGCCCGGATCTGGTTCACCTTATTAACTACTGCGAAAGTTCCTTCATCAACTTGGAGAATCGGAAGAATGGTTTCAAGACCTTCAATCAATTTGACAATCGAAGGCTCCGGATGCATTCCACCGGTTAGAATCATGCCGGATACTTTTCCAAAACTCCTTGAAATATTGGCCTGCAAAGCACCGATGATCAGATCTCCCCTGTCCCCCGGCGTCACTACAAGTGTGTTATTTTTTAATCTGTTTAGAAAATTATGAAGTTGCATCGCCCCGACTATCGAATGGTCCACCCTGTTGGTGAGTAGATTTTTTCCAAAAAGCAGATTTGCTCCCAGCGATTCCCGGATCTCCTCCATGGTTGGATTGCTCAATTCGACATGCATCGGAATGGTCGTGATCAGAATTTCTTCCGGCATGGCGGATTTCAACCTTCTGGAGATTTCTTCCTCTTTTCCATTCTCCACCTTATTGGCGACTAGCGTCAAAACTTGGACTCCTTTATTCAAGAAACTATTCACTGTGGCCACACCTTGATCGATGATCTCCACAATCGATTTTCCTGAGCAATTCATCACTATGGCGGCAGGAATTCCCAAGTTTTTAGCGATTGAAATGTTCCCGTCAAATTCCACATTGGAGCCCGCACCCAAAAAGTCCGTCCCCTCTACGACTACGAAATCGCAGCTTTCCTGCAGCAGTTTAAACCGCTCGATAATCGCATCGATGAGTAAGGTTTCATTCCCCTTATTGATCTCCTTAATTGCTTTCTTCCGGGTGAAAACATACATCTTCTCATAGGATTGATGCAGGCTAAACTGCTTGCTGATCAACTCAAGACGGCGATCTTTTTCTTTTTTGCTTCCGGCCACGATGGGTTTGAGATAACCGATTTTATCCGTTTTACTCGCCAATAAATTTACCAGACCCAAGGCAAAAATTGATTTCCCGGAAAAGGGCTCCGTGGTAGTCAGGTAGATAGCATTTGTCATATTCGAACTTTTAAGCTTATAAAATTCTCAAGGCTTTCTGTATTGGGTATTCAATCAAAATTTTCAGCCCTTTAAAAGCCTAAAATAGGGAATTAGCTTTTTTAAAAAGGATGATAAAGATCATAGGGGATGAAAAAATGTGGGATGACGTATGTGGGATGACCGATGTAAGCGAATCATTCTTTTCCCCTTAAGGGGGTTAGGGGGTGAGGATAGAGACGGAAGACAGAAATGGAAACGTCACTCCGAGGAACGAGGAGTCTCATTTTGGTGACTTCGGATGCTGGATGACGGATGTTAATTTGAATCATACTTCCCCCCTTCAGGGGGTTAGGGGGTAAAGACTGGTGACTGATTTAACTTAGAAGCATCCATTTACCCTTACAGAAAGTGGACACATTTAGAGCATATGTTCATTTTTTTTCATAATCTGGACATATAGTGATTATCTGTTCACCAAATGGACAGACTATTCAATCATGTTCAATTATTTCAATAAAATGGATATGGGACTAGAAATAATTTTAAAACTCTGTGATACTCTAAGCCTCCTCCGAGAAACTCTGTGTTACTAAAATCGTCCTGGGCTGACCGTCGAGTGTAGACGAATTTTCTCTATTTTCCGCTTTCGATTCCTGAATGACCCAACCTACCAACCTTACCCGCCAACTTGGATTGGTGGGACTTACCGCCACAGGAATTTGCTCGATGATCGGAGCCTCCATTTATGTGGTGCCGTTTATGATCCAGCGAAATGTCCCCGGCATAGGGCCCTACGTCTTGCCGGCATTTCTCTTTGCAGCAATTCCGGCGATTTTTGCAGCTTTGGCCTATACAATTTTGTCTTCCGCGATGCCCCGCGCCGGAGGTTCTTACATTTATGCAAGCCGATCTCTTCATCCGTATCTCGGTTTTGTGGCGAGTTTCTCACAATGGTTTGGACTTTCGATTGTCATAGGTGTGATCTCGTATGTGGTCGTCCCTTTTTTCAGAGATGTGGCAAGTGCATTGGATTGGACCAGTTTTGCACTGCTTTTGGATACCGATTGGATTCGAGTTGGATTGGCTTTAGTACTGCTTTGGACTTTTGTCTATGTGAACATCCGCGGGGTCAAACTATATGAACGGACTCTAATTCCCCTGATGATTTTGATGTTTTCGCTCGGCGGAGTCGTGATTTTCGCAGGTTTGAGTTTTGATCATTCTGATTTTGCAAATGCCCTTCAGGCAAAAGAAGGAAGAACGGTCATCCCGATAGAAGCCGCCTTCAATTGGCCAACTTTTCTATCCGCAGCGGCGCTGCTCTTTTCGAGCTTCATAGGTTTTGACTCCATTGCTCAGGCAGGCGGAGAGGCCAAAAATCCAACCCGTAATCTGCCGCGTGCAATCGGACTTGCAATCTTGATTGTGAGCTTGTTTTACATTGCCTTTACTTACGCCGTTTATCATGCTGTGCCCTGGAGTTTCGTAGCAACCGAAGCCATGACCAAAGACATTACGGCAGCAGGAATCCTGAGTTACCTACTTCCTTCCGGCTTGGGAATTCTGATTTTATTGGGTGCAGCCATCGCTTTGCTCAATGACCTCCCGGCCATGATTCTGTCAGTCTCCCGCTTGGTTTTTTCTTGGGCTGAAGACGGGATTTTCCCAAAGGAAATAGCAGCTATTCACCCGGTCCGGCATACCCCCCACCGAGCCATTATTTTATCCGGAACCATGGCAACCATTGGTATTCTGGGCAGTCACTTTGCCGGCGACTTCTTCCTCGGCATTGATATCATGGTGACTTCCATGCTGGTCAACTTCCTGCTGATGTGCTTGTCTGTTTTGGTTCTTCCCTATCGGAATCCGCTAATTGCTTCCGGAATCAAAGTTTTCCGATCAAGGAAAATCCAAGTTGCAATTTCCGTCACAGGGACGATTATACTTTCAGGCTTCCTTTTGGTACATATTGCAAAAGATCTGAATTCAGCCGTTTCTGCCTGGTATTTTCATTCTACACCGATTTGGCTGATTGTGATGTCTTTGGCTTCCCTACTTTTTTATGTTCAGTGGAGAAGGCTCAAAGCATCCGGAATTGATACTCAAGCCCTATTTTCACAACTTCCTCCAGAATAAACTTCCTCATGAATACTTCAAAATATACTGAACTTGCTCCCGGACTTACCATTTGCAGGGCCATCACCGGACTTTGGCAAATCGCAGACATGGAGCGTGACGGAACCAAGGTTGATTCCCAAGAAGCTGCGAAAGCTATGAAAGCCTATGCCGATTCCGGATTTACCACGTTCGACATGGCAGATCATTATGGTTCGGCAGAGGAAATCGCAGGAGTTTTTCGTGCTCAAAACGGAGTTGAGAAAGGGCAGCTTTTTACAAAATGGGTCCCATCTCCCGGCCCCATCACCAAAGATCAGGTGAGGGAAGCTGTACAACTGGCACTTACCCGAATGCAATCAGATCAAATTGATTTGATGCAGTT
Organism: Algoriphagus sp.; assembly: GCA_046597285.1. Taxonomy (GTDB): domain Bacteria; phylum Bacteroidota; class Bacteroidia; order Cytophagales; family Cyclobacteriaceae; genus Algoriphagus. The sequence goes on along the minus strand of JBKJKX010000178.1, from coordinate 9,469 downwards.
TCATGCTTGGAGTTATGCGCATCCATCCTGGGTCGATTGTTTATTTTGGTTGCAGGAACTGAAAATCGAAGGACTGATCCGACATATTGGCTTGACGAATTTTGACTCCGCTCATCTTCAGATCGTGGTCAATTCGGGAATTGAAGTGGTTTCCAACCAGGTTTGCTACTCCCTGCTTGATCAGCGCGCAGCAGGCAAAATGACCGAGCTTTGCCTGAAACATAATATCAAGCTACTGGCTTTTGGAACGGTGGCAGGAGGATTTCTTTCGGAGAAATGGCTGAATAAACCCGAACCTAATCAAAGCGAATCCCTGACCTGGTCGCAGATGAAGTATAGGCGCTTCATCGATTCTGCCGGAGGGTGGAATAGTTTTCAGTCACTTTTGAAAACCCTCCAACTCATCGCTCAAAAACACGGAGTCGGAATTGCCAATATTGCGAGCAAGTACATTATGGATCAGCCCGCTGTCGGTGGAGTCATCATCGGCGCGAGGTTAGGGCAAAGCCAGCATATTGAAGAAAATGAGAAGCTTTTTTCCTTTGAACTCGATGAATCAGATCAGGATCAGGTAGCCAAAGTTCTGGCTACGTTGGATAAAATCCCGGGAGATTGCGGAGACGAGTATCGCAAACCTCCGTTCTTGACGGCCTCGGGAGATTTGAGTCATCACGTGGAAAATTTTCATTCACCCTATCCAACATTCCAGGGGACTGATGGGCGGACAAAAGCATTAAGCGGAACGACCTGGGAGGATTTGGCAGGATTCAGTCGGGCCGTAAGAAAAGGAAACCGCATCCTGGTATCCGGAACCACGGCTACTCATGGCCCCAAATCCATGGGAGGAAATGATCCGGCAGCGCAAGCTCATTTTGTGATCGATAAACTAGAGGGGGCGATTCAGTCCTTGGGAGGAAAGCTGGAAGAGGTAGTCAGGACAAGAATTTTTATCCGAAATATCGCCGATTGGGAACTGATTGCCCGGGCACATGGAGAGCGCTTCAGAGATATTCAGCCCGCCAACACGATGGTTCGGGCAGAATTGATTGGGGAAGAATATCTGGTGGAAATTGAAGCAGAAGCGGTGGTGGATTGAGTCTGGATTTAAATATCCAAAAATTCATCTTATGTGGCTGGAAATATAGGTTTAGCATTCAAAAATCAATATTTTAGAATCGAACAAAAAACTGAAATACCCAAAATAATTCTACATGAAAAAGCTAAGCCTCCTATTTCTCTTTCTCATTCTGGCCGCCAATACTTCGGTATTTGCTCAGGACAAAATCAATGTGAAAGGTACCTGGGTCATGAGCGTCACTTCCGACATGGGAAGCGGAACGCCAACATTTGTCCTCAACCAACTCAATGACACCTCAATTACCGGCACCTATACCGGCCAACTCGGTGAATCCGACGTAAAAGGAACTTTGAAAGGAACTATAATCCATCTCGAGTTTGATATCCAAGGCAATCTGATCGAATATGATGGCATTGTAAAAGGGGAAGAAATGAGCGGGAAAGTAAAATTGGCTAGTATGGGCGAGGGTACGTTTTCCGGAAAAAGGAAATAGCGTCACCAGAGATTCAATTTGTCCTTTTAAAGCCTCACTGATGGTGTTTAAGCAAATATCCGGGAAGAAATCAAATGCCAACTCATTTATTTCTTATTCGTTTCACCGGCTAAAAAACCTCCTTCTGGAAAAATGCTCGCCTTCAAAAAAATCACATACTTACTTATTTGCAAACGGGTTCTTTTCCGAAGGAACTTAAAGAAATCAGGTTATTACTCACCTTTTCAATCCTAAAAGAAAACATGGACCCAACCGATATCAAGGACCCTGAATACTTTCATAAAGTAGTCGATTGTCAATATGCCTGTCCTGCTCATACGCCAGTACCGGAATACATTCGCCTGATCGCACAGGAAAAGTATGATGAAGCCTACATGGTTAACTGGGATTCAAATGTTTTTCCGGGAATTTTGGGTCGTACTTGCGACCGTCCCTGCGAACCGGCGTGCCGACGCGGCCGGGTTGAGGAAGAACCTGTTGCCATTTGCCGCTTGAAACGCGTGGCAGCAGATAATAAGGGTGATGTCAAAAAATTTATGCCGCAAGGGCCATTCGCTCCAAACGGTAAAAAAATCGCACTTGTGGGAGCGGGACCCGCTTCACTTACCGTGAGTCGCGATTTGGCTCCCCTTGGTTATGAGATCCACCTTTTTGATGAACAGAAGTTGGGAGGTGGATTTATGCGAAGTCAGATTCCATCCTTTCGACTTCCTGAAACGGTTCTTAATGAAGAGGTAAACTACATTTTGGATCTCGGTATCCATACGCACTTCAACCATTTTGTATCGAGTCTGAAAGAGCTTCTTTCCAAAGACTATGATGCAATTTTTATAGGAACCGGAGCTCCAAAAGGAAGGGACTTACCAGATATGCCGGGTCGGTGGGAAGGTGATTCCAATATCCATATCGGGATCAATTGGCTGGCAAGTGTAGCTTTTGAACATACTCAGAAGATTGGGAAAAAGGTGATCGTTCTAGGTGGCGGAAATACTGCCATGGACTGCTGCCGAACTGCCCGCCGTCTGGGTGGTGAAGAAGTAAAAGTCGTTGTGAGAAGTCCATTTGCTGAAATGAAAGCATCGCCTTGGGAAAAAGAAGATGCCCAACATGAAGATATTCCAATCCTTGACAATCGCGTTCCCAAGACGTTTGTGGTTGAAAACGGAATTCTTAAAGGAATGACTTTCGAAAAAGTGAAAGCAGTCATGGAAAACGGAAAACGCAAACTGATTCCAACCAGTGAACCGGACGTGTTTATTGAGGCGGATGATGTGCTTGTCGCAATTGGTCAGGAAAACAGTTTTCCTTGGTTGGAGCGAGATCAGGGTGTTGAATTCGACAAATGGAACATGCCAATTGTGGATGAAAAAACATTCGTATCCACCAATCCTAAAGTATTCTTTGGAGGTGATTCGGCCTGGGGGCCAAAAAACGTAATCACTGCAGTTGCTCACGGACATCAGGCTGCCATTTCAATAGACCTTCTTTGCCGAAACGAAGAACTCACAAAACGTCCTTCACCTTTCGTGAATTTGGTAAGCCAGAAAATGGGCATGCATGAATGGGCCTATGAAAGTGAAGTGGTCAACGACGTTCGCTACATCGTGCCGCAGGCAGATAAAAAACTGACACTGTATGATCGCAAGAAAGAAGTTGAACTTGGGTTCAGCAAACTTGAAGGATTTAAAGAAGCTCAGCGCTGTCTCAATTGCGATGTGCAGACTGTTTTCAGTGAATCCAAGTGCATCGAATGTGATGCCTGCATGGACGTCTGTCCCACTTCCTGCATCTCTTTTGTGAATAATGAGGAAACCGAAACTGACCTGCGTGCGGTCTTAAAAATGCCTGCCAATAATCTCACTCAAGACATTTATGTCTCTGAACCACTCAAAACCAACAGAGTCATGGTGAAGGATGAAGATGTTTGTCTTCATTGTGGTTTGTGTGCTGAGCGCTGCCCTACGGCTGCCTGGGACATGCAAAAATTCTTATATAATGTAACAAAAGCACATTCAGGATGTCACTCAACCAAGTAAAGATTAATGACTTTGTAATCCGATTTGCTAATGTAAATGGTACGGGATCAGCAAGTGCCAACTACCTGTTTTGTAAAGCAATTTTCAGAATGGGCATTCCGGTAACTCCTAAAAACATTTTCCCTTCTAATATTCAGGGCTTGCCCACTTGGTATGAAGTTCGGGTAAGCGAAAAAGGATATCTCGGTCGAAGAGAAGGTGTTGATATCATGGTTTGTGTCAATCCGCAAAGCATGCTCAAAGATGTGGAAAATGTTAGCACCGGTGGATATTTCCTATACGACAGCTCCAAGCAATTGCATCCAAATTACATCAGAGAGGATGTTCACTACATCGGAATTCCGCTGATGGAAATGTGCAACGAGGCGTTTACTGATCCTCGTCAGCGTCAGCTATTTAAAAATATCGTCTATGTCGGAGCACTCGCCGCCTTATTAAATATTGACTTCACTGTATTTGAAGGTCTTCTTGCGGAACAATTCGCAGGCAAGGAAAAACTCATCGCCCCCAATATTAAATCCCTTAAAATGGGGGTTGATTATATCAATGAACACTATAATGAGGCGATGAATATCCGGGTCGAAACACGAGATCTGGTGGGTGATTCTATTATGATTGACGGGAATTCTGCCTGCGGATTAGGTGCAGTTTACGCTGGAGCAACAGTCGCTGCCTGGTATCCGATTACGCCGTCAACCTCCGTGATTGAGTCATTTATGAAATTTTCGGATGAATACCGGATAGATCCGGAAACAGGAAAACGAAATGTCGCAATCATCCAAGCAGAGGACGAACTAGCAGCAATCGGGATGGTAATCGGAGCCAACTGGAATGGTGCACGTTCTTTTACGGCGACAAGCGGACCTGGAATTTCCCTGATGAATGAGTTTTTGGGACTTGCTTATTTCGCGGAAATCCCAACTGTCCTGATTGATGTTCAGCGAACTGGCCCTTCTACAGGGATGCCTACAAGGACACAACAATCAGATGTAATGGAAGCGGCCTATGCTTCTCATGGAGACACCAAACATATCCTGTTATTTCCATCTAATCCAAAAGAGTGTTTTGAGATGACTGCCGAAGCATTTGACCTTTCAGAACAGCTCCAAACTCCCGTAATTATAATGACTGACCTTGATCTTGGAATGAACGACCATATGTCAAAACCCTTTGAGTGGGATGATCACCGTGAATACAAACGAGGAAAAGTTCTCGATGCCGAAGCGCTTGAAGGAATTGAACGGTTCGGTAGATACCTCGATGTGGACGGTGATGGAATCGCTTACCGAACTTATCCGGGTACACACCCTACCAAAGGTTCCTATTTCACTCGCGGAACTTCCAGAGATGAATACGCTGTATATACCGAAAGTGGTGAAGCCTATGTAAGGAATATGGATCGTCTGATGAAGAAGTGGAATACTGCGAAAGGGTATGTTCCCGGTCCTCGGTTATATCAGGAAAAGAATTTGTCAACCTATGGTGTACTGTTCTTTGGCACTTCTGAGTATTCGACAGAGGAAGCCATTGATTTGCTAAAAGCTGATGGTGTTATTCTCGATGCAATTCGGATCAAATCCTTTCCATTTAATGAGACCGTCGAAGAATTTATCCATTCCCATGAAAAAGTTTTTGTCGTGGAGCAGAATCGCGATGCTCAAATGAAGAGTTTGCTCCTGATTGAATTAAGTATAAATCCCGAAAAACTGATGTCTGTGTTGAATTACGATGGTCTTCCTATCACGGCGGACCAAATTGCGAATTCGATTAAATCTGGTATTTAATCTTTTGATCCTAAAAAGACCTCCTCATCCATGACATATCTTCGCCCAAAATTTCGCCACCCCGAATTACCCAAGAATAAGTTAGGCTATTCGGTAGACTATTATGAAGGTTCTCTTTCGACACTCTGCGCAGGTTGCGGACACGATTCCATCAGTGCAGGCATTATTCAGGCTGCCTTTGAATTGGATATTGAGCCTCATCGCCTTGCCAAACTTTCCGGTATTGGATGTTCTTCCAAAACTCCCGCCTATTTCCTGAGCAATTCCCATGGTTTTAATAGTGTTCACGGCAGGATGCCATCTGTAGCTACAGGTGCGAATATGGCCAATCGCGATCTCATATATCTGGGAGTGTCAGGCGATGGAGATACTGCATCGATCGGCATGGGTCAATTTGTCCATGTGGTCCGCCGAAATCTTAACATGGTTTACATTGTCATGAACAATGGTTGTTACGGTCTGACCAAAGGACAGGACTCAGCAACCGCCGATAGCGGATCCAAAAACAAATCAGGCAATGTCAATCTTTTCCAATCCATTGATTTGGCGAGTTTAGCAATCGAATTGGGAGCCACCTTTGTAGCACAAAGTTTTTCCGGGGATAAATCACAACTAGTACCACTCATCAAAGCAGCGATGAACCATCCAGGATTTGCCTTTATCAATGTGATTTCACCTTGTGTGACTTTCAACAACAATCCGGGCTCAACAAAGTCATACGATTTTGTCCGTGAGCACATGGAAGCCACTTCCACCTTTGATTTTGTCCCTGAAATGGCTGAAATCACAACTTCCTATTCAGAGGGAAGTCAGAAATCAGTCAAATTACACGATGGTACATTTCTCCAATTTCATAAACTCGCTCAAGAGTGGGATCCGGAAGATCGGATATCAGCCATCAATGCGGTACAAACTGCCAAGCTGAAAAATGAAATTCTGACCGGGCTTCTTTACATCAACCCTGAACCAATCGATCTTCATGAAATGATCAATACCTCGCTGAAACCTTTGAATTCATTAACCAAGGAAGAACTTTGCCCGGGTTCAGAAGTATTAAAGAATTTCAACAGAGATTGGAGGTAAAACTCATCTTAATGGCAAAGCAAAAGAGTCTGATTTAAACGGTCAGACTCTTTTGCTTTACTGGATATCAATTTAAAAGGTTGACGGCAGGTGAAACTGAATTGCTCCCATTGATTCTTTTGAGCAAACAATATTACTCACATAGGCCGATTAATTTTCTGCAAAAATCCAAAGAGCCAAGTAAAGCCACTTTGCGCTTTTTCACAACTTCCAAGCCTCCGGCAGGAGAGCTGATTCTCATTACTAAGATGGTTTCTTTTGGATTTGGAGTAAATAAATTATATCATTATCTCTGTGAAATTTGTATTACATCCGATGGCTGACTTTTTGCAATTAGGATTTCTAATTGGACTATTTTGATTCTTAAAATCAGATATAGTTTCAATTGCTTTGTTTCTGTTTTCAAGTGCCTCCACCAAAAAAAAATCCAATGAAGACCCAAAAATACCTCAGTCAGGGAGCAATCGCATTGTCTCTGATAGTTATGACAAGTTGCGCAGTCAATCCAGTAACAGGCAAAAAACAGGTAGTTTTTATGTCTGAAGGGCAGGAAATAGGAATGGGTCAGCAATCAGATCCGGAAGTTTTAGCATTTTTTGGGTTGTACGATGATCCGGAGTTACAGAAATTTATCACACAAAAAGGCAATGAATTGGCAGCAGTATCTCATCGCCCTAAACTCGCCTATGAATTCAAGATCGTGGATTCACCTGTGATAAATGCGTTTGCAGTTCCTGGTGGCTATGTCTATTTCACAAGAGGTATCATGGCCCACTTCAACAATGAGGCAGAATTTGCCGGAGTATTGGGACACGAGACCGGTCATATCACGGCCCGCCACTCCGTCATTCAGCAGCGAAACTCGATGCTTGGTCAACTTGGCCTGATTGCAAGTGTAATCCTTGTACCTGAGCTAACTCAATTTGTCGAGCCTCTTTCTCAGGGGATGCAATTGGCAATGCTAAGTTTTGGTCGAGACGATGAGCGCGAGGCGGATAAACTAGGTGTGGAATATTCTTCCCGAATAGGGTATGATGCGACCGAAATGGCAGGATTTTTTGAAACCTTGGAGAGACAAGGTGCGGGTTCCGGTAGAGAAGAAATTCCTGAATTTTTATCAACTCACCCATCACCAGCCGAAAGAAATGTTACGGTTGCCAAACTAGCTGAAAACTGGAAAAAGAAATTAGATTTGACCAGTCCCAAAGTCAACAGAGAGAGTTATTTAAAAATGATTGATGGAATTGTATTGGGCGAAGATCCTAATCAGGGTTTCGTAGAAAACAATTCCTTTTACCATCCGGTATTGAAAATCTCATTTCCAATACCGACTGACTGGGCGCTTCAAAATACCCCCCAGCAAGTTCAGATGGCCCCAAAGACCGGAGACGCATTGATGATGTTAACACTCGCTCCGGGATCTTCCCTTGAAGAATCTGCAAAAATGATTTTGGAGCAATTCAAACTCGAATTGGTCGAATCTTCTAAGGAAACAATCAATGGTTTGCCTGCATTGCTGATGATTGCGGATCAGAAACAAGAGCAAGGAACGATTCGGGTTCTTTCGTCCTTGATTCAATTTGATGGGAATACTTACAGCATCTTAGGGATCACCGATCTCTCAAAGTTTCAAAATTTCCAGCCCACATTTCTTTCAACTATCCGGAATTTCAAAGAGCTGAAAGAAGCTGAAAAACTAAATAGAAAACCTGATGTGGTAAGAATAAAAACTGTAACCCAGCAAATGACATTTAAGGCAGCTTTGCAAACCTTCAAAATGCCTACAGAGAGATTTGAAGAACTTGCTATCTTAAATGGAATGCTATTGACTGATCAATTGGATAAAGGAATGATGATCAAGGTCATCGGGAAATAATAAGAAGTTTTTCACCATTTCAAAAAACCAGCAACTTTGATAGTTGCTGGTTTTTTGAGTTTCGAAGAGCTTTGAAAAGTCTTTCTTTATCGAATTTGTTTACAAATTCAGGATTAATGCCACTAGGTATGCAACATATAATCCCAACATCAGGATGCCTTCCCATCTTTCGAGCTTTCTGCCTTTTCCGGTAAAAATAAACACAAACAGAAGTAATCCTGCAAGGACATTCATCCAAATATCTGTAAAGTTTGGCTCCGAAATCGGTATTGGAAGGATGGTAGCTGAAATGCCCAATATGAAGAAAATGTTAAAAATATTGGATCCGACCACGTTGCCTATTGCGATATCTAATTTTTTCTTTCTTACAGCCGCTATAGAAGTTGCAAGTTCGGGCATCGAAGTACCAATGGATACAATGGTAAGACCAATTACTCTTTCTGATAATCCGAAACTCATAGCAAGCTCAACAGCATTATCTACAATCAGTTTTCCACCGAGTATTAATCCGCCTAAGCCAACAAAAATCCAAATAACAGCCTGCCACTTTGTGTATTTAATGACTTCGACATCATCAGTTTTTTCACCCGGTTTCATCGATACGACAATGTTGTAAACAATGAACACTAGAAAAAACATGAGTAAAACCAAACCATCTCCTTTGGTAAGAAAATCTTCACTGCTTGAATTCAATAGAAAATCACTTGACAGGATTAATACCATAATCGCTGCTAAGAAAGACAAGGGAATTTCAATCCAAGTTGTACTTGACTTCACAGTCAACGGATAAATAAGGGCCGAGATACCTAGAATTCCCAAGACGTTGAAAATATTGCTCCCCAGGATATTTCCCATTACGATGTCAGATGAGCCACTTATGGAGGCAAACACATTGACCACCAATTCTGGTGCGGAAGTGCCAAAAGCTACTATTGTCAAGCCGATGACAATGTTGGGTATTCCATAATTCGCAGCTAGACCGGAAGCAGCATCAACCAATTTTTCAGCTCCATAAACGAGCACGACAAATCCGACCAGTAAAAGGACAAATGATAAGATCATATAATTGAATTTTGGTGCAATTTAGAGTCAAATATCTGATTTTGATCAAAAAATCAC
>JBKJKX010000176.1:0-78200 GCA_046597285.1 Algoriphagus sp. | reverse complement strand
GAGGATATGCAAGGAGAAAGTCTGATTCCAATTTTGACCGGAAACACGGAAAAATGGACTCGCGATGCTGTCTATTACCATTATTATGAATATCCGGCAGTTCACATGGTGAAGCGGCATTACGCCATTGTGACCAAGGAATACAAACTGGTTCACTACTATTTCGATGTGGATGAGTGGGAGCTGATTGATCGCATGAAAGATCCGAATGAGATGATAAATGCGTACGATGATCCCGAATATGCAGAAATCAAAAAAGAGCTGCACGCACGGCTGGAAAAACTCAGAGAAAAATATGGCGACAGTTCAGAATTGAGTCAAAGCTATATTGACCAATATCTGGAGGACATTTCGAAGAATAGGGCTTTTGGAGCCAATCAGCAAAAGGTGAAGGAAATACTGGAAAAGAAGGGTTTGAAACCGGCTTACAAGTTTGATTAATGCATAATTTAAAAGCCCGAACTGATATTTTTTCGGGCTTTTTCAAGTTACCTCGTGAAATTCATATTTGAAGGAGGAGTCTATTTTTTCTTCCTGAGGAGTTGAATTTTACTTTTTCAGAAAGGCATTATTTTAAATATTTTGCCTTCCGAATCATCATTGATCACATAAAGTGCCTGATCCGGGCCCTGCACAATATATCTGAATCTGGTTTGTACCTCAGAAAATAATCGCTCTTCCCCAACTACTTTATTGTCTTTGATGACAAGTCTATCTATGTGCATTCCTTTCAGGCACGCTAAAAACAAATTTCCTTTCCATTCAGGAATTGCATTTCCGGTATAAAAAGTAATTCCACTTGGCGCAACTGAGGGATCGAAGTAGTAAACCGGCTGTTCCATTCCTTGCATTTGAGTTTTTCCTCCATTCACAGGAACTCCACTGTATTCGATTCCATAGGAGATGGTAGGCCAGCCATAATCTTTTCCCGGTTTTATGATATTTATCTCATCCCCTGCATTTGGTCCGTGGTCACTTGCCCACAATTCTCCGGTGGTTGGATGAAAAGCCAGCCCTTGAGGGTTTCTGTGGCCTATTGTCCAGATTTCAGGCAGTGCTTTTGGGTTTTTTCTGTATGGATTCCCCGGAGCTGGTGAGCCATCCTTTTTGATTCTTATTATTTTCCCCAGAGAAGAACTAAGGTCCTGCGCTTTTTTGCGGATTTCATCATCAAATCTTTCGCCAGTAGTCACAAATAAATAACCCGATTTATCAAAAAGCATTCTTGATCCATTATGATTCGGGCCTTCATATACCGGCGAAGCACGGTAAATAATTTTCACGTCTTCAAACTTCTTTTCGTCCATAGAAAGCTTTCCTCGTGCGACAGAAGTCACTCCACCTCCGGTTACTTGCTCTACAAATGTCCAAAAGACAAGTCGGCTCCTGGTAAAATCAGGATCGAGTTTTACATCATACATTCCACCATCACCTCTTAATCTTACAGCTGGGACATTCGAAATAGGTTGTCCAACGACTCCAGATTTCGTGACAAGTCTTATGTTTCCGGATTTCTCTGAAACGATCATTCTCCCATCAGGTAAAAAATCTAACCCCCAAGGCTGCTGAAGACCACTAGCAACCACCTGAAGTTTTACCTTAGTTTTTGATTGAACTCCGACAACTCTTGTTTGTCCCGGAAATGCAGGTTTTTGGCCTGCTGAAATTGGGGGTAGGGTTTCTATCGCTGGCACTATTTGCCCAAATCCGTCAGTGGCAAATAGTGCCAGTAATACGAGTATTGCTATCTTATTTTTCATCTCTAATAATTTACAGATTTGGTCCCTAGGTTCAAAGAATTTGCAGGCTCATGGTTAGGCTTTTTTTACTCGATAGCCAGCCTTGTTGGAAAGGTAAATTAATATCCTGTCTGCTATGACTTTACTTTTGTTCACTCTTCCTGAAAATACTTCTCCGGATAGAAATAATCTTTGATTCCGGTCTTGCGGCTGATCCGCATGGTATACATCCGGTCAAAATCCTCCGGAAGCTTCATGGTTATATTTCTCGCATTGTAATAATCTTCACAGTAATCCAGATCGACTTTCAGATGGTTTAGAAAGGCAGATGCTCCTTTGCGAGGTTTGGTAACCCAGCCGATATCTTCCATTTTTTCAAAATATTGATCAGGATCGGGAAGAAAAGCCTTTAACTTTTTTCCAAGATGATCTGTGAAGATTTTCATAAAATGCACCTTTTGATCTACCTGATAAGGACCAATCATGAAGCTTACCCGTGTCAGTTCGTTACAAAAAATCAGGTATTTTTTGCGTTCATAGTAATAAACATCCCCATACCATAAATAAAGTGGGTTGATTTCTTCATGGACTACTTTTGGGATATTTTTTTGAAATTCTTTTCCCAGAAATGGAAGCAGTTTTTTGGAAGAGTATAAGGAGAGAGTAGTTTTCATAAAGCCTTGAATTTTCGTGTTCAGCTATTTTCAGGATTAAGTTAGGCGATTTGATGGAATGGGCACTTTGGCGGAATCTTGGAAGGTTAATAATACGGATCTAATATTCCTGAATTCTTTCTGATTTTGAAATAGATATGATTTTGGGTCATTTTGAATTGTTGCACCCGGCTAAAGAATGATTCTAATAAATGAGAGTGGGTGGGACCAATCAAATTGGCGACAGCTCGAATCCGACAACAGATGCGGAAAATAAGAAAACCTGCGAGGATCGCTCCAAGCAGGTTTTTTTATTAAAAGATACAGGAATTATCTTTCGTCCAATCTTAGATTTTAAACATTTTCCGGTACTTCAAATCCTTTTCTGTAATCGCGGGTTAGCATAGCATCTGCTTCTGGATCGTTTACAAATTTCTCCGTCTTAGGATCAAAATCTAGCACTCGACCGAGTCTGTAGGAGATATTTCCCAAGTGGGCTAGGGCAGAAGACAAGTGTGCTGTTTCTACAGGACCATTCAAGATAGAACTGTCACGCTTGCGGACTGCATCAATGAAGTTGGCAAAGTGGCCATCTGTTCCTCCAAGTCCGCGATCTACGCCGGCGACAGCTGCTCCTCCGTCATCACCAGATTTACCCGGTGTTCCGTCTTTCCCAAGGAAGGATTTATACTTGTCATAGCCGTCAACCACGATGTATCCTTTATCGCCATAGAAGATATTTCCTACGCCAGCTCCACCTTCCGTGTTTGTCAACCAAGGTCTCACTTCGAATTGGATGATTTTTTCTTCTTCAGGATAATGGTAGATAGAGGTCAATAATTCAGGAGTCTCTTTCGAATCTTTCCAAAGGAATTTTCCCCCCATAGATGTAATTTTAGTTGGCAAACCGACATCTAATCCCCACTGACAAAGATCAGTTTCATGGATTCCCTGGTTGCCGACATCTCCGTTGCCGTAGTCCCAATGCCAATGCCAGTTGTAGTGCACAAGGTTTTCTGTGAAGGGCTGTTTTGGTGCCGGGCCAGTCCAAAGGTCATAATCCAATCCTTCAGGTACCGGGGAGAGTCCTTTGTCTCCAATATCTCCTCGCATTCTGAATACCAGTCCACGAGCCATATATACTTTGCCGATATACCCGTCTCGCATTAATTGTACGGCTTCTTGGACGGCCGGAGAACTTCTCAACTGGACACCATGCTGAACGATGCGTTTATATTTATGCGCAGCCTCAATCATTTTCCGGCCCTCAGCGATATTGTGAGAGCCAGGTTTCTCCACATATACATCTTTACCGGCCTGGCAGGCCCAGATAGTAGCCAAAGAATGCCAGTGGTTTGGCATTGCAATACTTATCACATCGATATCCTTGTTATCGAAAACTTTACGGAGATCTTGCTCAACGGCGACATCAGCATTGTACTTTTCTTTAAAACTTTTCTGCCTAATCTTGAGAAGATTCATGTCAGGATCGCAAAGCGTCGTCACTTGAACATCCTTCTGCGCCATAAAACTAGTAATGTGATTTTGTCCTCTTCCGTTTACGCCTAGAACTGCCGCGTTAATTCTATCATTTGCACCAAAAGCTGAGGAGGGGATGATGGTGGGAACAAAAACTGCCGCTGCACCAGCTATAGCAGATTTTTTAATGAAAGTTCTTCTAGATGGATTTTTAGCCATTTTGTTTAATTGGTTTTTTAGGGTTTTGCTTTGCTTCAAAATTTATTTCCCGATGACTTGCATCGGTTTTGAATTGGGGTTTTCTGTAAGCTGCTCCAAATGCATTACAACCGATAGATATTCTTATCTATCAACTGTTTGAAGTTAAAGTTTAATTTTATAAACATTTAAAATAATGTGTCGAAAAGTATCTGCATTCGACTAAGTGGTACACTACTGACTTTTTACCTGCGTTTTCCGTCAATCAGCCAGCCCTAATTCTAGCTTGAGTTTTGTTTCCAGCCTATTAATCATTTGGTCGGTTTTCGGAAATTTCAACTTGCCTATTTTTTGAAGAAGCGTGAAGTAGAGGAATATTGGAGTTTTTCTCTGTTTAACTTGACAATTTTAGACTAGAAATTTCCCAGGCAAAATTCCCAGCTCCGTCCAGTTTTCAACGGGTTTTTTGGCTTTCCATATATTCCAAAAAAAGGCGGAGATGTTTTTGATCCATTTCATCCGAATCCCCATAAGAGGCACGAACTTCTTTCAATTTCAGATGTAATTCTTCCCGTATAGCTGAATAGGCAGGATCTTCATGAATGTTTCTCATCTCATCCGGGTCTTTTTCCAGGTCATACATTTCCCATTCATCTATGTCATAGTAGAAATGCATCAGTTTATACCGGGAAGTGCTGATTCCGTAATGTCTTTTTACCATGTGCTCAGCAGGGTATTCGTAGTAAGTATAATAAGCGAAATCTCTCCACTGCTCCGAACTCCCATTGGCCAAGCTTCTGAATGACACTCCCTGCATGGCTTCGGGTACTTTAACTCCGGCGTAATCGAGAATTGTAGGAGCAAAATCCAGGTTTTGAACCATCTTATCTATCTCGGTGCCAGGTTTGATTTCCTTCGGAAATCGCATCAACAATGGGGTTCGAAAGGATTGCTCATACATAAAGCGCTTGTCAAACCAGCCGTGTTCTCCCAGATAAAAACCCTGGTCGGAGGTATAAACTACGATGGTATTTTCGGCGAGGCCATTGGCTTCCAGATATTCCAACAGTTCGCCCACTCCGTCATCCACAGATTTTATGGTTCTCAGATAATCTTTGATGTAGGTATTGTATTTCCAAAGTGCCAATTCTTTTCCTTCCAACTTGGCTTTTAAAAACGCCTGATTTTTTGGCTCGTAGGCTGCATCCCAATCCTGTAATTGCTGTTCATTGAATCGTTTTAAATAATTAAGCATAAGAGTAGGTTTGCCTTCCGGGTCTTCCTTCAACTTAAAATCGATCCCCCAGTCTGCATGCCCGTCAATCTGCATTTCCTGCTCTTTGGCGGCACGGCCCCGATTGGAGTAATCGTCAAAAAATGTACTTGGCGGAGTGAAGGTTTTGTCATCGTATAGAGTCAAATACTTGGGTGCAGGCTGCCAGTTTCGGTGGGGTGCCTTTTGATTATAAACTAACAGAAATGGTTTGCTTTTGTCCCGTTCTTCGTCCAGCCATTTCAATGCATACTCAGTCGTAATTTCTGTGACATATCCTTCAAACCGTTTCATTTCTCCGTTTACGATAAAATCCGGGTTGTAATAATCTCCCTGTCCAGGCAAAACCATAGAATGATCAAAGCCCTGTGGAAGACCATCAAGGTGAATTTTGCCAATCATAGCAGTCGTGTAACCTGCCTTTTGGAGCAGCTTGGCGAAATTATCCTGATCCCAGTCAAAGGGTTGGATATTGTCCACTTTGCCATTGATAAAGCTGTGCTTACCTGTCAAAATCACCGCTCTACTAGGTGCACAAATCGAGTTGGTAACGGTTGCCCGGGTGAAAATGGCCCCTTCTTTTGCCAGCCGATCAATATTTGGAGTTTCGTTGAGCCCATGACCATAAGCACTGATTGCTTGGTAAGCATGGTCATCGCTCATCATAAAGATGATGTTTGGCCTCTTCTGCCCATTCTGGGCATAGATAGAGATTGGGCCAACCATGATACCTATGAAAATTAGAAAGAGGATCAATTTTATATTTTTCATATCAGTTTTAGTAAAGGCGAAAGTTTTTCTTCTCTCATTCGTTCCACGGCTTTGATTTCTATTGGTAAAGGATCGCCCAATAGCATTGAACCTTCCTCGGTGATGACGTATCCGTCTTCCACCCGAATCCCGCCAAAATCCCGATAGAGCGCCAGTTTTTCATAGTCGATGTACTCGCTGTGTAAATTTTCTGCCTGCCATTGATCGATCAGTTGTGGAATAAAATAGATTCCGGGTTCGATGGTAATCACAAAACCTTTTTCCAGTTCTTTTCCCAACCGGAGTGACTTCAGACCGAACAGACTGCTTTTTTTAAGGTCTTCCGTATATCCCACAAATTCTTCGCCCAAATCCTCCATATCATGGACATCCATGCCCATCATATGTCCCAAACCACATTGGAAAAACAAGGCATGGGCTCCTTGATTTACGGCATCATCCAAGTTTCCTTTCATGATTCCAAGGTGTTTTAGGCCTTCAGCAAGTTTTTTACAGGCCAAAAGGTGAATTTCCTTGAATTCTACTCCGGGTTTTAGCGCGGCGACGGCGGCCTGATAGGCATTGAGAACGATCTGATAGATTTCTCTCTGACTATCTGAAAATCTTGATCCAACGGGAATGGTTCGGGTAATGTCACCGGCATAATTCATGGCTGACTCGGCACCAAAATCACCCAAAAGCATTTTCCCCTCAACTAGTGTATTTGAATAGTTATGATTGTGGAGAATCTGCCCATTAATAGTGATGATAGGAGGGAATGATAAACTGCCTCCTAAAGAAAGAGCCTCTCCAGTCACAAGTCCTACTAGTTCGTATTCTTTCATTCCCGGACGGGCTTCCGTCATGAGCCTTTTATGCATTTTCACACTGATGTTCACCGCTTTGGTGAGTTCCAGAATTTCCTCTTCGGATTTAATGGATCTCAAAGCGACGACAGCTTTAATCAAATCCACTGAAACAAGGGATGGAATTTCTTGAAGAGATTTATTGAGCCATCCTGCAAGTTTTTGAGAATTTTCAGGTCTGTAAGGAGGCAGGAAATGAATTTGCTGATCGGTCACCGAGGCCAGGTAGGCAGGAATCTCGCTTTTTGCTTTTGTTTCCCCCACTCCAACAGTCATTGCCAAATCTGAAAGAGGAGGATGCGGTCCTTGCCAGATTGTTTCTATCGTTGTCAAATTATCTCCAAACAAGATTTCGATATCCTGATCGAGATCAATCACCGCGGTAAGTCCAGGCATATTCAACCCGAAAAAATAAAGGAACGTACTATCCTGCCTGAATGGATACCAGTTGTCTTTGAAGTTGCTGCTGCTTTCTTCATTCCCCAAAAAAAGCAAGACTCCAGTACCTATTTTTCCTTTTAATCGGTTTCTTCGCTCTCGATAGGTTTCTTTTGAAAAGGTCTTCATTTATACACTAGTTATCTATTCTGTAAATTTTATTGAAAGGGCACTAGATTTCAAAGGGTTCTTTTTCTCACGTAATTTTGATTACATGGGGATTTTTTTCCCAATTGGGCAAAACAGGTCTGGATGCAAGGGATTCTTGGATAATAGATAGAACTCTTTGCTTCTCCGATCCAACAAGAGGCAATCTCGGTGCCCGCACATGCTCGGTACCCAGTCCAGTGGCTACCTCTGCCAATTTGATGTATTGAACTAATTTTGGATGAATGTCTAATTCCAAAAGCGAGAAAAACCATCGATAAATTTTCAAAGCTTCTTTGTATCTACCCTGCTCCATCAAGTTATAAATGGCGACCGTCTCGAATGGAAAGGCACATACCAAGCCCGCTACCCAGCCATCTGCACCAAGTGCCAAACTTTCATAAGCCAAGGGATCTACTCCACATAGAATTTTAAATCTATTTCCAAATCGATTGATCATTTTTGTTATCAAGGAGAGATCTCTGGTTGATTCCTTTACGGCTTGGATATTTTTGAATACTTCCAATTCCTCAAACATATCCAAGGTCACCAAAATTTTATAATCCACCGGATTATTATAGATCATAATAGGAAGATCAGTGGATTGGGCTATTTTCTTGAAAAAAGTCACGGTCTCCCGATCATCTGCCTTTTATCGCATTGGAGGAAGTACCATAAATCCTTCAATGCCACTTTCATTTGCTGCAATCACAGCCTCAATAGCACCTTTTGTAGATTGTTCCGCAATAGTGAGGACAACAGGAATTTTTCCTTCCAACACTTCTAAAGTGGCTTTGATCAAGGTTGCTTTTTCGCAACTTGTTAAAGTACTAGCTTCCCCTAAGCTGCCACCCAAGATAATTCCATGCACTCCTGCCTCCATCTGGGCCCGAATATTGGATTGGAACGTCTTGATATCAAGCTCATCATCGGTTGTAAACTTGGTTGTTACAGCGGGGAATACTCCTTTCCAATTTATCATAACTTTTATATTTAGTTTATAGATTTCGGTTTATTAAGTGATTCATATTTTCTCTACCTCAATGGATCAAAATTGTCATCCAATCCTTTTTATCTTCCACCGGTAGGTAAATTTCTCAGCCAGAAGGTTTTCATGGTTTCTCTAAGATGAAGGGAAGTGTTTTCACGTTCATTGATCCCATGGGCACGCATTGGGTAAGACATCATGGAGAATTGTTTGTTGTATTTGATCAGCTTATTTACCAACATCTCAAAACTTTGATAATGTACATTGTCATCGGCTGTGCCATGGATGATCATCAACTCTCCCTTTAAGTTTTCTGCATACGTGATCGGCGAACCATCGCGATATCCTTGTTGATTATCTTCCAACAATCCCATGTATCGCTCCTGATACGTGGCGTCGTAAAGTCTGAGTCCCCCTTTTAATTATTCTAATGCATAATTCGGGTTAAATCCGTATTCCAATAAACCTATTCTTGGAATTAGGTCGAAGGATAAACATGAGGTAAGCCCAGTCCTGATTTTTTTTAGGGTTTGAAACTCTGGAGAGTTCAGAAAAAATATCGTTAGCAAAAAAACGGCTATAGCCCGCTTGGATGGATACGGCATCATTCAATATCCGCCCAAAAGACAAGTCCAATTCCGACCCTAAGTATTTTTGTTGAGTGGAGACTAAATTTTTATGAGACCAGAACAAGTGGAAATCCGCCTGCAACCAAGTTTTGAGATTGGGTGTCACCCTTCCTTTAAGGTAAATATCTTCTAAACCCACTGGCTGGGAAAGCACGCCGGAAACATAGAAATAATCCATAAACCCATTAAAAATATGGTTTGTGCCGTACAGGGGAAGAAATGCCCGATCTTTTGCTTCGGTATTATCTGATCCACTGAGAATATCCAGGCCAACGGCTAGTTCTACTTTCTGGTTGCGGGAGGAATCCAGAACAAATTCTTTTTTTAAGTCCAAACCTAGATTCCAGGCGGATATTTCCTGATTAGTAAAATTGTCACCAGTCTGAAAATAAAAATAACCGCTAGATTTTAATTTTTTGGGATTCCCAAACTGCAAATTGGACAACCCAAATGTCTGCCTAAAAACCACATTTCCTGCATTTTCCCGACCCTCATTCCAGAATAAAAGAGAGAATCCATTTCCTCCCTGAAATTGCTCATACCTTACAAATTGAGCCGTTTTGTACTGATTAGGTTGCTCATAGGTGGTGCCGGTGAGCTTTTGATTTTGTTGGTTGAATGCCGCACCAATATGGAGTTTGGACTTGTCTTTTTCGAATTTCACTAAAGCCAAATCATGGGATCTGGCCTGAAATGCCCAGTCCACATTTCCCAAAAACCGAAAATTATCGTAGTTCAATTCCTGTCTTCCTAATTTTAAGGACCAATTGGGATTAAAATTGACCTGTGCCCAGGCTTCGTGAACGGATAGGAAGTCATCGCTGACATTGAGCTGGCTAGTACTCCCCCAAGTGCGGACATCTTGAACGCTCATGAAAAAACTAAAATCCTTATGGAAATAATTCCCCTCGATTCTGGCCCGATGAGCTAGGAACATGGCAGGTTTGACTCCGTTCTCAATTGGTTTTGAATAGCCGTTTCGATACTCTCCCCGAGCAAAATACTGCCCATTAAATGAAAACTGGGCAAAGGAAGCTGAAGTCACTCCCCACGTAATCAATAAAGTAAGAATTTTGATTTTCATTTTGCTAGATTATTGCGGTCACATTCATTTTCTGGGGAGTAAACTATTTAAGCGAATAATTTTTCTAGACTAAGGAGGAAAAACTTTACATCGGTAACGCCTGTTCAATTAAGGCATGAAAAGGTAGGGGATCCCTCCTGCGATTTTGAAATTCCCGAGATTTAATTGTTTGCGCCTATCTGAATGATCTGCTCGACGATGTCTTGATTTTCCAGGCCAAGCCCTTCTTTTTGGTATTTCAGGACTCCCTTTTTGTCAAAGACTGAAATGATGTTAGAATGAGAAAAGTCCATAGGACTAATTTCTTTGTATTTCACAGCAAGAATATTGGCAAAATCCCTTGTACTCTCTTCGGTTCCTTGAAGAAAAATCCACTGATCATCCTCCATTCCATTTTCTTTTGCAAATGAAAATAGTTTTTCTGGGGTATCATTTTTAGGATCAATACTTACCAAAATGTATTTCACCCGGTCGGATGTTTTGGATCTGACAGATCCTTCAATTCCCCTCATGTCGGCGACTAGTCTTGGGCAAGCAGTTTTACATGCGGTATAAATCATTACAACCACCAATGTCTCCCCCTTCAATTCCTGAAATTCAATTTGGGTTCCTCTATGCGTATTCCAGACGGATGGCAATTGAAAGATGGACATTTCATCCAACACCTCCCCTTCAGTGAGATTCTCACTTGAATTAGGCTGATTTCTATTGCAAGAAAGTAGTGCTACTAGAGCGAATAAATAGGTTATCCTCTTCATGGTTATCATTTGCTAAAATTGATTGATTTCTTTTCATGCGATTTCCCAAAGGAAAAGGGGACGTTCTTTTTAATTTTTCTAAGTCCTAGCCCGGGAATCCTTTCTTTTTTGGTCACTTACGCATCTAAAACCCAATGTGGTTAAGTTAAAACTTGCTTTCAAACTGGACCGCATGGCATAGCGCATAAAAGCCGCATAATTCATCAAATCACTAGCCCCTACGGCTCCGGATGCACAAAACAAGCCTTTGTCGGTATTGCCATTATTTCTGGATTCACCGGTTATGATGATGGCATTGAAATCATAGGTCCATTCCCAGACCATCCCATGCAAATCCTGAATTCCCCAGTAGTTTTTAGGACTTTGACCTACGGCTATAAGATAGGTCTTGGGACGCTCATAACTTTTCAGTATTTCCATGTTATAAAGGCTGTCTCTCCTGGCATCTATTTTAGTTTGACTGGCCATAGCTGCAAATTCCCATTCATCCACAGTAGGCAATCTTTTCCCCTGACATTCACAATATGCCTTAGCCGCAAACCAGGAAACATTGTTGACTGGTTTATCTTTTAGATCCTCAGGAATAGAAACTTCATTCATCCAGTTGATTAGGTATCTGGAATCTGCAAAGAGCCTTTTGATCTGATTCCTTTGCCACTGTGGATGTTCTTTTACGAATTCCAGAAAATCCTGGTGTGTAACGGGTCTCACATCCATGTAAAAATCGCCAACTGCAATTTTTCCTTCCCCTGCTACTCCATAAAGTGGGGTATAGGTATCGCCCTTTACCTTCACCATTTCTTGAGTTTGGGCTAGTCCCGTGCTTATTACAAACCAGCCGATCAAAGCCAACAATAGATTTCTCATTATTTCCGTCTCTTCTGTACTTCTGCCGGAGATATTACAGCTCCATTATTTCCCCAGCTATTATAGACGTAGGTCAAAACATTGGCCACTTCATCATCCGACAATTGCTGAGAAGGCATGATGCTGTTATATTTTTTACCATTTACGGTGATTTCACCGGATAAACCGTGGATGAGGGCATCGATGGCTTTGTTTTCATCAGAGTTAATATAATCTGACTTCGCCAGAGGCGGGAAGGCATTCGCTACACCTTCACCGTTTGCCTGGTGACAGGCATAACAGGCCTGCATGTAGATTTTTTTACCTGCTTCGATTTGCTCAGACTTGGACAAAATCTTAGCCACTTCGTCCTTTGCTTTGTTTTTAGGCATATTCTGAATCACGCTTCCCTCAGGACTGTAAATCCCTTCCAAAATTTCTCCTTTGAAAATTGTCGGATTTTTTTCTCCTGTAATTGACAATATGCCCAAAGCCCCTTTGTTAAACGCTCTGAAAATTGAATGATCCACCATCACAAGATTTGACGGGACTTCTGCTTTAAATTCCAATATGGCAGCGCCTCCTGCCGGTATCAGAGTCGTACCGATATTGTAGTTGACCTGATCTCCGCCTTCGATGTATACCCTGTCAAAAATTTCTCCGATCACATGAAATGATGAAGCCAGATTTGGTCCGCCATTTCCGAAGAAAATTCTCACTGTTTCACCGGCTTTTGCCGTCAGGGCATTGTCTCCTGTCATAGAATTTACCTTGCCGTTGAAGACTACGTAATCAGGGTTTTCGTCGATTGCTTTTTGCATGTCAAAAGGCTGGTATCCGGGCTGGCCGAATTTTCCTTCGGTGTAGAAATCACCCTGCATCACATAAAACTCTTTGTCAACAGGAGGAAGACCACCTTCTGGCTCAACGAGAATCAAGCCATACATCCCATTTGCAATGTGCATTCCCACAGGTGCAGTAGCGCAGTGATAGACGTATAGTCCCGGATTTATAAGTTTGAAGGAAAAGGTTTTTTCATGTCCCGGAGCGACAAAGGAAGCTTCAGCACCACCGCCTTGTCCGGTTACCGCATGGAGGTCAATATTGTGCGGAAGTTTATTGTCCGGATGGTTTTTGATTTTGAATTCAACCTCATCCCCTACCCTGGTCCGGATAAATGAACCTGGCACAGTTCCCCCAAATGTCCAATACATGTAAGTGACTCCATCTGCCATCTCAGTTTCTTTCTCGATAATCTCCATTTCCATTGACAATTTCATTGCAGGTCTGTTTCCAACCGGTGCCGGAACGAATGGCGGTGCAGTCAATTCTGCTACCATACTGCCTCCTACCTTGATTTGGCTAGCATCTTTTACAAATTTGATCCCATGATTGGATTGATTTTGTTGACAACCTGGTATTAAAATCCCATAAAAAAAGATTAAAAGATATAAAAGTCCTT
Source organism: Algoriphagus sp. (assembly GCA_046597285.1). Taxonomy (GTDB): domain Bacteria; phylum Bacteroidota; class Bacteroidia; order Cytophagales; family Cyclobacteriaceae; genus Algoriphagus. The sequence continues at coordinate 64,890 of JBKJKX010000176.1, read as the reverse complement.
TATTTAAGCTGAGTTTAGACTTTTTCATAATAAATAAGTATTAGGTGAAATTGATTGGAGTGGTTTGATTTTGGTTTGGCTGGATTTTAATTCCAGACCAAATTGATTGATACAAAATAAAATTTTAAAAGAAGGATAAGTCATGATTAGGGTCAGGAATAAGAATTTATTTTCTCATGAAAAAACCTGCGCTTTCGCAGGATGTTAAACACTAAAATCAATCGGAATTCAGAGAGGTGAGGGAAACTAAGTTGAAATGATCGTATTACCGGATGGCTTCAAATAGCAAGTAATCAATTGGATCAGCGCATTCGTATTCAGAATTTGAATTCTTTTTTCTTTGGTGTCAATGATTTTTTTACCCTTTAAATAAGCGAGTGCTCTGCTGACTTGTTCGGCATTCGTACCAACGATATCTGCAATTTCTTGCCTTGCTAACGAGATGTTTATGGTTTGATCCTCGTAGGCTATACCAAATGTGTCAATCATATAAATAAGTCCAAAAATGACTTTTTCTTCATTATTCATCTGGGCAAAGCACTTGGTCCTCAATTCACTTTTTCTTAATTCCCTGGAATAAAACATCATCACCTGAAAGGTGAATTGGGGGTTTTCCATAAAGGCATCATAGAGGGTTTGGTTGTCAAGAAAGCAGATTTTTGAATCCTCTAAAGCAACCGCACCAATAGGGTAAGTTTCCTGACCGATAGCCATATGACCGACCATATGCCCGTTTGAGGCTAATCTTACAGTTTGTTCTTTGCCCCGAAAATTAGAGCTGACCACTTTTACTTTTCCCTCATAAATAAAAAATGCACCCATCACCAAACTATCTTCTAATATCAAATACTGGCCTTTTGGATAGAGGGGAAGGTTTTTTCGTTGGCTAATTTTATCCTGCCATTCCAGACTACAGTATTTTACAGGACAATTTTTATTGGGACAAGACTGACAATTTACATTGAATTTCATAAAGTGAAATTTTCTAATACGAAGGTTGTTTTGGAATGATCGCTGATTTTTTCTTTGCCTTCAGCTAAGAAATTCACCCTGGATTAATCTGAAAATTGAAGATATGCAATATTCTCAAGTGTGCCATTTTGGAATCTGATTTCAATATGAAGGCTTGGCTTCAACAAGAATAAGGAGAACAGGCTCTCATTTTTATGATTTAAATCACTTTCACCCTGATTTCAATAAAAATCTTAAAACAATCCATTGCTTTTGAAAAAGCACAATTATCTTCGTGTATTAAAAGATAAAAATATCCTTTATTCTTTATTTAATATTCACCAAAACCCATCTCTTTATGCTTTCAAAATCACAAGCAAGGGCATTTTTTTTGGGAGGAACGGCAGTCACCTTTCTGATTTTTATCGGATTGACTGTCTATTCTATGTCCCCGGAAAATGACCAAACAAACCATCTCCAAATCACTGAACAGGTGATTAAGGGAAAACACCTCTGGGAAACCAACAACTGTATGGGATGTCATTCCATTCTGGGGGAGGGGGGCTACTATGCTCCGGAACTTACCAAAGTAATAGATCGAAGGGGAGCTCCTCTCATCAAGGCAATCCTTCAATCTCCTGTGCCCTGGGCGCCGAATGGTCGTCAAATGGTAGCTTACGAAATGACCGAAGAAGAAGCTGAAGCTATGGTTGCTTACTTCGAGTGGATTGGTAAAATCGACCTGAACGGGTTTGACAGGATAGTTTCTCCACTTGCTAAAGACAAAAAATAAACAGCAGCATTATGAAATATAAATCACAACAGGTAGCCTATTGGTTTTTTGCCTTATGCATGCTGCTTTTCACTTTGCAGATTGTATATGGTTTTATCATGGGATTTGCAAGGATCGGCATGGATGGACTCCATGAGTGGATTCCCTTTAATACAGCACGTGCTGTCCACACCAATTTATTGGTGGTTTGGTTGTTGACCGGCTTTATGGGAGCAGCTTATTATATCATTCCTGAAGAAGCACAACGGGAATTGGTCAGTGTAAAGCTGGCCTATGTACAATTGATTTCTCTCGCTGTGGTAGGAGTGGCCGCGATTACTGGTTATCACTTCAACATCTGGGAAGGACGTAAGTTTCTGGAAATTCCCCGTGAGCTTGATTTTTTGGTAGTAATCAACGTTTTACTCTTTCTTGGAATCATCCTTGCAACGTTGTTCAAAGGGAAAAGGCAAACAACGACTGCTATGGTTTTGACTATGGGGTTGGTATTTGCCGCCCTCTTGTATCTGCCCGGTATGATTTGGTTTGACTCCCAGGTGACGGATTCGTTTTTTCGCTGGTGGGTTGTCCATCTTTGGGTTGAAGGTGTTTGGGAACTCATCATGGGTGGTATCCTTGCTTTCCTTTTGATCAAGCTTACAGGTGTGGACAGAGAAGTGATTGAAAAATGGCTCTATGTCATTGTAGGTTTAACATTCCTTTCCGGAGTACTCGGTACAGGTCACCATTATTACTACATCGGTGTCAATAAGATCTGGATAATCGTGGGCGGGATATTCTCCGCACTTGAACCATTGGCTTTCCTTGCCATGGCACTATTTGCAGTCTATATGTATAGAAAAGGTGAAAGAAACCACCCTAACAAATTGGCGCTTTTCTGGACTATTGGTGCAGCAATTGTATCTTTTATCGGGGCAGGGTTATTGGGATTTGCGCATACTTTGCCTCAAACCAATCTTTACACTCACGGTACTTTGGTCACTGCTATGCACGGTCACTATGCTTTCTGGGGTGCCTATGCCATGATTGTATTGGCGATCATTAGTTACTCCATGCCAAACATGACGGGACGCAAGCGGCATGATAAAATAGCAGGTCACCTTGCTTTCTGGCTTTCTAACATCGGTATGTTGGGTATGGTCGTTGCGCTCGGTGTTGCCGGCGTGGTGCAGGTTTACCTTGAAAGAATAATGGGCATGGACTTCATGGTCGCACAGGAGGAAGTGAAAATCCACTTCGTCGTAATGCTAATCAATGCCACCTTATTTTCGATAGGTATTGGACTGTATATCTATGAATTTATCAAATACGGAAGACCAACGGATGAGGCTTTGCAAGCTGTAGGTTCTGATGAAAATGAGTTGGTTCGTTAACACAAAATGAAACAGATGCCAGACTATTCAAGGAATGGTTTGGCATCTTTTTACCTCAAAATATTTTGATTATGGTACTTACAGCACCCTATTACCACGAAACTCAAAAGGAATCGGAAGTTTTTTTCCAGGCTTTCAAAAATAAAATCCCGCTATTGCTCAAAGGGCCAACAGGAACCGGCAAATCAAGGTTTGTCGAATACATGGCTCATGAGCTTGGTAAACGATTGATTACTATCAGTTGCCATGAAGAAACTTCCTCTACGGACTTAATCGGTCGCTTTATCATCAAAGGTGCCGAAACAGTCTGGTTGGATGGCCCCCTGACCACTGCGGTCAAAGAAGGGGCATTGCTCTACCTGGATGAAGTTGCCGAGGCTCGTCCCGATGTAATTGTGGCAATCCACTCCCTGACAGATCATAGAAGGGAGCTTTTTATCGATAAGCTTGGAGAAACAGTAAAAGCCCATGATGATTTTATGCTGGTGGCCTCTTTCAATCCCGGTTATCAGAGAGGGTTCAGGGAATTGAAGCCTTCTACCAGACAAAGGTTTATCGCTCTCTCATTTGATTATCCGGAAGCAAAAATAGAAACTGAAATCCTGGTCAACGAGACCGGAGTGGATATAGAGATTGCCAAAAAACTGGTTGCAATTGGCAGAAAGATCCGAAATCTCACCGAATTGGGATTGACAGAAACTGTTTCAACCCGCCTCTTGGTGGATGCTGCCAAGTTGATCCACAGCGGGTTACCAAAAAGACTTTCGGTCAATGTGGCCGTAGTGGAGCCGCTTACTGATGATCTTCAGACGATACAGGCTTTGAAGGATTTAGTGAGCTTGATGATCTAATCAAAATAAACTATGGGACTGGATTTAGATGAGTGGATTTTTGGAAGAGCAGTCAAATACTTCAAAAATAAACGAAAAGTCACCGACGAAAAAATGGTTCATAGAGTGGATCTGGAATCCATCAAACCCCGATTGACTTTTCTTTCGAGAGCCATTACCGGAAACGCCATTGACCTATTCCCCGCCGAGAGAGAAGGTGGATTCAAAAACAACAACTTCTTCCTTCCAAAATCATTTTCAGAATTCCCCACTTGGGAAGAAAACCTGAACTTCTATTTCTACAGAACCGTCTACCTGTGTATTCAACAGGAGTTGGGTTTGAATTGGAAGAAGGAAATGGATGATCTGCTACTTTCCCGGCAAAAGGCTGCCCAAAGTGCTCCTGCTGTATTGTCCCAACTCGAAGAAGAATACCCGGTTCTATTCAATTTCCATAATCACTTCAGGATATTTTTTGAGAAAAAGACAGAGAAAAAAGAACTCGTCGATTATTCCTGGCTCTATGGAAAATGGATGTTCAGTTCGCCGGAGGATTTCGACAGCGAGTCTCTTAACAACTTTGACAATAAAACCAAAAATAAAAAGGATATCGCGCCTTCCACCATTCTACAGGCTAGGGCAGTGGAGGAAGTGAAGTGCCTCACCGTTGACAAAAAACAGCAGGAAGACTATGTCATGACCCATAACTTCGAAAAGGCAGAAACTGCAGAGGAAGCAAATGGAGTTTGGAGAGATTTTGACGGGAAGGACGATCTGGCAGATCATCAGGATGCACTGGAAGAATTAAGTATGCGATTCACCGTCAGAGTAGATGACACGGCTCATTCTGTGTATCAGGCAGAGTTTGTCGAGAATACCACAATTTATGAAAGTGCTGAATCAGATGAGAAAGGCTTTCATCTCAGATACGGTGAATGGGATTTTAAGAAAATGAATTACAAGCCTGATTTCTGCAAGGTATATCCCCGTTTGCAAATTAAAACCGATGCTCACTATTACCAAAAAACCATTTCGAAGAATGCTGCTACATTGATGGGTTTGCGTAAAATGCTGACTTCTATCAATAATAAAATGTACCAGCAGCGCAGGCAAAATCAAGGAGAGGAGTTTGATATTGATGCTATTACAGATCTTTACACCGATGTGCACTCCAGAAAAACTCCCTCAGAAAATATTTATGTTTCCAGCCGTAAAAGGGAGAAAGATTTATCAATCCTTCTCTTACTGGACATCAGTTTGTCAAGTGACGGATATGCAGCTAATAACCGGGTGATTGATGTAGAAAAGGAAGTTTCAATCCTGTTTGGAGAAATCCTTCATGAATTTAATATTGACTTTTCCATCGATAGCTTTTATTCCAAAACACGCAATTATTCCACTTACCTCACTTTGAAGGATTTTGAGGAACCGTGGCAAAGCGCTAAACATAAAATCGGGGCAGTGGAACCCAATGGCTACACCAGAATCGGTGCCGCACTCCGCCATGCCGGAGCGAAAATGGATAAGCGAAAAACGAAAAACAAATGGATTATCCTTATTTCGGACGGGAAGCCCAATGACTACGATAAATACGAAGGAAAATACGGAATTCAGGATGTAAAGCAGGCACTTCGTGAGCTTAACGAAAGACAGATAAACTCCTATGCACTGGCCATTGAGGCACAAGCTAAATATTACCTTCCCCAGATGTTTGGACAAAATCACTACCAGATCCTGACCACTCCGGTAGAGCTATTGCAGTCACTGGTCAAATTCTTTGATAAAATTAAGCATCAGTGAAAAGCAGACCTAGTTAAAAATCCCCATTACACACCCCAATGGACAAAAATGTATCCTATAACCCAATTTTTTACCCTCCTGGGGGAATCCTCTTATGGATCATCATTTTTCTGGAACTGATCACTTTCGGCATGGGAATGATTGGTTTGGCCTATAACGGGTGGCTTGAACCGCGCCTATTTCATGAATCAAGCTTCCAGCTCAATAAAGTTTTCGGAACCCTCAATACCCTGATTCTTTTATCAAGCGGCTACTCAATGGCGAGCTCGGTTCATGCATTTCGAGAAAAAAAGAAAGACCAGGCTATTCGATATCTCAAGTGGACCGCTTTAGGAGGGATCCTGTTTGTAGGGTTCAAAAGTTGGGAATATTATGAAAAACTTTCCCCCGGACTGGATATGGGGGAAAACACCTTTTTCACATTTTATTGGTTACTGACAGGTTTTCATCTCATCCATGTTTTAGTGGGCTTGGTGATACTTGGCTGGACTTCGATTAAAATGAAGTCTTCAAATACAGCCATCACCACAGGCGATCTACAATCTGTAGGAGCTTTTTGGCATATGTGCGATTTGATCTGGCTTCTGTTATTCCCCTCCCTTTATTTAATCTGGTAACTATGAAAAACCCGCTACAGTTGAGTTTCCTTTTCTTAGTAGGATTAACCCTCTTCACTGGAATAATCTCCTATTTCGATTTGATCTCGTACGGCTTTGCCCCTGTCCTCTTTATGGGAATTGCCTTGGGGAAATTTAGTTTGGTCGCCTTTGAGTTTATGGAATTGAGAAAAGCTCATCTATTCTGGAAAGTAGCAACCTTGATTATCGGAATAGTTTTAGCTACCGGCATAGCCTTTTTCACTTTTCGATAAAAAGCCGCTATCTCTTTGATTTTTTCCATCGACATGAAAAAATTAAACTCTCAAATTACGAAAAGCGAACCCTTAGAGTCCGGGATTATCCTAAAAAAATAAAGCTTCGTTTAATCTTTTTCAAAAAGGTTTGGAGGCCAAAGATATTTTTGTTTTATTTCGGACTAATCACTCTGAAAATTATGAAAGCACTTTCTCAGGTTGGGAAATATGGACTCAGAGCAATCCTTTATTTGGTCGCTTATCCATCCCAAAATTCATACTTGAGTATCCGGCAAATTTCAGATGAATTGGATCTTTCCTTCCACTTTGTCACCAAAATTTTCAGAGAATTGACAGCAAAGGGAATTCTCATTTCTTACAGGGGACCCTCCGGTGGAGTGGCTTTGGCAAGACCGGCTGATGAGATCATGCTCATCGATGTGATCAAGGCATTGGAGGGTGAGGATTATTTTGATAAATGCCTTTTGGGATTGTCTAATTGCGGAACAGCCAAGCCGTGCCCTGTTCACGAATTTTGGAAAGAGACAAAAGTCAAAATTCAACAGAATTTTACAGAAACCAGTCTGGCCTCACTAAGTGAAAAAATCCGCTCCCAGGAATTCCGTCTTGATGAGTGATTTTTTTGTTATTAAATAAGATTAAATACTCTTAATTATGAAATAAGCTTTTACCATCTCTGCTATGAAACCCGAAACATCCTTCCTCAATTATCTCATGAAGCCAAAAAACTGGTGGCTTCCCTTTACGCTGATTTTTGCAGTCAGTTTTACAGGTCTGCTATTTATAGGTTACCAAACTTATCAGGAAGCTCCGCCAATTCCGGATTATGTTGATGAATCGGGAAATGTGTTGATTTCGAAAGCAGATATTTTGGCCGGGCAGGAGGTTTTTCATCGGTATGCCCTGATGGAATACGGAAGTATGTTTGGAGACGGAGCATTGAGAGGGCCAGATTTCACAGCCCAAACATTGCATGAGATTGCTATGGCAATGCGAGCTTTTCACACGAATACAGCTATAGGAACTGTTTCGGACCTGGAAAAATCCGGAATTCAGAATTTAGTGAAACAAGAAATCAAGGTCAATTCTTTTACAGAAGAAAGTAATACTGCAAAGCTTTCAGATTCGCAGGTTTTTGCCTCTGAGGAAATTGAAAATTTCTATTTAAGCGTATTCACTGATCCGGAATTCAAAGAGGCATTCAAGCCGACCGGCTACCTCAGCAATGAGACAGAGATTCGACAACTCAGCAAATTTTTCTTTTGGGGAGCATGGGTATGCAGCGTGGAACGACCCGGAGAAAAATACAGCTATACCCATAACTGGCCTTTTGATCCGGACGCAGGAAATACTCCCACTTCCTCCACAATGGTCTGGAGCCTCATTGGCTTATTAGCACTTATTCTGGGATTAGGTGCCGTCATGTACTACTATGGTCAATTTGAACAATTGAATGAATCGTATCTCACCAAGGGTTCTTCGGAAATGGTGACTGAGGAGAAACTTCGAAACTACCATCCTACCCCAACTCAGCTGGCAACTTTCAAGTATTTCTATGTGGCGATTTTACTATTCCTGGTCCAGGTCCTAGCGGGGGTATTGACGGTTCATGATTTTGTTGGCTTCACCAGTTTTTTTGGTTTCGACCTTCAGAAACTCATACCAGTAACCATTTCTCGCAGTTGGCACGTGCAGATTTCCTTGTATTGGATTTCAGCTTGTTGGGTAGGAATTTCATTTTTCATTCTTCCACTGCTTTCCAAAAAAGAACCTGAGGGTCAACTCAATCTGATTAATCTCCTGTTCGGAATTTTCTTCGTGATGGTAGCTGGCTCAGTAGTGGGAATGTATATGGGCCCTCTGGGCATGATGGGTTCTATGTCCCGATGGCTGGGCCATCAGGGCTGGGAATTTGTTGAATTGGGCAGACTCTATCAATACATGCTTTTGGGGATTTTTGCCCTCTGGGCATTGATTGTTTACCAGGGATTGAAAGGGACATTCCAAGCCGGCAAACCATGGGAACTTCCTAACTGGCTGATCTATGCCATTGTCTGTATCCTGATTTTATTAATATCCGGTTTCGTTGCCACACCCGAGACCAACTTCGTGGTGGCTGACTTTTGGAGATGGATGGTGGTTCATATGTGGGTTGAGGCATTTTTCGAAGTCTTCACCACCATCATCGTTGGCTACATGATGGTGATGATGGGATTGGTAAATCGTCAGGCTGTTGTCAAAGTCGTTTATCTCGCCGCTCTGTTATTCCTCGGATCCGGATTGCTGGGGATTTCCCATAATTTCTATTGGAATGCTAAACCTGTGGGTACGCTCGCCCTTGGTTCTGTCTTTTCCACCTTGCAAGTGGTGCCTCTGATTTTGCTCACGCTGGAGGCATGGAAAATGCAAAAAATGCCCTACACACTATTAAACAAAGAAAATCCAAAAGACCGTTCTGCACTTTTTGCGATGCCGGGAGTTTTTCTTTTTCTACTTGGGGTCAATTTCTGGAATTTCTTCGGAGCAGGAGTATTCGGGCTAATCATCAATCTTCCCATTGCAAACTACTATGAACATGGAACCTACCTGACTGTAAACCATGGTCACGCAGCGTTGATGGGGGTTTATGGTAATTTATCCATCGCCGCAATCCTATTTGCCCTTAGGTTTTTAGTAAACCCATCAGGTTGGAATACCCGCCTGGTCTCAATTTCGTTCTGGTCAATAAACGGAGGTCTGATTCTCATGGTGCTCATGGACTTGTTCCCTGCCGGCATCCATCAACTGTTCACTGTGATTGATAAAGGCTATTGGTTTGCCAGATCTCAGGAGTTCATCCAAAGTACTCCATTTCAAACAATGACCTGGCTGAGGATTGTAGGTGGTTCGCTGTTTTTCGTGGGCGGGGTGCTTCCCCTCACTTGGCTGGTGCTCAAAAGTGCCTCACATTTGAAACCAAGCAGGCCAATTTCAACAGTTACTGTTAATGAAAACCTTAAAAAAGAAAAGGTCTATTAATCAATTCAAAACCAAAAAACAGAACTCAAATGCATTATTTGAAACCAACTATGCTTCAAAATAAATTAGTCTGAAAATTCTGAACGAGTCAAGAATTAAGTTGCGAATCACCCTTAGGAGTGGAGCCTTTTGGCTTCACTCTTTTGTTACTTCCAATTCAGAATTTCTTTGGGCAGAAATAAGCTGATTCTTTCTAAAGTGGTAAAAGTTAAAGTCGCCCTCTATTAATTTCTCCAGACAAATTGTGGCTGCGTGGAAGAAAATAAAAGATCAAGCTGAGGCTTTTTGCTTGGTCCCAAATCCTCAAGTGTCATCGTTTGATTTACGAAATGCTGAAGATAATAATATCCTTTGTATCCTTGAGTCCCTAAAAAATTTCTCATTTCAGCCAGGTCTTCCCCATTAATCTGGGATGAGTGGACCGTCGTTCTTACTTCCATCCGGAGGTCATTCTCAAGGAGGAGTTTCAGGCTTTTCTCAAACTGATCAAAAAAAGAACTTCGGGTGACTTGCTGAAAACTTCCAGGCAAGGATTTGAAATCCAGAGCCACATAATCCAGTAGGTTTTGGCGGATCATCTTTCCAATCACATCCGGCCGACTCCCGTTTGTATCCAGCTTAATCTGCATACCCAAGGCTTTTATTTCCCGCGCAAAATCAATGATCCCCGGGTGAAGAGTGGCTTCACCCCCGCTGAGTACAACACCATCAAGTAATCCCTTTCTCTTTTTTAAAAAATTAAGGACATCGGCAAGACCAAGCTTGCCTTTGCCCCTGACAATCTCCGGGTTGTAGCAATAGCCACAACGCATATTACAGCCTGCAAACCACAAGATGCAGGCTGTCTTATCCGGAAAATCGAGTAATGTAAACGGAGTGATGCTGAAAATCGGCAGGGCTTCAACCCCGGTTTTCTGCAAAGTGCTGTCGCTGTTTATGTTCACCTTTTTTTCCAATATTAAAACTCTCCACCGGACGATGGTATCCCATTACCCGCGTATAGACCAGACATTTGGTTCTTCGCTCAGTGTTGCTTTCCAAAAGGAGCTGAGCATCATTTTCGAATTGAATTTCATGGATTACTTGCATGTGTATTGGGGTTTTGGTTAAGTACTTCGAGTAGAGATTCATCACAATGAGGGCAGTATTCATGCTCGCCATTCAGATATCCGTGAACAGGACAAATACTGAATACCGGAGTCACCGTGACGTAAGGTAATTTGAAATTAGAAAGGACTTTTTTGACAAGATTGCGGCAGGCTTCCGGCGTACTGATTTTCTCCCGCATATAGAGGTGAAGGACAGTTCCGCCGGTGTATTTACATTGCAATTCGTCCTGGAGCATTAAAGCTTCAAAAGGATCATCTGTAAAATCAACCGGAATTTGGGAGCTGTTAGTATAGTAAATATTCTCATCCATTCCAGCCTGAATAATATCAGGGAACCGCTTCTTGTCTTCTTTGGCAAATCGGTAAGTTGTCCCTTCTGCCGGGGTTGCCTCGAGGTTGTAGAGGTTTCCGGTTTCTTCCTGAAACTCCCTCATTCTGCCGCGGATATGCTCCAATATCTCAGAGGCGAATCGCTGGCCAAAATCTCCTGTGATGTCCTCCTTTTCTGAAGTGAAGTTGAGAACCATTTCATTCATGCCGTTGACTCCAATGGTTGAAAAATGGTTTCGGAAATGAGTCAAATAGCGCTTGGTATATGGATAAAGTCCCCTGTCATACATTTCCTGAATAAACTCTCGCTTTTTTTCAAGAGTAGATTTTGAAAGTTCGAGGAGGTGATCAAGTCTTCTGAAGAGTCGCGTTTTATCGTTTTTGTACAAGTATCCAAGCCTTGCCATATTGATGGTGACGACTCCGATACTTCCTGTCATTTCAGCACTTCCAAAAAGTCCGTTTCCCCGCTTGAGCAACTCACGCAAATCCAGCTGAAGCCTGCAACACATACTTCTAACTGCATTAGGCTTGTAGGCATTTGGATTTTCGATCTTTTCGCCTTTTTCATCCAGGAGATATTGACTGCCAATGAAATTCTGAAAATAAGAGGATCCGATCTTTGCTGTATTTTCAAATAGCAAATCAGTGTTTTCCCCATACCAATCAAAATCCTCCGTGATATTGACGGTAGGAATGGGGAATGTAAACGGCTGCCCATTCGCGTCTCCTTCAGTCATGATCGTGTAATAAGCCTTATTGATCAGCTTCATTTCCCGATGAAAATCTTTGTAGGTCAGATCTTCAGGCCGTTCCACTCCAAGTTTCTTCACTTTTACCAGAAAGTCAGGGTCATGCAATCCCAAAAATAAATGCAGGTCATTTTTGGTAGGCATTTGATCCTTCAGATCCTCAGGAACTACCCAGTCCAGGGTGATATTGGTAAACGGTGACTGACCCCAGCGAGCCGGAACATTAAGATTATAGACAAAGGATCGAATTGCTTTTTCAACCTCTTTGTAGCTCAGATCATCCTTGAAAACATAAGGAGCCAAATATGTATCGAAAGAACTGAATGCCTGAGCACCAGCCCATTCACTTTGAAGAATCCCGAGGAAATTGGCCATTTGTCCCAAAGCTTCCCGGAAATGGGAAGGAGCTTTGCTTTCCACTCTGCCTCTGACTCCGTTAAATCCCTCATTGAGCAATACTCTCAGGCTCCAACCTGCACAATATCCGGTCAGGCAATCCAGGTCGTGAATATGAATATCTCCGTTTCGGTGTGCATATCCTTCCTCTTTTGAATACACTTTATCCAGCCAGTAATTGGCGATTATTTTTCCGGCTACATTGTTCACCAGGCCAGCATTGGAATAAGAAGTGTTTGCATTGGCGTTGATTCTCCAATCAGTTTGCTTCACATATTCCTCAATTGTCTGCGTACTGTCCACATAGGTTGTGTCTTCATTTAGTCCGGCCACATGCTCCCTCTGCAACTTTCGTGTGTGACGATAAACCATGAAAGATCGCATGACCTCAAATAGTCCTGCAGCAAATAATTCCTTCTCAATCAAATCCTGAATCTCCTCCACTGCCCAGGTCACTCTCGATTCAAGCTTCACTACCAACTTCTCAAAAATCGATGGATCGTATGACAGCTGAACACTTGAGAACCCTTTCTTCAGTGCATCCTCTATTTTGAAAGCTTCGAAAGGCACATATTTTCCATTACGTTTGATGACAAATTGATCCATACAAGAGAGTGGTTTGGGGTTAGGATTTGATTTTGGAATGGAAAAAGATAGGGAATCTAAAAAATCGCAGAGGTCATTTTAATCAGATTTCCACCTGATATAAATCATACTTTTTTATCTTAAATAGATTGCTCAATAATTGGCTTTCGGAAATTTAAAGGATAATTTTGTCCTCTTCTTTTCACAAAAAGAAAATTCTTTTGGCAACAAAAACGAGGTAGTGGCAAGCCAATAAAAATTTGAGAAGAACCTAAGGCAAACATTATCCAACAGCAAGAAATCACATGAATGATCGAAAGCAGTGGCTGACTGACCAAATCAATCAACTTCGTAAAAAAAAGAATGCCGTCATCCTGGCCCATTATTATCAAAATCAGGAAATTCAGGATATTGCTGATTTTGTCGGTGATAGCCTGGATCTTTCCCGAAAGGCAATGGAAACATCAGCCGAAATCATCGTTTTTGCCGGGGTTCATTTTATGGCTGAAACAGCCAAAATCCTGAACCCAAATAAAAAGGTCTTGCTCCCAGACCTGGATGCAGGATGTTCACTGGCAGATTCAGGGTCAACATTTGATTACAAAATCTTCCTCGAGTTGCATCCGGACTGCGTATCAGTTGCTTACATCAATAGCCCGGCGGAGATCAAAGCCGAATGCGATTATGTCTGCACCTCTTCCAACGCAGTTAAAATAATCCAGTCAATCCCGGAAAATCGGGAAATTGTCTTTCTTCCTGACAAAAATCTGGGGAAATACCTGATCCAAAAAACAGGTCGTGAAATGACACTCTGGGATGGCGTTTGCGCAGTTCATGAGGCATTCTCAATATCCAAACTCATGGATTTGGTTGTTTCATTTCCAAATGCCAAAATCCTGGCACATCCGGAATCATCTCAGGCTATTCTCCGACTTGCGCACTTCGTCGGTTCAACATCAGCAATGCTTCGGTATGTAACAGAAAACAAATCCGATGAATTTCTGATAGGAACGGAAGCAGGTATCCTCCATCAGATGCACATGGCAGCTCCCCACAAAACGATCATTCCCATTCCCTCCCAAGAGGATAATACATGCGCTTGCAGTGAATGTGCATTTATGAAAGTCAATACCCTCGAAAAACTCTATCAATGCTTGCTTCACGAATCACCCGAAATCACGCTGGATCCTGAAATAAGTCGGAAAGCGCTGAAACCAATTCAGCGGATGCTAGACTTGGCATGACCCAAAATCTTGTAAAAACGAAAGCTCAAAACTTGGGAAAGCCATTAAAACTACCTCATCCAACTAGTACAAATCCTTCTTCTCTCGTCAACAGATGCTCAGCATTACCAAGTTATTCAGTTTTGAAGCAGCTCACCGAATAAGTAATTATCAGGGGGCATGCAATCAGGTTCATGGTCATAGTTACAAACTTCACATCACTGTTTCCGCCGAGATGCCTGCCGAAAACGACATGGTTTTGGACTTCAAAGTCCTCAAAGAACTCGTTCAGAGCCATGTTCTTGCTCTTTGGGATCATTCATTGATGCTCAAGGACAATGCTGAAAACCGTCATTTTTTTCTCAATTACCCCGGCAAAATCTACTGGATGGACCGTGAGCCCACAGCTGAGCAAATTCTTCTCGACATTTCCCGAAAACTAACACCTACTTTACCAGATTATGTGGATCTGGAAGAAATTGCCTTATTTGAAACAGAGACAAGCTTTGCAAAATGGAGAAAATAAAAAGCCGTTTGGGTTCTGATTAAAGAATTATTTTTTTACCGTTACCTGCACGGTATCTTTTGATCTGCGCCTGCTTTAGCAATGGATCATTTGTTTAAATTCCCCGTTGAAATTCCAGAAATGAAAACCCAAGCTTGACTGCAACTTCAAGTTTTTTATCTGGTACGATTCCAACCGGAGACAAACAGTTTAAGAAAATCAATTCTCAATTTGAAATTGAAGTTTAAAAAGTGGATATAACTAATGAAAAGGGCTTTTCAAGCCAATAAATTGCTTAATTCCAATTCATTCTCGTAAGTTTTGTTGATGAACAAACCGGTAGATATCAAGGCGAAGTTTTTGATGATGTACTGACCCACCAGAGTCGGGGTAAACCAGTACTGCCAAGTCTCGCCCGGTAAAACCAAAACCGGCAAAAAGGTAGCGCCCATATGAAGAATAAGTGCCCAGAAAGCGATTTTGGTAAATTTTGGAAATAGCCAAATCGTACCGATCAGGCACTCCACCATTCCAAAAGAAAAAGTAAATGTACTGAACTCAATAAACCTGCCGATCGTGTCTGCAAAGAGCGATTCAACCAAGTTTTCGGCAGGAGATACACCAATTACTTTCAAGATTCCAAACCAGAAATAAATGATAAATAGAGACACTCTACCGGTCCATACAATTCTTCCCATTGTCCAATAAGTTATCCTGAAAGATATTTTAACTCCAAAGTGGCTACAATGACTTTAATCAGGTTTTAGCTTTTTTAGAAAAGTTAATTCACCGTAAAAACTTGGAAAAACCACCTGTTCTTACAAAAAAAAAACGCTCAGGAATAATCCTGAACGGTCTTCAAACAAATCCAAAACTATGCAATCCAACTTTTACTTTTTGATTGTCTTAGTCGTAGTTTCACCATTAACTGTGATGGTAATGGTTTGATTGACACAAGATCCATCACCAAAATCAACCTTGATCAGGTTCTCCCGATAGACTGTTTCCAAGACTCCGATTACCGGGCCATGTCTTTTGCCTTTGCAAGAAAGATCTTCCTCCAGGGGAGTGAGAGTATTATAGGAATAAATCACCGTCCCGTCTGTTGCTGTAATGGTGGTATTCACTTCCGTAATAATGCTTCCACTAATCGGCTTTCTGGTATCAGCGCTTCGCTCAATATCAGATTTTCTGCTTTTTTCAGAAACCCAGTCAGCTGTCACTCCATCAGCAAAAATGAATTGTCCGTCAGCTACAGAAGTAATCGAACTGCCTTTCCCTGTTACATCATCAAAAGAAGAAACTCTTGTTTTTACTCCTTTAATCTGAATTTCATTTACAATATAATTTTCAAAAGTCATCGTTTCAGTTCTTACTCCTTCAGCGGATTCTCTTTCGATAATAATCTTGCCGGAGCGGGTGATTTCCTCTTCATGTCGGACAATTGTCACTCCCTCTCCAAAATCAACCACAGATTTGACCACCAAGGACAACAAAGAATCTAATCCGGGAAACTGCTTACCTGAATGACTGACACCATGCGGACCATCCATTGTAGCATGCATCGGAAGGTTTACTAGATCACCGTCTGCATCATAATGAGTGATTTTACCTCCTCCCTTTTTATAGATTCTAAAACCTCTGAAATCACCGGCACTTTCGGCGTCAATAATTGCCAAAATCTCATCGTTTGGAGCCAAAAGGTTTAACCCGTCAATGATGCCTTTGTGGCCGCCTTTTCCCTTTCCCTTTCCCTTTCCGGGACCTTTCGCAGCTTCTGCAGTACTCGTTGCCCCCACAATTCTGCTATTAATATTACCAGTTTCTGACGTGCTTCCGGTAATCACAAAACTCGTTCCGCTGGCCAATTGACCTGCTGTCTGAGCTAGATCAATAGCCTCCTGATCCGAAGCAGTCAATTCTACAATATCTGGGGTCTCATTTTCCTGTGTGCATCCAATAGCCAGCAAGAATAAATACAATACAAAAAAGAGGCTTTTCAGTGTTTTCATGGTTTCATTTTGTTTGTTAATGAACCAAAATAAAGATGCTATTATGAAGTGAAAATGAAGAAACAACAAAATTGAATTTTTTATTTAAAATTTAGAAGAAATAATTATTTAGCCTTTTATTAAAAAATTAAACTTGATCAAAAAATTACCTATTACAGCTAACAAATAGCTGAATTTCAACAAAAAAAAGGTAATATTTTTTTTTTTTTATTTAGGGAACCTAAAGGAAACTAAAGTCTTTCCTTCCAGCGATTTAATATATAGCTGAACTCCCAAAAAAACAGCAATCTTAAACATGATCTGAAGTCCAAAACCAGATTTTTCTTTATCGACTTCCTTCAGGAAAACCAATCCGTTTTTTACCTGATCAATCAAGTTTTGATCAATCCCTTCCCCTTCATTTTCAATTTGAATTTCATAAAAATCAGGATTCACAATTCCGCTCAGTGTAATTTTACCACCTTTACTTACGTACTTCACTGCATTGCTGATAGTATTCTGAATCATCATATGGCACAATGACTGGTTGGTGTTTTCAAACACAAAAAAATGATTATTCAACAGGATTAATTCGACTCCTTTACTTTGGCTGATCTCTTCCCAATCTTCCAGCAATTCGTTTAGCATTTGGCTCAACTCAATATTTTCAGTTTTCAGAAATTGGGCGTTGTTAACTTTTGAAATCAGAAGTAAAGCATTGACCGATTTTTTCATTTTCTGTAGGGTATACTGCATGTCCATCAGTTTTTCACTCTGATACTGACTCAGGTTCTCAGCTGAAAACATGGCCTCCAACTTTGATTGAAGCACAGAAATAGGCGTTTTGAGCTCATGAGAAGCATGCGAGATATAAATTCTTTCCTGATTGAAAGACTTCTGAATACGCTTCATCATTTCTGAAATCGCCTGATCCAGGATTATAAACTCCTCTGTATTAGAAGGGATAGGAAGGTCATTGAACTCTTGAGGCTCATTGATCTGTGCGATTTTAGTCTTGATGATTTTATTGAAAGGAAGCATGATCCGCTTGCTGATCATGGTGTCTAGGAAGAAGGAAAAAGCCAGAAAAAGGAAAAGAATTCCGATGGAAATCCTGAAAAAAATACGTTCAATTTGTTCAATTGTATTGAGACTTCGCCCAATTTCCAAAAGGTAAAATTCACCTGCATATTCAAAAGTATGAGCAAAGACTCGGTAACTTATCTCATCTTCCTCAATGATTCTTTCCTGAATTGAAATGGAGTCGTTAGCATATGCTTCCTGAATCTTTTCAAGTAAAATATATTCTTCTTTAAGTATGTTATAACTGCCAAAACCTATGTCGGGATTCTCTTCGGAAATAAAATTTCCCATTCCCTCTTTTTGGATGATAGTTATTACTTTTTCTTTTTCCTCGACTAATTGCTGATCAGTGTTTTTTAAAATAAAATAGCGCAACACATAAGGTCCTGACATCAAAAATATCAACAGGAAAAAACCTTTTCCGAGCAAATTAAATAAAAGCAGTTTTTTAAATAACCTCATCGGGAATTATGATGTTATTTTGTATCCTAATCCCCTGACAGTTTCCAGCCAATCTATCTTAGCAAACACTCCTAATTTCTTTCTGAGGTTCTTTACATGTACATCTATATAATTGGATTGATATTCATCTTCAAGATGATCTCCCCATAGATGTTCCGCGAGTTGAAATCTATTCAGAATCCGGTTTTTATTGATCACCATAAACTGAAGTAGGATGTATTCCTTTTTGGTCAGTTTAATTTCTTTACCGTTATGGGAAACTACATTGTTATTCAGGCTGATCTCAAAACCACCAATCTCAATGACATCTTTGTTCCAGCCGCTTTTTCGCCTCAAAATAGCCTGTATCCGAGCTTTCAATTCCAGGAATGAAAAAGGCTTGGAAAGGTAATCGTCGGCGCCGCTTTCGAGCCCAATGATTTTGTCATTTATTTCCGATCGGGCAGTGAGGATTATGACCGATGCATTTTTCTGATAGTTGGACACATCTTTCAAAAGTGTTAATCCATTACCATCCGGGAGACCTAAATCAAGAAGGATAAAATCATAAGAATTAACCGCAAGATTCTCTGATGCTGATGCAATGGTATTCGAATAATCGACCAGATGATTTTCAGATTTCAAGAAATCCCTGATTTCATTCGCCAGTGAGATTTCATCTTCCACAAGTAAAATTCTCATCGGTTGTTCTTTATAGGTAGGGTATATGAAAGCTGAATGCTTCCTACAAATCTTTCTTTGGAGAAATCGTATTCGGGCACATTCACTGGACTGACAAGCTTAGGTTTAAACTCAATATCAAAATTGCTAAAATTCAAGTTAACAGGCAGGGAAAGTTCCCAAACCTGAAACATGAATTTATTTGTTGTCCTTATTTCTTCCTTATTCAAATCATATCCTCCAATTTGATAAAAACGACTTGTACCAAAAGTAAAAGAAAAGCCGGGCTGAAAAGAAAGGACGCCGGAACCAAAAACCGGATGGTCCACCTCAAAATATCTCGAATGATTGCTCACTATGTATAAATCGGAGGGCTGATTGGCTACAAACTGGAGCTGTGTAGTAGAATACATTCCTCCCCAATCCCATCCTAAAGTTCCCTGCAAAAACCCTACTCTATCCATACCGTCCACATTTACATTGCTTCCTCCAAAAAATTGAGAATAACTTACATTCAAGTCCGTCTTTTGGCTCAAGTCACAAAAATAACCTATAGACAATCCATGCTGCCAAGTAAGGTCTTCTTCGAAGAACTTCAGGGTTGTAGCAGTCAGATAAACCCCAGATTGAAAGTAATACATCATATTGGATGAAAAAACCGGGATTTTATTTCCAAAATCGCGACCCAGAAAAGTGATCGCTCCTTGGTATTCACTCTCCAAAATCAAAAAATCGTAGTCTTCAGCAGCAGAATCCAGATAGCTTGAATCTGCCTCTTGGGAAAAGCAGAGTGACGCTACCATAAAATTTAAAACAACAAAAGCGACTGATTTTTGTCTCATCGTGCTTATTTATAATCTTTTTCCGGAACGGGCTAGCTTGCCCTTCACACTTGAAAATTAAAAAGCTATTCTTTTTTTTCAAGTTGATTTATCCTCCGCCCGGAGGCCTGTGCTTCGGCATCGATGGTCTGTTTGAAGGAAGTCCATTAGGTCTGATTATGGGAGAATTTGGTCTCGCCTTAGGAACTCTCACATTGGGCTTGTTGTGCATGTTAGTTGAACTAGGCTTTGGGCTTTTTATTTCTCCGTTGCCATTTCCAATTTTTTGCTTTAATCCATCTGGCTTATTTTCAGAATTTTTTGGACCAGCTACAGGTGGCACTCTGTTAAGAGAGCTTTTTCTTGCAGCACTTGATACACCGATACTTTTGCTCTTTTCTCCGGCTTGTGTTTGGGTTTGGGGCACCACCTTTTTGTCAGGAGTTTGCGCAAAAGCAAATCCACCAAAAAGGGCAAAAACAATAATCAGAAATAACTTACTCATCGGATTTATTCGTTGTTAGGTAGTAAAATAAGAAATTATAAATGAAGCCAAGATGAAGAAATAAACCAAAATGCAAAAAACTTTTCGGAAAGATGAAGTTGCTGATAGAATGCGACAAGCATCGGTTTTCAACTTCCATAAATCTCTTTATCACTAGCATATTCCAAAATCAGGATCTATTTGAAAATCCATATTTCTATCCCTATCTTAAGTCAAAAGATAGACCAAAAATATGTCTGAGAAGCGAAAATTGACCCTGAAGGATATTGCAAGGGAATTAAGGATTTCAGTCTCAACAGCCTCCCGAGCACTCAATAGTTACGAGGGAATTTCGGAAGAGACCATCAAAATGGTTAAAGAATACGCCGAAAAACATCACTATATTCCTAATATTTTAGCAATTAATCTTCGGAAAAACAGGACTTCAAATATTGGAATCATCGTACCGCAAATTGTCCATCATTTTTTTTCTACGGTAATCAGTGGAGCCATCGATACAGCAAAAAAACATGGCTATAATATCCTTGTCAGCCAATCTGATGATCTTCTGAAGGATGAAATAATCGCATGCAGAACCATGATTGGCAGCAGTGTGGATGGATTATTAATTTCTATTTCCAATGAGACCATCGAGGGTGAACATATCAGGGAATTTTTAGACGAAGGAAAGCCGGTCGTTCAATTTGATAAAATCACGGATTATCTGGAAACTCCAAAGGTGATCGCAGATGATTTTCAGGGAGCTTTTTCAGCTGTCAAGCATCTCATCGATCAGGGCTATAAAAAAATCGCTACTATCAGGGGAAGACTGGATGTGAAAAATTCAATTGAGCGATTCAATGGATACGCGAGAGCTTTGAAAGAACATCAGTTGGAGTTCAACAACGATTGGATAATCCCTTGTACGGATATTAGCGAGGCGGAAGGTTTTGAGTTTGCCAAAAGACTTGCAGAAAGCAAAAATCCTCCTGATGCGATTTTTTGCATTACTGACCTAGTGGCTTTAGGGGCGATGAAATACCTTAAATCTGCGGGTTTCAAAATCCCGGAACAAGTCGGGGTGATAGGTTTCAGCAATTGGAAACTTGCAGAAATCGTATCCCCGTCTCTCAGTTCGGTAGATCAGCATGGATACCAAATGGGAGTAAAAGCAACTGAATTATTGATCAGTTTATTGAAAAATCATTCTTTGGGACAAAACGAAACCATTGAAATCAAAACCAATTTGGTGATAAGAGAATCATCAGATTTGAGTCTGACCTCAAGTTAAACCCTGAAAAAATAGTCATTTTTTACCCCTTTCAAGCTTCAAAAAGATAAAACTCATACGGTTTCAAAACAAGATATTCATTATCAAGCCCGACTTCGAACTCCTTTTCAGACCAGTGGTCGTAGAGCTTTTTTGGAACAACTCCATGTTCTTTGAAGATTTGCCAGGTCAAATTTGCGGGATGATTACTAAAATTAAAAACTGCAAATAACTTTTGCTCTCCCAAAGTCCTCAAGTATCCAGCAACATGAATAGTGTGCGGAGAAAGCCAAGTGAGGTTTTTGTAATCGCCTACTACTGGAAGTTTCTTGCGAATCTTGATTAATTTTTGAGTGGCGCCGAAAACGCGATTCTCGATAGTTCCCGCTTGTGCGATCTTTTTATTCTTTTCCCAATCTATCATCGGCCGGTGCATCCAACGATTATCATAGCTTTTACCTGGATCGTTCTGATAGCTGTAGTCATTCATATAACCGACCTCATCTCCGTAGAAAATAATCGGAAGCCCGCCGAGGAAAAAAGAATGTGCCTGCATCAAACTGATCTTTTGGATGGAAGACTCAATTCCTTGCGAATTATTTTCCCAAACTGCTTTCTCGAGACCACAAAGTGAAGCTAAGGAACCACTTATTCTCGCATCCCCGGTTTTGGGATTGGAAGAGAATAGAGCCCCTCGTGAAGGACTGTTGGGAAAAGCTCCGGAATAGTAATCTTTGAGAAATCTCCTGTGCTGGTACGGGTTTTTCCCGACTTGAGCGATTATAGAATCATCATATCCCAAGCCGATATCATCATGGCATCGGGTGTAGGTTATCCAAGATGTCCCATAGGGCTTTTGCAAAATGTCATGCTGACAAGCCAGCATCACGCGTGTATCGCCACTCGCCAACATATCCCATTGCAGCGCCATTTGAGTAGCATTGTATGCAAAATCACATTCTTTCGCAGTGAATTCCCCCGTTCCAAAATATTTCATAATCTCCTTGGGAGCGACAATCGCTTCTCCCAAAAGCGCCATTCCAGGAGCTGAAATCGATACACATTGTTTGATCAACTTGAGCAAAGTATGGGCTTGTGGTAAATTCTGACAAGCCGTTCCCGTCTGTTTCCAGATGAAAGCAGGAGCATCGATCCGGAGGACATCCACTCCAAGATTTGCATAAAACAGGATGTTGTCCAGCATCTCTCCAAACACGATAGGATTGCTAAAATTCAAATCCCACTGATAGTTGTGGAAGACAGTCATCACCCATTTATTACATGAATGATCATAGATGAAATTCCCCGGAGAACTCTCCGGAAATATATCCGGCATCTTCTCTTCAAACTGGTTGGGAATCCAGCGATTGTCATACATATAGTAGTAATTCTGATAAAAAGGATCACCAGCTTTAGCCTTTTTTGCCCACTCGTGTTGGTTTGAGGTGTGATTGAGAACGATGTCCAGCATCAGATACATGCCTTTTTTCTGCATCTTTTTTCGCAGCTCAATCAGGTCATCAATCGAACCGAAACGCTCATCGACTTTGCAAAAATCAGATACCGCATAGCCACCGTCACTCTCCCCTTCTGGACTTTGGAAGAGCGGCATCAAGTGTAAAAAATTAACTCCCAATTCGTCAAGGTAATCTAACTTCTCTCCCATTTTAGGAAGATTTCCGGCAAATCGATCAACATACAAACTCATTCCTATCAGCTCATTACTCAGAAACCAATGAACTTTCTTTTCCTTCTCTTCGTCCCGCTTTCGAAGGTCTTTTTCTCTGGATTTATAAGACTGAATCAGCGTGACCAGAAGTTCTTCGAATAACTCTTCGGACTTCAAATGGAAGCGGTAGATTTCCTGAAAAAGGCCAAAAATCGTGTCCACACCAGTGATAATACGATCATAAAAAGCCTTGTCTTTTCCTGAAATATCTACCTTGTTTTCGCTTAAAACTCGGTGGGTATTTTCAATTAGCTGTTGGTCAAAGGTCATCACAATTCGATTACTGACTGATTTATAAATTCTTATCCGGCTTGTTTTTGCTCGAAAGCCTTAGATTTTTCAGGTGTAAATCACGCGAAATAAACACGAATCCCTACCGTTCTCATCGGCTTTATTTAATGACCTGCGGAAACAGGAATTGGCCCTCCGATAACTCGGTTTTCTGATATCCTCAATGTGGCAGCAGCCGAAATCAACAGCAACACACCTGCGAAACTGATCGCCATTCCAGGGTCATTGTTTAGGAAGTTCTTGGAAATAAATCCAAAAGTCAAGGTCTGAATAATCATTGGAACTACGATCATCATATTGATGATTCCCATGTACACTCCATATCGATCCTTCGGAATTTCATTGACTACCAACAAATACGGAATGCCCATCATACTCGCCCAGGCAATCCCAAATCCGGTCATCGGGGCAAATAGCAGGTATTTATTTTCTATATGGGGGAAAATCAAGAGTCCAACTCCTGCCATGATCAGACAAATGAAATGGACCTTTCTCGCTCCAAACTTTTTAGCAAGTCCCACCAGAGCAAATGCCGAAAGGAAAGTGACAATATTGTACCACCCATTGACCAAACCTGTCCAGCCAACTGCTTCTTCAAAAAGCACTTTATCTCCCTGAGGTGTTGTATTCCAGACGGATTGAGCTATACTCTTGGCTGCATTTTGCCAGTAGCAAAACAGGGCATACCATTGGAAAAGGTAAACCAGTGAAAGTTTCCACATCACGGAAGGCATATTGAGAATGGCATTTACGATCTCCATATTCTGAGCAAAAGCAACTCTCAAAACCGAATGATTTTCCATTTTATGCAGAACTTTCTTCATCAATCCTTTATAGAAAAGAGAAGGAATGGCTAAGACAGCAAAGATCAGATACGCAATCAAGGAGGTGAAAATGGAGAGGAAAAACTGGATGATTGGATGAGGCATTCCTTTGGTTCTTTCCCTTAAAGCAATCAATTCTTCATCCGTCGGAGGTATTTCTTGAGTTTTATAAATGCTGTAAGAAACGCTGACTATCGAACAGACTGAGCCTAAAAAGAAAGATGCATATACCCAATACGGCAAAGATCCCGCTGTCCCGGTAATGTATTTCTGAAACACAAAAAGGGAAATATTCGCCAGCGTGATCCCCAGACCCGTGAAGAAACTCTGGGAAAGAAATCCTGTTCCATATTGCTCCTCCGGCAACTTATCTGCGATCAATGCACGATAGGGTTCCATCGCGGTATTATTTGCGGCATCCAAAACCCAAAGCAATCCAGCCGCCATCCAAAGCGAACTACTGAACGGATAGAAAAATAGGCAAATGCTGCAAAGCACCGCTCCGATAAAGAAAAAAGGCTTTCTTCTGCCAAATCTCGGGCTCCAGGTATTGTCGCTGAGTGCTCCGATAATTGGCTGGATTAAAAGTCCCGTCATCGGTCCGGCTAGATTCAAAATCGGAATTTCGTCAGGCATCGCTCCAAGCATATCATAGATTGGATTTACCGCACTTTGCTGAAGACCAAAACTGTACTGAATGCCAAAGAATCCGACATTCATATTTATGATTTGTGAAAAAGATAAACTGGGTTTAGGCATATGGGCGTTTGAAAAGAATTTTATGGTAGATGAATCGATGGTCGGAATACTAGTTGGCTAGCTATTTACTTTTCTTGATTTTTTAGAGAATGAGAGTTTCAATAAATACGCCCATTGAGAAGGTAAAGAATTCAACCCCCAGTAAAAGAACTTGTTTTAATCCTCATTTTCCTTTTCAACCAACTGAAAAAATCTCTCTGCAATTTTCAGCTTTCGGAATGTAAATCGCTTTTTCTTCCGATGGGTTACAGCTCTGTGCAGGATATTTTTAAGTGTTTCAATGACTTCTATTGTATGTTCTCCTTTGTTGAGCATCACACAGTCCGCGTGAGATGCATGACCCGCATCTGTTATTTCGGAACGACTTGCCATTCCTGATTTGTTCAGACTCTCTAATACTTGAGTTGCCCAGATGACCGGAACATGCGCGGCTTCGCATAACCACAAGATTTCCTCCTGAATTTCCACCAATCTTTCAAAGCCTATTTCTACTGCCAAATCTCCCCTAGCAATCATGACTCCAAACCCTTTCATTTTCATTCCTTCCAACAGGAGCATCGGTAGATTCAAAACTGCATCAGGAGTTTCAATTTTTAGGATTATTGCAGGTGGTTCATCTGAAATTTCAAGAAGTAAAGTTCTCAAAAGCGACATGTCTTGGGAGTTTCGCACAAAAGAAAACCCTACCATATCTGCATTTTCACAAACAAAAGGAAGGCAACTTAAATCAAAAGCCGTGAGTGAGGGAATAGTAATTTCTGAATCCGGAAAGTTTATTCCTTTTTGAGATTTGATTTGACCCGATTTGGAAGAATCTCGGGTGATTCTAATTCCTACCGTATTTTTTTTAACCTTTTCTACAATCGCTCTGATCAATCCATCATCGATATATACTCGTTCGCCAAGTTTCAACATGGGAAGAATACCAGTTTCATTTGGACTTATGACGATTTCTCCTTTTTCAAATCCCTCAATCGACTCAGCTAACCAAATCAGCTGACCTTCTTTAATTTTAACTCTCCCTTTATTTTTGCCTTTGCCGAGAATTTGAGTTCTGATTTTTGGACCGGCAAGATCCATATAAACTTTGCAGGTGATACCTGAATTTCTGGATGCTTTTTTGAGCTTGCTGATCATTTTAGACCAGGTGGCTTCGTCATCGTGGGCACAGTTGATGCGGGCTACATTCATTCCGTTTTGAAGCAAACTTTTGATCAAGGCATAATTTCCTGCAAACCCAGAATCAAAGGTGACCATGATGGAAGGAATTTCCGGTTCGGACTTCGTCCCAAAGAGAAAATTGCTTTTCTCCTTCAAGCTATCCATGCTGAAAGAATAAGTGCAGGGATCCAGTTCTTCTTTTAAGTATTGGTGAGCTAATATTTGCCGAATCGATTGTAGTTGGCGATGGATATGGCTTTCCGAACTTGCCAGAGAAGACAAGCCGTTGATATGCAACAAATCTTGCAGTCCTCTGATATCCTCACTTCGAAGAACCAAGTAATGGATAAAATTTCTGGCGGAATGATAATGATTGGGATGAAGTAGCCGAAGTAAATCAGTTTTTAGAAGCTCTTCTTGAACCATCTTTTGCTCTATAGTGGAGAGCTGTTGTGAAATTTGGTCCAGGTTAGCTGACATTCCTTTAAAAATTTAGAATTCACATTCTAGCTAATCAATTTTTAGACAAGTCGCAAAATTCCTTGGTTAGCTTTTTCCTATTACGGAATCTTTTAAAACTTATTTTGTGTCTTAAAGACCATTAAAAATTTTAGAAATTGGGATCTATGAATCATATCAAAAATCGTGTTGGGGTATTCATAAAAAGTGATGTGGGTATAAAACAAAAACGGGAAAGAATTCTTTCGAATTTTTCCCGCTTCATAATTTGAAAATCGTAATCCTCAAATCATGCCAAGCTACAGTTATTATGACTTTTCCCTCAGTTGCCCAAGTTCATAACTTTAGGTTTTCAGACTCTGATATCGCCACCTTTCGATTTTGGATCATGAATTCAGAACTTCTGCGGTAAACCGTTTCAGACTTTCGACATTAACTGTTTCAGTCCCTTTATTCTTTCATCTCGAGTTTTCAACCTTTGTCCGAAATCTTATTTTCGGCCTTTTATCTCTCACTTGATATATTCAAATGTATGTCTCAACTCATTGATTTACAAGAAATATCTATATTATTTCCCAACAATTTTTCCACCGTTTCCAGCCCTATAATCACAAAGTTATCCACAAAAACCATCCTTTTTAAGTTGAATTTTTAAAATCTATCCAGCCTTTCATGCATTAATTATAGACGAAAATTGCCGTCTGATATTTTTGGTCCAAAATCAAATAGACTTTATACCTCCTAGAAAAGAATTATTGATAATGCCCTTTCAATTTGCTAGCTTTTTCTTCCAAATCGAATCCCTATGAAAAACTTCTTTCCACTGTTAATCCTGTTCGTTTTCGGTTTTCAGCCTCTCTTTTCGCAAGAAAGACCTTTGAAAATTATGATGATCGGAGCTCATCCAGACGATTGTGATATTAAATCAGGAGGCACAGCAGCCTTGTTTGCCGAGATGGGACATCAGGTGAAATTCCTATCTGTCACCAATGGTGATGCCGGTCATATGGAAGAAGGCGGTGGGATGCTTGCCAAACGCAGGTATGAGGAAACGCAAGAAGTCGCCAAAAGACTCGGCATCAAATATGATGTGCTCGACAATCATGACGGAGAACTACTACCCACTTTGGAGATTCGCCTGGAAGTAATCCGGAAAATAAGAGAATGGGATGCTGACGTGGTGATTTCCCATCGCTCAAACGATTATCATCCTGACCATCGATATACTGGGATTCTGGTTCAGGACGCAGCATTTATGGTTGGGGTGCCAAATATCGCCCCGGATACTCCTCCGTTGAGAAAAAATCCTGTTTTCCTGTATTATCAGGATAATTTCCAAAAACCCAACCCATTTGAACCCGACATTGCTATCGACATTACCAATGTGATTGACAAAAAAATCGAGGGTATGGATGCCCATGTTTCTCAGTTCTACGAATGGCTACCCTGGATAGCAAATGATCCGGACATTATTCCGGAAGGAAAAGAAGAAAGAAAGGAATGGCTAAAAAACAAGCGAACATCAGCACCTAATCCGACAGTGATGAAAGCTTTGGAAGAATGGTATGGAAAAGAAAGAGCTTCTCAGATCAAGTTTGCTGAAGCATTTGAAATCTGCGAATATGGAACTCAGCCTTCCCGGTTAGAAATCCAAAGACTGTTCCCAATGCTCAAATAGGCTTTTTCTGGGAGTTTTTTCAAAATTCTTGATCTTACTATTGAATTCTTAAACTGGAATTTCAATTTTCTTTTTAACCAAAATTATCTCTATGAAACATAAAAATTCAGTTTTCGGATTGCTTTTCCTCCTCACGCTGGTATTACAATCCTCCTGTAATCAAAGACAGCCCCTTACTGAGGAATCATCTAAGAAAATAGACTTCAAAATCCCAAAATTCCGATTAGTCGAAACGGATACTTTTTTCTTCAACAATTTTGTGGACTGCAATATGGCGGAAGTGTGGGTTGGAGATACGCTAAGAATTTTTCCGGGAAAATACGGCGAAGACCCGGTTTGGGGCTTTTCAAATGAGTTGAAATTTGCAAGTGGTGCAAATGCTGATGAAGTTTTTAGCACCCCGGCTTCAGAATACATCTCGCCCAACATCACCAAAAACGCTCCTGTCGGACAGCCCGGACTTCACGGAGCGGTGTGGTTTGAAACCGTCTATCAAGACACCAAAGATCCTAGCGGACGAACGCTTTATGCGATTTACCACAATGAAAACTATCCAGAAACCCTTCCTTTCGACCCAAAAACGGGGGAAGGTTACATCGACAAAAACTGGCCGCTTGGACTGACCGATCGGATCACTCCTGCGGCAGTGCCTAGAATAGGTGTGATGAAATCAACTGATGGAGGTTGGAATTGGGATAATAAAGGTCTTTTTCTGGAAGACAAGCAAGACAGAATGATTCTCAAACCATACAATACTTCCAAAACTTTTGGAGGGGGCGTTGGGGATCCTTCAGCAGTAGCGGTTGGTGATTATTTATACCTTTTTTATGGTGAATACGGCTATCCCGCCTCTTACGATTCCCTTTCTTATGATCCACAAACAGAATGGGGAGGCCAATGTATCAGCATAGCGAGAATCCGGATAGATGAATTGGATGATCCTCAGGGGAAAGCGAAACGCTGGGATGGAACCGGTTTCAATGCGGATTGGGATGGCATCGGAAAACCAGTTTCATCACTTCAAATCCAGAAAGAGAATGGCGGTGGGCCGGCATCTTCTCCGTCAGGAGGATTCCATTGGGGACCGTCTGTAAGTTGGAATACCTACCTCGAATCCTGGGTAATGCTTATGGGAAAAGTGGAAGGCCAATCCTGGATTGGAGATGAATTGTATATTTCTTTCAATCCACATAAAGATCTTGGGGAAGGCACAAACTCCCAGGCATGGACTACCCCTGAATTGTTGGTGACAAAACCTGGACATGTGCTCTGGTATCCGTCACTTCAGCCTTTGAATACGCCGGATGATATTGACAACAAATACACGAGCTTGAGATTAGGTCAAAAAGCAAGGCTATTTTTCAAGTATTCGGATCTGGGCAAATACATGTCTGAATACATCATTGAATTTGAAAAACAGCAAGAATGAGGTTGGAAGGCGGGAGACCGAAATACGAAGACGGAAGAAATATAGACAGAAGACCGAAGACGGAAAAACCAGTGACCTTGCCTGATTTTGTTTGTCACATTTCAGGTTAGGCACGAAAATCAAATAATCAATCAGCCAAAATTTAAATTGAAATCATCAACAGCTTGACTCACCATTGAAAAAAACATTTAACCCAACCCAACCTCCTATGAAGTTCAAATCAAACTCTCAGTTTTTTTGGATAGTTATCCTCTTTTTATCGCTTTCAGCTTGCTACCAAACCAAAACTGAATCGATATTAGAAACCAAAACCAAGTCTGAAACCATACTCACAGACTATGTTCATGCGCCTGATTCGACTTTTCGATACGAAATCGTCAAGACCGTGCCTGGTGAAAAATTCGATTTTCTGGTTTTGAAAATGTATTCTCAACATTGGTTGACCAAAGAAATCGTGAACGAAACTGAGTGGTGGCACTGGGTTTCTATAGTTGTGCCAAAGGATACTCCATTCGAAACTGGCATGATGTGGATCGGCGGCGGAAGCACCAATAGCAAGATGCCGGAAGAGCCGGATGCACTGATTTTGGCAGCAGCCTCCAACACCAATTCTATCGTGGCGCAAATTCATAATGTGCCTTTCCAACCTCTGATTTTTGCCAATGACTCGTTTGGTGAGCGATATGAGGATGCAATTATTACATATGGTTGGAGAAAATTCTTAGAAGGGGGTGCCAAAGACGAAGACGCAATCTGGCTGGCAAGACTGCCGATGACCAAAGCTGTGAAACTTGCGATGGACGCCGTCTCAGAAGTGGTGAAAACCAACTACAACAAAAACCTGGATAAGTATGTAGTGGGCGGAGCTTCCAAACGAGGCTGGACCACTTGGACCACCGCAGCGGTTGACGATCGGGTAGTTGCAATTATTCCTGTCGTCATTGACATGCTCAATCTGGAACCATCCTTTACCCATCATTATAAAAATTATGGATTCTGGGCTCCGGCCGTGGATGATTATGTGAGAGAAGAGATTTTTGAGTGGATGGGTACGGAAGAGTTTGACCGATTGCTGGAGATTGTCGAACCATACTCATTTATCGAAGAGTATGACATGCCAAAACTTCTCATCAGTGCTGCGGGAGATGAGTTCTTCCAGCCTGACAGTTGGGAGTTTTACTGGAATGATTTGATCGGGGAAAAGCACGTTCAATATGTTCCCAATTTCGGTCACGACCTTGGGGATTCAGATGCTATCGCAAACCTGATTTCTTTCTATTCTTCTGTTCTCAATAATACTCCCCGTCCAACATACGACTGGAAAATCGAAGGGGATAAAATCTTGGTTAACATGGATTCTACCCAAAAACCAACCTCTGTTAAATATTGGACTGCCCATAATGAAGAAGCTCGAGATTTCAGAATTGATGTATTCGGACCCAACTGGAAATCAGTAGATCTTCCGATTTCAGCCAACGGTAAATATGAAGTAACTATGGAAACCCCTGATAAGGGATATCAGGGACACTTTATCGAAGTCAGTTTCCCCGGAAAATTACCTTTCAAAATAACTACCGGAGTGGAGGTCCTACCCAGAACCTATCCGTTTGAGACATTTGTACCGGAAAGAAAACTTGCAGCAGCTAATTAATCCCAACAACCCATGAATCGGAAGTCTATTTTCCTCTTTTCTATACTATTTTCCATGATCACTATTCTAAGTGTTATGGCCCAAAACACCACCAATTACGATGAAAGTAAAGTTCCCGATCTGATACTGCCAGACCCATTTGTAAGTTTCAAAGGGAAATCCATTCAGACGATTCAGGATTGGGAATCTATTCGAAGACCGGAGATTCTTCAGCTTTTTGAAGAAAATGTCTATGGAAAAATCCCGACTGATTTTGATGAAATCACTTTCATAGAAGTTACTGAAAGCCAGAACCCTTACCCAGCAAAAGCTATTTTAAAGGAAGTCGATATAACTGTTTCTAGAAATGGAAAAACCCACGTCATGAGACTGAATGTCTTCATTCCCAATTCCGGTAATGGACCTTTCCCGGTATTCATGTTGATCGATTACAAACCCAAAGATCCAAGCGGAAAACTGGTTGAAGAGGATTTTTGGACAGTATCCGAATTGATAGACCGTGGATATGCTACCGCCTCTTTCCATGCAGAAACAGTAGCTCCCGATCACAAAACCAGATTTTCCGAAGGAGTCATAAAAAATCTATATCCTGAGCAACTCGCCCAACCGGATGGAATGCGTGGTTTGGGCGCCTGGGGTTGGGGAGCGATGCGTGCCATGGATTACTTTGTCCAAGAACCGTCAATCGATGAAAAAAGAGCTGTTTTAGTTGGCCATTCAAGAGCCGGAAAAGCTGCACTTTGGGCTTCTGCAAATGACAACCGATGGGCTGTGACGATCCCAAATGAGTCTGGATGTGGCGGAGCGGCATTGTCCAAAAGGAAATTCGGAGAAACCGTTCAGGTAATCAATACTAGCTTTCCGCACTGGTTCAATGATAATTTCAAAGCCTTCAATGGCAAAGAAGAAATGTTGCCTCTCGATCAGCATATGATGGTTTCGCTAATTGCGCCAAGGGCAATTTACTTCTCAAGTGCGCGGGAAGATCAATGGGCCGATCCAAAAGGAGAATACCTTTCCATGCAACTTGGAAGCCGGGTTTTCTCAGAGATTTATGGGCAAAAAGTGAGTTTCCCTCTTGAGTTTGAATCTTTGAAAGGACCGGTTTTACAACCTTTTGCTGGCTATCATATCCGTGAAGGCGAGCATAATCTGACTTGGGAAGATTGGAGTCACTATGTGGATTTTGTGGAATTGCAGTTTAAGTGAGAGTATTTTTTTAAATTGTTTACTATTAGAAAACTTTTCTGCATTTATAAGTGTTCAATATTATAACCAGAAAGACTTTAAAGGAATATGCCAATAAATATCCAATGGCTAAAAATGCTCTTTTCGAATGGTATCATGATTTCATTCAATATGACTTTGAATCATTTAATGAACTCAAGGAAGTCTATGGAAAAGCAAGCATTGTTAGTGATGATCGGGTTGTTTTCAATATTATGGGCAATAAATTTCGACTTGTGGTCCGCATAGTTTTCGAATATAAGGCAGTTCAAATCAAGTAGTTCGGGACACATTCTGAATATGATAAAATAGATTTCTCAGTTATTCAATTTAAAAAATTATAAAAATGGAATTAAGCGTAATCAAATCCGAAACGCAATACGAAGAATATCTAGATTGGGTAGATGAGCAATTTGATAAAAAAGTAGCGCCCGAAACTCCAGATGGAAAAAAATTAGAAGTTGCTCTTTTGCTCATTAAGCAATTCGAAGATGAAAATCATTCCATTCCTTTTCCTGATCCGATTGAAGCTATTAAATTAAGGATGTCTGAATTAGGGTTGAAAAATAAAGATTTGGTAGGAAAAGTTGGCAGCAAAGGATACGTTTCTTTAATACTGAATCGTAAAAAACCTTTAACCTTGGAACTGGCAAGGCTTTTTCATCAGGAGTTAAAAATCCCTGCTGAGATTCTACTTTCCTAAATCCATTTTCAAAAAACTCGTTTTCAGAGATTCTGAAAACGGGTTTTTGCTTTGAGATCAGCTTAATTTTAGGATTTGAGGCCTTTATTTCAATTTTTTAATTCCCTTTGCTCCTTCTTTTGTCGTCTCGACTATGCTGATCGCGAAGCCTCCACCCGGAGCGCTAAACTGAGATAGTTTTGATTCGCTATCTACCAGTACTTTTCGAATCTCATAGGCCTGAGGATTGGTTTTGTAATGGGCGTCTTTGGCATCTGAATAAATTGTGGCGATATAAGTTTTTCCCTCTTCAAGAAAATCAAAGGTAAAAGTTGAGTTCCGAACAGTTTCCCCGTTGACATTTCCCACAAACCATTTGTTAGTTCCTTTCGCTTTTCTCGCCACTGTCACATAATCACCGGGTTCGGCTTCCAAATATCGACTTTCATCCCAATCAAGGGCTACATCTTTGATAAACTGGAAAGCATCCGGGAATCGGTCGTAATTCTCCGGGAAATCTGCCGCCATTTGCAAAGGACTGTACATGGTAACATACAGAGCCAACTGATTTGCCAGCGTACTATTCACATGGGAACCGTTGAAAACATCCATTTCAAAAATCCCCGGAGTGTAATCCATCGGTCCACCAATCAATCGTGTGAATGGAAGAACCGTCACGTGATTGGGTTTGGATCCTCCAAATGCCTGATATTCTGTCCCGCGAGCAGATTCATTTCCTATCAGATTTGGCCAAGTTCGGCCGATTCCTGTAGGCCGAACAGCCTCATGAGCATTCACCATGATTTCGTATTCAGCTGCTTTTTCCAACGCATATTGGTAATGATTGACCAGCCATTGACTGTAATGATTTTCTCCCCGAGGAAGAATATCTCCCACATATCCACTTTTGACAGCATTGTATGCATTGTCATTCATGAATTTATACGCTTCATCCATGTGTCGCTCGTAATTGCGAACAGAGGAAGAGGTCTCGTGATGCATGATCATCTCCACCCCCTTATTGATAGCATAATTGCGAACAGCGATCAAATCAAAATCCGGATAAGGAGTGACAAAGTCGAATACATAATCTTTCGAATTGCCAAACCAATCTTCCCAACCCACATTCCAGCCTTCAACCAACACACCATCAAACCCATGCTTGGCCGCAAAATCAATGTATTTCTTCACATTTGCAGTGGTGGCGCCATGCTTTCCATTTGGCTTAGCTTTGCTATAATCCGTCTCTCCCAACTTCACAGATTTGAACTCATCGGTATAGGCCCACGAACTTTTATTGGTAATCATTTCCCACCAAACTCCTACATATTTCATCGGCTTGATCCAAGAAGGATCTTTGATTTTGGAAGGTTCGTTCAGGTTATATGTCATTTTTGAAGCGAGAATTTCTCTTGCATCATCGCTGACAAGGATTGTTCTCCAAGGCGTTTGACTCGGGGTGATCATGAAAGCTTTGTCACCATTCACATCGGGAGTCAGCCAAGATTCAAAAATCATGTTCTTATCATCCAGATTAAGGTGCATCACCGAGTAATCTATCAGTGCCGCCTCATGCAAATTGATATATAAACCATCAGCTGTTTTCAGCATAAGCGAGGTTTGAACTGCAGTTGGGGAAAATGATGTCTGCGAAACATTGGCTGTAACTGCTCCGGTAATCAACTTTCTGATCTCGGAAAGTTTCGACTCGGTGTAGTCATATTCCTGGGTATCATAATCGCCGGGAATCCAAAAAGCAGTATGATCACCTGTCATGGCAAACTGACTTTTTTCTTCTTTTATGACAAAATGCCCAAGGCTCTGCTGGATCGGAAACTCATATCGAAATCCGAGACCATCGTCAAACAATCGAAATCTCAGAATCAATTTTCTACCCGTTTCATTCTGACTCAGGTTGATTTCCATTTCATTGTACTGATTTCTGATCTCTTTCACTTCTCCCCAAACAGTTTTCCAAGTTTCGTCAAAAGACGAGTTTTCGATCCCACCAATTTCGAAATCAGACATCAGATCGACCTCATCATTTTTCAGATCCATTCCCAATTTGCTGTCCTTGACCACCTCTTTTCCCTTGTAAAAAAGCCGATAAACCGGTATGCCATTATCTCCAAGCAGGAAGTTCATTTCCAGATTTCCATCCGGAGATTTAAGGTTTTGGCCAAATAGAACAGGTGAAATACAGAACCAAAAGAGGAAAAGGGTTAAGATTCTTTTCTGCATAATGTTGAGTTTTTAGGATTGAAAAATTTTTACAAAACAGCATTTTTGAACTTCAATCAACCAGTTAAAAAACGGTTCGTCTTTCCTTTTGGCATGATCAGGAATTTAAATATAACCCAAAACAACTAGTGGATTTAGGTTTTAATTCATTTCTGGTCTGGCAAAAAATAACACCCGGACTGACTTAGAATATATTTATTATAAAAATCTGAACTGCCCAATTCAATTGACACCAGCCCTGACCAGCGGAGCCACTTTGGTTCCAATCAGTTCAATGGCATTTTTCAATTGGTCGTGAGAAAGGCCTGCATTATCCATTTGGAAGGAAATTCTGGAAATCCCTCCCAGAGACTCGCTATGGCGAAGGATCTTCTCCGCAACTTCCTCAGGATTTCCGACTATCAGCGCTCCATAAGGACCAGTCTGAGCATTGAAATGATTTCTAGTAACCGGCGGCCAACCTCTTTCTCTTCCTATTCGAGTGAAAGTCTCCGCATAGCCCGGAAAATATTCATCCACTGCTTTTTCAGAAGTCTCCGCCACGTACCCTAAAGAATGCAAACCTACTTTCAGCGTATCAGGCGAATGCCCTGCCTTTTCCCCAGCCTCCCGATACAAGTCAATCAACGGCCTGAATCGATGAGTCTCACCCCCGATCACGGCGACCATCAACGGCAAACCCAACATTCCCGCACGCACAAACGAGGTAGGAGTTCCTCCTACTCCCAACCAAATCGGTAAGGAATCCTGAAGTGGTCTCGGATAGATCGGTTGATTATGAAGTGAAGGCCGAAACTGACCCGTCCAATTGACCGTCTCCTGCTGTCGGATCGCAAGTAAAAGCTCCAATTTCTCGGAAAAAAGCTTGTCGTAATCCCTCAGATTCAAACCAAATAATGGAAAAGCCTCGGTAAAAGATCCTCTGCCAACCACCATTTCAGCCCGGCCATTTGAGATCAGGTCCAGGGTGGCATATTCCTGAAATACCCGCACCGGATCCGCAGCACTGAGTACAGTGACTGCGCTTGTTAGCTTGATCCGAATTGTTCGGGACGCAGCTGCAGCAAGAATTATAGCCGTTGCAGAATCTAAAAATTCCTTCCGATGATGCTCTCCGATTCCGAAAACATCAAGGCCCATTTTGTCAGCATATTCAATT
Source organism: Algoriphagus sp. (assembly GCA_046597285.1). GTDB lineage: Bacteria > Bacteroidota > Bacteroidia > Cytophagales > Cyclobacteriaceae > Algoriphagus. Next base: position 28,290 of record JBKJKX010000176.1, on the reverse strand, counting down.
CGTTCAATCAACTCATTCAGCGATTGTCTTCTGTTTTCTGACTGGGTTTCATTTCCTGCGGGAGCCGCTGCTGCAAAACTATCTATTCCAATTTCCATAGGGTTGACGGTTGAATCTTCTAATGCTAATGTGATATTTTCAGGTCAACCGAATTCGGATAATTTCCATTCCAATTGAATTCCAATTCCTTCCAATTCACTATTGAAATACCGAAAGGCATCCTACAAAAAGTTTAATCGATTTGAATTCAAAAAAACCTCGACCAGATTTTACTTAGCCGAGGTTTATAAAATTGAAATCACTTTCTTCATAAGGTAAATTAACTCATGTCTTTCATCTCACTCACCACCTTGGTGATGGTCTGCTTGGCATCGCCGAATAGCATTAGACAGTTTGGATAGCCGAAAAGCTCATTTTCAACACCTGCATATCCTTTACCCATGCTTCTTTTGCTGACAATCACCGTTCTGGCTTTGTCAGCATTCAGAATTGGCATCCCGAAAATTGGGCTTTGGGGATTTGTACGGGCAGCGGGATTCACCACATCATTCGCACCAACGATGAAAACAAGATCGGTATTTGGAAAATCATCGTTGATGGATTCCATCTCAATAAGCTTATCGTAAGAAATGTTCGCTTCGGCCAACAGCACGTTCATGTGTCCAGGCATTCGGCCAGCAACCGGATGAATGGCAAATTTGAAATCAATGTTTCTCTTTTCGCATTGCTCCATAAGTTCGCGGATCACGTGCTGCGCCTGAGCAACAGCCATTCCATATCCCGGAACTACTATCACGGAAGAAGCTGCGTCAAACAACATAGCTGCTTCTTCCACTCCCACTTCTTTGACCACGATCTCGGGTCCGTCCTGCGCTGCAGATGTGACAGTCTGACCAAACCCTCCAAGGAGCACGTTGGTAAGGGAACGATTCATCGCCTTACACATGATCTGAGTCAGGATAATACCAGAAGCTCCTACCAGAGAACCTGCCACGATCAGCACATTATTATTCAAAATGAATCCCGTCGCGCAGGCCGCCATTCCTGAATATGAATTCAGCAAGGATATCACAACCGGCATATCTGCTCCACCAATAGGGATCACGGTCAGAATTCCCAATAGGAGTGAAATCACGATCAGAATCATAATGAAGATTGGATCTGACTGATTGAAGTAGGTGAAAACTGCTGCGACAAGAAAGGCGATCAATAGGAAAAGGTTTAGCGGATGCTGACCTTTAAATGTGATAGGTGAACCAGAAATCGATCCGTTCAATTTCAAGAATGCAACCATAGATCCGGTAAATGTCACTCCGCCGATAAGTACACTTAGAATTATACTGGTAGAGGCAATTCCGTCTATTGTTGGTGTATCAGCACCTGATTTCAGGTAGAATTCTGAAAGTGCCACGGCAAAAGAGGCTAAACCTCCAAATCCGTTGAAGAGGGCAACCATTTCAGGGATTTTGGTCATCTCTACTTTGTTGGCATAGTAAAGACCAATAGCTCCACCCAAAAGCATGCAGGCAAAAATTTCCACCAAAGTTAAGGTGTCGATTAAAACCAGTGTGGCAAGAATTGCAATCAGCATTCCGATTGAAGAGATAATATTTCCTCTTCGAGCATCTTTGGTTTTTCCCAATAACTTGATGCCGGCGATGAATAAAATCGAGGCAATCAGATAGGCAATTTGTATAGCTATTGTCATTTCTTCTTGAACATTTTAAGCATCCGATCTGTGACTGTGTAGCCGCCTACCACATTGATGGTAGCGAGTACAAGTGCTGCCATTCCGAGCCATTTGCTGATTGAGGTGTACCCAAGCTCATTGCTTGCAAGCAATGCTCCGACGATGGTGATTCCTGAGATGGCATTTGATCCGGACATCAGAGGCGTGTGAAGTGTTGGTGGCACTTTCGTAATTAATTCAAATCCCAGGTAACTCGCCAGGACGAGAATATAAATCAATATGATGAGTGATTCGATTGACATATTATAAGTTTTTAAGCCCTTATTTATGAAGGATATTTTTGGTAAATGCATGGACTAATTCGCCCTCATGAGTGATCAATACACCTTTATTGATTTCCTCTTCGGGATCGAGCTTGAGACCGTCTTTCGACGAAAGATGCATCAACAGTGTACTGATATTGGTTGCGTATAGCTGGCTGGCGTTGGTCGGCAATAGCGATGGGAGATTTGACTCCCCTATAATGGTCACCCCGTGCTTTACCACAGTTTTATTGATTTCGGAAATCTCACAATTGCCGCCAGTTTCCACCGCCATGTCGAGAATTACTGAACCCATTTTCATGGATTTCACCATATCTTCTGTTACCAGAATCGGCGACTTTTTCCCCATGACCAAAGCAGTGGTGATTACAATGTCTGCTTCTTTGATTTTGTCCTGGATGAGTTGCTTCTGCTTTTGCAAAAATTCCGCAGAAACTTCGCTTGCGTAACCTCCCTCAACTTTTACAGCTTCAGCCCCTTCTACAGTCAGGAATCTTCCCCCAAGGGATTCAACTTGCTCTTTGGTTTCCGGTCTCACATCACTCACTTCCACGATTGCACCCAATCGCTTTGCGGTAGCAATCGCCTGAAGTCCGGCAACACCGGCACCGAAAATCAAAACCCTTGAAGGAGTGATCGTGCCAGAGGCTGTCATCATGAGTGGGAAGATTTTTCCAAGATAATTCGCAGAGAGAATTACAGATTTATAGCCGGCTAGGTTTGCCTGAGAGCTTAATGCATCCATTTTCTGAGCTCTTGAGATTCTCGGTACCGCATCCATAGAAAAAGACGAAATCTTCTTTTCAATCAATGCGTCCACCATTTCAGGCTGATTGTAGGCATACATATAAGAAATACAAGCTGACCCAGCTTTCATCTTTCCTATTTCTGAGGTTGAGAAAGCATTTACTTTGAGCAGTAATTCAGCCCCGGAATATACCTCATCCTGCGACACCACACTTGCACCGGCATCTACATAATCCTTATCTGAGAAATAGGAAGTTTCTCCTGCACCCTTTTCAATCAGGACAGCGTATTCCTTTTTGAGGAGCTGCTTTACCACATCAGGGGTTAGGGCAACTCGTCTCTCGAATTCTTTGGTTTCTTTAATTACTCCGATTTTCATTTTAATGGTTTGATCAGGGTCCTTCAAAATTTACTTTTCTAGATTATCACCGAAAGTAATTTTTTAAGAAGTATTTAACCATCCTGCGTTGAAAAAATTCTATCATTTTTTTCTTTTTCATTTTTCAGTCCATTCATTTCTATCTCTGTTTACCGGAATTTTCACACTTTATGAATCAATCTTATCTCTTCATACCATTCATCCTTCCTCTCTTCATATATTAAATTTTAAATTCCTTCAAACGAGATAAATTCCTATTTTAACATTCCCATATATCCAATTAACAAATCTCATGAAACAACCCAAAAAAGGAGGTTCGGACCAATCGCGCCGGGACTTCATCAAAAACACCGCGATTGCTTCCTCCTTTTTCATAGTTCCCCGCCATGTATTGGGGGGAGTAGGATTCACTGCTCCATCTGATCAATTAAACTTGGCTGCAATCGGAGCCGGTGGCAAAGGCCGAAGCGATATTTTGAATGCGTCAGTTAACGGACGCGAACGTGTAGTTGCTCTCTGTGATGTGGATTTCTCTGGTTCTGCAAAAGACTCCGTTAAAAGCTTCCCAGATGCTAAGCAATATGCTGACTATCGCATCATGTTGGAGCAGGAAAAAGACATTGATGCAGTGACCATCTCGACTCCGGATCATGTCCATGGACCTGCTGCGAAATTTGCAATGGAAAGAGGAAAGCATGTCTACGTGCAGAAGCCAATGACTCATAACATCCGCGAAGCAAGAATGCTAACCGAAATGGCAAGATCTCAGAAAGTAGTAACTCAAATGGGAAATCAGGGAGCATCAAACCCTCTGCTTGACATGGTAAAAGGCTGGATTGATTCCGGCAAAATCGGTAAAGTTTCCAAGGTTCAGGTTTGGACAAACCGTCCTGTTTGGCCACAAGGCGGACCTTTGCCTGCACCCGACGATAGTAAAAAACCAGCAGATTTGGACTGGAATCTTTGGCTCGGCCCTGCTAGTTACAAGCCATACACTCCAAACATGCATCCATTCAGCTGGAGAGGCTGGTGGGATTATGGAACAGGAGCTTTAGGAGATGTAGGATGCCATTTGATGGATATTCCGTTCAGAACTCTTGGCCTCCACTATCCAAAAGATGCTGAGTGCTCAGTAGGCTCTGTTTACTCAGGTATGTGGACTGCAGATTACAATCCTGAAGGCTGCCCAGCTTCTTCATTTATCACGCTGCATTATGCCCCGACTGCCAAAAACCCGGTTCCTTTGGAAATGACTTGGAGTGATGGTGGTTTACGTCCGTCTCATCCGGATATCATCCCTGCAAATAATGACATCGGAGGAGCAAACTCTGCCAATGGTGTATTGCTGATTGGTGAAAAAGGGATTATCTCCCACAACATAAACGACAGTTCGCCGCTCATGCCAAAATTATATCTGAACGATGGAACACAGGAATTTGGTCCGGACCGGATCGAAGGAACAGAGCCGGAATACGGACATCAGCGCAAGTGGGTGGATGCCTGCAAAGCTGGTTTCGGAAGCTCCGAGCACAAAGGTCTGACTTCATCTTTTGACTATGCCGGCCCAATGACCGAAACAGTCTTGATGGGAAATCTTGCGATTAGAAGTTATATGCTAAGAAGGGATAATGGCAAAGGACAAATGGAATTCTTCGGTAGAAAGAAACTCCTCTGGGATGGAGAAAACATGCGTATCACCAACCTAGAGGAAGCAAATCAGTTTGTGGGAAGAACCTACAGAGAAGGTTTCGCAGTCTAACCGTCAAATCGTAAAACAAAAACTTAAAAAACCGTAGGCCAAAAGGCTTACGGTTTATTTATGATAAGCTAAATTTTAGGCGATTGTACCTCAATTCCCAATTATGAAAAATAAATCTCGCTGGTTAATCCAATCCGTCTCTGGTCTTTTGCTTACTGGTACAGGACTTTCCATGGCAATCGATGCAGGGTTCAATCGATTTTCAGGTGAGGAATGGTTTTGGTATGGAACCGTTGCTTTGATTATTTTTCAGGCAGGTCTATGCCTGGTAATTGACAGTACACGCTTTCGCTAGATCGAAGAAAGATTTAAGGTGAATTTAAGATTACCCAGGTCAAAACTTAGGAAAATAACCTGAACTTCAATAAGGAATTCCAAGATCCGGATTTAAACCAAATCCATGACCTCAAGTCTAACACCTATAAATCAATCTCGCCATGATCAAGAAAATCTCAATTGCCATCCTGATAATTATAGTCGCCATTCAGTTTTTTCCTTATGAAAAGAACCTCAGCAATGATATGGAATTTGACGTTTCCAAAAGCTATAAAGTCCCTGACAATGTGCAAACCTTGCTCAAAGGTGCTTGTAATAATTGCCACACCAACCAAAGTACCTATCCTTGGTACTCCAATATTGAACCGGTTGGATATTGGCTGAATGATCATATAAAAGATGGGAAAAAGGATCTGAATTTCTCCTCATTCACCAATCTGCCAATAGCTGTACAGAACCACAAGTTTGAGGAAGTGGTGGAAATGGTCGAAGAAAAGGAAATGCCACTTCCCTCTTACACCTATTTGGGACTTCACCCCGAAGCCAAACTAACCGACGAAGATCGCAAAGTGCTCGTCGATTGGGCCAAAGAACAAATGGCAATGCTTGCCGCAACATATCCGGCAGACAGTTTGAAAATGAAGCCAAGACCAGCACCAGCACCGGCACAATAAAATCAAAAGATCTTAACAAAGCCCCGGATGAATTCGGAGCTTTTCTTTCTTCCCCCGCTTCATTATTTAAGGATTTCGCAAAAACACAAATCCATTTTCTCCTTCCGCTTTCGGGACTCTTTATCTCCTATCTCTTTATCTCCTATCTCTTTATCCCTACTTCCTTTCCTGCAAATTCCTCCCTACTTTTAACTATGAAAAAATTTTCTGATTCGGAAGTCCGCTGGGGCGTGTTAGGCGTAGGAAATGTCTGCGAAGTCAAATCTGCTCCCGCTATGAATCATATTCCTCACAGCAAACTGGTGGCAGTCATGCGCCGGGATGAGGAAAAAGTAAAAGATTACGCTGCTCGCCATGGAGTTTCCAAGTGGTACACTTCCGCCCAGGATCTTGTCAACGATCCCGAAGTCAATGCCATCTACATCGCCACCCCTCCAAACTCCCACCTCGAACTCACCCGCATGGTTGCCGCTGCAGGCAAACCCGTCTATGTGGAGAAACCAATGGCCCGTAATCATGCTGAATGCCTCGAGATGATCGATATCTGCGAAATGGCCGGAGTTCCATTATTTATGGCTTATTACCGCAGAGCTTTGCCTCACTTTGTCAGAATCAAGGAGCTCCTTGATGAAGGAGCAATCGGAGAAATCCGCACAGTCCACATCAATATGAAGCAGGTGGTCGAGCCCGAAATCATCGCCAAAATGGAATATAATTGGCGCGTCCATCCTGATATCTCCGGAGGTGGCTACTTCTTCGACCTGGCCTCCCACCAACTGGATCTTCTGGATTTTTTTTTCGGGAAAGTCACTCAAGCTTCAGGCTTCTCAGCCAATCAAGCAAAAGCCTACGAAGCAGAAGATATCGTAGTTGGAAGTTTCGTCTTTGAAAACGGAGTTTTGGGTACAGGCAACTGGTGCTTTACTTCCTCTCATGCTGCTGAAAAAGATGAAATTATCATCGACGGCAATAAAGGACAGATCAGATTCGCTACCTTCGGAAAAGGAGAGTTTACGCTGATCCAAGACTTTCAGGAGCCTCAGCATTTCCATCTTGCCCTTCCACATCATATCCAGCAACCCCTCATTCACAGCATCGTGGATGATCTTTTGGGAAAAGGTATCTGCTCAAGTACTGGAGTCTCAGGCGCCAGAGCGAATTGGGTGATGGGTGAACTGGTAAAAAACAGGATTGGGTAAAAGGATAAAAACAGAATCTCTACAAAATAAAGCCCATCTCAGCCCCTTTTCCTCCTTCTGAATTCCTAAAATAAGTTAACAGGTTTTCCTTTGTTTCTCTCCCGGATACAAGGGGATCCCAGGATTAAATCTGCCCTGAAACACTTATTTCTGAATTTCAAGAAGCATGAAACTGGAAAGTTGCAGTCCGCTCAGCTTAACACCCCAATCAGCGTCAGACCAGAATAAATCCATTTTTCCTTTCTAAAAGGGTTACCTTGAAGAAAAAGTAAAAATGTCAAATAATAACAAAAAGCAGTTCGGTGTGTGGATGGATTCACACAACGCGACGATCGTAGGTAAAGAAGATTTTGATACTGAAGAGTTTCTGATCCTTGGACACGTAAAAAATCAGGGACCGAATAATAACTCAAATGAGAAAACTTCAAATAACCAGGAGATAGCTCTAACCCATAAATTTTTCAAAGAAATTGCCAGTTTGATGCCTAATGTGGATGAAATCCATGTAACAGGAACCGGAGTAGTTCAGGAACAATTTATCAAATTTCTGTCTGAAACACCTCAATACAAAAATGCGATATCCAGCGAAAGCACTTCCAATAAAATGAGTGATGAAAATTTTGCTGAGTTCATCACTAAACACTTCGATTAAGAAGCTTTAAAATTTTTGTTTAAAGACTGCAAGCAATCCAGTTTGCAGTCTTTTTTATTTAAGACTATGCTGCGAGTTTCTAAAAACGGATTGAAACAACGTCTGATTCTAACTACCCACACAGAGAAGAAAAAAGGATAATTATGCTGGACAAAAAGAAATATGCCAACGGCCAAAAAGTGTACGAATTAATCGGTGAAAAACTGACATACTTTTTCAAAAACGGGAAAGTAAAAGCTAAAGGAAATTTTGTCTTAGGCCAGATGGAAGGAGAATGGAATTTTTACAGGGAAACCGGTCAACTTTGGCAAATCGGAAATTTCAAGAAAGGAAAGAAAAATGGTATTTGGCTTCGCTATGATAAGAAGGACCACCTGGAATATCAGGAGAATTTTGAAAATGATAAAATCCAAAAATCATCTGAAAATGAAAATTGAAGTCGTAATGGGCTTTAACATCAACTTTTTAAACAAGAAATAATAAATTCTAAAAATAAATTATTCCTTAAAAATCAACCGGCAATGCATCCGATCCTAAGAAATCTTTTAGCAGTCATTTTGGGCCTGATTGTGGGAGGCTTCGTGAATATGGGAATCATTACGCTCGGCGCTTCGATTATTCCCCCTTCCGAGGGAATTGATAATACCTCTATGGAAGAGTTAATCGCATCCATTCATTTATTCCAACCCAAACATTTTATTTTTCCATTTATAGCACATTCATTAGGGACTTTTGCTGGTGCATTTCTGACGGCTTTGATCGCAACTAGCTACCAACTCAAACTTGCTTTGGTCATTGGATTCTTTTTCCTAGCTGGAGGTACATACATGGTATTAGCGCTCCCTTCCCCAATTTGGTTTACTATTTTGGATCTTGTCGGAGCTTATATTCCGATGGCTTATTTTGGGGGAAGATTGGCGCTTGCTACAAAACAAATAATCACACAGCGCAACTGAGAATAGAAATGCCATTCCGGTCGCTATCCGTTAATTCTCGTATATTCAAAGGGTGCAACTCATTTGTTTTAAGTGGAATTTACAATCACTCAATTGATATTTTATGAAAGCTGAAAATCCTGAGAAATCTGAGATTATTGAAAAAGACTTTCCTATCGTTTGTGTTGGGGGATCTGCAGGTGGCCTAGATGCCTATATCCGATTATTGAGAAATATGCCGGCAGACATGGGCGTGGCAATCGTGATAGTCAACCATCTCAGAACAGTAGCAACCATGCTTCATAAGATCCTCCCTACCTATACCAAGATGCCTGTAGAACTCATTACTGAAAGACTGGACATCAAACCCAACCATGTTTTTATAATTCCGGAAAAGAGGGACTTGCACGTGATAAAGGATGAGTTCCGCCTGATGCCGATCTCAAAGCCCCATGGGTGGCCAGATGTAATCACGGTATTTTTAAAATCTATTACGAAAAATTGGGAGGGGAAATTAATAGCCGTCATTGTCTCAGGCTTTGATGGAGATGGTGCCGATGCGCTTTGCGGGATCAAGGAAGTATGCGGAATTACCATTGCGCAGAAGCCCGAAACCGCCAAACAACCTGAAATGCCAATCAGTGCAATCGAAAGTGGCTGCATCGATTTTATCCTTTCGCCTGAAGACATCGCAAAAAAGATTATCAAGATCGCGCGCAAGGACGAAACAGCGAAGTGAAAGCCCTTAATAAATATTTAAACAATCGAAAAGTCAACATTGATTTTCTTTTGGGAAAACCAAAGCGCAGCTATTCCACCGGCACTTTTCATAAACTGCGCGTCGAACTTAAAAAGCTAAATGCATTTCTAAATTTGGTCAACTATTGTTCAAAGGATTTCAAAAGAAAGAAAATCTATAAGCCATTCAGACAGGTTTTTCGCCAGGCTGGAAAAGTCAGAGAACTTCAGATTCAAAATGCAATGCTTAAGAAATATTTTCCAAAATATTCACTTGGAGGATATAAGAAGATTTTACGAATGAGTGGACTTGAAGAAAAGCGCCTGTTTTTTTCAATGATTGACACCAAAATGGTCAATCGATTTAGAAGCAAATTTGATGAAATCGATTCCTTCCTACCCAAAATAAAACCAAAAAACGCAGCAAGATATCTGGACAAAGAGATTGACAATATCAAAAACCTCCTCAATCAGAACCCCTTGCAAAAGGAAAAATTCCACGAACTTCGCAAGCGCTTAAAGACTCTAAATTACAATTGGGGCAGTTTGTCTTTGAAAGGTTATAGCAATCAGATCTCCAAAAAAGATTCTTTACCAAAATTACTAGGCAAATGGCATGATCTTCAGGTCATGGTTAAACACCTCAATGATGGATTGGTTATGGGGAGAATAAATCCGAAAGAAGTCATTCAACTTGGAAATCTAAAAACACAAATTTTTTCAGACCGCGAAATGCTATTTAGCCAAATCCAAAAGGCCATACCTGTTTCTGAGTTTTTTGATTAAACTAACTAAATTCAGAATCAACCTCCTTTTTCCCAATAGTAAGGCGGAGCATCCGATAATTGTTTTTCCCGTCTGGTTTATTGGATGGTTTGGACCAAGAGACATCCCTCGATTCTGTGTTTGATGAGGACAATTATCGCTTTGAGCTCTCAAGATAAAGTGTAAAAAGTCAGCATAATCATCCCGATCCTATTGCTAATTATTTTTTTAAAAGCAGTATTATCATAGTCTTTACCTAAATTTTTCAATAAGCCTAAAGGTTAGCGTACTAGCTCTTGCATTCCATCCCAATTTTCTACCGAATCACAGATATCCACTTGTGATTTGGGTCACTTTGATCAGTTTTGAAGGTTATTTACCCCTACCCTTTTGAGCAAGAATTATCGCACCAAAATTCTCTTTCTTATTAACCCTAAAAACCTATGAAAAACCTTACCCGATTAGTTTCGGCTTTCAGCTTTGTACTGTTGTTTTTAATTTTTTCCTGCAAAAAATCGGAGGATGCCTCCATCAAACCTGAAGACAATCGCTTCACCAAAGTGGTCCTCACAGAAGGAATGGACGAACCAATGGAAATGACTTTCCTTCCTGAAAACAGAATTCTGATAGTAGAGAGGAAAGGAGGAGTGAAGATTTTTGATGAGAAAACCGGCGAAATGACTCTTGTCGCCACCATTCCTGTAAATACGAAATACACCAACAAAGAAGGTGCGATTAGGGAAGCGGAAGAAGGCCTAATGGGCGTGATCGTGCATCCTGACTATTCAAAAAACAACTGGATCTTCATGTATTACGCAGACTCAGCTGACAATAAGCACGTGCTTGCCCGCTGGGAACTGAAAGGAAATACATTGGATGATGATTCAAAAAAGGTGATTCTTGAAGTTCCGACTCAGCGTCAGGAATGCTGTCACACTGGAGGCGGTATGGTGTTTGACGCAGAAGGAAATCTTTACCTGACCGTTGGAAACAATACCGTAAACCCACGCGAAGGATCTTCTAACCTGGATGAAAGACCGGGAATGGAAAACGCCGATGACCAACGCGCTCCCGGAAACACCAACGATTTGAGAGGGAAAATCCTCAGAATCCATCCTGAAGATGACGGAACTTACACAATTCCTGAAGGAAATCTTTTCCCAGTAGGGACAGAAAAAACCAAACCCGAAATCTATACCATGGGTCATCGAAATCCGTGGAGACCAACGCTCGATTCTGAAACCGGCTACCTCTATTGGGGTGAAGTAGGTCCGGATGCAGCAGTGGACTCGATCTGGGGACCGAGAGGTTACGATGAATTCAATCAGGCAAAAGGACCGGGTTTCTTCGGTTGGCCATATTTCATCGGAGACAACTTCCCTTATAACCGCCACAATCATGCTGACAGTTCTTATGGAGCTCCATTCGATGTAAATAAACCAGTCAACGAATCAGTGAATAATACAGGTCTGATAGATCTTCCGACACCAGTCGTTCCGGCTATGATCTATTATCCATACGGAGTTTCAGAAGTCTTCCCAATGCTGGGAAGCTCGGGAAGATCTGCTACCGGAGGCCCGGTTTTCCGCAACGCTGATTTCAAAGAAGGCTCACCTTATATTTTTCCTGCTTATTATGAAGGAAAATGGATGATTGTCGATTTCATGAGAGGATGGATTTTTGCCGTGACAATGGATGAAAAAGGAGATTATAAATCGATGGAGAGATTCCTTCCAACTGAAACATTCAGCTCGGCCATTGATATGGACTTCGGTCCGGATGGTTCCTTATACATACTGGAATATGGTTCGGCTTGGTTCCGCGGAAATGCAAATTCGCGCCTGATCAAAATCGAATTCAATGCAGGGAACCGCAAGCCAAACGTGACTGCTGTTGCGGATAAAACTTCCAGTGCAACACCGTTGGCTGCGAAATTCTCCTCTGAAGGTACCAACGATTACGATGATTACGATGAGGGTAAACTGACTTATGAATGGAAAATCACCAACGGAGCAGGTTTTGATCAAACTCTGACGGACCCTAATCCAAGTTTCACCTTCTCTGAAGCAGGCACTTACAATGTGACCCTGACTGTCACTGATACAAAAGGCGAGAAAAACTCCGCATCCATTGAAATGGTGGTAGGAAACGAACCGCCTGTGGTAGCAATTGACATCACAGGAATGAACAAAACATTCTATTTCGGTCAAAAAGAACTGGTTTATTCCATCAATGTAAGTGATACAGAGGACGGAACTTCCGCCGATGGCAATATCAAAGCAGAAGAAGTTGCAGTGACGTTTGATTACGTTCCGGCTGGCTTTGACCCAATCGAAATCGCCTCCAAGCAAAGTGGTGCTGAGTCGATGGCAATCCTGAACATCGGTAAAAATCTGATCGAGGCAAGCGATTGCAAATCGTGTCACCAATATGACAAAACCTCCATCGGTCCAAGCTATGCTGCGGTCGCTGCGAGGTACCCCACCTCTCCTGAAAACAAAGCATATCTGGTGGGTAAAATCATCAATGGCGGCGCGGGCATTTGGGGTGATCACGCGATGAGTGCACACCCGCAATTGAGCGAGTCTGATGCGAAGCGAATGGTGGATTATATCCTGAGCATGGATGAAGTACAGGCTACAGTTGCTTCTCTTCCCCTAAGCGGAAAAGTTAATCCAGTCGTTCCTGAAGGCGAAAATGGAGAAGGCAGTTTCTTATTGAGAGCCTCGTATGCTGACAAAGGATCTGGATCTATCGGACCACTTTCGGGAGTTGACTACGTTGCACTGAGAAATCCTTTCCTGAGTCCACAGCTTTCAGTAGACAGAAAAGGCGTTCAATTATTCACTACTCCAAATATCAGCTTCATGATGATAGGGGATAATTCGCATATCGCTTTCCAAGACATTGATCTGACGGGAATCCAACAAATCGATGTTTTAGCCAATATCAGTCAGAGAAATGGAGGAATTGGTGGATCTGTGGAGATCCGACTTGGCTCTCCAACCGGTGAGCTGCTCGGACATTCCCAAACCATTGGTCGGGTAGAAATGGGCTTCCGTCCTCCACAGGGGATGAATATGCTCGATTGGAGAAGGCAAGTTGCTCCTCGTGCCAAAGTGAAGATCAAGCAAACTGTGGGTTCGCAGGATATTTATTTGATATTCAAAAATCCCAATGCAAAAAGAGAGGAAGTTCTGATGAGTCTGATCGAGATCGAATTCAAAAACAAATCAGATGAATAGGAAATATTGACGCCATTCGGTGAGAACTACGACCTAGACAATAACGCTTATAGTTGAGAAGAGCCCCGGAGCTGACAGTTTCGGGGCTTTTTTTCTGAAAGTTTTTTTCTAACCACGATGAACTCAACAGAAGCTTGACTTGGATAATTCTTTCTTTTTCGTTTGTGAAGCCCTACTTCATCCGCGTTTTTTTTACCGGATTTTCATATGTTTTTCCTTCAAAAAGTATTCGCTTACCTAAGTTCCACAGTTCGAAAATTGAAACGACGACGCTTTTTCAGTAGATTCAATCCAAAATAATCCTTCTAAATTCCTCATTTGTGAAACTCCCCGCCGATCTTTCTTTTTTAAAAAAGCTTCCTCTATTTTTTCTGATTTTCATTTCCTTCCAACTTTCAGTTTTTGGCCAGCAAAGCTCAGAAGACTGGCTAGTGGATGGAAATACCCGCAAAGCAGAAATAATTCAAGTTTCAGAAAACGAGATCCAACTCAGAAATGGGCTAGTTCAACGAACTTTTGACCTTTCTACCAACCTGGTCTGCTTTGATTTCACCAACCTGATGACTGGGGAACAACTCCTCCGTACCGTCTTGCCTGAGGCAAGAATCACGCTCGGAGGAAAAACCTATGAAGTCGGAGGGGAACTGAATTTCCAGGAAAAAGGGTATTTCAAAAAAGAGTGGCTTTCCAAAATTGAATCCCCTTTGGAAAATTTTCGCTACCAATCCTTTTCAGTTTCTGAAATAACCCCACATTTTCCATCAAAAATCCAGTTTTGGAGCGGTCAGCAGAAGGCTGCAACAGGCAAAAAGATCTCGTTTTCCTATACTCATCCCAATCTTGGGGGAATACTTTTGACAGTTCATTATGAGATTTTCGACGACCTTCCTCTGATTGCCAAATATTTAACCTTAGAAAATACTGGAACGCAATCTTATCAGATCGATCAGGTAGTTCACGAAATCCTGGGAACAGTTGAAGAAGAATCTGCCGTGGTCGGAAGTATCGAGCAGATGAAGAAGCCGCATCAGCTTTACATCGAAAACAACTTTGCTTTCAACAACTCGATGAATGCCGAGCTCAGCGCTCAGGCCAATCACTGGAAGCAGGATTCGGCCTATACTTCTCAGGTTAATTACAACTATCAAACCCCAATCACTTTGGAAATTTATCCGGAGAAAGGAATTGGAATTGAGTTGAAGCCGGGGGGAAACTTCCAATCCATCAGGACTTATGAACTGATTTTGGACAGCTATGATCGGGAAAGGAATGGACTTGCCCGTCGAAAAATGTATCGGGGAATTGCTCCGTGGGCAATGCAAAATCCGATTTTCATGCATTTGGTCAGCAAAACTGACGATGAGGTTCGTACCGCAATTGACCAATGTGTGGCGACCGGTTATGAAGCGCTGATCCTCAGTTTTGGCAGCCACATCAACATGGAAGACGACTCGCCCGAAAACATTGCCCGCTGGAAAACCTTGGCTGATTATGCTCACGAAAAGGGAATCAAAATCGGAGGCTACTCGCTTTTTTCCTCCCGGACCATCGGTCCTGAGACGGATGTCATCAGTCCGATCACAGGCAAACCTGGCGGAGCTTTTTTTGGCAATGCTCCATGTCTGGGAAGTGAATGGGGGCTGAATTATCTGAAAAAGCTCAGGTCCTTTTTCAGCGAAACCGGCTTTGACATCTTTGAAAATGACGGTCCATATCCGGGTGATGTCTGTGCCTCTACCTCCCATCCCGGACACAATGGACTGAAAGATTCCCAATGGACTCAAATGAATCTTCAGAAAGGGCTTTATCAATGGATGAACGGAAAGGGCATCTACATCAATGCCCCGGATTGGTATTTCTTGGACGGCACCCATAAGATCGCCTTGGGATACCGGGAAGTTAACTTTGCGTTGCCCAGAGACCGGCAGAAAATCCTGAACCGACAAAATATCTATGATGCAACCTGGGAAAAAACACCTTCGATGGGCTGGGGATTTGTACCGCTGACTGCTTATCATGGCGGCAATTCTGACGCGGTTCTTGAGCCGCTCAATGAGCACTTGGATGATTACAATCAGCTCATGATGCAATATTACGGGGCTGGTATTCAAGCCTGCTATCGCGGACCAAGACTATATGACACCGAAGAAACCAAGCAGGTGGTGATCTCAGTTATTGACTGGTACAAAAAGTACCGTACTATTTTAAATGCTGACATCATCCGACTGAGAAGAGCCGATGGTAGGGACTGGGACGGCTGGATGCATGTGGATCCTTCTGGAAAAGAAAAAGCATTGGTTATGTTGTTTAACCCAACGAATGAAACAATCATGAAGAAAATCAGTCTCCCCCTCTATTACACCGGCTTGACTGAAACTGCCAATATCGGAGTGGAGGCAGAGCCAGCTAAAACCTACACCATTGATAGGTATTACGATGCCAACTTCGAGGTAGAAATCCCAGCTAACAGCTATACTTGGCTAGTGGTGAAATAAGAATATAATTAAAAAACGGAGTTTATGATCTTTTCTGGACGAAGGCGATTCAGCTGGATCGTTATAATAAAGAAGTAATCATTCCAAACCTTGAAAATGCATTTTTTTTTTAAGAGGCAAAAGTGGTAGGTAATTATTTCAAAACCGATTATCGGAATTTTAAGACGTTGGCTGTGGACCAATTTTCTAAAGTGTGTGTTTTTTGTAAGACGCTTTGAATCGTTTTTATTTAAAAGCATACAGTGCAGGACAGTATTTTTTTTAACAATCACAAATTTAAGGGATTATGATTCCACCAAAATTCAAAAGATCCCGCTATGACGCAAAAATTCAAACCAATTCAGCAAAGTTTTAAAAAATATTTGCTACTCGCACTATTCTTTTTGGCCATCCACTCTTCGTTTGGTCAAGGCTCCGGAATGATTTCAGGAAAAGTGCTTTCAGATGATGACCAACAGCCACTTCCAGGGGCAACAGTTTTGGTCAAAGGTACCAACAGAGTTACCATTACTGATTTAGACGGGAATTTCACCCTTCAAGCAGGAACTGGAGATCTATTGGTAATTAGTTTCATTGGATTTAACGTAATGGAAGTACCTGTTCAGTCAGGATTATCTGTATATGATATAAAACTTTCGCTTGCCTTGTCAGATCTGAATGAAGTGATTGTGGTTGGCTATGGATCCCAACGAAAAGCAGATATTACCTCTGCCGTATCTGTTATTAACATGGAGGCAATTGGCAATGTTCCTACTACGAACGTCTCAAGGCTCCTTCAAGGACAAGCAGCAGGCGTGCAGGTACGTCAGCAATCCGGACGTCCCGGTGAAGAAATGCAAATCACAATCCGTGGTTTGGGTTCTTTAGGAGCAGGTAGTTCGCCTCTGTTTGTTGTCGATGGATTCCCCATAGGAAACTCATTGGGGCAGAATATCAACCCATCTGATATTGCAAGTATTACAGTCTTGAAAGACGCCGCCTCCACAGCAATCTATGGTGCCAGAGGATCAAATGGTGTTGTCTTGATCACTACCAAAAGCGCCAAGGAAGGGAAAGTTGGATTTGAATTTTTTGCCAATTCGGGTTTTACCAATGTGCCCGACAGCAGAAGAACCAAAATGATGAACGGGGTGGAGTTTGCCACTTTCAAAAAAGAAAGTTTCGAAGACAAGATCAGATACTTTGAAAAAAGAGAACCTGCTTTGAGTGAAGTCCCTTCAGAATTTCGATTTCCCGAGCAAACCCAATATAATACGGACTGGTTCGAGGAGATCATGAACCAAAACGCGAGTTTCCAAAATTACAATGCCACAATGACAGCAGGAAAAGGCAACATTCGTTCTTTGGTTTCCGTCGGCTATGTAAAACAAGAAGGTGCAGTGATCAAAACTGACTTTGAAAGGTTCAATCTCCGAGCAAATGTGGACGGTAAGGTCAATGATTTTATTACGATGGGCTTGAATCTGAGTGCCTCCCATGGTAGAGAAAATTATGCTCCTACCAGTGGCCGAGATGCAATTATCGGTAGAGCGCTTTGGGCTGATCCTCGCTATCCTGTATATAAGGAAGACGGAAGCTTTAATTCCTATATAGGTGGAACCGGAGGGATCTTCGGTACAGCCAACGTAGTACAAGAATTGCATGAAACGACGCGAAAACTCACTACTAACAATGTATTGGCCAGTGGATTTATAGAATTCAGCTTTTTGAAAAACTTCAAATTCCGGTCTGCTATAAACGCTACCATATTAGGAACTGACCAGCAAGAATTTAGGCCGTCCACTCTCGCGGGGGCCGGATTCAATCAGGCCCCTCCAAGAGAAGCCACCCTGGTACAAAGAACTCAGGAGACTCTGAATATCGGTGCAGATCAGTTGCTTACCTACAGTAAAGTGATAGATAAGCATAGAATTGACGGACTTTTAGGCTTCTCAGTACAGGAGGAAGACACCAGATTTCTTCAAGGAAACGGGAATGGTTTTGCCAGTGATAAGACTAGGTTCCTCTCTGCAGCGACCCGTAACACTTCCACTTCCGGCGAATTTGGCTGGAGTCTTTTGGCGTATATGGCCAGAGCAAACTACGGTTATGATGACAGGTACCTATTCTCCGCTTCATTTAGAAGAGAAGGAAGCTCCCGATTTGGAGCCAATAATAAGTATGGTAATTTCCCGGCATTCTCTGCCGGATGGAGAATTTCTGAGGAAGCCTTCTTTCCAAAGACGAATTGGATCACTGACCTGAAACTAAGAGGTAGCTGGGGTATCACGGGAAATAACGCCATCGGTAACTATTCCAGCCTTAGCTTGATGAGAGCTTCCAATTACGTACTTGGAGGAACCATCGTAAATGGACTTACTCTATCTAACTTCGCCAACAGTGATTTGGGTTGGGAGCAATCTCAGCAAACTGATATCGGATTAGACTTTGCCCTGTTCGACAACAAATTGATCTTGACTGCTGAATACTACAATCGTCTCACCAATGACATGTTGCTTTCAGTAGAGTTGCCTGCTGCATCCGGTTTTACCACAGCATTGGGTAATGTCGGGAAAGTAAAAAATACAGGTATTGAACTTAGTTTGGATTTCCGAACCAAAATTAGTAAAGTAAATCTTCGAACTAATCTAAACCTTACATTCAACAGAAATGAGGTTCTCGAATTAAGAGGGGATGCTGATGCCATTTTGAGTGGCAGTTTCTACGGTACATATAATAGATCCGTTGTAGGAAGACCGATGTCTATGCTTTATGGATACAAGAAGATAGGAATGTTCCAAACTGATGAGGAGATAAAGAAATCACCCACCCAAGACGGCGCAGTCCCGGGGGTCTACAAACACTTTGATGCTAACGGAGATGGAGTAATTTCATATGATAATCGAGACATGGTTGAAATAGGAAACCCTCATCCTTCCATGATCCTAGGTTGGACTATAGGTGGAAATGTGGGAGGCTTTGATTTCAATATCTTATTCAACGGTGCATTTAATTATGACATGATGAGAAATATTGAAGCCACTACCTTGAATATGGACGGGGTGTTTAATATCCTTCAGGCTGCTGCAACCGATCGTTTCAGATCTGCAGATATGCCAGGAGATGGAGTAATCCCAACCTCAAATACTTGGAAATGGGAAAGAGAAGCAAGCTCAAGATACATTTATGACGCTACACATGTTTGGATGAGAAACGTAACCTTTGGTTATACTATCCCCGAAAAAATCTTCAAGTTTCCATCAAGAGTTTTCTTCAGTGGAGAGAATTTATTCCTGTTCACAGATTATCCTGGAACCAATCCCGATGTCAACGCAAGAGGTGGAGTAAATATCGGGTCTGATGACGAGGCCTATCCAATACCAAGAACATTCACCTTTGGAGCAACCATTAATTTTTAATCGGTAACACAACATGAAAAAGATAACAATCTATATACAGGCTTTGATCTTATCCATTGGACTTGGCTCCTGCGGAGAAGATTTTCTTGAAAAAACAGATCCTACCGTAATCGTATCCAACACCTTTTACGAAAACGATCAGCAAGTTCAGCAAGCTGTAAGCGGGATCTATGGTATGCTAAGAACCTACTTCAACAACCATTGGCAGTACACTGAATTCATTTCTGATAATACCACACTTCACTTCAATGTTGGCAACCGTGGTCAGGGTCCGGCATTGGAGGCTTTGGAATATTGGCAGTACAATGCAGGTACTCCCAACTTTGGAGCACTGTACAATAACACCTATAATATTTTGGTGAACGTAAATACTACACTTGAAAATTTAGAAACTTCAACAGCTACCCAGGCTATAAAAGATCGATCTAAAGGTGAACTGAAAGTGATTAGAGCTTATTTGTACTTTGATTTGGTGAGGTTATTCGGTGATGTAATTATTGTGACTACTCCAATTAAAACTACGGGCGAGGCATTTAAATTAGTTAGAAGTCCTCAGGAAGAAGTCTATAAATTAATTATTTCAGATTTGACCGAGGCAGCAAACCTTCTCCCTGCTACTTATCCTGCCAATCAGGTTGGAAGAATTAACAAAGGAGCAGCCCATGGAATACTTGGAAGAGTGAGATTGCAGCGAAAGGAATATGCCGAAGCAGTCAATATTTTAAAACCAATTTTGACTCTTGGTTATGCACTTCTTCCCAACTACGCAGATGTTTTCAATCCTATAAATAAAAATCACAAAGAATCAATTTGGGATGTTCAATATCAGGGAGAAAATACCTTTGGAGTTCACAGTTCCTTCATCTACACCTTTGCCCCGCTTGCTTCTCAGGGAGCAGTAATCAAATTCCCAGGACAAGAAGGTGGAGGATGGAATACTCCATCCAATGAAATTATTGCACTTTACGAAACCGGAGATTCGCGAAAGGCTGTCTCTCTCCAAGAAGGTTACACCGCAAATAATGGAACTTGGGTGCCAGTACCTTTCATCAATAA
The DNA here is from genome assembly GCA_046597285.1 of Algoriphagus sp. Taxonomy (GTDB): domain Bacteria; phylum Bacteroidota; class Bacteroidia; order Cytophagales; family Cyclobacteriaceae; genus Algoriphagus. The sequence goes on along the minus strand of JBKJKX010000176.1, from coordinate 7,959 downwards.
GTACAATAATCCGCATTCAATCCGTGGAGTCACCAATGACAATTGGCCTATTATTAGATATGCTGATGTCCTCTTAATGCTCGCTGAAGCAATCAATGAACAAGGTGGTCCAAATAGCGAAAGCTATGAATACCTGAACTCAATCAGATTACGGGCAAAACTTTCTCCACTCAGCGGACTTACCAAGGATCAATTCAGAGATGCGTTGATGAAGGAGAGAAGAATTGAGCTCGCATTTGAAAACCACAGATGGTTTGATCTTAAAAGAACATTGAATCCTGCTCAAATGAAATCCCTTTTGAATAAACACGGACAAGGTGAAAGGTTAAAACCTACTACCAGCAGGGGAGGTATACCATTCTCTCCCGATGATTATACCTTTGAAGAATATCAGGTACTCTTTCCTATTCCTGCAGACCAAATTCGGATCAACCCTTCAATAGGACAGAACCCAGGTTATTAATTACTTAAATTTTCAACATAGATAAGATTATCCGTTTGTTTCTTCCGTTTATATTTAAAGATTGGGTTTAGATTATAAATTGTAGAGACAGCGGATAATCTTATTTAATAAAATAGTATTCAAAAAATAAAGATGATTTTGGACTTAAAAAAAATTCTTGTTTTTTCCTTGATTCTCTTTGTTTTAGCTGCAAACCCGGCTTTTGCACAAGACTCTGAAGAACTTTCCAATTTCTGGCTTTGGCATTTCCTGGGAAGGCTTCATCCGATGATCGTCCATTTCCCGATTGCCTTGTTGATTTTTGCGGCAATTTTAGAACTTTTCACCCTCAAAAAATTTGATTCCAAATTCCGCCCGGCCATACATCTTCTTGTCCTGATTGGAGCGGTCAGTGCAATAATTGCTGCCCTGTTCGGTTGGCTGTTGGCAGATTCTGACGCCATCGAGGGCGACCTTGTGGACCTGCATCAGCAAGTGGGAATAGCAACCGCAGTTTTGAGTTTACTCGTTCTTTTCTTTTTGCAGAAAATCTCAAAAAAGCATAAATCAAATCAGGTCTTGATTTATAGGTCTTTCCTTTTTATCGCAGCTTTGGGAGTATCTGTTACCGGACACTTCGGCGCCTCTCTGACCCACGGAGAGGAATTTCTTACAGAAGTTTTACCCTGGAAAGGAGCTGAGGATGGGCTGGAAAATGTTCCAAGTGCCCCCATAAATCTGACAGCATATCAGGCAGAATTAAATCCCGAGACGGAAATGAAACTGATCGGAGAAGTGAGGATGGTTCTCGCCCATAACTGCTACAAATGCCATAGTGGTGCCAAAATCGAAGGCGAATTGAGACTGGATGAAAAGGAATTTGTCTTTGCTGGAGGAGAATCTGGTGAGATTTTGATTCCTGGAAATCCAGCAGAAAGTGAGATGATCCGTCGTATCAACCTGCGGAAAGGCCATAAAGATGTGATGCCTTCCAAAGGAAAATTGCTGACTGATCCGGAAAAACAATTGCTTGAACTTTGGATCGCAAAAGGCGCTCCTTGGCCAGATGGTGCCGCGCAGCAATCTATTTACCGCGTGGCGAATTTGGCACCCAGGAAACCAAACCTTCCAAGATCAACTGCTGGAATGAGCAACCCAATTGATCTATGGGTCAATGAATATTTTAAAGAAAACAAGTTGGATTGGCAGGAAAAAATAGACGATCGAACTTACCTGCGGAGGATCTACCTGGATGTGGTTGGGCTGATTCCCAATCCTGAGGAACTGGAGGCTTTCTCGAGGGATACCCGGCCGGAAAAGCGGGAGATTTGGCTTCAAAATCTTCTGACGAGAAATGATGATTATGCAACTCACTGGCTGACTTTCTGGAACGATGCCCTGCGGAATGACTACACCGGAACGGGTTACATCACCAACGGACGCTTCAATATCACAGACTGGTTGTACACTTCGATCCGAGACAACAAACCGTACGACGAGTTTGTCAGACAACTCTTGAATCCGGATGACAAATCCAAAGGGTTCATTGAAGGCATCCGCTGGAGAGGAACTGTCAATGCCAGCCAACGCACCGAAATGCAGGCTGCACAAAATGTTGGACAAGTGATTTTGGGACTGAATCTGAAATGCGCTTCCTGTCACGACAGTTTTATCAGCGATTGGAAACTGGAGGAAGCTTATGCTTTTGCCAATGTTTTTGCAGACTCCACGCTGGAAGTTAGTCGTTGCGAGCAGCCAACCGGCACCATGGCCAAAACCAAAATCCTCTGGGAAGAACTTGGTGACATCGACAGCGCTGCAACCCGGGCGGAGAAACTCCGTCAGTTAGCGGACCAACTTGTTCAGCCGGCAAATGGAAGAATGTATCGGACGATCGTGAATCGGGTTTGGAAGCAAATGATGGGTAGAGGAATCGTGGAACCGGTGGATGAAATGGATAACCTACCCTGGAGCCAGGATTTGCTTGATTGGCTGGCGGTGGATTTTGTCGAAAACGGCTACGACCTCAAGCGATTAGTATTTCTGATCGCCTCTTCCAATATCTATCAATCCCAATCTGTAAGCCTTGAATCAGCAGATAAACTTATTGCTGATGATTTCCAATTTAAAGGATTGGTAAGAAGGAGAATAACGGCGGAGCAATTTTCGGATGCGGTGAGTCAACTGATTTATCCTCTTTTTGACTCAGCTGAGATCAAATACAAACCATACGAACTTCTCACAGAAGAAGTGAAAAGTCCTTCTTTTGCGCGAGCTTCATTAGTGGCGAATAATCCTTTTCTGACTGCTTTGGGTCGTCCAAATCGGGAAATTGTGTCAACCAGCCGGGATTCTCAGGCGAGTTTGCTCCAAGCATTGGAACTCACCAATGGAGAACGATTAAATACCGCTTTGAAAAATGGGGCGGAAAAATGGAAGTTTAATTACCCAAACTCAGACCAGCTGACCCAGCAATTGTATGAAAAAGCACTGAATCGGAAACCGAGTCCAAAAGAGCTTCAAATTGCAAAAGCTGCTTTGGGTCAAAACCCCGGTTCTGACCAGATTCAGGATTTCTTCTGGGCGGTCTTGCTGCTTCCAGAATTCCAGATGATCTATTAAAATGATTATTCGTTTAGAACTATGCAGGCTCAATTTCTAACAAAGTCAAATCGGCCACAGACCTCAGCCAACTATTGACGGCAGGGCTAAATGAAAACAACCACAAATTAGTAGGACCACACTTTAAAAGATCACTTATGAAAGCCCTTCAAACTCGACGCGATTTTCTCAAGAAAACAAGTGCGGCAGCGATGGCAAGCATGGCGATGGGTGCGCCCATGTCGGGTTTACTTTCTTCCTGCGGAACTCCCCAAATGCCCTCCACAGCGGATTCAGTAATTCTGCTTTTCATGGCAGGAGGAATGGCTCACACCGAGACATTTGACCCTAAAAAATTCACCCCTTTCCGCAAGGGAATGGAGTCCAAAGAAGTCCTGAGTACCTTCCCTTCTGTGCCCACAGTTTTGGATGGCATTCACTTTTCCGAAGGACTGGAATCCATCGGCAAGATCATGGACAAAGGAACTTTGATCCGATCTTACGTTGCGGCTGATCTCGGACATATCCTCCATACGCGTCACCAATATCATTTCCATACGTGCTACGAACCGCCACAATCTGTCGTCGTCCCACATTTGGGATCATGGATTGCCAAAGAAAAGGGACCCTTAAATCCTGTCATACCTCCTTTTATCAATATTGGTCAACGGTTTACAGTTGGCGAAGGTGAAGAATTAAAGGCTTTTCACAGTGCAGGATTCCTCGGGAGCGAAAATGGTCCATTCCTGATTCCTGACCCAACATCAGGTTTGGAAAGCGTCCGCCCACCAATCGGGATGGATACCAAGCGCTTCGAATCCAGAAATAAACTTTACCAAGACCTTATTTCAGCCAGTCCAATGGGAGAATTTGGGTCCGATTATCAAAAGGAATCTCTCAAAAGATCCATGGAACAGGCCTATATCCTGCTGAATTCTCCGGAGTCGAAAGCGTTTGATCTGAGTCAGGAACCCAAAGAAAGCTACGACAAGTACAACAACGGAAAGTTTGGCTTGGGCTGTCTGCTCGCCAAAAGACTAGTCGATCAGGGTGCTCGCTACATCACGGTGACGACAGAATATGAGCCATTTTTCGGTTGGGATACCCATGACAATGGAAATACCCGATTAAAGGACATGAAGAAAATGATCGATTCACCGATCGCTCAGCTTATATCCGATCTTGATGCGAGTGGAAAACTCGACAGGACCTTGGTGATCGTGGCGAGTGAATTCAGTCGGGATATGCTCACAGAAGGCAGGCCGGGCTTGAAAGTTCTGGACCAAGTGGAAGTTCCGGATATAATAGAGGACATGAAAAATTATGGCATGCACCGCCATTTTACAGACGGTTGCTCGATGCTGATGTTTGGAGGAGGAGTCAAGCGAGGGCATGTTTTTGGCAAAACTGCTGACGAACGTCCTTGTAAAACGATTGAGAATCCCATCAAAATAGACAGCATTCATCAGACTGTTTACCATGCGTTGGGAATTCCGGCGGACAAGAATTATGAAATTGAGCAGCGTCCATTTTATACAACTCCCGACGGACATGGGAAGGTGGAGTTTGGGTTATTGGCTAATTCCTGATGCGAATTTACTATTTCGAAGAGGTTCTTTCAGCTATTAGAAACCTTAATCCAATAAAGAAAAAAGAGTCATTGATGACGTAAACACTGCCAGAAGGCTCTTTGAGGGTTGAATAATTATACTGAAGTTCCAGCTTAACTCCAGGAAAACCCCCACTGAGGGAGATTTCTTACTTTTCTTTGAAAACACTAAATCAATTCAATAATTTTTTTGATTAAGTTTTCAACTTTATTACTCTATTTTTAAATAAGTACTAATTATTAGGACTACTTCCAGTCAATTTGTTTAAAAAAACAAATCTTCATCTCATAAATTTCGTTAATCGGCCTATTATGGCGCGATTTTGGGAATATGCCATGCAACCTTTCTTGATGAAAGTACATCTACTAATTAAAACCTTTACCATAAAAAAATAAGCTCAAGGGTTGGCTCAAAATAAAATTACCTGCTGTCCCTTTTGCCAAATCATACCAAACTAAACCTAAAGAATTATGAAAAATCATGCGTTACTATTCAGGTTGGGAAGCTTCTTCCTTGTGTGGGTTTCCCTGATTTATCTGGTTCCACCAAAAGCACAAGCAAAAGCACCGAATGGCATTTCCCTTCAGGTTTTCTATAACGAGCTCGCTCCTTATGGCGACTGGGTAAACGATGCCCGATACGGATATATCTGGTTGCCTGCTGTCAACCATCAGTTTCAACCCTATCGCACCAATGGCCATTGGGTGATGACTGAGTATGGAAATACGTGGGTATCCTATTACGATTGGGGTTGGGCCCCGTTTCACTATGGAAATTGGATCTATGAAGATTTCTATGGTTGGGCTTGGGTTCCCGGCTACGAGTGGGCACCGGCTTGGGTAGATTGGAGAAGCGGCGGCGGATATTATGGATGGGCACCTTCACTTCCCGCCTATTATCCTTACGCGATGATTCGCCCGAATTTCTCTTGGGTCTTTATTCCACAAAATCGATTTGGCTATTCAAACTGGTACAGATATCAGGCAAACTATCGACACTTTGGTAGAATCTACCAAAACACCACATACATTCAGAACACGGTCGTGTATAACAATTACAACTATTCCGCAGGACCCGATCGAAGGGAAATTGAGCAGGCAACCAGAAGAGTTGTACCGGTCTATCAGGTGAATAATTCCAACAATCCTGGAAGGACAGCTGTGAGAAGAAATTCTCTGGACATCTACAAACCTGAAATTCAGCGCTCGGCAAGCAGAAAGGAAGCTTCAAGACCTTCGAGAATTCTGAATACAGAAGAGGTGAGAACTGCCAGAAGTCAGCAAGGCCGAACCACTCAATCCCCAGCAACTACTCCTTCGAGAGTGGAAGCTCAAGAATCGAGACCGCAGGGTTCTGAAGTGAGGTCGAGTGCAACAGACGGGAGAACTTCCGCGCCGACAAGAACTGAGGTCCAGTCTCAAAGACCTTCTACTTCACCGTCGAGAACCGAAAGTTTCTCCACCAGGCCAGCGGAAAATCAGGTGAGAACCTCTGCTCCGGTAAGAAGTACCCCTTCTAGATCCTCAGGAGAAATAGTGCCTTCAACGAGACCTGAGCAAAGTCCGTCAGTGAGGCCTTCAGTGAATGATCGGGGAAATTCTGAATCAAGGTTTACGCAGCCTACAAGAAGCAATTCTTCGGAATCAAGAAGCCCTGCTCCGGCAAGAACAAGTTCGCAGGATGTAAGAACCTCCACTCCTACCAGAACTCAATCAAGCCAGAGAGTAAATCCTGCCCCGACAAGAAGCACAACGAGAACAGCACCTGCCACTGGATCAAACAGCAATGCACCAAGCAGACCTGCTACCAGAAGTCGAGGAAATTAAAGGTTAGTAAATTCAATTAGCAAAGCATGATCGGAGTCCGGTCATGCTTTTTTTATGAATTGAGCGGACCAAAACCATGAAATAAAAACATGCATGAAGTAGGACTTCATAAACGTAAATGAGAAAAAACCAAGTCTAGGTTCTTGAGAAGCACTACAACTCCGACTTTGGCTAAACCTTTGTGACCTTCGTGGTGAAAAAAGACGCTCAAAAAAAACTACCCTTTGGAAAGAAATTCAGAACCTTTCGATCTGTGAAGACACAGACCGAGGCATCGGAACCCAAGTCCAGCTTCTGGCAAAAGCAACCCAACTCCGACCTTTCCGCGAAACCTTGGTGACCTTCTCAGTTAAAAAAAACATTCCAAAAAAAGCATCGAAGTGCTTATGATTTAAAGGAAAGAGGTCTTGAATTCGACTTCAAAACCTCCATCCCCTTCCATTAATAGACGTCCATTATTTTGTAATCGATGCCGTTAAACGAAATCTTATCTCCTTTGGCAACTTTACGGAGCGCTTCATAAATAGGGGCTTTAACTGATAACCCAAAGATATCTTGTCCATTCACCGCGAACTGCTCGATGGAAACGCACACGTAGAAAATCCGTTGATCCGTAACCAAGACTGAACCCAACTCGACTTTCTCAGTTTCCTCGGACGGGTCAATGGATTCCAGGATTTGCAACTCATAATTCAGAAAAATCAATTCACTTTCATATCGAGCCAGAAGTTCATTCCGCTCGATAGAACTGGAGTCAGCTTGACTTTGAGAAACATCATGGGTAAACAATTCCTTTTTTAGGGAAGCTATTTCCATTTCAAAATTTTCAATCAATTGTTGTTGCTTGACCATACACGCCTGGTGTACATCAGCTTTGTCTATTCTAGTGCTCATTTTTTTAGTAGTAAATAGTATTTCAGCTTTTCTCCTTGCAATCTTAATTCCTTCAATCTTCAGTCTCCATCCTTCCGTCTCCGGTCTTCCATCTTCCGTCTCCGGTCTTCCGTCTTCTTCCTACGTTTTTTTACCACAGAGTCGCACTGAGAAATATGGTTTGAGATGAATTATATTTTTTATGTTCCTCAATCCCACTTCCCTTGATTGACTCTTTTGAGACCAAAGAGTAAAAAGCTAAAGCTTTTTTTAAACCCGGCATCCGTCGCCCCTCTTCCGTCTTCAAACATCGGCCATCCTGCAAACTTTCCCAACCTCCCACTTCCCAACTTCCTACTTCCAACCTTCAAACTTCCCACCTCCTACTCAATAATACGACCAACCCAACTTTTAAACTATGACGAATGTCACAAGTCATGTTAAAATGGGACCAATTTTACTCCCCTCATTTGGATGGAGAAAGTTAGTTTTAAGGCTTTTTCCTTATCTTTTTGATCTTATTATCCACCGGACCATTTATGAAACATTTTCTGCTCATTTTCCTTCTCTTGGGAAGTTTAAATTCTTATGCCCAAGTAGATTCCAC
>JBKJKX010000180.1:0-29989 GCA_046597285.1 Algoriphagus sp. | reverse complement strand
ATAGCTGCCTGACGGGTTCTGTTGTACATTAATCGAAGTTCTTTCAGAAGTTCTCCGGCATTTTCGGTTGCCTTGTCCATCGCAGTCATTCGGGCGCCGTGCTCAGAAGCATTGCTTTCCAGAATGGCTTTATAGAATTGCACTCTAAGCGCTTTAGGGACGATTTCCTGAAGGATAAATTCTCTTGAAGGCTCCAAAATGTAATCCACTTCCGCAGGTTTTTCACCTTTGATGGCTTCATTGGCCATTGGCAAAAACTGTTCAGTACGAATTACCTGAGTGGCCACGTTTTTGAATTCATTAAATACCAGAAAAACCTGATCAAATTCGCCTTTGGCAAAAGCATCCATCGCATAATTAGCCGCTTCATTGATTCTGTCTAAAGACAGATCCTGAAACAATCCTGAGTAATCCTCTATTCGCGAATACTTATATTTTCTGTAAAACTCCAAGGATTTCTTTCCAATCGGCATGATTGTAATATCTGCTCCTGCGAACTGAAACGCGATGGCTACATTGGCGGCCTTGATCACATTGGAATTGAAAGCTCCGCAAAGACCTTTGTCTGAAGTAATCGGAATTAAAAGCACTTTTTTCATTTCACGCTTTTCAGCGTAGATAAGGTCAACCTCACCTTCGGATGAAGAAGACACATTATTCAAAATGGTAGTCAGCTTCTGAGAAAATGGACGCATCGCAATGATTTTGTCCTGAGCTCTTCTAAGCTTCGCCGCAGACACCATTTTCATAGCCTTGGTAATCTGCTGTGTGGAGACTACCGAAGTGATCCTTTGCTTTACTTCCTTGAGATTAGCCATCAGTGGTTGCTTTGTACTTCTATTTAAGCCCGGGAAGGGTTAACTTCCCGGAATTGAGTTCAATTATTTCGCGTATTTCGGAGCAAGTTCCGCTGCTGCTTTAGCCAAAATCTTACCTGCCCCGTCGATGTCCCCTTTCATGATCAGCTCAAGAGCTTCAGGATAAGTGGCAGCAAGCAATACGTAGAATTCTTTCTCGAATGCTCTTGCTTTATCAACAGGAACGTTGTCCATCAAACCTTTGGTAGAAGCATAAATGATTGCTACCTGATTCGCTACAGATACCGGTGCATATTGAGGTTGCTTCAGAATCTCTTGGTTTCTTCTTCCTCTCTCGATCGTACGCTTGGTCGTAGCATCCAAATCAGAACCGAACTTGGAGAACGCTTCCAATTCACGGAATTGCGCCTGATCCAACTTCAAGGTACCGGCTACTTTCTTCATTGATTTGATCTGAGCGTTACCACCCACTCGGGATACCGAGATACCTACGTTAATCGCAGGACGGATACCGGAGTTGAAAAGGTTGGTTTCAAGGAAGATCTGACCGTCTGTAATGGAGATTACGTTCGTTGGGATATAAGCTGAAACATCACCTGCCTGAGTTTCGATGATCGGAAGAGCTGTCAAAGAACCACCACCTTTTACGAGATGCTTAATAGATTCCGGAAGATCATTCATCTGCTGAGCGATTGCGTCAGAGTTGTTGATCTTGGCAGCTCTTTCGAGTAATCTTGAGTGAAGATAAAATACGTCTCCAGGGTAAGCTTCACGTCCCGGAGGTCTTCTCAACAATAGAGAAACTTCACGGTACGCTACTGCCTGCTTCGAAAGATCATCATAAACCACCAAGGCCGGACGACCGGTATCTCTGAAAAATTCGCCGATCGCTGCTCCGGTAAACGGGGCAAAGAACTGCATTGGAGCAGGATCAGAAGCCGGTGCTGCTACTACTACTGTATAAGGAAGAGCGCCTCCTTTTTCCAAAGCGGCAACGATTCCTGCAACAGTGGAAGCTTTTTGGCCTATTGCAACATAGATACAGAAAACAGGCTCTCCTCTTTCATAAAATTCTTTTTGGTTCAAAATGGCATCCAAAACTACAGCAGTCTTACCTGTCTGACGGTCACCGATTACCAATTCTCTTTGTCCTCTTCCGATTGGGATCATCGCATCGATTGACTTGATACCTGTCTGAAGAGGCTCTGTAACAGGCTGTCTGTAAATTACACCCGGGGCTTTACGCTCCAAAGGCATTTCGTACAACTCACCTGAGATCGGGCCTTTACCGTCGATTGGCATACCTAAAGTATTGACAACCCGACCGAGCATTCCCTCACCTACCATGATGGAGGCTATTTTCTTGGTTCTCTTTACAGTATCACCTTCTTTTATTTCTTTCGAATCACCAAAGAGTACGGCACCTACGTTGTCTTCCTCTAGGTTCAAAATCATTGCTTTCATCCCGTTGTCGAATTCCAACAACTCTCCGGACTGAGCCTTAGAAAGGCCGTAAATTCGCGCCACACCATCCCCAACTTGGAGGACTGTGCCGACTTCTTCGAGTTCAGCTGCGGTTCTGGTGCCGGCAAGTTGCTCCCTCAAAATTGCCGATACTTCATCAGGTCTTACTTCTGCCATGATCTATCTGATTAATGCTATTTGAATAATTTGCTTTCGTACTGATTTTGGCTAAACTGAGTTTTAAGAATTCTCAGTTTACTGCTCAAAGACTCATCTAGTTGCAGGTCATTGACTCTCAAAATAAATCCACCGATCAATTCCGAGTTGATTTTTTCGACCAACTGTACGGTTTTAAAACCAGTAATTTCAATTACAACTTTTATGAATTCATCTCTTTGATCATCCGTGATCTTGGATGCCGTGGTCACTTCTGCCACCTGTATACTGTTATGCAGATTGTATTGCGCTTGGAACTCTTTCGCAATATCAGTCAACACATTTTCTCTGTTCTTTCTGGAAATGATCTCAAAGAAAGACATAGTGGTATCTGTTGCTCCACGGGTTGCAAAAAGTGCTTTTAGCACTTTGAGCTTTTTATCAGAGGAAATGACGGGATTTTTCAAAGCCAACTCCAAATCTCTGTTTGACTTTGCCAATTTGGCTAAGTGCAAAAAATCCTGATACACCTCTTCCAGCTGACCTCTTTCGATGGCCAATTCCATCAGAGATTTGGCATAGGCATATGCTACTCTATGATTTGACATGGAGGTGGATTAATTAATATTAATTTCTTTGATGAATTGATCCACAAGCTCTTTCTGAGCTTTGTCGTCAGACAATTTCTTTCTCAACAGCTTCTCAGTTACTTCCAGCGTAAGGATAGCTACTTGATTTTTCACTTCAGTTAAAGCTGCTTTCTTTTCAATTTCAATGACTGCTTTCGCATTTGCAATCATTTGAGCTCCCACTTTTCCTGATTCCAATTTAGCGTCTTCGATCATCTTCAAAGAAGCTTCATGAGCTTGCTTCAGAATGTGGTCTCTTTCCAATCTGGTCTCAGCGAGTAATTTCTCGTTTTCAGATTTCAGATTAGCCATTTCATTTCGGGCAGTTTCGGCTGATTTCAAAGCACTTTCGATGCTGCTTTCTCGTTCATCCAAAGCTGCAAGCATTGGCTTCCAGGCAAATTTGATAAGGATAAAAAGAAGGCCCAAAAAGCCAAACAGCTGCCAAAATATTAGACCGGTACCTGGGGTAATTAAATCCATGGAGGTATGTTTATTTCAAATTGTTCAATAAAAGAAAGAAAAGGGAAAGGCCAATCGCCAATCCCTTTCCAAATTTTTGTTAGGCGATACCCGCAATATTAAGGGCGATCAACAAACAGATAACCGCTGCGAACAGGGAAACTACCTCGATCAAGGCAGCGATGATCAACATAGCGCCTTGGATCTTACCGGCAGCTTCAGGCTGACGGGCAATTGCTTCCATTGCCTGACCACCAATACGACCGATACCCAAACCTGCACCAATCGAAACAAGTCCAGCACCGATGCCAGCTCCCATAAGAGCGAAGCCAACAGACAATAAGATAGAAGTTAACATAGAAATTGAATTTATTAATTGAACAAAGAAATTAAGGATTAATGGTGATCAACATGCTCATGCTCAGCGACGGCAGAACCAATGTACATTGCCGAAAACAGCGTGAATACATAAGCCTGAATCGTAGCAACCAGCAATTCGATCAGATTTATAAAGGTTACCATCAGCGTGCTTACGATGCCGATAGTATAAGACTCAAATATGAAACCCAAAGCTATGAAACCCAGGAGTACAATGTGACCTGCAGTGATTGCAACAAAAAGTCGGACAGTCAATGCAAATGGCTTAGTGAACAAACCGATGATTTCGACAGGCACCATAATTAAAAGCATTGGAATCGGCACTCCGGGAGTAGCAAATACGTGCTTCCAGTACTCCTTATTCCCATTCCAGTTGGTGATGATGAAAGTCAATAATGCCAGTACCAAGGTTACAGCGATGTTTCCAGTCATGTTTGCCGCTCCAGGCATCAAACCCATTAGGTTACCAAACCAGATAAAAAGGAAAAGCGTAATCAGGTAGGGGACGAATTTCTTGTATTTGGGACCGATTGTTTTCATTGCAATTTCGTCTCTTACGAAAATCACAATAGGCTCTACAAGTGAAGCAGCACCTTTTGGCGCAACAGCTCCGTTTTTCTTGTAATGGGAAGCAGCAGATAAAGAAACATAACCAACCACAATTAGCACCAGAAACATCATAGCCACATTTTTGGTAATCGAAAACTCAATAAAGCTTCCGCCATCTGCCCGACCTAAATGGTCGTGATCATCGATGAAATAACCTTCGTGGGCATATTCTTTTCCAAAGGCGTGAGTTTCGTGGTTTTGGAAATCTTTGGAACTGAAAAACTCGAGTCCTCTATCACCAGAATAAACAATAACCGGCAAAGGCAAGGTCACGTGAGTGTGTCCAAAAGTAGCAAAATGCCACTCGTGGGAATCTACTACGTGATGCATGATAAAACTTGTCTTGTCTTCTTCAGATCCAGCCGCTAGAGTTGGACTTGAAAAACCCAGCATGAAAGCTGATACTAAAAGACTTAGAAACAGTAGTTTACGCGTCATCAACTCTAATATTTGAGGGCTACTTTGAAATCGGGCGCAAGTTAGAAAGAAAGGCGTATATATCAAAAGTAAGGTAGAACAAAAAAATCGTGAAGAAATCGCCTATAAACAGAATAATATTCTCTATTCCCGGCAATACAAGTATGGTAATAAACACCAAAGATGCAATGAACCGAAGGACCGTTCCTAAAACCATGATATTGAAAAAATTTTCTGAAAATGATTTAAGTAATAAACTTGACATAATGCTGATAGCGAGGGACAGAATCAGGATGAAAAAATAGATGCTCCAGATTTTTTCATGAATTAGGTGAGGGAAAATCATCTCAAGGATTCCGATCAATGCAGCAATTAAAGCTGAAAACAAGAAAAATTGTACTTGAATCTTTCGGAGTAATTTCATTTTGGCGGTTTTGCTTACAAAATTACTCGATTTTTTTAAAAGCTCATTTATCCTTCTTTATTGAAATCCAAAGCTGATAAAACGCCAAAAAAACAGATAAAAAGCAAAACAGAAGTAACCAAAGCGGAAAATTCATTTCACTTTTCTGCTGAACCCACCAACCAAACCAAGTCCCGGCACCAATCACCGAAAACAGTTGGAAAGACAACCCGATATATTTAATGTAATCAGAAGAGCCGCTAGGTTTTTCTTTAGGCTTGAGTTCGCTCATAGTTTTACGAAATATTGATCATGTTAAAAATATCAAAATTACAGCTCTATCCTGCAGCAATCATCCCTATGGAAATATTTGAGAAGGTCCATCGTTCTGTATCTACGCTAAATAACCTATTTTGGTACTTGAATTGGGGTATTATATATAAATGAGTAAACTGAAGAGAATAGCCTTATTTCTTTTGATTTTTTCCGGAGCCTGTTCATCCGAGCGTAACACCTTTACCAACAGGACTTTTCATAATCTTACTGCTCATTATAATGCCTACTATTTGGCAGATACCAGAATAAAGGAGATTGAAGCGGAAGTCAGCACTAAATACAAGGAAGATTATACTCAGATTTTGCCGGTGTTCATTCCAATCGATTCTGCTACAATCCAGGCAAATGCTGAAAAAATCATGGCTGCAAAAGAATTAGCATCCAAATCCATCGATTGGCATCGAATCAGTAAATGGGTAGATGACAGTTACTATGTTTTGGGAAAGCTTGATTATCTACAGGCTCATTTTGATGACGCCCAAAATACTTTTAAGTATGTCAATGTAAACAGTAAGGATAAGGACCTTCGACACTTGACGCTGATCACCCTTCTAAAGCTATATGTGGATCTGAGAGAATATGAAAATGCAAACTTCACGATAGACTATCTCTCAAAAGAAACGGAAATAAGCGAGGAGAATCGATACGAACTATATCGGACGCTCGCTTATTATTACGAAAGTAGATCTGACAAAGTCGGAGTAATTGGAGCTTTGGATAAAGCATTAGATTACAAGCAGGATACTAAAGAAACCTCCCGGATCAATTTCATCTTAGCTCAATACTACCAAGGCGAGGGTTTGGACGCGCTTGCATATAGTTATTATTACAGAGCATTGGAGGGGAATCCGCCTTATGAGAGAAGCTTTTTCGCGCAACTTTTCGCGCAACAAGTGGCGGAACTGAATGCTTCTAAGGATCTGCGTAAAGTGAGGAATTACTACGATAACCTGTATAAGGATCCCAAAAACGAGGATTTGAAAGATGTGGTGGTATATGAAATGGCTCTTTTTGAAGAAAAGCAAGGCGACATTCCAAAAACAATCGACCTTCTCCACCAAGCTACCAAAGAACCCGGGAGCAATCCGCGCTTAAAAGGATATATCTACCAGAAGCTGGCTGAAATTAATCTAACCATGAACAAAAACTACCGGGCAACCAAGTATTACCTGGATAGTGCGCTTACTTTTATCAAAGAAGAGGATCCTATTGCAAAGCAGATTCGGGAACAAAAAGAAACGCTTGACAAATACGTTTTTCACGTAGAACGAATCATCGAAAATGACAGTCTGATCAGTTTGTCAAAACTTTCGGTAGAAGATCAAAAAACTGTTGCGGAAAGCTTTATCAAAAGTGAAGAGGCTCGGCTGATAATGGAAGCCCAATTGGCTGAACAACCCAAAAGCAAGAGCATTTTTGATAACCTCCTTTCTTTTTCCGACAAAGGATCGGGGTCTTCATTTTACTTTGACAATGGTGTTGCAATGCAGCAAGGAGCGATTGATTTCTACCGGACCTGGGGGAATCGCTCTCTCCAGGATAATTGGAGAAGAAGTGCTACCAGCTTCCAAACGACAAATACAACTTCGTCCCTACCAACCGAAATGGATTCTACTACTGAAGAAGCAAATCCACTTAATCAGTTACCTGATTTAGAAACACTTTTGGCACAAATCCCATCTACGACTGAGGCAGTTAAAATCTTGAATCTGGAACTGGAAGAATCGCTTTTTGAACTGGGAAAGCTGTTGTACTTCGATTTGAATGAAACAGTACTGAGTATCGAAAATCTTGAGACTCTGGTTCGGGATTATCCAAATTCAATCCGAAAGCCTGAAGCTTACTATTTACTTTATCTTGGTCAAAAGGATTTAGGAGGCAACTTCAACCAATATATTTCCCGGCTAAACACCGAGTTTCCGGATTCTCAATACACCTATTCTGTCAATAATCCTGACGCTGCCTCAGGCAATCTTGCTTACATCGAATCATCGAAGAAATATGAAGAAGCCTACAATGCCTATTATGCAGGAAACTTTTCTTTGACCAAACAACTTGTAAAAAGCACACTAGAAGAGTTTCCGATCACAAGAAATACGGAGCGATTAATCCTCCTAGATATTATGGTCACCGGTAAAACGGAAAGCAGAGATCGTTATCGCCAAAGGCTGGAATCATATATAGAAAATACAAAAGAAGAGCAGTTGGTAGAACTGGCAAGAAATATGCTAAAGCCAATGCTATCCATTGCAGAACTAGCCGATCGGACTGCATCCGACAGCACTCTCACAGATTCGACCACGCTTGTGGCACCGAATATTGCCGAGAATGAAGGTGGAGAAGATTTACCGGAATCACCTTTTAAGATAAATGAATCTCAGACTCATATCTTTGTCATAGCTATGTATCCGGATCAAGCCGAAGCAGCCAAAGGGCTTCTCGGAGATTTGGAAAACTTTCATGCAACCAACTTTTCAAATGCTAGATTGAGAACTGGAAATATGAATATGAATCGGGAGAATGCGATTTTTATAATCAGTCCTTTCAGCAATGCCCAGAAGGCTCAAGAATATTATGAAAAGTTTCAAAAAGAATTTGAGTCGGAAGGACTTCCATCGATTGTAAAGGATAATTCATTCTTCATTTCGATCGAAAACTTTCAGGAGCTGAATAAAAGTAAAAACATCGAAGAATACCGGACTTTCTTTAAGTCGGTTTATAAGTAAACTATGCGTAACAAAGCAAAACCCCAGTCTGAACCTTGGGTGCAGAAAACTATTAAATACCTCTGGATTGCCTTTATCGGGGGATTTTTCGGCTTCATCCTTTTTGTCTGGATGCTAAGCATTAATTTCTTGGGTCTCTTTGGTTCCTTGCCTGATTTCAAAGCCCTGGAAAATCCTGATTCTGAACTTGCTTCCGAGCTTTATTCGGCAGATGGAGTTTTGCTGGGAACCTATTTTCGTGAAAATAGGAGTCCTGTAACTTTTGACGAGCTTTCTCCTAATCTGGTAAATGCCTTGATCGCTACTGAAGACGTTCGATTTGAGGATCACTCAGGCATAGACATGACTGCTATGCTGCGTGTTTTTGTAAAGTCGATTCTACTTGGTCAAGATTCTGGAGGCGGCTCTACTTTAAGTCAACAAACAGCCAAAAACCTTTTTAAAACCAGAAATAATGACAATCAGGGATTGCTAAGTTCTATTCCGGGTCTTCGCATGCTGATCGTTAAAACCAAAGAATGGATTGTAGCTACTCAGCTTGAAAAGTCTTACACAAAAAACGAGATTCTCACCCTCTACCTGAACACTTCTGAGTTTGGTTCAAATGCCTATGGCATAAAAACTGCCGCAAAAACTTTCTTCAGGAAAACTCCCGCTGAATTGAATCTCCAAGAATCAGCGGTTTTGGTTGGCCTTTTCAAGGCTCCTACCTATTATAGTCCTGTATTCAATCCGGAGAATTCATTACGAAGAAGAAACACCGTATTGGGTCAAATGTACAGAAATGACCTTTTGACAGAGACAGAATTCGATTCTCTAGCTAAGTTGCCAATTGAATTAGACTATTCTGTTTCAAATCAAAACCAGGGGCTTGCTACTTACTTCAGGGAAGTGGTGAAAGCGGATTTGATTAAATGGACCAAAGAAAACCTGAAATCTGATGGTAGCGCTTACGATCTGTATGGAGATGGGCTGAAAATCTTTACCACCATTGACAGTAGAATGCAACGATATGCTGAAGAATCAGTGGATGAGCATATGGAATCCCTGCAAGCAGCATTCTTCAAAGAAATGGGAACGCGTGATCCTTGGGTGGATGGAAATAACCAGATAATTCCAAACTTCATCGAAGATCAAGTGAAACGAACTGAAGCCTACAGACTATTGAAGCAGCGATATGGAAATGACGTCGATTCCATCGAGTTTAGATTGAATGAGAAAAAGAAAATGAAAGTTTTCTCTTGGGAAAAGGAAGAAATCGACACACTTATGAGTACCATGGATTCGATGCGTTATTACAAGAAATTCCTGCAAACCGGCTTTATGAGCATGGATCCTCTTACTGGTCACATCAAGGCTTGGGTTGGCGGAATGGACCATAAATATTTTAAGTTTGACCACGTGAAGCAAGGAAAGCGTCAACCCGGTTCCACCTTCAAACCATTCGTCTATGCTGCGGCTATTGAAAATGGCTATAGCCCTTGCTACACTGTAGTCGATCAACCTGTGGAGGTTTACATTCCCGGACAACCTGCATGGAGTCCATCCAACGCCGATGGCAAATTCAGTTATAGTAAAATGACTATCAGGCATGCAATGGCAGAATCGATAAATTCTGTGACAGCCTATATGATGAAGAAACTGAGCCCAAAAATTATTGTAGAAACAGCCCGAAGATTGGGAATTACTAGTGATCTGGAGGAGGTGCCTGCTTTGGCCTTGGGAGTAAATGATGTATCAATTTTCGAAATGGTTGGAGCTTTTGGGACTTTTGTCAATAAAGGTGAGCATACGACCCCATTCTATATAGATAGAATTGAGGATAAAAATGGGAATGTAATCCAGCAATTCACCGCCAAAAAAAGGCCTGCTATGAGTGAAGAACATGCATACTTAATGACTTATATGTTAAGAGGAGGCTTTGAGGAACGTGGTGGTACCAGTCAAGGAGTTCCGTACGTAATTAGAGAGGGAAATGAATTGGGAGGAAAAACCGGAACCACCCAAAATGCATCTGACGGCTGGTATATGGGTGTAAGCAAAGATCTGGTAAGCGGAACCTGGGTGGGTGGTGATGATCGTGCCATCCACTTCCGAAGCTGGACCGCCGGTCAAGGATCCAAAACAGCCCGACCTATTTGGGTAAAGTTTATGACTAAGGTCTATTCAGACAAGTCGTTGGGATATACGAAAGGTGCGTTTCCAAGACCAGAAAGACCCCTAAGCATTGAAATCAATTGCGATGTTTACGAAAAGGAAAGTCAACGATTCGCAGACTTTGATTACGACGCCAAGAAAAACGATTTTTAATTGAATATACTCCAAAGAAAACAGCCTTAAACCGAGGCTGTTTTTTAATTTTAGGCCATGCAGTCATCCTCGTATTCACCAGAAGAGCACCTTCAGCTTCCAGACCAACCAGGAGTCTACAAGTACTTCAATGAGGAAAATGAACTGATTTATGTAGGGAAAGCTAAAAGTCTAAAAAAGCGTGTCAGCAACTACTTCAACAAGAATACCGGTGTAAACCTGAAGACTCGAAAGATGGTCAAGGAGATCCGAAAAATAGAAATCATACTTGTTGATAGTGAATTCGATGCTTTACTTCTGGAAAATAACCTGATCAAGAAGATACAACCTAAGTACAACATTTTACTTCGGGATGATAAAACTTATCCCTACTTGTTGATTACAAAAGAGAACTTCCCGAGGATTTTTCCGACTCGAAAAATGATCCCTAAGCGTGGGACTTACTTTGGGCCTTTTGCGAGCGTAAAAGCAATGAATAACGTTCTCGATTTGATTCGGGATTTATTCACTATCCGAACCTGTTCGCTCGACCTAACTCCTTATAAGATTGCGGAAAACAAATACAAAGTCTGCTTGGAGTACCATATCGGAAATTGCCAAGGTCCGTGTGTTGGTTACCAAAATGAGCAGGCTTACCAAAAAGACATTGAGCAGGCAAAACATATTCTGAAGGGAAACCTTGGCGTAGCAAAAACCTATTTCAAACAGGAAATGCAGTATTATGCGGAAAGTTTGCAATATGAAAAAGCTCATCGATTCAAGGAGAAATATGACTTGCTAGAGAAGTATCAGGCCAAGTCTCTAATCACAAATCCGGGGATAGGGAATCTTGACGTCTGCACGATAGTATCCGATGAAAAGAGCGCCTACGTCAATTACATGCGCGTAAAAAGCGGTGCATTGATTGTCTCTAAAAATGTAGAAATCAAGAAGAGGCTGGATGAAGATGATGAAGAAATATTGTTAATAGCTTTGATTAGGCTTCAGGATCAATTCCAAAGCGATGCAGATGAAGTTTTGTTGAATCTGGAATTGACAAGTCCAATAGAAGGTCTAAATGTTTTTGCTCCAAAAATCGGAGATAAGAAGAAGCTTATTGAATTGTCTCTGAAGAATGCACTTTTCTACAAAAAAGAAAAAGCTCTTTTAATTGGACTCAATCAGGACAAAAAAGATCGAGTAATCAAGCAACTCCAAGCAGATTTAAGTCTTTCCGAAATTCCAGACCACATTGAATGCTTTGATAATTCGAATATTCAAGGTACAAGTCCAGTAGCAAGTATGGTTTGCTTCCTGAACGGTAAACCGGCAATCAAGGAATACCGGCATTATCATATCAAAACTGTAGAAGGAGCTAATGACTTTGCCAGCATGAAGGAAATTGTAGGAAGACGGTATAAGCGTCTTCTAGAAGAAGGATTGCCAATGCCAAAGCTGGTAGTAATCGATGGAGGCAAAGGCCAATTATCTTCCGCTGTAGAGGCTCTACAGGAACTTGGGATTTACGGAAAAATGCCTATCATCGGAATTGCCAAAAGACTTGAAGAAATATATTTCCCCGGAGATTCATACCCGATTCACATCGATAAAAAATCAGAAAGTCTCAGGCTTCTTCAGAGAATAAGAGACGAAGCTCATAGGTTTGCAATTACTTTTCATCGTAAAGTCAGAAGCAAAAATGCATTTGGCACTCAGCTGACAGCAATACCAGGCATTGGGAAAAACACGGCAGACAAATTGCTAAGTCACTTTAAATCCGTCAAAAAAATAAATGATGCCGGAGAAGAGGAATTGGCGTCTGTGATTGGGCTAAGCCGGGCAAAGACATTATTGGAATGGAAAGAAAAAAATAAAGGGGCTTAAAAGCCCCTTTATTTTTTTACCATTCCCAAAGGTTATTTTCGAATTCAAGTAATTTATATTCGAAGGCCAGGGCATTTATATACGCTTGAACCTCAGGATTTGTACTTTCACTGGAAACCAAATCTGCTATCAACGCATCATCAGGGTTTGTAAATCTTCTAACTACAGATCTGAATAATCGAGTTTCAAAGGCTTCATCATAGGTTAAGCTTTTAGACAGATTATTGAAGTTGATCCATCTTGCAGTAGGATGATCTTTGAAGTAATTATAGAAATCTTTGTATCGGATGTAGGCAATGGTTTTTTGACCAGCATTAGAGTTAGTCTGCGATGGCATCACCAATTCGATGTATTTGATATCAAATACCATATCTGAGTGATGTTTATCAAAGACAAAGTCTTCCTTAAAATCTAGGTAATAAAGCTGCTTTGAAAAGATACTGTCTCCTGTTGCATTTAACCAGAAATTATTCTGGAAATCAGCAATAGACAGAGGTCTGGTAAAGTTCTCGTCTGCGAAAACCTCCAAAGCATTCTCATCTACAATCGCTTTGTAAATATGATTTACAATTCCATTGGATTTTGAATCTCCTGAACCATACAGAGATAGATTATACTTCTCACGAAGGTCTATCCTTCTCCAAACAGCGATTTGATACATCTTATCGTCTTCACGAATCCTCTTTGCAGAGTAAACTGTATCCATATCAAACGTTCTGTCACCGAATCCTGAAGGATTGACGCTGGTGGCAATCTGCGCATTACCTGAAATCGGGATTAACCCAACCCCAATAAGTAAGCCTAGAAATAGTTTAAGAACAAATTGTTTCATGATTTCTTAGTTATCTAACTCAAACAGAACCTTCCTTATTTAATAGGAATACGGATGATTTCTGGTTGATTGGTTGCAATCTTATTACCTCGGAAGTTGGTACGTGTTACTTGAGTAATTCGTACTACTATATCATCACCAGCTTTAGCACTTTCCAGAAGTGACCTCATTGCTAAAGCATTTCCGTTAGTAATTGGTACAGTAGTTCTAGGCACTTCATTTCTTAGGAGGATCAATTCACCACCTGTTACTTCAAATTTAGCATCTTTGGCCATAGTCCTTCCAAAGGTTGGTTCAGCCATAGCTTCAATTTTTAAGCCACTCAATGTTCCTACAGCATGTGCCTGACTTAAATCCAACGGCGTGCTACCAGTCACAGGTCTGATTTTTGGAGCAGGAACCGGTTTAATATCATACGATACATCTCCAATTCTATTGCCACCACTGCTAACTCCAATAGTAACTTTTCCCGATGCTCCCGGAACAACTGTTAGCTGACCCGGTCTATTTCCTTTAATAGATTGACCATTACTTACGGTGAAATCAGGAGAATAGGTATTTCCCAAAGCAGGAACTTCAATTAATAATTCATTTGCACAATCGGCATAAAGCTGCTGAACAACTTCTGAGGAAACCTTAATAACTGGCTGAGCCACAAAGTATTCATATTCAACTGGAAGAACTTTATCTTCTCCTCCTACATTAGTAATGATCTCACCTTTCAAGACTCTTTTAGAAAGACCTCTGTCATCATACTGTGTGGCAGGAGTTGCAGTAAATTCAACTTTACCAAATCCTTTTGCATCAACAGGTACTGATCTTCCATCAATACTCATAGTTGGAGCCGCCGAAGTGGAACTGGAAGCAATAAACATATCTGCTTCGAATTTAGTACCCGCAGCAACAACGTTTGAAAGAGCAGCAATTCTTGCCTCAGTCACATCCGCTTTGAAATAGAAAGATCCAATTGTGTTTGCAACAGCAGTGAGAGATTCACTTTCAATGTTTAAAACCTCATTCTGATACTGCGAAATCAAGGCGATCACAGCACCAACTGGAGACTTTACAAAATTTAAAGCAACAAAATCTTTATTTCGAACTTCACGATCATTTGCAAATAGTTCGATGTCTTTTGCATCATTTGCAATTGGTTTAAATTTCAAGTCAGTTAAACCAACACCAGACAGAATTCCTTCAATTTGCGCTGGAAAAGCATTCAACTTTTCTTTCATTTCTTCCCCTTTACCATTATTGGCGAAGAGATTACCAGTGATTTCTGTATTCTTTAGGTTAGCATTTATGAAATTTCCTTCTTCATTTTTGGCATTTGCCTGAACAATCAAATCTTGCTTTAACTCCTCCAAATAGGTATAAATATCTTTAGTGGAATTTCTGATCTCCTGTGAAGCAGCAACCTTTGGGAAATCTTTTGCATTATTTCCCTGCTGTTCAATGGTGTACTTTATTGATTCTACTGTTGATTCGTTTTTACTGATATAGTTTTTAGAGGTTCTTTCCATGCCGTCATTCAGCAGCACAAATTTCTGAAGGATCTGATTACTTACTTGGAGAGCCAATAAGGCCGTTAATACCAAGTACATCATCCCGATCATCCGTTGTCTAGGGGTCTCTTTAGCTCCTGCCATTTTCTTCTTTTAATTGATATAAATGAATAGAACTGAATTAACCTTTCATGGCGGATAGCATACCACCATAAATTTTGTTTAACGAACTTACGTTCTGATTAAGTTTTGACAATTCATTTTTGAATGCCTCTGTTTCTTTTCCGGCTGCGCTTAATCCTTCCATCGCGGCAGTCATATTAGAATAGAACTTATTCAATGTCTTAACATGGCTGTTTGCATCCTGAAGTTCCAATTCGTACACTGAATTAAGTGCAGAAAGATTTTTAGTTACTGTTACTACCTGTTTGTGGTATTCTTTAGCATCTTGAGATGCTGACGACATTTCGGTAAGAGCTGCAGCTGTTTTGCTGTAAGATGCATTCATATCCACTAAAGTCTTTGCTGCTGACTTTACATTAGTAGCATATTCATTTGTTGCAACTGCTGCATCAGCAAGGTTTCCCATTTTTTCAGCTGAAGTTGCCAGATTTTGCATCCCTTTTCCAAGACTTTCGATTAGTTCTGGACCAACTTTAGCGTTGGCAAGCATGTCATCTAATTTCTGAGAAACATTATCTCCTTTTGATTTTTTTGCTGGTTCCCCGTCCGCTAATTCAGGATAAATTTTGCTCCAATCCATTTCTTCATGTCTTGGCTCAAATGCCGAAAGGAAAAATATAATAGCTTCAGTGGTTAGACCAATTCCAATCATCCAATTAGCTCCTTGCCAATCAAGAATCTTGAACATTGCACCAAGGATAACTACAGCTGCACCAATACCATATACTTTAGGCATGATGTTGTTATAGAATTTTGCTGAGAAAGAGTTGCTGTTACTTGACATTTGTTAAATTAAAATTAGGGTGTTAGTTTTTTTTGTAGGTGGATAAATTGAAATAAAATTATCTTCTTGTTCTCTTAGTTGACTTGACGTCCATTGATCCGGATCTTCCAATAAATGTCATGACGGTTCTGAAACCTATGTGTGCTTGTGCTACGTCTTCGTATTCATAGGTTCTTGTACTAGTCTCTAAATAATGTGCAATATCTTTCCAGCTACCACCTCTTACAACTTTCCTAGGTTCTAAAGGATCATCATAAACAGGATCTAAATCCCAAGTTATTGTGCTTGTGGTTGTTCCGTATGCATCAAGAACCCACTCAGCAACGTTTCCTGACATATTGTACAATCCAAAACCATTTGGAGCAAAAACATCCACCGGAGCAGTGTAGGCAAACCCATCATCAATGTAATTTCCCCTACCAGGTTTAAAGTTTGCCATCAGGCATCCTCTTTTATTCTTTAAATATGGACCACCCCAAGGATACTTAGCGACATCTTTTCCTCCTTTTGCAGCATATTCCCACTCTGCTTCAGATGGCAATCTAAATGGGGTCATATCATACTCAGAATCATCATTTGCTCTCATATGGTAAGTTCTCCACTCAGAATATTTCTGAGCTTGGTCCCAACTGACGCCAACAACAGGGTAATCGTCAAATGCCGGGTGATCAAAGTAGAACTCCATCAAGGGATCACCATAGTGATATGAAAAACTAGTAGACCAAACTGTGGTGTCAGGTCTCAATTCATCAAGATTAAAAACTGGCTCTTCTCTTAAAGTAGTAGGAGTTCCAGTCGCTAATGCTCCATTTTTTACAGCTTCCAAAAATTGTCTGTATTTATTATTGGACACTTCATATTTGTCCATAAAAAATTCAGAGATAGTTATCTGCTTATTTAAAGATGACTGGGTAAAGGCAATATCTTCATCAGATTGCCCCATCCAAAAAGTACCCGCTTTCACAGGAACCATATCAAAAGGAAGATTTTGTTGCCAGCTAGCTCTTTTGGCTACCCCAGTTACCTCACCCCTTCTATTCATCTTATCGCTGGCAGATCCTTTTTTATTAAAAAGGCCACAACCTGGCAAAAGTGTCGAGACAGCCAACCCAAGAAGGACTGTCATAATTCGAAAATTCATTTTATTATACATAAATGACTTTTTTGATATCATCAAATAATTGCACTCTGTAAAGCATACTCATGCTGCGAAATTTAGCTGAATTTGGCACAATATTGCAAATAACCTGCCAATTATTACGCAACTTCTTAATACCAACAAATGATAGATTTTTTGTTATTCTTAAATTTGATCTTGGAGATTTCTTTAAAATCTAAACCTTGGAGTCCTCTGAATAACTCTTTCAACTTGCCTATTCATGTCTTGCAAGGTATACCTCAACATCAATTCATGACTAGAAGGAGTTTTGGCATCGACGCCACTGATGACCAGATCAAAAGCATATCCAAACTTTAATGAATTGTCTTTAAGCAAGCTATACCCTAAAATAAGGGAAATAGATTCCTCCCCTCTGAAAGCTAAACCTCCACTTATTTTATTCTGATGAGTTGCTATAACGCTGACATCGTATGAAAAATTATTGAATGATACAGATTTCAAAAGAAAACTTGGCTCAATAGAAAGTTGACCTACAGGCCTGAATCTATATCCCAGAAGGAGATAAGAATGGTTTTTCAACTGATTTTCATAAGACCCATCACCAAAATCAAATATTGGCTGATTTAAATGCCTGCTACTCAATCCGATGTAATAATTTCCCCTATCGAAGTGCAAACCTGCCCCGAAATTAAGATTGGTTTGGCTCTCCTCGCCAGCAGAAGGAAGATTCGGTTCAGGATTAACGACAATTAATTCAGCAAAATTAAGTGAACTGGAAAACAATCCCACATATGCCCCAAAACTTAAAGTTGAACGATTGATCTTTTTATGATAGGAGCCTTGCAAATTTATTTCAAGATTTCCTGTTGCTCCAATCTGATCATTGACAACAGTAAGACCATATCCAATATTTTTTCCCTCCAAATTACCTTGTGCAGTAATCAATTGCGTAATCGGGGCGCCACCTTGGCCAGAGCTGGTACTATAATTCTGCCACTGGGATCTGTGCAAAGCGGAAAATCTAAATCCTCCCTCCTTACCTGCAAATGCAGGATTATAATACATACCATTATACATATACTGAGTAAACTGGGCATCTTGTTGTGCCATCAAGTGATTGCCCAAAAAAAAGAATACAAGCACTATTAGATTCTTTAAAAAATATTTAAAATGGCCCTTTTTAATCATTTCAAGAAGGTTTAGTCAGATTTACTACCTATTCTAAGAATTTAAACTGAAAAACCACCGAATTTGATTGGAAGAATTACAAATTATTCGCCTTTTTAATATAAAGCTCTAAGGCACCTGTCATACTTGGAGCATTAGGCATGGGAGCTTCTATATCCAAAATCAACCCCACTTCTCTTACTGCCTGTGCTGTAGTAGGTCCAAAAGCAGCAATTCTTGTTTTCCCTTGTACGAAATCGGGGAAGTTGGAATTAAGGGATTTAATACCAGATGGACTAAAAAAAGCCAAAATATCGTATTTGACATCTGCTAGATCTGATAAATCTGCCGCTACTGTATGATAAATGATTGCTTCTGAAAACGAAATACCATTTTTATTCATATAATCCGGGATATCTTCTTTACGGATATCAGAACATGGAAATAAGTATTTCTCGGATTTATGCTTTTTGAAATAATCAAATAAATCCTCTGCAGTCTTTTGACCTACAAAAAGTTTCCTTTTTCTAATTACAATGTATTTTTGAAGATAATGCGCAGTTTGATCCGAAATACAGAAATACTTCATTTCGGCAGGCATTTCTATTTTAAAATCTTTGCAGATGGCAAAAAAGTGATCTATAGCATTTCGGCTGGTAAAAATTATCGCTGTATGCTTTAATATATCAATTTTCTGCTTTCGAAACTCCTTCGGCGGAACAGGCTCCACTTTAATAAATTGCCTAAAATCTATCTTAAGATTGTACTTCTCAGCAAGCTGCAAATAAGGCGAATTTGCATCGGTAGGTTTAGGTTGAGAAACTAGAATACTTTTAACTGGTCTAAACCGGTCTTTGGTGGTTGCACTCATGCTATTCTAATCCTTTATTTATGTCCAAAAACTTATTGCCCCACTACCATGATCCATTTTGAAAGAACCAAAAAGGGCACTAATTCAGCGATGCAAAGGTAAGCAAATAAATGGTATTTCTTAAAACTAAGTCGATTCATCATTATCAGGAATAAGCCGGCAACTCCTCCTAAATATATCCAGAAAAAGGCCGAAAATGAAAACGATAACGCGCTCTTCAATCCTGAAAACTCATTCATTAAAAAATAAGTCGACACCAAGACCAAGAGTGAGGATGCGATTGCTACAAGCCGGAGCAAATAAAAAAAATGTGGAAATTCAAGCTTCTCAAGATCAAAAAGGTAAGCGACTACTCTTATTCCAATAAATTTTAAAATCGTAAGCACTAAGAGTATTCCGGCTACGGCAAGCCAAAGCAAAAACATCGTGTTAAAGTCAATTTGAAATCTTGAGTTAAGCCATTCATATTTGAAAAAAACAAGTCCAAGAACCCCTCCGAGCGAAGTCAGCATGTTCACTACAACCACATAAGACAAAACATCAAACGAAAAGAATTTTTGCAAACTTCCGCTGTCCGAAAAATCCTCAGCATTGATTAATGATAGGGGTCTGACCATAACCTCAAAAAGGTAAGGGTAAGCCACTTTGTAAAGAGCTATTCCAAATAATACTAAGATCACCCCAAAAATAAAAAAGTCCCGGATCTCCTGGCGTTGAAAATCACGTTTTTTATTCAACTCCGCTTTGAACATTACTGAAGATGCATATTCAGCAGGTTTCAAGCCTTTTTGAATTTTTGAATCTCCTAGTTTAATCCCTCTTTTAAATACAATAAAATTTGCTTTTTCAAGTTTGAACGTATTGTGCAGTACACCTACTTGTTCTGTAAAAATAGTGTCTTTCTCAGAAAAGAACCAAAGTTTCTCTCCTAGAAAAACAACTGATTGAGCGGGTATTTCAAACGTAACATAAGCCAATGGGAAAGAAAATAAATCCAGCTCAACACTTAGGCGATCATTATCACTAAACCAGGTTTTCTTCCCTCCTTCCTCCCATACTGAATTGTAATCTTCCAAAACCTGCGCGTCAGCATTCAGCTTTGGAAAACTCATAAATGACAAGAAGAACACTATTTGAAAAATTATTTTTTTCATGCTTTAAAACCTGGCCAGATAACCAAAATGAATTCTGGAATAAGAAAATGCAAGAGGCTGGGAATTGGATTTCCCTACTCCATAAATAAATCGAAACATTCCAGATCCGGTATCCAAATTTACCCCGGTACCGAAAGAAAAGGGTTTATCAATTGATCTTGCAAAGTACGGGTTTTCTAGAATCCCAATGTCTGCAAAAACCATTAGAAATGAATTTTCTCCAAAAAAGAGTCGCTGCTCTGTATTGAGATATGCATAACTTCTGGCGTAAAAATAATTTTCATTGAACCCTCTCATAGTTTTCAATCCACCTAATCGAAAAAGGTCATTCAAAAGAAGGTTTTGATTTTGGGTATATCCTCCACTTGCCCTCAACATAATTCCCCAAGTTGGCTTTAGATAGAAATGCTTTTGTAAATCAACTTTCCCCAAATACTGGGGTGAATTCAAAACCAAATCTGTGTAGACCCCCTCAGGAATTCCAGTATTTTCAATAATTTTCTTATTTCCTGCTGAAAATTCGCCTGTAAACCTATATCCTTTCCTTGGAAAAACTGGTGAATCTAATTTGTTCCAATCCCAGCCAATTCCATATTGATTCCATCTAAAATCTGCAACTTCAGGAAGCTCCTTGGCATTTTGGTATTCGACCGTTGAAATCAAATCACCTGCTACTCGTTTGGTGAAAAATCTTAAATACCTTCTTCCTTTCAATCTATAACCAAAATCCAAGCTGAAGTTGCGGTTAAGGAACGTTGTGTCTTGCTTAAGCAAATTAAATCCTAAACTTATGTCCAGTGGGGATTTAAACAGAAAGGATTCTTTAGCCATCAAATCCAAAGACTGAGTTGAAATATTTAATCGCTGCCAATGCAAAGCAATATCACGCCCTTTTCCACCTAAATGGTACAGCTCAAGGTCTAGCTGTCCAGTAATCAGTATTTTCCCCGGTTCATTTTCATTAGGAAGTAGGCCAATAATTCCATCCAGAACGTTAGCATTTCGATCTTGCAGATTATAAGTAGGTTTGGCGCTTCTCGTTTGAAACGTCAATTCCGGTTGCTCAACAAGTGTAAAATACGGTGAACCGCGTAAAGTCAATATACTCTCCTCAAATTCCATTTGGGAAAAGGGATTTCCCGGCTCAATTCCGGTAAGATTTTGGACAAATCGGGACAGAGTTTTCGTCTGACCAATTACAGCGACACTGTCCCATTTGATCAGGGGTCCAAAATCAAAATTGAGAGTCGCACGAATAGAATCACCTTCAAGCTTAAGGCTATCCAAATTAGCGGTTGCAAAAGGATATCCTTGATTTTCGGATGCTTGGATCAATCGATCCATCCAATTAAAAATCGACAAATAATCTTCCCCAATTGGACCAAGATTAATTCCCATTTCCATCGGAACATTTCCCGTATTCACTTTCGCCCAGGAATATTTTGGCCCGGGGAAAAACTCTACATAAAGTGAATCAGTACCTGATTTTTCGCTTTCTGCAAATATTTCAAGGAAACCTTCAAGCTGAAATGTTCTTGAAATCGAATCCACATAGAGTTTGCTCTGCAAGGAATCTTGAAAAAAAATCCATTCTGAGGACCTCTTTGGATTTTTACTTTCCCAATTGATCCAGGTGAAAGATTGTCCCTGACAGATGATATGCCCCGTTAAAAAGAAAATAAAAACGGCCAAAAAAAGGGTTTTCAAGGGACTGTTGCGGAATGATTATATTTGCAAATTAACAGAATTAGCGTTGGCAGGCATCTACATACATATACCATTTTGCAAGCAGGCTTGCCATTATTGCGATTTTCATTTTAGCACCAACCTGGGAGGAATGGATGAAATGGTCTCAATGATCTGTCGCGAAATTGAATTGCGAAAAGATTATTTATCGGGATCTACCATCGAGACAGTTTATTTCGGAGGAGGAACACCTTCCTTATTGACTCCTAATATGCTGGAGAAAATTTTGAATACAGTTTCCAAAAATTACACCTGCGACTGGAAAGAAGTCACAATGGAATCAAATCCGGATGATTTGCATCTGACAAACCTTGAAAGTTGGAAGTTTTTAGGAATCGACCGGGTAAGCCTTGGTATCCAAAGTTTCGACGACGAGATATTGAAGTTTTACAATCGGGCACACAGTGCCGAGGAATCCAAAGCTGCAATTCAAAAGGCAAGAAAAGTTGGATTTGAGAAGTTCAGCATCGATCTCATTTATGGATTCCCCTATCCGGACCATTCACTTTGGAAACGAGATTTGGCAGAAGCCATTTCTCAGGACATCGGTCACATTTCCAGTTACTCACTCACCGTTGAACCCAAAACAGCCTTGGGCAATTGGGCCAAGAAAGGGAATTTCATCGCTGCTGAAGACGATTTCATTGCTGAGCAATTCGAATACTTGCAGGAGGAAACGGAAAAAGCTGGTTTTATCCAATACGAAATTTCAAATTTTGGAAAACCCGGTCAATTTGCCCTCCATAATACAAACTACTGGAAAGGAGTTCCATACCTTGGAATCGGTCCAAGTGCGCATTCTTTTGAGGGTAAAAACAGAGGTGCAAACCCTTCACACAATACTCAATACATCAATAAACTTCAAACGAATCAACTGCCATTTACCGAAGATCGACTCAACGATGATGATAGATTGAATGAATACTTGCTTACGGGTCTGCGCACTATTTGGGGCGTAGATTTTAGCTTTATCCGAATGGAATTTGGCAAAAATTTGGTCGCTGAAAAAAAGCAAATTTTGGTTCAAATGGATTCTCAGGGCTGGCTTATTTGGAAGGAGAATAATCTATCTTTGACCAAAACAGGGAAGCTGCTTGCAGATAGCATAGCCGCCTCACTTTTTGTCTAAAATTAAAAATGAGAAGAGATTCCTATTACAGTCGTAAAAAAGAAGCAGCCCCACTGGAATCAGCATTTAACGACCTGCTTAAGGCCTATCGTCTGGAGGGAAAGTTCAGAGAAAAATCCCTGATTCATGATTGGCCGGAAATCGTAGGGAAGACAATTGCTGACCGTACCGATTCAGTATCGATTAAGGATAAAAAACTCTATGTAAAACTTTCATCCGGGCCTGTAAAAAAGGAACTGATGATGAATAAGAGCAAGATGCTTATGCTGATTGAGGAGAAATACGGCAAGGGAATAGTGGATGATTTGATTTGCTTTTAAAGTCAAAAATTCCTCAAAATTTATTTTAGACTTTTTAACAATCCAACCGAGTTGGTAACTTGTCCTTATCCACCTTATTTCATTCCGAATGAGTAATATTGTGGAAGCCTGTCCATGATCAAACTACCACCAATTCACATAGGAAAGCTTAGTATGCTCCTCGCCATCCTAGTATGGCTTGCATTGCTTTTTGTAGATTTGGTTAGACTTTTCGGGATTATCAATTCGATTGACTCGGGTATAGCTGCTGAGTTTACACTGATTCTGGAAATCCTTTTTTTTCTTACCGTCTATTCGTTTTACAATTATTCCATCAATAAAAATACGCAAAATGACTTTCTGAGTCTGATTTGGAGAGCGGCTTCTACCGGCATTATTTCAGTGGGTTTTTTCCTACTTGTCAGCCTTCTTTATCGATTACTAGGGGATAGCAAACTGGGACAAGAACCCTTTCTGCTCAACTTTTTCTATCATGTCAAGTTTGCGTTGATTTCCATTTTCCTGATTTCTTCTTCTTTGCTTTGGAAGCATCTAATTCTTTATCAAAAAAATAAGCAGGTAGTGAAGCAGTGGCAGGCTTATGAATTTGCGATGCTTGTCGCGATGTTTTTTATCTTTTTCAACCAGAACAATCTAGATTATAGCTTTCTGTTTGGAATGGTAATTCTTTTGGGAATTGGCTTGGTACTTTCCAGCAATCTGAAGTGGATTCCGTATCTAACTTTCAAAGAGAAATGGAAGTCTTTGTTGTTTCTTTTTTTGATAATCACGAGCTGCGTATTCCTGTTCTCACAAACCTTAAAATTCAGTAATTCTCAGATCTATCCGGTCAATCTGACTGATAACCTATTCCTGATTTCGCTCTTCGGCTTCATCTTGATCTATGCAATTTTCAGCTTTTTAGTGACACTTTTCAACTTGCCTACCTCTTCGGTTTTTGAGCAAAAACTTACTGAAGCAATCAGTTTTCAACGATTAAGCCAGTCCATTCAACCTGGGGAAAACGAAGAACAGGTTCTTGATATTCTGATGGATTCTTGTGTGAGTGCGTCCTACGCGGATGCCGCTTGGCTCGAATTGAAAACCTATGGTTCCAGCAGTTTGCTTCAAGATCGATCCATTGATCCTGAAACTAGGAATGAGCTTGCTGAATTGATTGGAAAACAAAAGATCACCCAAGATTGGACTTCTGAAAATCAGGCTGAAAAACTGAAACCAATTACGCTGAGGTTGGGTCATACAAAATTTGAATCTGTCCTTCTTGTACCTCTCGTCATAAATAAATCAGCCATAGGAAAAATGGTGCTTTGCAAGGAAGTTAGGGATGGATTTAATAAAGAAATGGTGAACATCATCACGACTTTTGCTCGGCAAGCATCTATTGCCGTGGAAAATCACCGCCTGCTTAATCAGGCTATCCTGAATGAACGTTATCAAGAGGAGTTAAAAATCGCCCAGCGAGTTCAGAAAGCACTTCTTCCTACGAAGCTTGACCACAATGGCGCATTTGATATTTGCGCTTATTCTAATGCTGCAGACGAAGTGGGGGGAGATTACTACGATACTTACAAACTCGATGAGGATCGATTTGTCTTTATAATAGGTGACGTATCCGGAAAAGGTACCTCAGCAGCTTTTCACATGTCACAGATGAAGGGAATTTTCCATAGTCTTATTCAATTGGATTTAGGTCCTGCGGAATTTATGATTCGTGCAAATTCGGCTTTGAGCAAATGCCTTGAAAAAAACCATTTTATCACAGCATCCATTTTCATCATCGATACCAGAGAAAACAAAATCTGCCATGCTCGTGCCGGTCATGTACCCACATTGATGCATCGTTTTGCACACCAAAAATCAGATTTTCTGGCAATTGACGGACTGGGATTGGGTATTTTAAGAAACAAGCAGTACGAAAATCACGTTGAGGAAAAAACTTTCAAGTACCAACAGGGAGATGTCCTGGTTTTATATACTGACGGTATTGTAGAGGCTAAAAATGAAAAATCCTTGCAATTTGGTTTTGAGCGTATTAGATCTCTCTTGGAGATTTCACATGATTTGGGTCCCAGAGAAATCCAGTCAAAAATTATTGATTCACTTCACAGCTTTGTAGGTGGAGACGGGTCGATCGATGACGATTATTCGATCATGGTCGTAAAATTTAATGAATATCAAAAAAAATAATCGCTGCAACCTAAGGATATGATAAGTATAGAAACCCAAAAAGAAAACGGACATGATCTATTGATCATACGTGGAGAAGTAGATGCAAGTAACTCCGTGATGCTAGATGAGGCAATCCAAAAACTGATTTCCGAAGGAAGTAAATCTATTCTGGTTGACGGGCAGGGTCTAGATTATATTTCTTCCGCAGGTTTGGGTGTGTTTATGTCCTACCTCGAGGATTTTCAGGAAAAGGATATTCAGTTGAAAATTTATGCCCTGACTCCGAGAGTATATGAAGTGTTTAAAATACTCGGACTCGATCAGTTGATTACAATTTTACCTGATAAAAGCGCAGCATTTTCATTCTGAAATGAACTATCAGATTCGGATATATTGTCAAACTTCCGCACTTGCTGAGCTTAGGGGTTTTCTCCATAAAACGCTCGGTGAATTGCACTTGTCTGAAAAAGACCAGCATCAATTAACACTCGCTGTTGAGGAAGTTTGTGCTAATCTGATCATCCACTCCCATAATTGCAACGCTGAAGATCATATTGAATTGGCAATCAAAGAAGCTCCAGGAAGGTTGATTTTTGAAATTAAAGATCAAGGTAAAGCGTTCAATTTGCTCGATTATGAAAGTCCCGACTTAAAAAAAGTAATGGGAGAAAAGCGAAAAGGAGGATTAGGCATCATTTTGGTCAAGAAGATTATGGATGAAATCGAGTTTGAATCTCACAAAGGAACTAACACATGCAGGCTCATTAAGTGGTTTCGTACCTAATTCTTGTTAAATGCTTACTTATCTGGGCTTTTACCACGAATTCCTAATAAATTTGTAAAATTGCGCTTTAAATCTGCCAGATAGTACATGACATCCCGAACCCTTTCGGCACTTCTTTTCTCAATCATTCTAGCCTATAAGTCATCCGCATCTGCCATGGCTTTGATTCAGACCTCAAGTCAGGATGACCAGCTTTTGACCATTGGCGATAAGCCTGTGGACAAGGATGAACTTATTTATCTTATTTCGAAAGGAAGTTCTAAGGACCTTACCTCCAAAGGCATGAGTCGAGAAGAATTCGAGGAAAATCTTTCCCTTTTCGTGAATTATAAGCTCAAGGTAAGAGAGGCGGAAGATTTAGGTCTAGATAAATCCGAGGAATTCAACCGGGAGTTTGCCTCATTTCAGGAAAATCTGAAAGCACCCTTTCTAATAAAAAATTCTCTTGAAGAGGGAGAATTAAGAAAAGCATACTCCAGAATGCAAGAAGTAATTCGTGCAAGCCATATACTTTTCCAGTTTCCCCCAAATGCCAGTAGAGACGACAGTTTGATTGTCCTAAAGATGGCCTTGAAAGTAAAAGGTGAAATCGAACAAAAGGGAGACATCAATACACTTGCAGTTCAATATTCTGATGATCCTTCTGCGAAAGTCAACAAAGGAGATTTGGGTTATTTCACTTCACTTCAGATGGTCCAGCCTTTTGAAGATGCGGCATACAACATCCAGACCGGTCAGGTTTCTGATCCGGTTTTAACCAATTTCGGCTATCACCTTATTCAAGTAAAAGACCGTCAACCTAATCCTGGTCAGATCCGAGTTTCTCATATTTTGGTTCGGATCGATGAGAAATCTAGCATTGGTGAAGATCTTGCAAGACGAAAAATTGCCGATATCTACACTGAGATTCAAAAAGAAAATACGGTTTGGGAAGATATAGTAAAGACTTATTCAGAAGATCCAGCATCAAGCGGAAAAGGAGGGAATCTTCCTTGGTTTAGTGTGGGTTCTATGATTCCTGAGTTTGAAATAGCAGCTTTTTCACTTACAGAAATTGGAGAGGTATCACCTCCAGTACGTACTCAATATGGGTATCATATTCTTAGGCTTGAAGATATGAAGCCATTAGAACTTTTCGAAAGTGTGGAGGATAACATCCGATCCAGGATTTTGAGAGACTCCAGATCTTCCATGATCCAAACACAAGTGATGGCTATCCAAAAATCCCGGTATGGATTCGCAGAAAATGAGATATCAGTCGAGCGTCTCAGTTCAGAAATGAATAATCTCAGCGGTTCCGCATTTATTCCGGCTTTGGAGAATGTAAGAGTTGCTACTCAACCTCTTTTTACCCTGCAGGACACAACTTATACTTTCCAAAATTTGGCAGACTTTGTAAGAGAAGAAGAAATTATCCCTTCGTCTAAAAATGGAATTTTCGACTCTTGGTATGAGCGATTCACAGCGAGCAAGTTGAATCAGGCTGAAGAAGCAGACCTTCTGGCAAACAATAAGGAATACCAAATGCTGTTGAAAGAATATCGTGATGGTATTTTGCTCTTTTCTCTGATGAATGAGGAGGTTTGGCAAAAAGGAATTCTCGACTCCCTAGGGCAAGTAGATTTCTTCAAAAAAAATATCAAAAATTACCAATGGAAATCCAGAGTGAACGCCTTCATAGTAAAAATTTTAGATCCAACTCAATTGGAATCCGCTCGAACAGAATTAAAAGAACAGACTTTAACTCAAGGTTTGATTACTAAATTCGAAACTGACTACAAAACAAATAAGCCCTTGGCTTACCAAACTGAATCAGGCTTATTGGAATATCAGGATCACCCGGTTTTGGCAAAAGCAAATCTGCAATTGCACTATCAGGAGATAGAATCAGAGGGGCAAATAAATGTTGTCCTTATTGGAGAAAAACTTCCTGCAGGTCCTAAACAATTTATGGAAACCCGTGGCTTGGTAATTCGAGATTATCAAGAATTCTTGGACAATTCCCTACTTTCAAAGCTTAAAAGCAAATATCCTGTAGAGATTAATGCTAAGATAAAAGAAGAGGCCTTCATCGCTTTGAATCAACAGTAAAACTAATAGTAAATTTTCAACCGGAACTTTCCGGATTGCCCCAATAAAAATGAACTTACTAAGCCGACTTTCCTTTACGCTAGTTGCCTTTTGGCTGATTTCACCATCATTTGCTCAGGAAACTGCTGCGACAGGTCAAGTACTGGACAAAATCGTAGCAAAAGTGGATAATAACATTTTGCTCGAGTCAGAGGTGCAACAAACCTATATCGAAGCTGTGGCTCAATCCCAGCAAGGTATCGATCCTCCGACACGTTGCCAGGTTTTCGAATCTTTGATGGTCAATAAGCTCATGGTGGCTAAGGCAGAGATTGATTCCGTGATGGTAACTGATGCGGAAGTTATGCTTCAGGTAGAAAACAGATTCAATCAGGTGATGCAACAATTCGGTGGGGATGAAGCAACTCTTGCCAAAGCTTATGGTAAAACCGGAGAACAATTGAAAGCAGAAATTGAAGATGTAATCCGGGAACAGTTAATTGTGTCGAAAATGCGTGGTAAAATCACCGAAGGGCTTACCGTTTCTCCCGCGGAAGTCAAAGCTTTTTACAATAGTATTCCAAGAGACTCACTGCCATTTTTTTCTGCAGAAGTCACCGTTGGGCAGATAGTCAAGAAACCTGAAGTAGACCCACGGATTAAGCAAAATATGATTGCTCAACTCATTAAGTTGAAACAAGATATTCTGGATGGAAATGCAGACTTTGCGACACTAGCAAAGAAATATTCAGAAGATCCGGGATCAGGTCCACAGGGAGGCGACCTTGGATTTTTCAGAAGAGGAGAATTAGCCCCACAATACGAAGCTACCTCTTTAGGATTGAGACAAGGAGAAATCAGTGATCCAGTAGAAACAGACTTTGGTATACACATGATCCAATTGTTGGAAAACCGTGGTACAACATTCAATACCCGTCATATTCTTTTAATTCCGAAAGCATCTGAGGAAGACTTAGTGAAGGCTGAAAAATTCCTAGATAGCTTGAAAAAAGAAATTGAAGAAACAAGACTTGATTTTGCAAGAGCTGCCAAAGATTATTCTGATGATAGAGGAACCTCAGATAATGGTGGTTTCTTCAAGGATCCAGCTACTAATTCAAGCAGATTGACTCTAAGGACATTAGAGGATCCTGTTCTTTATTTCACGTTAGATAGCATGGCAGTTGGTTCTACTACACCACCCATGAGATTTGAAGATCCTCGCGAAGGAACGAAAGTGCGAATACTATTTTATAAAGATAAATACCCTGCACACCGCGCAAATCTGGAAGATGATTACGAAAAATTGAAAGCGGCAACTTTGAGAAGGAAGGAAGAAGAGATTCTGGGAAAGTGGTTTATTACTGCCAAGGAAGACGTGTTTATTGATGTTGATCCAGCCTACGACCGATGCAATGTGCTTGCTGGAAAATAAAAGAAGCCCAGGAATTAAATCCCGGGCTTCTTTTATTTAGGGTCTGCTTAGAAAATAAAAATCAGGCTGTTGGGTACTAATAAGGGATAATTTTTTGAATTTAAGGGAAGACAAGTGCAAGGAACTATGCAAAAGACTTCCAAAAGGCGTGC
>JBKJKX010000052.1:0-37967 GCA_046597285.1 Algoriphagus sp. | reverse complement strand
TCTTCATCTTTGGCCGTCTGAATATTCAAAACACCTACTCTCAGGTCTTTAGTCAATTTGCCACTTAAACGAACACCACCAATAATTTTATTTTCTATGGAATTACGTGCCGTATCTCTAGCTATACCGATGCGTCTAGAGAAAAACGGATTCGCATCGCGTTGATCTCCAAAACTTGCGAATAGATCGCTATTATCAATAAAAAACTGCCTTTTCTCAGGAAGTGAAACTTCGAAGCGCGTTAAATTTGTTACTTGATCGTCAACTTCTACTTGTGAAAAATCTGGATTTAATGTCAAATCTAAATTCAAACCATTTCCAATAGCAACCTTGGCATCCCCACCCACTTTTAAGTTATTGAAACCTTTATCGGTTTCAAAATATTTTTGCGATATGGCATTGATATATGGTATAATGGCCAGCGGACGTCTAGATTTACCCAGGGGTTTTTCGAAAACCATTTCACCCATAAATGCTAGATTGGAAATCGATTGATTTTGTGGAACTCTAACCCAACTGCTACGCTCATTTGATTGGGTGTCAATACGAAAGCTATTGAATCTCCATTTGGTTGCCCCTTCCTCAAATCTTAAAGAGATTAATGGTATGATCATTTCGGTAGTAAAATAGTCATCGTAAATTTTGGAGTCTCCTTGCCATTTTACGTCCCAAGAAAGATTCAAATTGTTGATGTCAGTACCTCCGTTCGAAATGAGTCCTTCTCTTAGCACACCTTGCGGATTAATACCAAATAAAAACGCATTGGTGCCATCGTTGTAGGTATCAAAAAGCAATGAAAAGCTGTCATTACCACTCCCTCTAAAATCGCGCTTTAAAGATTGTAGTGCATAGTTCTTGCCAATAGAGAAAGCTTTAATACCTATATATAGGTTTTTATCATCATACAAAATTTTAATTTCTGATTGGTTTTGTGCTTGTACGTTATCGAGCGGAAAATATTGATTAAAGGTGCTAATACTTTTGGTAGTTTTCCAAATTGGTTCGTCAAGGGCACCATCAAGTTCTATAATTGCTGTGGTATGTTTTACAACAAAACTTTTATTTTCACTTTGTCCGAAGGAAAAAAGCGAAAATAAAAGGAAAGGTAGAAGTAGAATTGTTCTTGTCATTGGTTTTAAATTAGAAAGAGGAGCAAGCTTAGGATTTTTAACCTTTTTATATGCTCCAAATCTTTAATCGACAGCATTATCCTGGTGAACGACACTGCTCCGTTTCTTTTCAGGTATTCCGAGCGGTTATGTAATCAAGCAATATGAATCACGAAGGCCAAGGCAGTTGCTCCACCATTCGCTAATAACTCAAATCCGATCCCCATAATGAGTCAGAAACCCAAACTCATCCAATCCTTTGCCGTGGTCTGTTTCCTCACATACCACTTATATTTTAACCTAAAGTGAAATGGCCTGTGGGGATACGCCACGGCGCACAGGCACAGCCATGGTTGAGATACATATATAAAAATTACTTCAATCCTGTAAAAACATTCCTCCCATCCAAAAAACCCAGAATCTTCTTGTCCAAAGTCCAGATTTGCAAGTCAAACCGAA
Source organism: Algoriphagus sp. (assembly GCA_046597285.1). Taxonomy (GTDB): domain Bacteria; phylum Bacteroidota; class Bacteroidia; order Cytophagales; family Cyclobacteriaceae; genus Algoriphagus. Next base: position 36,399 of record JBKJKX010000052.1, on the reverse strand, counting down.
TCGCGGTCGAAATAATAACAGAATCAATCAGGCCGATTCCACGATCATGTAATTTATAAGATCTGGAATAATGACCAGCTTCATAAATCAATCCTGGCGCATCAAGAATCTTCATCTGAGCAAAAAATCCATCAATCATTTCAATCTCTCTTTTGCCTTTGGCACCTTGGAGAAGTTCCGCAAATATCAATTCCAAAGAGAAAATTTCCGCAAAATCAATCAGATCCAAGCATGTTTCAAAATAAACCGGGTTTGCCTTGAAAAACTCAATCCAAATCGAAGTATCAATTAAAACCCGATTCATTTCTGATTCAAATCACGAATCTGCTCGGCACCATAGGTAAACTCCAAAGGCTCTGCCGCAATGCTATTGGAAAAATTACGCATCATTTTACGGGATCGGTAGTCCTTTAATGCGATTTTGAGCGCTTCCGTAATATTCTTTGCTCCAGAGAGTTTCATCACTTCTTGGATCAATTCTTCTTCAATTAAAGCTGTGACTTTCATGTTTTCTATTTTGTATAAAAATACGATATCTTATCGTATAAAATATCATTTACTGAAAAGTTTAAGAAAATTGCTTTACTGTGGTCTATGTCCTCAGGGACCAGATTGCTTAAAGCACTCAGCTTATAGTGGATGTGATTCCTCAGGCAGATCCAGCAGAGATTTAGGAGTCTTGGGAGGAAAGAAAAACTGCCAGGGTTTGAGTGCAAACCAACCTAGCAAAATCTTAAAAAGCTCATTCCTTTGATTGAAACTGACTCCTCTGGATTTTGTCGCTACAAAAATTGCCAGAGAAAAACTCACTAGAAAATTCACCAATCCAATACAGATAATTCCGAAAATAGTGACCGCTATATCATTTTGAGACAATTGATTACCCACAGATACAAAGGCCAATCCGAAATTTGCCGAGGCAAAAGTAATGTGACGGATATCTAAAGGAAGGCCAAAAATAACTCCAATCGTGCCCATAGAACCCAGGAAAATACCCAGGAAAAAATTTCCGGCTAAATTTCCCAGATTTGAACCCAGATACTCGCCGAACTTTTCTGTTTTACTTTTTCCTAAAAACCTATTCAAAAACTTGTGACTCCTTATTCGATGCGGAATCTTGTTGTAAATACTCTTATTGTCATAATACCCTGAAATCAACCCCGCTAAAAACAAAAATACTCCGGCTATACCTGCGTGGAAAATTGCAAAACTGTTGAAAGGGTCCAGCTCGTGCACTAATTTCAATGCTTTTTCCGGAGAGGCGATTTGACCTCCTGAGAAGTAATTATACGCCCAGGCAACCAGAAAAGCCACCGGAAATGCAACGAGTACATTTCCCACAAATGCTATAAACTGGGAACGGGACAGCTTAACAATCACTTCGGCTAAGTTTTCCAATGCTTCTGATTTTGTCTTAGTATTTTCATCCAGTGCCCCTGCAAGTTTGGAAGCTGTCATCGCCGGCTGCTTAGTTGCCAGAGTCGAATGAGAAACATGAATCCCTATAAAGCCCAGCGAATAATTCATGCTATAAAGGAAGGCCTCCCCAAATAATGGAAGCTTCAAGTAGTAAATCAACACCTTGATTATGGACAAAAACCCGACAATAAATCCGCCTCCCATGGATGAATAAAGCATACTCCACCATTCCTTCGTGGTATTGGCGATGTAGTGTTCTCCCGTTTTGCCGGCATGCTCAGTGACCTGAAAAGCCAGTGATTTGATGTTATTCTCAAAATGCTCACTGAGCGAATTCTTTTTGTTTTCGGCTTGAACCAAATTTTTAAACAGTTCAAGCTCTACTTTGAAAAGCGTCTTTTCTGGAGAGTTCACCACCAATCTCAAAAGTGTTCGCAACCTGTCAATATTTTGATTTAGACGCGAAAGCAGGTAAGTCAAATATAGGTCTGCCCCGAATTTTCTCTTGTTCTTTCGAATCAGCAGACTGAAGTCCGAACATTGGTTCAGCATGACCAAAATCTGCTTGTAATCAGGATTTTGATCCGATCGATCAAAATCATCATTACTTTGGATATGATCCAAGTATGCAAAAATGTCCTTGTTCTGTACCATGAACGGGGAATCATACTCCTCCAGTTCTGGAAGTTTAGACAAGATTTCTTGTTCCAGCCCCAACGATCCCACCCGCTGAGAAAGAACCAAAATGCTGTTTACTAACTGACCAAACACCTGATCCGTCGGATCCAAGTCGTCAACTTCCTTTAGCCTTAATTCCTGGAATAAAGAAATCCAATCCTCATAAGGGATTTCATTTATCCAGAGGTAATCCCATGATTTGTGGAAGATTTCATTGAACGTCCCAGTATGATCCGAATCCCCATAGGCCCTTGGCAAAATCCTTGAATTAATTCTTTCAGCTGCTTCTGTAAAAAAGCCTTTGTTGGTTAAAATACCGGAGTTGGTAAAAAGCGGTACAAGATGTCTGGATTGAAGAAAATGGTTAAAATAAAGCTTCAGCGCTTCCTTTTCCCATTGGTGTTTTTGCAAAACTTGAATCAGAGTCCTTAGATTTTCACTTGCCTGATTCAGATTTTTCTTGGGAGGCCTAATTTCATCAATGATTCGGACTAACCCTTCCGCAGAAGATGGATCTTGAATGTCTTTGAATCCTTGAATTATATCTAAAAACTTCATTTTTCTTATTAGTTGGCCTATTTTTCCGCTTAAAGGCAAAAGCGTGTTAAATCACAAAGTGAGAATTCAACTTAATCATATTCTTATCCAAAAGCAGGAGATCTAAATTGGAGTTTTCCAAAGGCGAATCCGCACAAACCGATAAGTTCAAACCAGTTGATTGACAAATCAATTCCTCTAAATTAAAAATTAGAACTGGATTCGGTCTAAGGTTCTAAAAGCTAGGTGTCTAAATCCAGAATTTTGTCAACTTGCTTTGGAATATCTTCGAGGTAATGGCTCACATAGACCAGCGTAATCGAGCTGAATTCAGAAATTTTCTCCACCGTAACGCGGAAAAGTCTCCTTTGAAACTCATCCATTCCTTGGGAAGCTTCATCCAAAATCAGCAATTCAGGCATTTTGATAAGTGCTCTAGCTAGTAATGTCCAGCGCTGATGTTCCAAAGAAAGTCGATTCAAATGGATTTCAGCCATGTATTCAAGCTGGAAAAGTTTGAGCCATTGTGCCGCAACAGCTTCTTGCTCCAAAGTTACCTTTTTGAATAATCCCATCGTATCAAACAAGCCTGAAAGAATTACTTTCTTGCACGTTTGATTTGTTGGAAAATAACGACTGAGTTCCGGAGCCACAAACCCTGTCGGGCGCTTTACGTCCCAGATGCTTTCACCGGATCCACGTTTTCTGTCAAAAAGCCAAAAATTCTGAGAATATGCCTGAGGATTTTCTCCTATCAACAGGCTAAGAAGAGTTGACTTTCCAGAGCCATTTGCTCCTCTGAGCAACCAGCGTTCTCCGGATTTCACTTCCCAATTCAGATTCTTTAGGATTTGCTTTTGACCGTATCCGATACTCACTGATTCCAATCGGATAATAGTTTCTCTTTGAGGAAAAGTTTTAGGCAAAAGCGCACGGAGCAGTTCCCAGTCCCATGAAGGTACAGTATTGGATTTTTCAGAAAGATGATATTCATCAGCTAGCCAAGTGCGATCGCTTCCCGATTGATTTAATCTGCCAACCTGTGTGATTCCTTCCGGGATTTCATTGGCGGAAGTAGTAACAATCACATGAATTCCTTCCGCAATCAAAACTTTCAAAAAATCTCCAAATTCCTGTCGGCTTTTGATATCCAGCCCGGTCATCGGTTGATCCATCAGGTAAATCTTAGGCTGTCGCATCAGCCCTAGTGCCAAAGCCAATCTTCGGGTTTCCCCGTTGGAAAGTTTCAAGAGTGATTTGTCCAGCAAATGCTCCAAGCGAAGGAGCTTTACCACTTTTTCAAGGGTCCAAGGGCCGGTAAACTTGGGTTTATCTTGAAGGAGATATTCCCGAACGCTGGAAGTTTCTTCAGATTCAGATGAGTTGAACCGTTGTTGAAAATAGAAGTTTTGCTGATGAGAGCGATTTCTGAATTCGTACTTCTGAGATACATAGGACATGAGATCCCTGAAACTGTGAACCTCCCCTGCCTGATTTTTTCCAGAAATGTATTCGGAAGCAAACGGTCGATGAATTTCACCTTTGGAGACAACAGTGTTTCCGAGCAAAGTTTCAAGAAATGCTGTTAGTTCACGGCCTGAGTCTCCGATTATAGCCCATTGTTGTCCTTTTTCCCAAAGAAAATCTAACGACTCAAAAGCCTGTTGTCCTTTAAATTGGACATGTGTTTGGTGGACTGAAAGGAGTAACTCGGGATTCAAATGAATTAAAGATTGAAGAATAACGGAGACGAAAACGCCAAATTGGAGTCTTCCTCATAGATAATCAATTTCTATCAAACCTCTTTGGCCTCAATTCTTGAAAACTGAAAATTAATTCAAAAATCAAATTGGTGGAGTTTTCAAAAAGAATACACCTCATCTAGCTCTTGAAGTGGAAGGGATGAAGAAATCCTAAAAAACAAAGAACCCCAGTTTTGCATTTGTCAACGAATGTTTGGTTCAAAACCGGGTTATCTTATTTCATATTCAGGGATAGATTCGTGAGTTGAACTTACCCGGTATTGTCTTATCTATTTATATCCAGATAATCGATTGGCCGTAGGCTGTCACTCCTGTCATAGAGGTAGTGCCATTTTTTCATATACTCATCTGCCGGAAGAAATTCATCCCTAACTTCCCTGAGCTTGGCTTGTAAAGTAACCTCGAGCTGGTCCTGAAGTGCTGAAAAGCGAGGTTGATTAACCAGATTTACCAGCTGAAAAGGATCTTTCTCATTGTCATACATTAGCCATGGACCCTTCAAATCTTTCACGTAGGTATACTTTCGGGTTCTAATTCCTCTATACTCCCTACCTCCGTTCATAAATTGCCATTCATGAAAAGGGACCGGCAGCGTGATCAAAACAGCTTCATTATCCAAATCCTTTCCGCTCAGCAGCTGGGAAGAAAAGTCTTTTCCTTCTACACTTGAGGGTATTTCTAACCCGCTCAATCCCAAAAGTGTCGGTAATAGATCAGGGGTTCCTATCGGATCAAGGATATCTCTTCTTTCTTTCCCGAGTTTTCGAGGATAACGAAGGAGCATAGGCACTCTTATCGATTCGTCCCATGGTCTTTGCTTTTTCAAAACACCTTTTGACATCAGCATATCTCCATGCTCGGAGGTAAAGACTATAATGGTATTATCAGCCAAACCTGCTTTTTCTACAGCGTTCAAAAGATCTCCAATCGCTTTATCTACGGCTGTACAATGTGCATAATATCCGGCAATAACATTTCTGGCGCTATCCTGATATTCCAAAGGCACATTGGCTCTAAGCTGAATATTTTTGGCATCATACATATCCTTGTATTTTTGAGGCGCAGAAAAATACGGGTCATGTGGTGGTCCGTAAGACAGAACTAATAAAAAAGGGTTATCCTTATTTTTTTGAATATAACTTACAGCACTATCGGTTTGTGGAAACACGTCGTATCCTTCCCATTGTTGCTTTTGATCCAGCTCATCGAAGTAAAAACTGTCATTGTAATTATGGCTGACCTCTCTGACTTTCCAATAATCAAAACCTTGACGCCTTTCTTTTGGAATAGGCTTATCTCTTCCGCTGAACGGATCTTCACCACGTTGATGTCCATTCAAATGCCATTTACCGATATACCCCGTTTGATAGCCTGCTCTTTTGTAAATCTTCCCTAAAGTTTCTGCCTCGGTTGGGAGTGGTTTGTCATTGTAAAATATGCCGTGAGTTAAAGGATATTGCCCGGTCAAAAAACTCGCCCGCCAAGGTGAGCAAACAGGAATGATTGAGATGGCATTTTCAAAAACCAAACTCTGAGCTGCAAGCTTATCCAAATTAGGAGTAATCACTTGGTTATTTCCAGCATATCCCAATTCCTGCGCACGCCATTGGTCTGCAAAAACAAAGATGATATTTGGATGCTTTTCAGCAATTATCTCAGGGCTCGTTTCTGATTCATTCCTTACTTTAAAAGAAAGACTCAAAACCAAAAAAGAACCAATCAGCACAAGGATAAAATAAATTCTTTTCATTCATACATTATTTATAGAGTGAAAACACTGAAGCACAAAAGGTTGGAATCCTTCGACTTCAATCCTTCCAAGTTTATTTAAGCTCAAACCGGTTCCGTCCTGCCCTGACCTGAAAAATTTGAAAAACGGCTTCCATAGATCTTAAAAAAGCAAATTCACTTTATTTCAACAATTGTTTGAAAGGAGAGTATGAGTCTAAACCCCGAAAATTCAAGCCTTGTTTTTACTGTCCATCACGATCGTTACGGGACCGTCATTGACGAGTGCGACTTTCATATCCGCTCCAAATTCCCCGGTTCCGATTGATTTTCCCAATTCAGTTTCGAGAGAAAAAATCATTTTCTCATACATTGGAATGGCAATATCCGGTTTCGCAGCTTTGATGTAAGAGGGACGATTTCCTTTTTTGGTGCTGGCATGAAGGGTAAACTGTGAGATGAGCAAGATCTCGCCTCCGATTTCAAGCAGACTTTTATTCATCACTCCATTTTCATCCGGGAATATTCGAAGGTTCACTATTTTCTTCGAAAGCCAGTCAACATCTTCATCCTCATCTGCTTCTTCTATTCCTAACAGAATCATCAACCCGATCCCAATTTCTGCTTTGATTTTTCCTCCAATTTTCACTGAGCCTTCTGAAGCTCTTTGAATGACTACAATCATGCGCTTAAATCTTGCATTTGGCCAGAAGTAATTATTTCATGGGATTGACCCTTTTTTTCAAGGGCTGTTTTCACCATTGCTTTTGCTACTTGATAATCGTGGATAGGACGTTTGCTTTTCCAGAGTTTCAGCCAAACCAATGGCTTGGTAACTATTTTGGCAACTTCCTCACCTAACCTAAATTCATGACGACTACCCAAAAGTAAGGAAGGGCGAAACAAACCCAAATAATCAAAATGGATAGCTTTCAAATCCGCTTCAACTTCACCCTTTACCTTATTATAATAGATTGAAGAGGTTGGATCCGCTCCTAATGCAGAAATGTATAAGAACTTTTTCGCTCCAAGTTTATTTGCCCATTTGGCAAACGAAACTACAAAATCATGGTCCACTGTGTAAAATTTCTCCTTGGAGCCAGCTTGTTTGATAGTTGTACCCAAAGCACAGTATGCGTCGATTTCAGCCTTATTTTCCAAGATAATATCACGGAGGGAATTATATTCTCCTCCCATGGATTGTGAGCTTAAATTGGTTTGCCAATCAAGAGAATCGACATACGACATGTCTGCTACAAGCTGAACAAGCTTTTCATGCTTGAGCGAAAGCTTTCTGCGACCCAAACTTATTAAATAAGAGTATTCGGGGTTTTTCAGAAGTTGGTGCAAAAGCTGCATCCCAACCAAGCCGGAAGTACCGGATATCAGTGCTATTCTCATAAGATCAATAAGGTTTCAACAGGTGAAATAGTTCTCTAACCAAAGAATGGTTCTGTTCTTTGGTTACCAAATATTGCTCCATTTGAAAATTCTGAGCTAGAAAAGCTATGCTTTGAAAAGAAAGTAAAGTTGCAATCCCAAAGGTCAAACGTGACTTTTTTCCCACTCTAAAAAATCCTCCACTTCATGTTTTATTTTTGCATATACAGCTAAAATAACGGAAAAGTCATCTGCAAATCCCATAAACCCGAGAAAATCCGGAATTAGATCAATTGGAGAAACGAAATAAATCAACGCAAGCAAAAGCAAACCAAGGGTACTTCCGGATAGCTTATGCGTTCCGGCAAAATGCGCTTTGATCATTCTGATAAAAATAGAGATCGGCTCAATAACCATTTTTACGTTCGGGTTTTCCCCCACTTTGGATATTTTCTTTCCCACATTTGAAAGCAATTCCCTTACTTTCAATTCCTGGCTTGCTAGCGCTTGGACTTGTTTTCCAAAAAGCGATTTAGCCTTTTCGATCAAGTCGGTTGCTTTGGACTTAATGGTCGTCATATTTAGAAATAAATATTGATTTCGGATTTAACTTGCTTGAGCGCAAACGCTACAGCATCGTTCTTCCTCTCCAAAGATTGTGCGAAGATGGCTTTGGCCAGATCAATTCCCGGCGCATCTACTTCCAGCATTTGTCTGCTTAGGTTAATAATAGTAGTCACCTCTTCTACTGCTCGTTTTACGGCTTCCCAAGTTTCTTCTGAAAAATAAACTTGCTGAGCAAAGTTATGGTTGAATTCTTCTCTCACCTCTGCGAGTAACAGTGAGTAAAGTTCTCCTACCGTATATGCCACTGGGTTGGAGCGACGAACCAAATTATTAGGACTTATTCTTTCCAGTAAAAGACAAAGCCTTTCTGCCGCTTGAAGGCGAATGGGTAGGACAGTTTGTGAATTTTGAGTTTTCAGTTCTACGATCAATTTCTCTCTGTCTTTGGAAAGGAAAGAAATAACTACTAGGTACATACCGTACAATACGATGCCGGCTGGTAATAAAATCTTGAGTAAATCTACGATGTAATCCATTTGCTGTTTAATTGACTCGAATATCCACAAATTATCACTGTCTTAAAATCTGAAGGAATGATAAATTTGAAAATCAAACGAACCAAATCCCTGCCAAAAACATTTGTCTGCCATGATTGTCCCGGTAACTATTACAGAAAAAGCAGAGGCTGAAATCAAAAACATCATCGCCACCAAAAACATACCTTCGGATTATCATTTGCGCGTAGGTGTAAAAGGTGGCGGTTGCGGAGGAATGTCCTATGCATTGGGATTTGACAAACCAAAAACAGAGGATCGGAAGTTTGAAATTTCTGGGATCCCTGTTCTAATTGAAAAAAGGCATTTAATGTTTCTGATGGGAATGCAAATTGATTTTTTCGAAGGCGATGAGGCTCGTGGTTTTACTTTCATCAATCCGGATATTCCAAAAAGACACGACATTTGATTTTTGAGTAAATTGGTTTGACTCTTTTCCCAAACCGCTATGAAAATCTACCTTTTCATTCCAGCTTTTTTCCTTTTTGCATCAGTTTCTTTTTCGCAAGTCAAAACTTTGGGAAAAGAACAAACTCCCGGAAAAGGCCAAATCGAAGAGATAAGCTGGATTGAAGGCGTGTGGGTGGGAACAGGACCAGGCGGTGATTGCGAGGAAGTATGGATGCCTGCAATGGATGGACACATGATTGGTACGTTTCGCTTTTTGGAAAATGGCAAATTGGTATTTTCTGAGTTTATGAACATCGCACAGGAAGGAGAAACCTTCACGCTGAAGTTGAAGCATTTCAATCCCGACCTTTCGCCATGGGATGGAAAAGACGATTGGACAACTTTCCGATTGGTGAAAGTTGGTGAAAATATCGTCTGGTTTAGCGGGTTGACAATGGAGAGAAAAGAGGATGAAATGATTCTTCAACTTACTCTGACAGAAAATGGGGACCGAAGAATTGAAGAATTTAGGTATACGAAGAAGTCCTATTAAAAATTCTCAAATCCAGATTTCACAGTATCCCAAAACTCATCTAGGGCGATGATTCTTGGCTTCAAAAATGAAATGATCTCTGGCCAATCCCCTTCTTCCATCACATTTACATTTGGCAATATTTTTTCAATTTTGGAAATCGTCTGTCCTATTTCATTGGTGGATTGGAGCTTCCAATCCCATTCCTCATTTGTTGAAGAGAGAAGGATTTTTTTGAATTCGCGAAACTGATCAAAAAACAACTCCTGCATTTCCTCATCAGAATGGGTGATTTCTATTCCTATTGAGGCAAATTCGCGCTCCGCTTTCATTCTGAAGTAAATGTCTTTTACCCCGGTTTTATAATTTGCCCATTTAGTTTTATAGCCCTGCGTATTGGGAACAGGCTTCATGTATTGCCCGAACGCAATCCAAAATTCTGTTCGAATTCGGGTAGATTCAGCCTTGTTATACATGGATTTTATTCACCGGGGTAGTCTTCCGGATAGCTGACCGTGACTGCGGAATACTTCACTAATCCACCCAAAGCTGGATGATGCTTTTTCAGAGTAAGTGTGATTCGGGTTGCTTGAGGATACGCTTCCAAAATATCGGTAATAATCATATGCCCGAGATGCTCAAGTAGTTTCACTCTCACATCCATTCGGGCTTTGATGAGTTGGTAAAGTTTGCCGTAATCCACTGTAGCTTTCAAATTATCGCGAATCATTGCATCTCTGAAATCTGTCTCAAGCTCTAGATCAAGGGTAAATCTGTTTCCCAAAACAGATTCTTCTGGATAGGCTCCATGGTATGCGTGAAATTCAATCCCTTCAAGTGAAACTTTCCCCATTGCTATAAGTCGTCAAAAAATGACCCTGCTTGTTTGTTATTGACTTCATCAGATTTGGGCATTTCCTCGACAAATTTTTGCTCCACTGCCTTCGGCAGCTCAGTAACAATCGGAGTTTCCTCGATTACCTCTTCTTCAATCTCTTCAGGAAGCTCCTCTGGGATTTCATCAATAACCTCTTCCTCAATTTGAATATCCGGTGCCTGATCATGGATTTCGATTTCTTCTTCTTCTTCCAGGATTTCTGACTCGGCTCTTACATCAGCCAAAATTTCCTCTTCGTCAATCACTACTTGTTCAGGTACACTCTCCTGAATCGGTGACGACTTCGGGGCAATGTTGGCAATATTTGCCAGGATAAAAGAATTAGAACGACTCAATTCTTCGATAGCGCGCTGATGAGCTTTGGCGTCTATTCGGGTGAAGTGAGATTCTGAAAGATCAATCTGATTCAGAGCATCCTGAGAAAGCCGCTTCAGGCTTTTTACCAACAATTCTCTTTGCTCCACCAGTCCTTCATAGCTTCGGACCAATCCCTGCATGCTATCGCGAAGCTCAAGAATGGTGTCCTTAGCTTTTTTCTCGGCTGCATTAATTAAAATTGCTGCCTGGTCTTCAGCATGTTTTTTAGCCTGGGATAGAATTTGATTAGCGTGAGTGTTGGCGTGCTCGGCTGTATGATTTGCCTCAGCAATGATCAGGTCGGCTGCTTCATTTGCTTCTTCGATGATGCTCGCCCCTGTGTCTTCGGCAGTTTTAAGTGTTCTGAAAAGAGAATCCTCCACATCTTTCAGCCTTTTTGCTTCTGATTCAGTGTTTTGAAGCTTGGTTCGGACCTCCATATTTTCCTGATGGAGTTTTTCCACAACTTCGCTGACTTCGTCTAAAAATGCAGCTACTTCTTTTTTTTCATAGCCTCTGAAACCCGTTTCAAAGGAACGTTGCCTAATGGCAGCGGGGGTTATTTTCATGTGTTTATAAATGTTTTTTTATGGTCACATGGAATCTCGCATTTGGAATAATCATCCTAGAGAGTAACATTTTCTTTATGCTCGATTTCATAGATTAACTTTCTTCTATTTGCCAAATGGAAATGGTGCGGTCGTCTGATATTGAAATGACTTGTCCTTGGTATGTGCTCCAGATTACTTTATTGATCGAAGTGCCGTGCCCGGCATTTCTTGCTTTATCAATCACTTTGAGCAGTTTCCTGTCCACGGCATCCCAAACTTTGATGGATTTGTCCATGGAGCAGGAGACTAGGTACTTACCGTCTTCTTTGAAATATAAGTAATTAATGGCATACAAATGAGCCACTATATTCTCAGAAAGCATGTAGTCGTCACCTCTCCAAAACTTAAGTTGTGCATCTCTGGACCCGCTGACCAACGTCTGCTCATCCGGTGAATATGCCAAACCAAAAACTGAATTAGTATGCCCAGTCAAACTGGCAACAGGCTGGTAATCATTGGCCAGATCCAAAACCTTAATGGTATGATCACTTAATCCGATGGCTATATGACGTTTTTCATGGGCGATTGCCATCACCCGGATGCTTTTTGAACTCAACTTAATATGTTTGAGAATGGACCGCTCGTCGATGTTGAGGATGATCAGGACTCCGTCACCTGTCCCGACATAAACTTCGTTGCCGAAAACTTTGATGTCAAAAATTGCCTGATCGGTGAGCTTGAGAGACCAGATTTCCTTGTTCTCATTCAAATCGATCACATGAATTCCTTCGAAATTATGCCCTATAAAAAGCAAATTTCGCTGTTTATCGACTTCCAGCGCGTAAACTGAATGAGGAAGTTTGGCGATGAGTTTGCCATCTTTTGGGTCATCCAAATCCCACTCTACCACCATCCCATCACCTGCACCTGTATAAAAAAATCGAGGATCGCTCCCCCCGGTTAAGGCATAAACGCAATCGTTGTGCCCGGTCAGGGTGTGTAACTTATTTACTTGAATTTTTGACATATATTGGACTGAGACTTAGCGGAGCCCTTTTGGCCTATGCAAACAAAAATAGAAAAAATTGACTCTTCCTCTGCCTTGGCTATCAAGATAATTGAGTCACAGGAAGAAGAAGCATTAGATTTCCTCAGTTTTCGCGAAAAACTTTCTTTCGCTAACATTTCTCACCCCGAAAAGCGGAAGGAATGGGCAACGGCCAGGATGGCCATCAGGGATGCACTTGAAGTTTTACATGTGCCTTACCCAGGATTTTTTAAAGATGAACATGGAAAAAGCCAGGCCATGAATGGAAATGGTTTTGTTTCCTTATCACATACCGAAGGATTGGCGGGCGCTATATTCCATAGGGACACGCCTGTGGGGATCGATATGGATTTTATTAGGGAAAAAATCCTAAAAATCGGTTTCCGATTTTTAGACAAATCAGAAATTGAATTTCTGGAAATGGATCCCTTACATTACACGATGGCATGGTCTGCCAAAGAATCAATCTTCAAATGTCAGGGTAAAAGAGGCGTGTCTTTTAGGGAAAATATTCTCTTGGAACCATTCTCCTCCGATGCCTCGCTTATAAAAGGAAGAGTAAAGGGAACGGACTTTGCAGACCATTACTATGAGGTGCAGGTTAGGATCATTTCCAACGTCGTGCTCACCTATACCATTTGGTAATCAAATCATCTAATGAAAAAACTATCCTTTCTTCTGGTTTTGATAATCGGAATCTCAATCAACTCTTTTTCTCAGGATATTACCAAGTTAAGTCTGGTAGATGCCGTTACAGGAAAGACAATTTCTATTGGATCTCAACTTAGCGGGAAGGGTTTGATTTTAGTTTTCCATTCTCTTGATTGTCCATTTGCCAAAATGTACGAGGGAAGGATCAAAGCTTTGCGAAGCAAATATCAAAGTCAGGGCTTCAATTTTATCTTAGTCAATCCTGAAGTTGCCGGCAAAGAGGAAGACCAAACTGCACTTCGATCCTATATCGATCAATCTGGACTAAACATGCCCTACCTCATGGACGGCGAACAAGCCTGGGTGAAGTATTTCAAAATCTCGAAAATCCCTGAAGTAATCTTTTTAACTTCAAATAATTCCGTGGTGGAAATCTCTTTCCGCGGAGCAATAGATAATAATCCTCAGGCTGAAAGCAGCGTTTCTGAGAGATATCTTGACAAGGCAATCGATCAGATTCTAAAAGGCGAAAAACCAATCGCATCTCAGGTAAGAGCAATGGGGTGTAACGTTCGGACTTATTAATGTTCCAGTATTGCAATCAACTCTTTTACCTCTTCTAATTTCTCAGTCTCTCCCAATTTTTCGAAGGACTGTGCCAGATTCCTTAGCGTTCGAAGGATAATTTGTTTGGTTTCGCAAGGTTCAAAAAACTCATCACTCGGCTCGATTTTAAGATGGTCAAGGTAATTAAATATATCCTTTCGACTGAAGATCAGTCCTTTGTTAAAAGCATTGATATAGAAAGTGATGCCTTCAGACTTATAAGTCATGACAAAAAGGTTTGGCAGGTTTACTCCATAAATTGGTAAGCCAAGCTTATTCGCTACCAACAAATAGATAGCAGATAAACTGATAGGATTTCCTCTTTTACTGTCCAAAACAGTAGAAATCATGCTATTTCCAGGAGAATGGAAGTTCTTGGTATTGGCTGAAAAGCGAAGAATGTTAAATAAGACATTATTAATGATCTTCACCTGTTCATAGGGCTGAAGATCATTTTTGAAAGCCGTCCAAACTTCGAAATAAATCTGGTGCATCTCAGCATTGAGCTTTGCAAAATCGAGATCCGGATATTGGTACGTGTTGACGATCCAAAGCCCAGTCAATAAATCGAGATCCTCCCTGTTTTTCCAGTCTTCCAGCCGGTTTTTCAGCAGAGAAAACTGAAGATCATGAACCAACTCTTCGATTTCTTTTTGAATCTCCGGATTGAATGTGGTCTCCCACTTTTGCTCCAAAAAGGGGATGATTTCTGTGCCAAGCGAAATGATTTTATTTCGTACATGATTTTTCACTTCTCTGTCTGAATCATCCAGCAAAGAAACTAAAGCATTGAGCTCACTGTCGGTCAAAGTACTCATAGGCAAAAACTGGGATTGCTTCTAGTCAGTATAATAATTTATGTATGTACGCTTTTCCGCCAGTAAGTGAATACTCTTTGGTCAATGGGTTGAATGACCGAAGACCGAAGTGGAGTTTTCGCCAGTGTCGGGCTAATATTATATTGGATTTGGTTTGCTAGAGGTATAAGTGCGTATATCCAAATTATAATTTAAGGAAATCCTTCTAGGTCTGGATCACCCCTACGTTAAATCTTTCTGTAATCGGGGAGTGATTTGCAGCTTCAATCCCCATACTGATCACTTTTCTGGTTTCTCGCGGGTCGATCACCCCATCTACCCAAAGTCTGGAAGCTGCATAATATGGGCTGAGTTCTTCATTATACTTCGAAGTAATTTCATCCAAAAGCTGGTTTTCTTCCTCGGGTGCAATTTCCTTTCCTTTTTTCTTCAACGAGGCTACCTTGATCTGAAGCAGAGTTTTGGCAGCTGAGGCTCCAGACATGACAGCCATTTGGGCGGTCGGCCAAGAATAAATCAAACGTGGATCATACGCCTTTCCACACATCGCATAATTGCCTGCACCGTAAGAATTGCCGACGATGATGGTGAATTTTGGGACCACGGAATTAGCCATGGCATTGACCATTTTCGCCCCGTCTTTGATGATCCCTCCGTGCTCAGCTTTGCTTCCAACCATGAATCCACTTACGTCCTGAAGGAAAACAAGTGGGATTTTTCGCTGATTGCAATTCATGATAAAACGAGCCGCTTTATCTGCAGAATCTGAATAAATCACCCCTCCCATTTGCATTTCACCTTTGGCAGTTTTTACTATTTTTCTCTGATTGGCGACTATTCCCACTGCCCAGCCATTTATTCTGGCCGTTCCACAAATCAGAGTTTTCCCATAATCTTTTTTGAATTCATCCAGTTTTCCCTCATCCACTAACCCGGAAATGACCTCTCTCATTTCATAAGGCTTTGCCCGATCCATCGGGAAGATGTTCAGCAGCTGTTCTCCCGATATCCCAGGTTCTTTTGTCTCGATTCGATCAAATCCGGCAGTTGGATTGGCGCCCATCTTATCAAAAATACTTCTGATTGCATCCAGGCATTCTGGATCGTTGGCGAATTTGTTATCTGTGACTCCGGATATTTCACAATGGGTGGTCGCCCCGCCAAGTGTTTCGTTGTCTATGGTTTCGCCGATCGCGGCTTTCACCAGAAATGAACCTGCAAGAAAGATCGAACCTGTCTTATCAACAATCATCGCCTCATCAGACATGATTGGGAGGTAAGCTCCTCCTGCCACGCAACTTCCCATGATCGCCGCCACCTGGACGATTCCCATGGATGACATTTTAGCGTTGTTGCGAAACTGACGACCGAAATGCTCTTTGTCTGGAAAAATCTCATTTTGCATCGGAAGGAAAACTCCTGCACTATCTACCAGGTAGATGACCGGAAGGCGATTTTCCATGGCAATTTCCTGAGCTCGCAAGTTCTTTTTTGCAGTCATCGGAAACCAGGCTCCAGCTTTTACAGTGGCGTCGTTTGCTACGATGACGCACATTTTAGCACTTACGTATCCAATCCCTGTTATTACTCCAGCCGAAGGACAACCACCTTCTTCCTCGTACATGCCATCGGCGGCAAAAGCGCCAATCTCCAAAAAATCAGAATTTGTATCAATCAAGTAATTAACTCTTTCACGAGCAGTCAGCTTCCCTTTAGCATGCTCGGCTTGGATTCTTTTTGGTCCACCCCCAAGTTTGACGAGTTCATATTTCTCCTTTAAAAATTGGAGTAAGGATTCAAAAGTCTGGGGTTGATTTTCGGTATTTGGGTCCATAAGTCAAATTTGGGTTTCTGTTAAAAACTCATTTCCTGATCAAGAAGTTTTGACTGGAAGATAAACAAAAGCCCTTTTCCGGAGTGAAAAAGGGCTAAATGATTCGAGATCAGTTTGAAATTAATTTGCTTCGATCTGATCTTTGTAATCTTTAATGGAGCGGTAAATGGCTGATGCCATGTATTCTTTTCCTTCCTGACTCATTAGGAATTTCTCTTCCTCGGTGTTTGACAAAAATCCAAGCTCTACCAAAACGGATGGCATCGATGGGGTCCAAAGCACCAAAAAAGGTCCTTGCTTAACCCCTCTGCTTTTTCTACCTACACGATCTCGGAACTGAGTTTCGATCTGATCTGCAAGAGAAACTGAATTCCCGAAATGTACTTTAGACATGAGGTTAAACATCATATAAGATTCAGGAGAGGAAGGATCAAATCCCTCGTAATTATCTTCGTAATTATCTTCCAATAAGATTACTGAGTTTTCTCGCTTGACAATGTCAAAATTAGCCTCAAAATGCTTGGTACCCATCACAAAAGTCTCTGTTCCGAAAGCTGATTTGTTGGGCGCTGAGTTGGAATGGATGGAAACAAATAGGTCTGCTTTATTATTATTAGCAATTTTAGGACGTTCATGTACCGTAGGAAAGCTGTCGTCTTTTCTGGTAAAAATCACTTCCACATCCGGCATATTTTCTTTGATATACTTGCCTACCAAGAGTGTAACTGCCAGATTGATATCTTTCTCGCGGGCTTTGGAACCGATATTTCCGGGATCTTTTCCACCATGGCCTGCATCTAATACAATTTTTTTCATCCGGAATGCCGGCATCATCGTTTCATTGGGAATAAATCCTCCAAAGAAAATCGGAATGACTAATATCAGACAAATAAGAATTTTTTTATTATTGAACCGTTCCATGAGGGCAATAGGATTAACTTTACACATTATATCACACAAATTAAACAAAGCGTAAGCAGCAGTGCAGGGATTCAGGCTCCTTTTATTTTCGTTTTTTGGGCTGTTGCTTGTTCCTTTTTGGGCCACTGCGCAGCAACCTGCAAAACAACCTCAAGAAAGAAGATTAATTGTTCCCGACACTCTAGTCTCACCTACTCGGAATATATTTCCCTCCGATTCGCTTCCAGTTTCTCTGGATACTTTGTCCAGTCTTGATTCTTCAAATATTGTGCCCAGGAATGGTATCACTACAGAAATCACCTACTTCGCTGAGGATAGCATAGTTACAGATTTTGCGACTAATCAGGTATTCTTGTACAATAAGGCATGGTTTGAATATGGAAAAATCCGACTGGATGCGGATCTGATTATTATTGATTGGGCGAAATCTGAAATATTTGCCAGTGGAGTGACAGACAGTCTGGGGATTGTTGCCGGAAATCCATTTTTCAAGGACGGGCAATCTGTCTATGAAATCCGGAAAGAAATGCGCTACAATTTCAAAACTCAAAAAGCCATCATTAAAGACGTGGTGACAGAGCAACAAGATGGCGTACTTCGAGGAGAAATAATCAAAAAAACTGAAGATGGTAGCATTTATATGGATCATGGATATTATACCACCTGCAAGCTCATTAAACCCCATTGGCATATTTCATCCAGAAAAATCAAATCCGTCGAGGGTAAACAGGTGGTTTCCGGTCCTTTCAATATGTATTTCAATGGAATACCAACTCCTCTAGGCTTACCCTTTGGAATAATTCCAAATACGCCCGAAGAGCAAGCATCCGGGATCATTTTCCCGTCCTATGGTGAGGAAAAGACCAGGGGACTTTTCCTGAGAGATTTCGGATATTATTTTGCTCTGAATGACTTTATCCATGCAAGGCTCACTGGGGATATTTATTCAAAAGGGGGATATGGAGTTAAATCTCAAGCGGTATATAAAAAGCGCTACCGCTTCGGCGGAGGATTCAATATAGATTTTCAGAAATTCAAATCACCAGAAACCGAACTCAATCCGTTAGATTACAATACCTTCCGGGTCACTTGGAGTCACACACCAGAATCGAGGGGGAACAGCCGTTTTTCTGCTTCAGTGAATGCTGGTAGCACTAGTTATTTTAATAATGTAATCAGTCAAAATAATTTTACCAACAACATTACAGCCGACCTACAATCAAACGTCAATTTTTCAAAGACTTTTTCTGGAACTCCTTTCTCACTTTCTTCCAGCCTAAGACATTCTCAAAGTATCCAAACCGGAGAAGTAAGCCTGAGTCTTCCGACGCTTTCTGTGGCGATGAATCGTCAAAATCCATTCAAAAACGTAAAATTTGAACCGTTGAAGACGCTTAACTTGGCGTATAATTTCGATTTTCAAAACTCAATCTCTAACAGAGTTCCGCAGCAGTTTGGAACAGGCAGCGATTTGACAGGAGGATCTTCTTCCGCTCCTGAATTGATCCCATTCACTGCGGAAAACTTCAGCTTACTGCTTAAAAATGCCAATAATGGCGCTCAAAACAGAATTCCAGTAAGTTCAAATTTCACACTTTTCAAGTATTTCACAGGAACTGCCTCCGCCAGCCTCAACGAAATCTGGTATCTTCAAAAGATCAATTACTACTACAATCCTGCTCAGGAACGGGTAGACAAAATCATTGAGGATGGTTTCAACAGAGTTTCTTACTACAACAGTTCATTTAACCTGAACACCAACATTTACGGCTTTTATAACTTCAAAAAAGGTAAAATCCAGACTATCCGACAACATATTCAACCGTCATTTGGCTTTAGCTACACCCCGGATTTCTCTGATCCTTCTTTCGGATATTACCAGGATGTACGGGTGAATGACGAAGGCGATACCCAGCGATTCTCAAGACATGAGGGATTCATTTATGGAGGTGCGCCGCTTGGAGAATCAAGGGCTTTGAGTATCAATATTCGAAGTGTTCTGGAAGCAAAACTCTTGTCCGAGTCCGACACGGCTGAAGCGACTACTAAGAAGATCCCACTTCTTGAAAACATAGATTTCGGTACCAGTTACAATTTTGCAGCAGACTCTTTTCAGCTGGCACCGTTCAGTATCCGGGCAAGAACCAGTTTTTTTGACAGGAAGCTCTCTGTGAATTTTAGCACGACTCTCGATCCTTATGCCACTGCGGCTTATACCACTAACAACGAATTGGAATCTGTAAGGAGAATTAATGAGTATGCATGGAATAATGGTCAAGGCCTTGGCACTATTCGAAATGCTTCTCTCAACCTGAACGCCTCACTCAATCCATCCGGGGCTAAAAATCAGGGAGAAGTCAGGGATCAAATCACCGATGATTTCCTCCAACAAGGCGGAGTCATGAATCAGGTGGTAGAAAGTGAAATCAACAGAATAGTAACCGATCCAAGTCAATACATTGACTGGAGTATTCCGTGGAATGTCACGTTTGGCTACAATCTCGCTTACAACAAACAGACAAGCGGAACCCAAAACATCACCCAAACCGTCACAGTCAGCGGTGACGTGTCCATTTCTGACAAGTGGAAAATCAATTTAAATACGGGTTATGATGCGCAGGCAAATGAAATAACGCAGACCATGATTGGTATTGCCAGGGATCTTCATTGCTGGCAAATGAATGTAAACTGGATTCCTTTCGGAAAATTCACTTCTTACAGCATTGACATCCGGGTTAAATCAAGCTTACTATCCGATTTGAAAGTGTCGAGAAGACGGTCTTTCTTTGACAGATGACGGATTGCGGATTGCGGATCTCGGATTGCTGATTTAAAAGCCTTAATCTGAACCTTTAATTGATTAAGATGAAGGATATTTTTTACTAACTTTTTAAATCATGAAAGTAGAAATCAAACTCAGATCAAAGCTTTTTGCATTGGCTGTCATAAAAATGACTGAAGAATTGCCTCGTAAAAATTCAACCTTTCCGATTTGCAATCAAATAATAAAATCAGCAACCTCCGTGGGAGCAAATTATCGTTCGGCCCTTCGAGGAAGATCTAAGGCCGAATTCATAGCAAAACTTGGAATTGTTGAAGAGGAGGCTGATGAAACTTTATATTGGTTAGAAATTATAAAAGAATCAGGACTTGCCGATTCCAAAGTGATTGATCCCTTATGGAAAGAGGGAAATGAGCTTCTTTCAATTTTTATCGCAATGATAAAAACTGCAAAATTCAATCAGTTCGAAAATAAGGTAAGACCTAACCAATAAATCCGAAATTAAATATCCGAAATCGGAAATTCTTACACTTTGGCTCGACTCAGCGGCATCGTCATACATCTCGGACCACCAAGACCACGGGAAAGTTCAGACGATGGAATCTCCAAAACCTCCACTCCCATTTGCCTCAAAGCCCTGTTGGTATGAATGTTTCGATTGTAAGAAATCACTCGTCGTGCTCCAATCGCAAATACATTCGCTCCGTCAAACCATTGCTCACGCATGGAATAATCAGGATTTCCATCTGCGGTGTGAAGGATCTCCAAATGCGGAATCTCCCGCTCCAGAATCGTCAATAAAGACTCTTTCAGTACTTCTCGTTTGATGTGAATTTTGTCATCTTTGACTTCTTTGAGCGTGTAGAGGGAAGTCTGAAGCACTGCATTTAAGGCATCTGGATAGGTCAAAACCAAATTTTCATCGATCACGGTAAACACCGTATCCAAGTGCATGTAGTTTCTCTTTTTTGGAAGGTGAACCTCATAAACTCGCTCGACCGACCCCTCTGCAAGCATCGCTTTGGCGGCATGATAAATGGCTTTTTCGTCAGTTCTTTCCGAATTGCCGATGGCTACAGCTTTATGAGAAAGGACTATCACATCTCCCCCTTCAATACTCGGAGGATTTTCGTGACCAAGGACCGGATAAAGTCGATTGACAAAGTCTTTAAATTCAGGATGATTTTCGAAAATCGTCCTGACCAAGTCAGCTTCCCGCTGTCTTCCTTCCATCTTCATACTGGAAAAAATAACCCCGGAAGGAGTCAAAGCCATCGGATCCCGCTGGAAATATAAGTTCGGGCATGGAGATATTGCAAAAGCAAAGTCCATCAATTCGCCATTTTTAAGGCTGGGTATTTTTCGCTTCAGCTCGTGTATTTTAATCCCGGCTGTAAGAGCAGTTGCACATTCGGCGGTAGAATACCGCTCCAAAATATCCTCTGCAACATGAACGAGGCCTGACTTTCGCAGAGATTCGCGCATGAGTTTAAGCAAAATTTCCTCATCAGAAATAACCTTGACCAGCAATTCTCTCAATTGGAACACTTGGGCACCTGTAGATTGCTTAATTAAATCAGAGAAAAAGTCATGTTCCTTTTGTAAGGCTTCGAGATACGGTACATCTTCAAAAAGCAAATACTCCTTATTATATGGAGTAAGCCGATCGATTTCTATTCCCGGTCGGTGCATCAACACGGCCTTTAACGTGCCGAATTCAGAATTGAGCCTGAGATTCATAGATTAAAATATTATCAACATTTGAATTATTAAATTATCATTTTTTTAATCATTTAACCATTCTGTTGAAATAAAAATAAAGTATGGTCAATTTTATAAAAAATGCATTTCTCTAAATTTTCAATTTGAATCAGAAAAAAGCCAAAAAAACATCTCAATATTTCTGTTCGGATATTAATATCCATCTAAAACAGGAAATAAATCGTAAATCTTTTCTGTGGAATGGCTTTTGCCACTACTTAAAAAAAACCAACGAGATTTAACCAAAACAAGCTTTGAAAAAATTACTAACGCCAATCGTATTTTCCATATACATGATTTTGACTAGTTGTGCGACCCTCACTCAGATCGCCGATGCAGCAAGTCAGCAACTCATGACCCCAACCAATGCCGAAATCAACTCAGGAATAAAAGAAGCTTTGGAGAAAGGAACAGGAATCAGTTCTGAGCGACTTTCCCTTGAAAATGGCTATCTGGGAAATCTCGATGTGAAAATCCTTTTTCCACAGGAAGCAAAAAATGTGGAAAGTACCCTTCGCTCTCTGGGCTTAGGATCGATGTGTGATCAGGTGATAACCAGTCTGAATCGTGCTGCTGAAGATGCAGCCAATGAAGCCAAGCCTATTTTTGTCGACGCGATCAAGCAAATGAGTTTCCTGGATGTTCAGAAAATCTTGCTTGGGGAGCAGAATGCCGCAACACAGTATTTCCAAGGAACCACCACTACCTCCCTGAGCGCGAAATTCTCCCCGATAATTGATTCCAGTTTGAAAAAAGTAGATGCAACCAAATATTGGAGTGACGTGATGACCCGATATAATAAAGTACCATTTGTGAAAAAGGTGGATACAGATTTAACAGCCTATGTTACCCAGAAAGCGATTGATGGCCTATTTATCGAAATCGCAAAAGAGGAATTGAAGATCAGAGAAAATATTTCAGCTCGAACTTCAACATTACTTCAGAAGGTTTTTGGCTATGCTGAAAAACAAAAGAAACAAAAACCGGGAAGTTGATCCGGGAGAATTTATCCCTAATTCAAAAAGTCTTTGATTAAGTTAAGCGGCTGTGGAATGAAAAGACCGGAAGATAAGTTTTCCGGTCTTTTTACATTATTCTTTGGGAATCTGGACTTAACCTTTTTTAGTAGAAAAAGGTGGGATTTCATCAATCCAACAAAGTTTTTAATCCCTCCACTTTTAATTTGAATGTTTCAATTCTCTCTAAATCAGTTTTTCTTAGCCCTTTGATATTTCTATTGCAACCTTCAGAAGAACAAAATTCAACTTCTGAACCGTTTTGATGATTATTTTCACAAATAAATTTTTCCTTATTCCCTCCTAATAGCGTTTTAACAACTTCTATTTTTCCTGTATTGGGTAGACTTTCCAACTTATTCGATATTATATTCATTATCGCTAAATCTTTACTAGTATAGAAACGTTTGTCAGATTGTAGCGTAAGAATTGCATTATCTAAATCTCCTTTGTCTATTAGCTCTATTGTTTTTTCGGGCGAAAAACTTTTGCTTTCTTTTATCAAAGTTGATATAACCACTGAGTTTTCTGTAATTTTTGAGTAGAGAGCTATTGAAACAGACTCTTCTGAAATGGCTTGCAAGAAATTAGGAAAATAACTTCTTAAAGATTTTTGACCCTCGTAAATTGCAGTGTGGCTATCTTTGAAATGAAATAAATATATTTTCAAGAGGTCATCCAAGATTTCTTCCATTGGATTTTCCAACAAGGCATCCCAATCTTCTTGTGAAGGTGATTCAGAGTTTTTTATTTTTCTAGTGATTCTTGTTTTCCTTATTTGTTCTTCCAGTTCTTCTGGCAAAATAACAGACTTACCCAAATCTTGAGTTTCAACTCTATCTTCTTCTATTCTCTTAATTTTGACGGCCATTCCGATTACTGAGAGCATAAACATAGATTTGCCTCCACCACTTAATTCATCAAAATCTATCCGTATTCCTACTATACCATTTGCACCAAGTTGCTGCGCTTTGCGCTTTAATTTATCCAACCCAGTTTTATAAATTTTCTCTAATTTATTCTGGTAGATATCAGAAGCACCACCAAAAAGATCAGTGAAGGAAGCTCCTATATCTGAAAAAAGATTGGTCCCCAGAACAACATTTATAGAAACTAAATCGAAATACCTTTCAATTTTCATTCCCTCGATTGATTCTGTACTGGAAATAATGATAGATGATTTCATAAGTCACATTTTTAAAAATTATTATATATTTTTAAACATTTCAATCACATGCCATACTAAATAAAAAACTATGCCCAAATAGAATAATATTTCTTGAATAGTTAGGCTTTTATTTGCACTCCTTGAATTGCTATCCATCGCAATCTTTACACCCTCCGATGCAGCCTTGATCAAATTTATATTATTCCCAACTTCAGGATTAGAACCATTCAAAATCTGAATATACACGTGATTTGAAAACAAAGTACTAATAGTCAACTTTATAAACCTAAAACCAAAGAATACACTAAAAGCCCAAGATAATATTGCTAATGCAACAAAAATATGGGAGCAGCTAAGAGCCTGATTCTTTGTTGCTATTATTGAAAAACCAATAGCAGCTACAGATAAAGCAATAATATAGTAAACAAATTTCTCTTGTTGTTGCCGAAATTGTAATCTTATCTCTTTTAATTCATCCATAAAAGTTACCTATATTCAAGAACACCAAAATCGTTTATCCCCTGTGAATTAATGAACTCATTCCCAATATACTAAAACCTTCGAATTACAAACCCCTATTAATCTCGAATTGGTTTGGGAATTTGGCCATTGCAGGCACAACACACTCATTTCACAAAAAAAAACTTTTGGGACACCTCCGAGTCTTTGTGTTAACTGAATCCCATAAATCAAAAAACCTGGCTCCTAACAGGTTTTTTGCTTGAATTTCAGATCGAAAGCCAGCCTTCAACTTCCTCGTAGATTCAGGCGGATTTTATCTTTTCAGCGGTAATCGGCAAATCATAAACCCGCTTTCCGCAGGCATTGTAAACCGCATTGGCAATCGCGGCGCCTGTCGGTGGCATGGAAACTTCTCCTCCTCCTTCAGCGGGTTGATCAGGTCGATCGATCATAGCAACTTCCACTTCAGGAATTTCATTAAACCGGATAATTGGATAGCTCGCCCAATTGGTGCTTGTTATTCCATTTTGATCAAAAGTGACTTGTTCTTTGAGGGTCCAACTTGCAGCTTGAATCATTCCCCCTTCGATCTGGTTTGTAATTCCATCTAAGTTGATGATTTCCCCTACATCAACTGCTGCCCACATTTTCTTGATTTGTACATCTCCTGTCTCTTTGTTAACCAATACTTTAGCTGCTACTGTTGAATAAGCTGCTGTGTTTTTATACCGGGAAAAAGCAAAGCCAATCCCTTCTCCTTCCTTCAAAATTTCAGAATCACACATTTCTCGGATTTTAGTAATTACCGCAATCGCTCGTTCGTCTTCCAAATGGGCTAATCGAAATTCCAAAGGATCTTTTCCAGCTTTTTCTGCGAGTTGATCCATGAAGGACTCGATTGAAAAAATGGTCGTGTAGGAACCCAAACTCCTCAGGGAAGAAACTCTCAAAGGACCATCAAAATAATGTGCGTTCACCTGCATGTTTGGAATGGTATAATAGGAATCAGCATTTCTATGACCACCTGCCAAATACCCTCGATCTTCTAATTCAACAGGATTTTCCAAATACTGGCTGTCCAAAAGCGTTGCAGGATTATTATTTGGCCTCATGCTGTGAGAGTCCGTCCAAACGTCCGATTTCCAAGTTTTGATCTTTCCATCTTCGCCCAAACTCGCCTCCAATTCCATGATCATGGCAGAACCGTAAGGGTCCCAGGAATGCTCATCTTGTCTGGACCATTGCACTCGAATATGCTTTCCTTGATGTGCCAAAGCCAGAATTGAAGCATCCGCTGCCGCATCGTCTGCTGTACTATGACCAAAACATCCAGCGCCTGGAACTGCTATCACATGGATTTTTTCCTTGTCTATTTTCAACATACCTGCAATCGCACTTCTCATAGGATAAATCCCCTGACTATGTGACCAAATATGGAGGATCTCTCCATCGAACATGGCAATTCCGCAGGCGGGGCCAATAGACCCATGCTTCAAATAGGGCTTGGTATACGTAGCTTTAAATACCTCATGACCATTCAATTCTGTACTTATATTTCCTTCATTTCTGATGCTTTGAGGTTGATCGGCTATAGACTTAATATGGGTATAAATATTCTGCTGATCTGGAAAAGTAGTGCCTAAAGTCCATTCAGAATTAGCTCTTAAGTAGCGTTCAGCCTTTACAGCTTGATATTCCCGCTCCGTAAGGACTCCTATAAAACTGCCATTGATGACGGTTTTGATTACTCCGGAAACTTCTGTTGACAATCCGCTTTCATCCAAGCTCACCAACTTTGAATGGTATCCTCTTGGTCTCAAAACTCTCGCATGAAGCATCCCGGGAAATCGTAAATCCTGGATATACAATTCTTCCGCCCGAACCATTTTTTCGATGTCCTTTCTTGGAATTGGCTTTCCCACATACCGGTAACCTAATTTGACTTTGACAGGAACAGGAACAGTAACTTCCATCTCAATTTGAGCCCCTTCCAGAATCTCAGCAAAATTCAGAGATTGATTTCCCTTTTTGGTTTTCACCATTCCATTGTAAAAAATCAAGTCCTCAACAGGCACCTTCAACTTTATACTGGCCATTTCCAATAGTTTTTGCCTGGCAGTAGCTGCAGCATATCGAACCGACATAGCACTATTTGGCACCGAACCGCTTCCTGCAGTATAGCCTTCATCGGGGGTCAAGCCAGTTTCCGCCAAATGAACCTCCACTTGATCCAGTTCCAGATCCAACTCTTCGGCCGCCACCTGGCAGATTGCCATTCGGATGCCCTGACCCAACTCTACTTTTCCAGAATAGACCATCACTCGACCATCCTCTAAAACCTGAAGCCATGCATTAACCTTACTGGCACCTCCGATGCTTCCAGGTAATTTGCCCTGATAATTTACACGGTCAGCAATAATAGGATCCTGCTCACCGAAATGCATACCAAGCAAAGGGAACCCAATGCTGATGTAGCCGATATTTTGGAGAAATTTTCTTCTGGAAGTTTTGGGTAGTTCGATCATGTTCCTTGTAGATTGTTGGAGGCCCTTTTGATCGCCTTGATGATTCGGGTATGAGCACTGCAGCGACATAAGTTCATCTGCAAGGCATCTTTGATTTCTTCCTCATCCGGATTGGGGTTTTCATTCAGAAGGCTGACAGCTACCATGACCATTCCGTTTAGGCAGTAGCCACACTGAGCCGCTTGCTCTTTTATAAATGCATTCTGAACAGGGTGGAGTTCCCCGTTTTCACTTGCAAGGCCTTCCAATGTGATAATCTCAGCATCACCAATTGAAGCAATAGGTCTGAGGCAGCTGGTAACTGCAATTCCATCCACAAGCACCATACAGCTTCCACATTGGGAAAGTCCACACCCAAACTTCGGTCCATTGAGTTCAAGGTAATCTCGAAGCACATAAAGCAAAGGAGTATCGGGTTCAACGTCAACTACTTTCTCAGAACCATTGATATGAAGGGCGTATTTGGGCATGGGGAATAGCTTTGAATTCTAAGATAGAGAAATGAAGTTTGAATTGCAGAAAGTCTCGCTCCGTTGATTTGGCATTTTTACGAACGGTTGTAGAATTCGAAAAATTGATGGTGTGTGGAGATGAAAAAGAAAAATTAGCTCGGCCCATTTTCAAACTTCAAGTATTCTTCATAGGTCAAGTCATATATATTTAACCTTCCCTGAAGAAAAACCTTTGGCATAGGGTGCTCATTATTAGAATCCTTTACCAACTTATTTATATCCAAAAGGCTTGGAAAGAGGTTTATTAAATTCGATATTTTTAAAGCCAATTCTCCATCCTTAAAACTTGGATCTATAATATGGATCTTACAATTTTCATTATTATTAATTACAGTATTTATCCCAGCATTGATATGAGAATCAGAAAATGAATATCCAACAATAAAAATCTCATCTCCCTCCAAACAATCCATTTCAAAACTTGCTTGCATCTGTTTAAATGGAGTACTGAAACTTCTTTGCGTCTTTTTATACCCAGCTATAATATTTGAATGCACAAATGGCCTTCCTTTTTCAAGTTCTGAAATCATTCCGCCATTTGAAAGTTGAGAGTATGGACTAGAATTCGATACCAAATGAAAATCTTCCAATCCATTATTCCGATTCCTTTTAATTAAATGCCAATAAATAGAACCATGCAAATTGAAATGACAATGCTCATTTCTATTAAATAAAATCCTTTTGAGATTTGCCTCGTAAAAGCCTGTTTCAAATCCATCAAATACTTCACTCTGGTTTAAAAAATTATTTTTACAAATTAAATTTTCAAATAAGATTTTAAATAGCTTGTCATAATTTAGAGTATATACCCTTGTAAACGAATTATTTAAACCTATTTTGAATGCCCACGAATTAAACAATTCTATTAATAAAGACCTCTCATTTTTTCTGAATAAATCAAAATGCTCTTCGCAAGGTAAAATCTTGGAATTTAACTCTGAATAGTGCCATGAATATCTATGAACAAGTGTTGTAATCGAAGAGAAAATATCTTTCAATGAGTCTAAAAGATTCTCATAGAGAGACTTCTCATTTGTGAAGCATGCTTCCAAATCTTTTTTAAAATCAGGTTTAATATCGAAAAAGTGCGGAAGAATATGATTAGCTCCTTCTTTTTCTTCTTCGTAATAAAAGAGTATTAATTCTTCTACAACATTTATAATATCCTCAAAATTTATATTCGCTTCCTTATAGGTTGAGTTTTGAGAATATTTAATATGAAAAAAATTATAGATCAAGTTAGTAAGCTTAAGGTCGGTATTTCTGGCAGTATCTGGTTCCAATCTTCCTAAAATCAAGTCAGTAACTTGACTTGTACTTGGCCCACCCCATGAAATAGCTGCACCTGCTCCCATCAGCAAAACTTTCCTTTTTTTTCTTGTTTCTCCCTCCATTAAAACTTAGTTTTTCCTAAGATACTCAATACACCAATTTGCAGCTTTTAAAATGGTGGTAATTGTCTGAATTCAATTTAAAATCATATTTATGGAATTTCGAGAATTCAGCACCCGCGTTATAGTTCAGGCCCTTCAGGCTTGACCGAAACTCTCTAATACTTTCAATTTCCCATGGGTTGCACCCATGGCTATTCATAGTTTGACTGCGTTGCAGTCTGAGTATTTATCAAAAGACTTTTACTGATCCCGACGGGATCGAACCATGAATAGCCACCCATGCAATGGGTGGAATTGTAAGAATGAATGTGTATCCCCAATCCTGAAGGGATTGAACAAAAAGCATCAAGAATTGAAATCCGTGAGTGAGGACACTCATAGAAGCGAGAGATTTTTAACTCACATAGATGAAAGAATGTAATAAAGAAAGCCGTGAGTGGGGACACTCACGGCGGCAAAAGTATTAATCCACCAGCGATACCTTAACAGAATCACCGTCTTTAGTCACTGCCACTACACCTTTGCCTGTAAGGCCTTTCATCGCCACATCCCATTTCTTACCGCTTAATCCAGACTTTGCTTTCAAGTCAGCCAAAGCCAATGGAGATTCTTGCTTTAGTAATTCAAAAATACCTTTCTCCTCTTCGGTCATTTCAATAGCCTTTTTCTCCGGTCTCATCTGAGGAAAGAAAAGAACTTCCTGAATGGTGGTTTTATTCGTCAGCAACATCGTCAATCTATCAATCCCGATTCCCAAACCTGATGTTGGAGGCATGCCGTACTCCAACGCGCGAAGGAAATCTTCATCCATCATCATCGCCTCGTCATCCCCTCTCTCTGCCAGTTTCAACTGATCTTCGAATCGCTCACGCTGATCGATTGGGTCGTTCAATTCTGTATATGCGTTAGCTATTTCTTTTCCATTGATGAAAAGCTCAAATCGCTCAACTAATCCGGGCGAAGTGCGGTGCTTTTTCGCCAAAGGCGTCATTTCGATGGGATAATCTGTGATGTAAGTCGGCTGAATCAAATGCTCTTCTACTTTGGCTCCAAAGATCTCATCGATCAATTTACCTCTGCCCATCGTATCGTCCACGGAAATGCCCAAGTCTAGGCAAAATTGTCTTAAGCCTCCCTCGTCAAAATGACTCACGTCTATTCCTGCAAATTCCTTGATGGAGTCATACATTGTCAATCTTCTGTAAGGTCCGGCAAAATCGATTTCACGATCCCCTACTTTGACCACCGTTTGATTATGAATAGTCAGTGTCACTTTTTCGAGAAGCTCCTCCACCATTTCCATCATCCAGATGTAGTCTTTGTAGGCCACATAGATTTCCATGGAAGTAAATTCCGGATTGTGAGTTCGATCCATACCTTCGTTTCGGAACATTTTCCCAAACTCATACACTCCCTCAAATCCTCCGACGATCAATCTCTTGAGATACAATTCGTTTGCGATTCTCAGGAAAAGCGGCATATCCAGCGTATTGTGATGGGTATTGAAAGGTCGGGCTGCTGCACCGCCGTGAACTGCCTGAAGAATCGGGGTTTCCACTTCGAGCCATCCATGATCGTCAAAATAGCGACGCATGTTGGAGATTATTTTGGCCCGAGTAATGAACGTGCTTTTTACCTCCGGATTCACAGTCAAATCCACGTAGCGTTGGCGATACCGAAGTTCGGGATCGGTGAACCCGTCGAAAACGTGACCTTCTTCATCTCTTTTCACCACAGGAAGTGGCTTTACAGACTTGGAAAGAATTTTGATATCAGTCACATGCAAAGAAATCTCTCCTGTCTGAGTGGTGAATATATATCCCTTCACTCCAATGAAATCTCCCAATCCCAACAGTTTTTTGAAAACCGTATTGTAAAAAGTCTTGTCCTCATCCGGGCAAATATCATCCCTGCGGATGTAAATCTGAAGTATTCCTGTTGAGTCCTGGATCTCCGCAAAAGAAGCCGACCCCATAATTCTGCGACTCATAAGACGTCCTGCAATGGAGATATCTTTGTAATCGGTCTTTCTGTTTTCGTAATTTTTATGGATGTCCTCCGCAGTTACGTTGATTCGAAAAGCCTCCGCAGGATAGGGATTGATCCCCAACCGCATCAACTCTTCCCTATCCTTACGTCTTTCTAATTCCTGTTCGCTTAAAACTTGCATGTCTATTCTATTTTTTTCCAGAGACTAAAAAGCCTCCTAGTTTATTTTTCTAATCAATTAGTCAACAATCGAATGTTCCTTGACCATTGCTTACTGAAAACTACCCACTGCTAACTGCTTAATGTCAACTCTACTGCTAACTGCCCACTGCTAACTGCCTACTGACTACTGCCCACTGCCTACTGCTAACTGCTAACTGCCTACTGACTACTGCTTACTGCCAACTGCTTTCCGACGTTTCATTTCTTTTCTGATCTGATCAAACTCCCTGCTGCTTTGACCGGCAATGCTGGTGTTTTCGGAAGCTCTTCTGGTCAGATAGGGCATTACTTTTTCCACCGGACCGTAAGGAACGTACTTCACAACTCTGTATCCGGCTTTTGCCAGATTGAATGAAATCGTATCGCTCATTCCATACAGTTGAGAAAAGTAGGTATGATCTGAATTTACCGGAATCTGATGCAAATTCATCAATTCTGTTAGGAGCAGATTACTCTCTTCATTGTGCGAACCTGAGACGAGCCAGATTCCTTTTTTATTTTCAATACAATATTTCAAAGCAGCATCATAATCCTTGTCTGTCGAGCCTTTGTCTGGCTGAATCGGGCTAGGGTAATTCATCTCCTCAGCACGGTCACGCTCCTTTTCCATATACGCTCCTCGGACGGTTTTCACACCAAGAATGTAACCCTTCTCCTGAGCCACATCATGCGCTTTTTTCAATCTAGCCAGCGAGTCATGACGGTACATTTGATAGGTATTGTACACTACACAGCGCTCGGAGTTATATTTCTCCATTGCATCGTAGGCCAGGTCGTCGATTGCATTTTGGAACCAGGATTCTTCAGCATCGACAAGGATTTTCAGGCCCAGATCATGTGCGGTTTTGCAAAGCAAATCAACTCGGCCTTTGGTACGGGAAAATGCAATCTCCTCGGACGCAGACAACTTTTCACCCGCCTGAATCTTCATCATAATATGATAATCTCCCAAACCGGTTGTCTTGAAAACTCCAAAAGGCATGTAGTTCACCTTTGCAGATTCAACCATTGTCTGGCGGATTTCCTCCGTCGTCTGGTCAAAGCTTTCTTCATCACCTTTCCCCTCAATTGAAAGATCGAGAATGGATTCCACTCCGAATTTCGAAAGTTTTTGGCAAGCTTTGATACTTTCTGCAATGGTTTCCCCCCCGCAGAAATGACCAAACATGGTTTTTTTCATAATTCCTTTGACAGGAAGCCTGAGTTTGAAAGCCAAATTTGCGAGGCCAATGCCTAAATCTGAAATCAGATTATTGTTTAAAGTTGCAAAAATCAGGTACATTTTTCTGAGTTCTGCATCGCTTTTGGAAGCAAATGCTACTTCAAGATTCTTAAAAGAAAGGGTGGGTTTTACGGGCATATCGCTCAAATAAAGGTGCAAAGATATCAAAAAAACCGCCTTAGCTTGGGTTTTGTTACGATAATTGACCGGGTCAAAAGAGGGGATCTTCCAGTATTTGTGTACCCTTGAAAACTAGTATAAAACCTGATTAATTCTATTCCAGATCTGATTTTGCCGGAACGAAATGAAAGCGCAAAAAACTTCGCCAATTTTCCTTTCTTCAAAAGTGCAATGTCAGCAGGCAAATAATTTCATAAAAAAAATTTCAAAATATTATACCGAAATAGGCTTAATAAAAAAAGATTATACTGTTTTACGTTTGTTTTTTTACCGATTTGGAGAAAAATCAAGAATTCTATCCTTTAATTACTGAATAGACAATCTTATTGACGAAAATTAATTTTGTTTTTAAAAATCATGCTTTTACATTTGAAACATGTTAATCACAGCAGCGATCTATTTTACCTTCTTTTATTTTTATTTTCGAAGCCAAAATCGAATCGGAGCTGTTTATTGTCTAGCCAAAAACTAAGAAAAAATAAAAAATAAAAGCCCGATTCGCGAGAGTCGGGCTTTTTTCATTTAAACAGCTCAGTACTATGAAGCCACACAAACAAGTTAAAGATTGGGGATTAGGACTTTCCACTCCATTGATCATTGCAGGACCATGCTCTGCAGAGACTCCTGAGCAGATCGAGCAGATCTGCAAGGAAATGAAAGAAGAGAATATGATACCGGCTCTTTTCCGTGCAGGTATCTGGAAACCAAGAACCCGTCCAGGTAGTTTCGAAGGAGTGGGTGAAGAAGGTCTTAAGTGGATGGAAATCGTAAGGCATAACCTTAATATCCCGATCACAACTGAAGTTGGAAATGCAGCTCATGTAGAATTAGCATTGAAATACAAGGTAGATGTACTTTGGATCGGTGCCAGGACTACCGTCAATCCTTTCGCAGTTCAGGAAATCGCAGATGCTCTCAGAGGCGTTGACATCCCTGTCATGGTTAAAAACCCAATGAACCCAGATTTGGAACTTTGGATTGGTGCATTAGAAAGACTGTATTCTGTCGGAATTGATAAACTGGCGGCAATCCACAGAGGTTTCTCTGATTCATACGACAAGAGATACAGAAATAAGCCAAACTGGTCCATGCCAATTCACCTGAAGCGGGAGTGGACAGGAATGGAAGTAATCAACGATCCTTCTCACATCGTGGGTAAGAGAGACGGATTATTGGAAGTCGCTCAAAGAGCTATGAACTTCGGTTTGGACGGTTTGATGATCGAAACTCACCACGATCCTGATAAAGCATGGTCTGATGCAAAGCAACAAGTGACCCCAAAGGCTTTGAGAGAGATGATCAACTCGATCGACTTTAAGCAACCTCTTGAAAACATGAAGCCTGATGAAAAACTTCAGGATTTGCGCAGGGCTGTAGACCACCTGGATGACCAAATGCTGGATATCCTTCAGGAAAGATTCTCTGTAATCGATCAAATCGGAGCACATAAAAGAGAGCACCATTTGACCGTATTTCAATCAGACCGCTGGAAAGACGTAATGGAAAGCAGAACTCAAAAAGGTGTAGCAAAACATCTGAGTGAGAAATTCATGAAAGAATTGCTTTACTGTATCCACGAAGAATCAGTGAAGCGTCAGGAAAAGCAGCTTCGAGAAGCTGAACCTGCAAAAAAGTAATGCATTAAGACTAAGGGGCGGGAATTTCCTTCCCCTTAGCCTATTTTGGTTTACCTTTAGAATCAGCAAAAAACCAATTCTTTGTGAATCCGATCATCTTTTCTGAAAACACCTCAAGCGATCTTGCTTCACTTCTACGGGAAATTAGTTTCTCCCAACTTTTTGTACTCGCTGATGAAAACA
Source organism: Algoriphagus sp. (assembly GCA_046597285.1). Classification (GTDB taxonomy): domain Bacteria; phylum Bacteroidota; class Bacteroidia; order Cytophagales; family Cyclobacteriaceae; genus Algoriphagus. Next base: position 2,114 of record JBKJKX010000052.1, on the reverse strand, counting down.
CTTCAAAGTTTTGTCTTCCCCGGATTCAATCTATTCTTCCTTCGGAAACTAAATACCTGATAATTCAGTCGGGCGAGAAAAACAAAACCATTCAAACCTGCACAGAAATCTGGGCCTCCATGACTGAAGCTCAACTTGATCGCAAAGCTCTTCTGCTGAATTTAGGCGGAGGCGTGATTGGCGATATGGGTGGTTTTTGTGCGAGCATCTATAAGCGTGGTATTCGATTTATCAATCTGCCTACAACTTTGCTTTCGCAGGTAGATGCAAGTGTCGGAGGAAAACTGGGGGTTGACTTCGAAGGATTGAAGAATCATCTCGGTGTCTTCAATGAACCCGAATCTGTCATTATTGCTCCTGAATTTTTGGAGACTTTGCCTCAAAACGAACTTCGATCCGGTTTTGCTGAAATCATCAAACACGGACTGATCCGAGACAAATCTTACTTCGAAAGTTTAAATCTGGATAATTGGACCAATTCCAACTGGAAAGATTTGATTCGCCACTCTGTGGAAATCAAAAAATCGGTTGTGCAAGAAGACCCAAAAGAAGCGGGACTTCGAAAGATCCTCAACTTCGGACATACCATCGGACACGCATTCGAAACCTATTATCTGGATGGACCAAAGCATCTCCTTCACGGGGAAGCGATTGCTGTTGGGATGATTTGCGAAGCGTATCTTTCCAACAAGAAATTAAATCTTTCTGAACCAGAACTGGATACTATCCTATCTGCATTTTTGAAAGTCTACGGCAAAATCAACATCGCTGCAGAAGACCTAGAACCGGTTCTTGATTTTTGCCTTCAGGATAAAAAGAATGAAGGAAATACGCTTATGTTTTCTCTGTTGAAATCCATCGGGGAATGCACGTACAACATTCCGGTCAGCCGCGAGGAAATCCTAGAATCGATCCACTATTACCAAAGCTTATCCTAAACTTATCACACCATTGCAAACTGATACGATGTCTATTTTGCACCTAATACAGAAGTCAGACTTCACCGCTACTCGCATCCCCCTTCCCTCTTCCAAGAGCGAATCCAATCGTGTTTTGGTAATCGATGCTATGACCGAAGGAGAAAATCAGATTTCAAATCTGGCTGAAGCGCGGGATACGCAAACGATGATTCGCCTTCTAAAAGATAATCCGCCAGTTTTTGATGTCCTGGATGCAGGGACGACAATGCGATTTTTGACAGCTTTTGCCTCGGTTACGAATCAGAAGAAAGTCATGACTGGCTCCCCCCGGATGTGCGAAAGGCCCATCGGTCTTTTGGTGGATGCCCTTCGGGCAATCGGTGCGGACATACATTATTTGGGAATCGAAGGCTATCCTCCGTTGGCGATTCACGGACTTCCGGAGCAAACACATGACAAGGTCAAAATCCGCGGCGACGTTTCCAGTCAATACATTTCCGCTATGCTCATGATCGCTCCGATTTTACCAAAAGGATTGGAAATTGAATTGGAAGGAAAGGTTGGTTCAAAGACTTACATCGAAATGACCCTCGAGCTGATGGCTCAATTTGGTATCAAATACACTTGGAAGGGAAATAAAATAGCTGTTCCGCATCAGCCTTATCAGCCTACCACTTTCTCAGTAGAAAGCGATTGGTCTGGGGCGAGTTACTGGTTTAGCTTGCTGGCATGTGCAGATTCAGGGGCACTATTTTTAGTAGGATTGAAAGAAAACAGCTTGCAGGGAGATTCCAAAATCGCGGAAATCATGGATCATCTTGGAATCAAAAGCACTTTCAACTCCGAGGGAGTCTTACTCCAAAAGCAACCAGTGAAAGGTCTGAAAAGCTGGGATTTCACCCATTGTCCCGATCTGGCACAGACAGTTGCCGTCACTTGCGCGATCCTTGGCCAGGATGCAGTTTTCACCGGATTGGAGAGTTTGAGAATCAAGGAAACTGATCGGATTTATGCGCTTCAGCAAGAACTGTCAAAGTTCAATGCAGAGCTGAAAGAAATCGAGCCGGCGGTTTTCAAAGTAATTCCTTCCATCACCATGCCGCGAAAGGTGCAGATTCACACCTACGAAGATCATAGAATGGCCATGGCTTTCATGCCTTTGGTCACCAAAACCGAGGTACTCATCGAAGACCC
>JBKJKX010000035.1:0-69277 GCA_046597285.1 Algoriphagus sp. | reverse complement strand
AATAACGCTAAAGCTCTATTATTTGAAAATAGTATTTTATCCGTTAAAAATCAATTTAAACGTCGTTCCTTCGCCCAGTTCAGATTTGACTTGGATATTTCCTTTATGCCGTCGCATGATCTGTTTGGAAAGACTAAGTCCGATGCCGGAGCCTTTACTTTTGGTGGTGAAGAAAGGAATAAAAATTTTGCTTAACGCTTCTTCTTCAATTCCCTTACCGGTATCGCTTACTTCCAGGATGATCTTTCCTGACTCATCGATAAATGCCCTCAACGTAATCACTTTTTCTTCGGAATCTTCCAAGGCTTGAATTGCGTTTTGAAGCAAATTGATCATCACTTGCTCGATCTGGTGTTGATCTCCGAAAAGAATCAGTTCGTTCGGATTGAGTTCTTTTTCCAGCGTAATTCCCTGGGATTCGAGTTGATTTTGAAGTAAAATTTCAAGCTGATCGAAGAGTTTGGAAATCCCGATACTACCGAATTTTGGTGCGGGGATATGGGCCAAACTTCGGAACTCCGACACAAAGCTGATCAAACCCTGACTCCTCTTTTCAATCGTGCTGATTCCCATCAGGCAGTCTTCCATATCTGCTGGATTCAGCGGCTCATTGTGATCCATCTTGTCTTCAAGCTCGCCTTTCAGAGTTCCTGCAAGCGAGGATATCGGAGCAATGCTGTTCATGATCTCGTGAGTCAGGACTTTAACTAGGTTTTGCCAGGCTTCCATTTCCTTTTCTTCGAGTTCTGATTGAATGTTTTGAAGAGAAACGAGTTTGAATTTTTCTCCTCTCATCAGCAATTCGATCACATAAACCGAAAGTTGCATGATCCCGTCGGGATGGGCGATTTTGATTAGCTCACTTCCACCGGTTCGCAGATTCTGAATCGCGAGGTGGAGTTCTTTGTTGATGCCCTCGATTTGAGCGATGTTTTTCAGTTCTTCCACATTCAAAATCCGCTTAGCTGCGGTGTTGACAATCTGGATTTCACCATTTTCTCCGTAGGTGATCAGGCCGATACTCAGGTGCTTGAAGACGGATCTGAAATACTGGTAATTGGCTTCTTTCTCCGCTTGATCTTCTTTGAGTTTCGCCAGAATCGCATTAAACTCGATGTGGAGATCATCTGTTTCCGTACCATCAAACTTGACCGGATAGAGTTGGCTGTATTTATCCTGCTTAATGTTGTCTAGGAAAGTCCGGACTTTTTTGAACGAACTCTCCGCGTATCGAAGCATAAAAATTACCTGAAAAATCACCAAGATGATAAAAAGGGAAATCATAAAGACTCCCCAAGAATCAAAAATGGCGTAGGAAAGAAGAAATAAGGAACCTGCCAGCAGGAGGATTCTGCCCAGCAAGCCAACTTTATAATCCATATTTTTCTAATCTTCTGTAGAGGGAAGCGCGGGTAAGTCCGAGTTCCTTGGCTGCTTTGGAGATATTTCCGCCGTTTTTGTCGATAGCCCGCTGAATGGTGCTTCGCTCCATATCATCCAAATTCAAAGTGACCGCGGTGGGTGCTTTTTCGGAAGCGGGTTTGGCAGAGAGGAAGAAGAAATCCCTTGAATCCAATTCGGTTCCTTCAGCCATGATGATCGCCCGCTCGATCGCGTGTTGTAGTTCACGGATATTTCCTGGCCAGCCGTATCGCTGAAGCAAGTCCATTGCAGCAGAAGTAAAACCTGTAAAGTTTTTGCGGTATTTCTGTGAGTAGCTTTTCAGGAAGTGATTTGCCAAAACCGGAATATCATCATGTCGGTCTCTCAGGGGAGGTAGGAAAATCTCAACGGTATTGATTCGGTAAAGTAGATCCTGACGGAAAGAATTCTCCATAACCATTTCATGCACATGCATGTTGGTTGCGCAGATCAATCGGATATCCACCGGAATGGATTTGTTGGTACCTATCCGGGTCACTTCTCTTTTTTGCAATACGGTAAGAAGTTTGGATTGCAAAGGCATGGAAAGATTTCCGATTTCGTCCAGAAATAAAGTCCCGTTATCCGCAACTTCAAATCGACCCGCACGGTCTTCTTTGGCATCGGTGAAAGCTCCGCGCTTATGACCGAAAAGCTCACTTTCAAAGAGTGTTTCCGTGATGGATCCCATATCTACCCCCACAAAGATTTCGTCTTTGCGATGAGAACGGTCATGAATCGCACGTGCGATGAGTTCTTTTCCGGTTCCGTTTTCACCTAAAATCAGGATGTTTGCATCAGTCTGAGCTACCTTATCGATGATCGAAAAAATATTTTTCATGGCAGCGCTACTGCCTATAATGTCTGCGTAGGGCTTCTTGAGGTCAGTTTGAAGTTGTTTTTGTTTTTTCTGAAGTTTATCGACTTCGTTATAACTTTCCTTGAGTTTGATTGCAGAAGAAAGCGTGGCGATGAGTTTTTCGTTTTGCCATGGTTTCAGGATAAAATCTGTCGCGCCTTCTTTCAAAGCCTGAACGGCCATTTCCACATCTCCGAAAGCAGTAATCAGAATCACAACTGCCTTTGGATCGATTTCTTTGATTTGCTTCAACCAGTAGAATCCTTCCTTGCCGGAAGTGGTATCCTCCCGGAAATTCATGTCAAGAAGAATCACATCGTAGCTGTTGTTACTGATCAAAAATGGGATTCTTCTAGGATCTTTTTCAATCATGACTTCTTTTGCATGCTTTTTCAGGAGCATTTTGGCTGCGAAAAGCAAGTCTTCGTTGTCGTCGATGATGAGTATTTTTCCTAATTCTTGAGTTTCCATGGTTGACTGTTTGGTTTTATTAGGGGAAAATGGTGCCAACCCAAAAAGAGGCAGGATTGAGCTGTTTTACACGCTAAACTGTCCGTTAATGTACGGTTATATATTGAAATCGGACATAATTGTCCGGGTTTTCAGCCTTGAGAGATTTTTATAACTTTGCAATTCACAAAATCAAAAAACATGGAAGCTAAAAAGGGTGATTCAGTGCAGGTGCACTATACAGGAAGATTGGAAGATGGAAGCGTTTTTGACACCTCTGTTTCTCGTGAGCCTCTTGGTTTCACACTTGGAGACGGAAATATGATCAAAGGATTTGATGCTGCAGTGTATGGGATGATCATAGGGAATAAGAAGACCGTGACGATTCCTGCAGCTGAAGCGTACGGTGAGCGCAAAGATGATATGATGATCGATGTTCCAAGAGCTCATGTTCCAGCAGATATTTTACCTGAGATAGGTTTAAGTTTGGTTTTGCAAGATGAGAGTGGACGACCAATGCCAGTGACGGTAGTTTTTGTAGATGAAGAAAAAATCACATTAGACGCCAATCATGAATTGGCAGGTCAGGATTTGATATTCGACATTGAACTTGTAAAAATAGGATAAGCAAAAAGCCCGGTCGTCCGGGCTTTTTTATTGAATATTTTTTAGCCAATCAGGGATCGGATAAAGAGTCAGCTTATCTTTTGAGATGATTGCAAGCCTTTCCTGACCGACTTGTAAGTAACGAAAATCAGGAATGAGAATAGTAGCGATTTTTTCATTTTTTCCGGTGGAGATTGAGGTTATTATCAGCGTGTCCTGCTCAAACCAAAGCAAATGTTCTTTGTAAAAACAGAGTCTTTGAGTGGTTTTTACATTCAATTTTTTAAGAAGATTTCCCTGATTGTCAAAAACGAAGATCCCGGATTCCGGCATATTCATGAAAACTCTGTTTTTGAATTCGCGAATCTCGGATACCTCTAGATTTTCTGAATTCAAGATCAGATTCATGGGCTGAGACTGAATTACCAGATTGCGCAAATAATCCAGGGATTTCAGACTCAGATCTGACTCGTCCCAAACCCAAATAACGTTGTTATTCCCAAAAGTTGCAGCCTTTGCGAGATTCACGTCAGTGAGTAAAAATCCGCTTTCGGAAAGTGGATTCAGAAATCTATCGAGAACCCGGTACTCCTGCAGGTCAGAAGAAAAGCTGAAAATATTGACGGTCCAAGCTGCTTCCAGTTGATTGAGTCGACCCTGTCTCGCCGGAGAAAATAGGTTCAACTGCTTTCCTTCAGCACTGAAAAGATAAATATCACCTGCGCTATTGCTGGCGAAAATCTGGTCTTTCGTATCTAAAGAAACAAGATCAATATTTTTAAGCAGGATTTCCGCAATCGGTTCTCCCAGTTCTAGATCTTGCTGACCAAAACCCAAAAAGCTGATCAAGCTAAAAATCAGGGATAGAAAAAGCCTCATTTCTCAAAGATTTTGAGTGTTGCTTTTTTGCCATCAAACTCTAAAAAGGTGTAACCACTTACCCATTCTCCTAAATTGAAATAGGTGGATTTTTCGCCTACTGGCAATTCGAGAGAAAGATGTCTGTGGCCAAAAATATAATAGTCGTGATGTTGGCTTGCTTGGATTTCCTTGCAGTAATGCCAAAGCCATTCATCGTCTCCGAGGAATTGATCCTCATTTTTTAGGCTATTGGTAATGCGGCTTTTACTTGACCAGGCTCTGGCAAATTTCACTCCCAAATCAGGATGAAACCATCTGAATAACCAATTAGAAATTGGATTTGTAAAGACCTTTTTGAGGAATTTATAGGATTTGTCACCGGGCCCAAGTCCGTCTCCATGACCTACGAGTAAGGTTTTTCCTTCCACGCTAAGCTCTATCGGATTGTGGTAAACAGGTATTCCAAGCTCCCGGGTGAAGTAGTCCTTCATCCATAAATCATGGTTTCCGGTGAAGAAAAAGATGGGAATCTTTTGATCCCGTAATTGAGAGATTTTAGAAATGAAAGGAATGAAACCCTTCGGGATAACTTCCCCATACTCAAACCAAAAATCAAAGATATCACCTACCAGAAAAATCGCCGCTGCATCCTCTGAAATCGTATCCAACCAGCGGATAATCTTTCGTTCTCTAAGTTTGCTTTGTTCAGGATTGGGTGCACCCAAATGGAAGTCAGAAGCGAAATAGAGCTTTTTTCCATTTAGAAGAAAATCCGGTGGGGTTGAATGCATCGCTAAAGATAAACTCAGGGATTAAAAATAAAAAAGCCCTGAGAGTTTCAGGGCCTTCTTGATCAATTTCAATTTTATTCTTTGGTTTCCGGTGCTGTTACCTGACCACTTGCTTCAGCAACTGTGGCGTCGTGTCCGGAAGAAAGATCCGCGATTGGATGTTCCCCTTTATGCTCGTCTTCTTTTTTCTCCTCAGGTTTATCTGCTTCCGGCTTTTTCTTGGTGAAAGCCTCATAAGTTGTTTCCTTTTCAAAAGGTCGCTTCCCTATTAGCTTTTCCAAATCAGACTGAAATAAGATTTCTTTTTCCAAGAGCTCCTTTGCAAGCGTTTCCAATTCAGTCAATTTGCTACTGAGTAATTCTTTGGTTCGCTCATAAGCCGATAGAACAAGCTTTCTCACTTCCTCATCGATAGTTTCAGCGGTCGTTTCAGAATACGGTTTGGTCATCTTATATCCATCAGCTTTGGAATCATAAAAGGAAACGTTTCCGATTTTATCATTCATACCATAGACAGAAACCATTGAATAAGCCATTTTGGTCACTCTTTCCAAATCGCTCAATGCACCTGTAGAGATTTTTTTGAAGATGATTTCTTCAGCAGCACGTCCTCCAAGAGTCATGCACATCTCATCGATCAATTGCTCAGTTTGATAAAGGAACTGCTCCTTTGGAAGATATTGAGCATAGCCTAAAGCAGCTACTCCACGTGGTACAATACTTACTTTAACCAATGGATCTGCATGTTCGAGGAACCATCCCGCTACTGCGTGACCGGCCTCATGGTACGCTACGATTTTCTTTTCTTCTGGGGAGATGATTTTATTTTTCTTTTCAAGACCACCGATTACTCTATCAACAGCATCCTGAAAATCCTGCATGTCAACAGCAGTCTTATTCCTTCTTGCAGCGATCAGTGCAGCTTCATTACAGATGTTTGCAATTTCAGCTCCCGCAAATCCCGGAGTCTGAGCTGCCAGTTTCTTAGGATCGATATCATCTGCCACTTTGATTGGAGCAAGGTGAACTTTGAAGATAGCTTCACGACCGTTAATATCCGGTTTATCGATTGAGATTTGTCTGTCAAATCTACCTGCTCTTAGCAAAGCACTATCTAAAACATCCGGTCTGTTGGTTGCTGCCAATACGATTACGCCCGAGTCTGTACCAAAGCCATCCATTTCAACAAGTAGCGAGTTAAGGGTGTTTTCACGCTCGTCATTTGAGCCTGGCATTTGACCTTTTCCTCTGGAACGACCGATTGCATCAATCTCATCAATGAAAATTATACAAGGAGCTTTTTCTTTTGCCTGCTTGAACAAATCTCTCACCCTTGCAGCTCCTACTCCGACGAACATTTCGACGAAATCTGATCCGGAAAGCGTGAAAAACGGTACTCCTGCTTCACCTGCAACAGCTTTTGCAAGCAGAGTTTTACCGGTTCCCGGAGGGCCTATTAGCAAAGCACCTTTTGGTATTTTACCCCCAAGCTTTGTGAATTTGGATGGTGTTTTTAGGAATTCAACAATCTCTTGTACTTCTTCCTTCGCTTCATCCAGACCTGCCACGTTGTCAAAAGTGATCTTAACTTTATTTTCAGCATCAAAAAGCTGAGCCTTTGACTTGCCAACGTTGAAGATTTGACCTCCAGGACCTGAAGGACCTGACATTCTTCTCATCATGAACCAGAAAAAGACAAAGAGGAGGATCAGGAATCCAAAGCTGCCGAAATAGCTGCTCCAGTTTTCTTCTGTTGTAACGGAATATCCAATTCTGTTTTCTTCAAGAACTTTCTGCTCAAGTGTTTCAAAATCAGAAGCAAAAGTCTCAGAAGAAGCTACCTGCAATGCATAATGAGGGCCAGCCGGATTGAAAAGCGTAGAATTAGCCTCCAATTCTTCTTTGTACTTAGATTGAGATAGCGCAGTTGGTTTCAAGGTTATATCTACCCTGTCCATATTTTTTATGAAGACAACCTTGACCACGTCATTAGCCATGTACATTTCTTCAAATCGATTTTTGGTAACATCTATTACTGCACCTCTCTGCTGCACCCATGTCAAGCCAATTAAAACTAAAACGGCGGCGATAATTAGCCAAAGTTGGAAATTGGGTTTTTGGGGAGTTTTTGGGAGTAAGCTTTTATTTTTTGATTTCTCGCTCATTTCTATTTTGGTAATTCTTAAACTTAAGGTAAAACGGAATAAGGTTCTTAAAGTTTGGGATTGTCTTTATCCGATTCGGGTAATTTTTGCATCTCCCCACAACTCTTCTAATCCGTAAAACTCTCTTTGATCTTTAAGGAAAATATGGGCAACAACGTTCACATAATCTACCAAAACCCACTGTTTACCACTTTTTCCTTCAGTTCTCCAAGGTTTTGACTCTCCTGCTTTGGAAACTTGTTCTTCGATTGAATCAGAAATAGCATCAAGTTGAGTGTCAGAATTGCCTGAACAAATCACAAAAAAATCGGTAAACCTGTTTTTGATATTTCTAAGATCCATCAGCACTATGTTGGAAGCCTTTTTTTCTTCCATTCCTTTGACGATCACTTTGCTCAGCTGTTCTGCTGTCATATTATTAGTTTAATTTTGCTTTCGCTTTGTAAATATTACTATTGGTAAGCGAATTTAAAATTTATGTATAAAATCCTTGCCAATACGATTTTTTTAGGGAAAGATGTTCATTTCCTGCCAGAGTGTCACTCCACCAATGACACGGCTTTGCAATTGGTCAGAGATAAAAAGGCCCAAGAAGGAACGGTAGTGATCTGCGAAAATCAAAGTAAGGGAAGAGGTCAAAGAGGTAATACCTGGATCTCTGAACCAGGAAAAAACCTCACTTTCTCACTGGTTCTCAGGCCCATATTTATGGATATCTCAGAGCAGTTTTATCTCAATATGACTGTTTCCAACAGTGTTAGGAGTCTATTGCAGGATTATATTCCAAATCTGGAGGTAAAATGGCCCAATGACTTGGTCGTGCCTGGTTTTGGGAAAATCGGAGGAATATTAATTGAAAATACTTTCTCGGGAGAAGGTTGGGAATTTGCTGTCGTGGGGATCGGTCTGAATGTGAATCAGCTACTTTTTAACACTGAAAATACTACCTCACTTTATTCTTTGACCGGAAACCAGATTAACATGGAAGAACTTTTTAAGTTGTTGATTACTCAATTGGAGCAAGGATACATCCAATTGAAGAAAGGAAAATGGAAAGAAATCAAGGAGGAGTACTTGCACCATCTTTTTTTGAAAGATCGATTAGCAAAATTTTCCTCAGATGGAAGAGAGTTTTACGGAATAATCACTGGGATAAATCAAGAAGGAAAGTTGGAAATAAGTCTCCAAAATGGTGATCAGGCAGTATTTGGCCTGAAGGAGGTTAGGTTTTTGGATTTACCTTAGATTTTAGATTCTAAACTTTAAGAGGTAACTTTGGCCAATTCATAGAATTCAATCTGTTAACAATCAATAATATGTCAGAAATAAAATCTGAAAAATTCATTCAGTTTAAGGTAAAAGATCTCTCCCTTGCTGAGTGGGGTAGAAAAGAAATAAAATTGGCGGAAGCTGAGATGCCGGGTTTGATGGCTTTGAGAGAGGAATTTGGTCCTTCTCTGCCGTTGAAGGGAGCTAGAGTTGCAGGATGTCTTCACATGACAATCCAGACAGCAGTTTTAATTGAGACGCTGAAAGCACTTGGGGCTGAAGTGACTTGGTCTTCTTGTAATATTTTTTCTACGCAAGATCATGCTGCCGCCGCCATCGCTGCTGCAGGAATTCAGGTTTACGCCTGGAAAGGTCAGACTGCTGAGGAATTTGATTGGTGTATCGAGCAGACACTTTTATTCGGAGAAGATCGTCAACCGCTAAATATGATTTTGGATGATGGCGGAGATTTGACCAATATGGTATTAGATCTTTATCCTGAACTTGTTGCCGGAATCAGAGGGCTTTCTGAAGAGACTACAACGGGAGTTCACAGATTGTACGAAAGAATGAAAAACGGAACTCTTCCGATGCCAGCAATTAATGTGAACGATTCTGTTACCAAGTCTAAGTTTGATAACAAATACGGTTGCAAAGAATCATTGGTAGATGCGATTCGTCGAGCTACTGATGTGATGATGGCGGGAAAAGTCGCTGTTGTAGCTGGCTATGGTGATGTTGGAAAAGGTTCTGCTGCTTCATTGAAAGGTGCAGGAGCGCGAGTAATCGTTACTGAAATCGATCCGATTTGTGCGCTTCAGGCTGCAATGGATGGTTTCGCAGTGAAAAAAATGGTAAATGCAATCAAAGAAGCTGATATCGTAGTCACTGCAACAGGTAACAAGAACATCATCACAGCTGAGCATTTCAAAGTAATGAAAGACAAGGCGATTGTCTGCAACATCGGCCACTTTGATAATGAAATCGATATGGCTTGGTTGAATGGGAATTATGGTCATACCAAAAATGTGATCAAGCCTCAGGTGGATCTTTATGAAATTGACGGGAAAGAAATCCTGATTTTGGCAGAAGGTCGATTGGTTAACTTAGGTTGTGCAACCGGTCACCCATCGTTCGTTATGTCAAACTCATTCACGAATCAAACGTTAGCCCAGTTGGAATTATGGGAAAACTACGAGAGTTATGAGCCGGGTGTTTATGTTCTTCCAAAGCACCTGGATGAGAAAGTAGCATTCCTTCACCTTGCAAAATTGAGCGTAGAATTAGATACACTTTCTGATGATCAGGCTCAATACATTGGTGTGGAAGTGAAAGGTCCATTTAAACCAGAGTACTACAGATATTAATTTTTAAAAAATAGAATTGAAAAGCCCTGAAGTGATTTGGGGCTTTTTTTATGGATTTAGCAGAAGTCGCCTTCCGTCGGACAAAACGACAAAGGCTTCGACGTTGCAATTTTCTTTCCATTCATATGAGAGCCTATGAATAACTTGACTGGCTTCACCCCTAGATACTTGCCAGGTTTCTTTACCGGCAACTGGCAAAAGCTGATTGTCTTGAAAGCAGGAAAAGAGTAATTCGCGATTTTCGCTAAAGTCAAAAATGAAGTTTCTTCCCGAAGGATTTCTCCCATCTATCATCCCTTTTGAGTTCACCCCGATAACAATTCCAGAGACCAAGCTCAATTTGTGAGTCAGATTACCAGAAAATTGATGAGTTAGCTGGTCGATAGTTTTATGAGTTAAGGCTGAGAATGTTTCATTGACCAATCCAGAAGAGTTTTTGGTGAAAGTTCGGATCCCTTTTATAGATGCTCCCTCAAAAGTGTAATTCTCATATTCAAGAAACCAGATTGGATTTTCTGAATCAGATTGAGCCAGATCCAAAATTAGTTTTCCGGATCTTGTTGATTTACCTGAGAGATCGCAGGTTGTTTCAGGATCAAAAGTCAATGTAACCCGCTTTGCAGTTTTATCTATAAGGATATCAGGGCACCCAGGCAATTCAAGCGAATCTGCTCCGGAATATTGGTTGAATGATATTTGGGTAAAAAATAGTGCTTCACTCCAGGCATTTGAAACAACGAAAAGTTGTGAGGCCTCTGTTGGAAGATCCGTGCTGATTACTCTGTCGTCATCTTCTTTGCAGGCATTCAGAAATATAAGAAAGAAGAAAATGTAAAGGACTCCTTTTTTCATTCAGCTTGCCATTTAGTTAAAATTAGGTTTTTTTGACATTAGCTCAACCTCTTTCAAATACTGGGCCTAATGGCTATATTCGAAATCAACGATAAACCAGAACTTATGATAATGACCGATGGTATGCTCAAACCTGGAGCACTTAAAGGGAAGAATATAATTATTACCGGGGGAGGAACCGGACTTGGCCGATCAATGGGTGAGTATTTTTTGGAGCTTGGAGCAAATTTGGTGATTACCTCGAGGAAGCTCGATGTCTTGGAAGGAACGGCCAAAGAAATGATGAATCAGAAAGGTGGGAAGGTAATTCCTCTCGCCTGCGATGTCCGGGAGATTGATCAAGTTGAGAAAATGTGGAAAGATGCAACCGAGCAATTGGGTCAAATCCATGTGGTTCTTAATAATGCGGCCGGCAATTTTATCAGCCCTACTGAGCGATTATCAACCAACGCATTCAATACGGTATTAGACATAGTCCTTAAAGGAACGTCCCAAGTGACGCTGACAGCGGGGAAAGACTGGATTGCGAAAAAACAAACAGGTACTTTTTTAAACATCGTGACTACTTATGCATGGACGGGTTCTGGCTATGTGGTCCCATCTGCCGCTGCAAAAGCAGGGGTTTTGGCCATGACAAGATCCTTGGCGGTGGAGTGGGCAAAATACGGAATCCGATCAAATGCGATCGCACCAGGTCCATTTCCGACCGAAGGAGCATGGAGCAGATTGCTTCCGGGAGATCTGGTCAAAAAATTTGATCCGGCTAAAAAGGTGCCGGTTGGAAGGGTGGGAGAGCATCAGGAGTTAGCCAATCTGGCAGCATACTTGGTTTCTGATTATTCATCTTATGTTAATGGTGAGGTCATGACTATTGACGGAGGGGAATGGTTGAAAGGTGCAGGGGAGTTTAATAATCTTGATCAAATTCCCCAGGAAATGTGGGACATGATGGAGGCATTTCGAGGAAAAAAGCAATGAGCCCCAGAGTGATTTGGGGCTATTTAAAGGCGAAATGGAAAATCAGAAATTTATAATTGGAGGCTTTGGCCTCATTTTTTTTTATAAAAAAACCAGAATTAATCAGGAAGAATACCTTTCTCAAAAGATAGATTTTCCTGGACAGAATTTTTGATGCTTTTCTTTAAAGCAGCGTCCAGTAGCTTTGTCTCATCTTTAATAATTTGAACTAGTTTTTTTGATTCAGAACTTTGGGGTTCTGTATCCAGAATTTCTAATATCCCTAGAATATTAGCAACTCTTGCCCGGAGTGAATGAGATTGTTGAAACGCAAGTTCTTTTAAGAAATAATGATGCTCATGAAGCCATATCTGATGTTTCTTTTTTTCAGTAATGTCTACTATACATCCCAAAATACGTATTGGTTTTCCTTCTTCTGACCATTGGATGATTTTCCCATACCCTAGAACCCAAAGAGTTTCATTCCCTTTCGAAAAAATTCTGAATTCCTTTCTAAAAGGCAGATTTTCACCATGCTGAAAGTGTTTCGAAAGATCACTTAACAACGCGGAATAGTCTTCGGGGTGAATGTGGTTTTGCCATAAAACATTTCTTTTTCGGACAGTTTCGCCTTGAGAATAGCCGATTATTTGTGCTAGTCCTTGGCTGATATTTTCTGTTTTCTTCAGGAAGTCAAATTCCCAAAAACCAAGTAATTTATCATCCAGAAGACTGTCTACAATTTCATTTTCTTCTCCGGATCTGTCAAAAAATTCCCCAAGCCCAATATTATAGGGTTTGATTGGTTCTGCTTGATGTCCAATCCCAAGGCATGTACCAAAATCTTCAGAAATAAAGAAAAACTCCCATTTTGTGAGGCTAGTTGTTCCTGCTAAATGATTGATCTTTTGAAGTTCTACAAGAAAGGATTGATGGGAATTTCTCCAAGCTTTTTTGCAGTTGTTTTCATATTTTAGGAAATCACCAGAAAGAAAACAGTCAGTAAAATGAAGTGGTTTTTTCTTTTGGTCAAAAAGCGAAGGGATTGGACCAAGGCCAGAATCTGAGGATAAAATGTTTCCTGATTTGTCTATTGTAACCTGAAGAAAATACTCGGAGGATATTGCTAATTTACCGAGAGTCTGAATTGCTTCTAAATCATTCATACTACAAAGATATGGTCTATATGTAGTAATTGATTACTTAAAGACATAAAATATTATTCAAAATACAATAAAATATAGATAAAATGAATGTAGGTTCAATGCATTTAAACAGATCTGAATTTGGGCGACCTGAAAACAAGAGCAACATCTTATCAAAAGAAGAAGCTTTTGACCTCTTAAAAGATTGGGTGAAAAATGAAAAACTAATCGCCCATATGCAACAAGTCGGGCATTTAATGAAAAACTACGCGGCTTCAAAAGAATATAGCGAAGAAGACCAATACCGTTGGTATTTGGCAGGATTGCTTCATGATGCTGATTGGGAAAAATGGCCAGATACCCATTGCAATAAAATTATTGAAGAATTAGAATCAAGAAATATAGACCCTGAGATCATCCATGCGATCGCTTCTCATGGACCTAAATATTTTGGGGTAGAGCCAGAAACAGAGATGGATAAAATGCTCTATGCATTTGATGAATTGAGCGGTTTGATTCATGCCTATTCTTTGATGAGACCTGAAGGATATGCGGGAATGGAAGTAAAAGGAGTTAAGAAGCGACTAAAGGATAAAGCTTTCGCAGCGCAGGTGAGCAGAGAGGATATTTCGGATGCAGCTGAAAAAGCGGGAATGGGAGTTGAGCTTTTGATTGAATTTGTAATTGCCAACCAAATTAATGCTTTGACGGATTTTAAGATTTGAATGATTATCCCTTTATGTGACAATTCAGCAACAGAATTTTTTTAGTAAAAAAAAAGGCCGCTCGAAGCGGCCTATTAAATTATTCATCCTCATCTGCTGGACTTTGAATTGGTCTGAAGTTTCCTGCCGGCATTGCGGCAATTGCTTCTTCTTTTTCATAAGGAAATACTTCAACTATCGGACTCTCCACGATATCAGGGATACGGAAGCTGACAAGCATATTGCTAAGACTTTCCTGAATCCTGTCGAACGCTTGCTTCGCATCTTCCGCAGTCAGGATCATGTATTGAGTTACTTTCTTTTCTTTGCCGCTATCAGCATCAGCTACGAGGTAGGTGATTTTGCATTTGTACCAGATATCGGCGTCTTCATAAAAAAAGACATCCACAATATTACTTTTACCGATACCGGTTACCTGGAAATCTCCCCGGATCTGCGATCCAAGTCGGTCATACAGAATTGCTTCAGCCTCCGTAAAGGATATAGCATCTACCAGATATTGCTCTACCATATTCTTCAGTAGGCCTTGTTCATTTTCTTTTGCGTACTTGACTTTGCACAAAAACCAGGTTCTCATCTTATTTCAAATTGAAATTTGAAGGTAAATCATATCCATTGAAGGACAATGAGAATGTTTCCTAAAGTAATCTGAAGGGAAATTAAAAAATCTCTAAGTTACTGAATAGCAAGCTGTTTTTTTTAATCGTTGACTTTTTAAAAATGATTTAGTTGGTCTTTTTCAATCAAGTTGGGTTGGTACCGGAAAACATGTAAATTATCCCCAATCCAAGGCCATGAGAGAAAAATTTTTCTACAGTTTTCCTATCCAGTTGTTCCTTCTTCACCTGAGGAAAAACCTCGCATTAATCCTTATTTGGGCTCTGCTTTTAGGGATCATTCTGGAAAATTTTGGAGTGGTACTTGGAATACCGTTTTTGTTTTTGGATCCTGAATATCTCCATCAGGTCTCATGGCTGAGTTTTTTTTTGGTAGGAATTGGCTTTGCAGTATTGACAATGGCTTTTCACATGACGACTTATATCATGGAGTCTCGTCAGTTCACTTTCCTGGCATTGTTAAAGAAGCCTTTCATTCACTTCTGCATCAATAATTCTATCATTCCACTTATTTTTTACCTGGTTTACATTGTCAAGTTTGTCCGGTTTCAATTAGATAATGATCTTGATAGTAACTGGGAAGTATTCTATTACTATCTCGGTTTTTCGGGAGGGAGTATCGCCTCCTATGTTTTGATTTTTGGATATTTCGCTTTTACCAACAAGGATTTTTTTGTTCTCTTTTCAGGGACTTTAGATAAAAGACTTCGGAAGGTTCGGTTTTCTCGTGCCAATGTATTAAGTCAATATAAAGAGTTGAAAACCACTACAAACAAGACTCTATATTTTTTGAATCTGAGACTTCAACAGGAGAAAGTCCGTCCTGATATTTCAAGATTTGAAGGAACTCAGCTACTAAGAGTATTTGACCAGAACCATTTGAATTTATTTCTTATTCAGGTTTTCCTGATTTTGTTTGTTCTGTTTTTGGGATTTTTCAAAGAGAATCCTTTCCTGCAGCTACCTGCGGCAATGAGTGGTACTTTGCTCTTAGCCATTTTGGTAATGTTAGTTGGTGCGGTGAGTTTCTGGCTAAGGAAATGGTCGACTGTGACAGTTTTCGCTTTCGTGATTCTGGTCAATTATTTTTCAAATTTCTCTTTTCTGAATAGACCTCACGAAGCATATGGAATCAACTACTCAATTGAGCCTGTGCCTTACAGCCTTCAAATGCTCAATCAACTTCTTCATCCCGATACGGTTAAAAAAGACAGAAACCAAACCATCCGGATCCTTGAAAATTGGAAACGAAAATTCAAACCCGAATCGAATCCAAAACTCGTAATAATCGCGGCTAGCGGCGGAGGTCAGCGGGCTGCACTATGGACTGTAAGCGTTATGCAGCAAATCCATTCTATTGCAGAAGGAGATGTGATTCGGCATACTGAGCTGCTGACGGGTGCTTCAGGAGGGGTTTTGGGCGAGGCATTTTTCAGAGAAATTTACCTTCGATCCCTTTCTGACACTTCTATCAATATATCAGATAAAAAGTACCTGGATCAGATCTCAGCAGACAATCTCAATCCGATTTTATTCACTTTGCTCGTCAATGACATCTTAATTCGTAATCAATATTTCGAGTATAATGGTTTTAAACATTTGAAAGATCGTGGATTTGCTTTCGAAAATCAGCTGAATTTAAATACTGAGGGGATCCTGGATAAACCAATCTCAGCATACGAGGAACCAGAATTTGATGCAGTTATTCCTTTGCTTCCTGTCTCCACGCTCATTACGAATGATGGAAGGAAACTGGTGATCTCTCCACATTCGATGTCCTATTTTGGTACTTCAGTAATGGGGAAACTGGGAACAGAGGAGAAAAAGCAATCCATCGATTTTAAGCGATATTTTGTAAATCACGGAGCAGAGGATTTACGGTTTCTGACAGCTTTGAGGATGTGTGCTACATTTCCATTTATTACACCGAATGTCCAGCTACCCACTGACCCGGTCATGGAGACAATGGATACTGGTCTATCGGATAATTTTGGTATACAGGACGCCCTGCGGTTTATGTTCGTTTTCCAAAATTGGATCCGTGAAAATACAGCCGGCGTAGTTCTTATAACGATTCGGGATTCTGAAAAATCAGAAGAGATTGCGCCAAGTTTTCCTCCTAAAATCTTCGAAAAAGTTTTCAACCCCTTAAAGAATATTTATTCCAATTGGGATAATGTGCAGACAATCCAAAATGAAGTTTTATTCAACTACATGGCTGAATCGATGCCTTTTGATTTGGAGAAAGTTGAGTTCGAATACGCGCCGCAAAAAGTACAGGAGAAAGAACTTACCGGGAGTCAGATTACTATGCAAAGAGCATCTCTCAACTGGAGGTTGACTGCAAAAGAGAAGAAATCGATTCTGGCATCTATTCAAACTTTCAAAAATCAAAGCTCTCTTCAGAGGTTGAGATCGCTTTTTGAGTCAGAGGAAAAAATTATTGAAACTGACTCAATTCTATAAATCAAGGGGTGAAATCCCAAAGATTTTCACCCCTTTACCAAACCTAGTATGCTTAATAAGCAAGTCCCCATTTTTTGTAAATAAAATGCATCAGCCAAGCTGGGCCTATCATCAGAAACTGTACATCCTTCAGAAATGAAGGTTTTTTACCTTCTATCTTATGTCCAAAGAATTGAATTATCCAGGCAATTATGAAGATTGTCAGGCTTATTATCCAGAGTTTACCGGGGAAGGCGAGATCAAGAAAATTTGCCAGGGCAAGGCAAAGAGCTGAAAAAAAGAACATTCCAAGAGCAAGAGGGCCCGATAGAGTTACATAATAAAATAGAACTAACGCAAGAATGAGCGTAGCCCAATTTGCAAAATTGCCTAGGAAAGGAAGAAGTTCTGGAAGCGGTCCTTCAGAAATGCTGAAAATGAGACCCACTATGCTGAAGAAAATTGCTGGGACACAAAACCAATGAATCAATTTATTTGTCTGGTTTTGATGGCTAAGCCCATATTCATGAAGTAACACATCGATTTTTCTCATGGTATTTTGGGAATTAATCTGTTAGATTGGATTCAAATTACGAAATCTCCATTTAATTGCTTTTTTGATAAAGAAAAATGTTCAGCTATTGGGAAAAAAAGCACTTTTTTCACTGCGATTTGGCGGTGGTTGGTTCAGGTTTCGTTGGGTTATCTACAGCGGTTCATTACAAGAAAAAGCATCCGAAAGCCCGTGTATTAGTTTTGGAACGCGGCGTATTTCCCAATGGAGCCAGTACTAAAAATGCGGGATTTGCCTGTTTTGGAAGCCTGACAGAAATTCTGGATGATTTCTGGCAAATGAACCAGGACGAAGTTCTAGCCTTGGTTGAAAAACGATATACCGGCCTCCTTCAAATCCGAAAACATTTTGGGGATAAAGCCCTTGGATATAAACACACTCATGGTTTTGAGCTGATTGACGAGCAACAACTTCGGGCTGTCGATCAGATCGAAGATGTCAATAAGCTCTTGAATAAAATCTTCAAAAAAGAAGTGTTTTCAAAGGTGAAAAGGCCTGAAAAGTTTGGGTTTTCGGATAAAATCAAAGCTGTTATAGAAAATAAATTTGAGGGAGAGCTGGATCCTGGAATGTACATGGACTCCCTCTGGGCAATGGCTGAACAGCTCGGTATCAGAATTCTAACCGGGATTTCAGTTCTTGAAATAATGAAAGAAGAAGGGCAAATTCTAGCTGAATCCAATTCCGGGAAAGTTTATATGGAATTTGTAGCGAATAAAATTGCAATCTGTACGAATGCATTCACAAAAAAGCTTTGGCCGGAATCAGATTTATTGCCCGGTAGAGGTCTGATTTTGCTGAGTAAGCCACTCGATTTTGAGATTCCATGGAAAGGAACTTTTCATTTGGATAAAGGCTATGTTTATTTCAGAAAGGTGGATGGTAGACTTTTATTGGGTGGAGCAAGAAATAAGGATTTTGAGGGTGAGAAAAGTACTGAGTTTAAAGTGAATCCTGCCATCAAATCTCATCTGGAGCAATTGGCTAGGGAAGTTATTTTCCCTGAAAAAGAAATTCTATGGGAGATGGAATGGACTGGTATCATGGCATTTGGACCGAAAAAATCTCCTCTGATTCAGCTAGTTGGTAAAAAGACTGTCGCCGCTGTGCGTCTTGGCGGAATGGGAGTAGCCATAGGTTGGGAGGTCGGCAGGGAACTTTCCGGACTTTTGCGCAAAATGTAAAGTAATTTTTTTTCACTAGATTCAAGCCCTAATCACACCAAACCCCATTAATGCAAGGCCATACTCTCGAACCAAAGGTTTTTGATGCCCTTATTCCTCTCGTTTTTTTGATCATTCTCCTGGTAATCAATATTCAGGTTTTTGGGACAGACGGACTTTCCGGATCCAGTCAGATCGTTTTGATATTATCTGCAGTAGCAGCAGCTTTGGTTGCCATTTTTAGACTAGGTTTTATTTGGGCAACGCTTCAAGATGGCATTGTTAAAAGTATAAGTTCTGCAATGTCCAGCATTTTGATTTTGTTTCTCATTGGGGCCCTAGCCGGAACATGGCTGTTGAGCGGGATTGTACCCGCAATGATTTATTATGGACTTCAGGTTTTGAGTCCGGGTATTTTTCTAGTAGCGGCTTGTATTGTTTGTTCAGTTGTTTCTGTTGCTACAGGAAGCAGTTGGACCACAGTTGCAACGGTTGGAGTTGCATTATTGGGGATCGGAAAAGCACTTGGATTTGAAGAGGGAATAATCGCGGGAGCCATTATTTCCGGCGCCTATTTCGGGGATAAAATGTCCCCACTTTCTGATACCACAAACTTAGCCCCGGCGATGGCTGGAACGGATCTCTTTACTCATATTCGATACATGGCCAAAACGACTGTTCCGTCCATGACAATAACTTTGATTTTATTTATTGTAATTGGACTTAACTATGAGACAAGCGGTTCCGTTGATGATGTGAAGGCTATTTCAGCTGTAATTCAGGAAAAATTTAATATTTCGGGCTGGTTATTTATCGTGCCGATAGTTGTGCTGGTTATGATTGTAAAGAAAGTCCCTGCAGTTCCAGCTTTGTTGGCAGGTGCCTTATTGGGAGGTTTATTTGCTTTGATTTTTCAGCCAGAAATTATCTCTTTGATTGCGGCCGAAGATGGTTCGTTTGCCTACCAGGGATTCAAGTCGGTGATGATGGCTCTTTATGGGGAGATTAGTATTGTGACATCCAATGATGTAGTAAATGAATTGCTGAAGACGAGGGGAATGGCAGGAATGTTAAACACCATTTGGTTGATTATCTGTGCCATGGTTTTTGGAGGAATAATGGAGGAAAGCGGGATGTTAAGAGTTTTGGCTGAGGCGATGATCAGAAAAGTGCATAGCGTCGGTTCTTTGATAGCCACTACTGCAGCCACCTGTGTATTCTTTAATATCACGACTTCTGATCAATACCTCGCTATCTTGGTTCCGGGAAGAATGTATGCTGATGTTTACAAAAAGAGAGGGCTAAAACCAGAGAATCTAAGTCGGACGCTGGAAGATTCTGCAACAGTAACTTCAGTATTAGTACCCTGGAATACCTGTGGAGCAACACAGGCATCGGTTTTAGGAGTAGCCACCTTGGCATACGCTCCCTATTGTTTCTTTAATATCATCAGCCCTATCATGACCATTTTATTTGGGTATTTAAAAATTGGAATTGCTTATTACGACAAAGAAGAACAGTTGGCATGATTCCTTTTCAGATTACTAAAGAAGAAATTAATGAACTCCCTTTGGGGCAATTTGAAGGGGAAATTTATCTCGTCAATAAAGTTGACGAGGTAGAAGAAGTGGTGGAGTTTCTTGAAACCCAATCGATTCTTGGCTTTGATACGGAGACAAAACCTGCTTTTCGCAAAGGAGTAATTAATCCTGTTTCCCTCCTTCAGCTTTCGACCAAAACCCAAGCGTTCTTATTTAGATTGAATGATATTGGGTTTCCCAATGAACTTCGTGCACTTCTTGAGCGCGAACACATCGTTAAAGTGGGTGCAGCAGTTCACGATGACTTGAAAGGATTATCCAAATTGACAGATTCATTCTATCCCAATTCATTTTTTGATCTCAACGATGAGCTGAAGAAAGTGGGATTTCACAATGTAGGTGTCCGGAATCTTTGCGGAATGGTCTTGAAAATGCGAATTTCCAAGTCGGAGCAAGTTTCAAATTGGGAGTCACCAATCCTGACAGAAAAGCAACAGCGCTATGCTGCAACCGATGCATGGGCTTGTCTGGAGATTTTCCAGCTTTTGAAAAAGGAGGGCTATCTCGACGAACTATTCAGGAGCTGATCAAATCGAGGTCTTTCACCTCGTTCAATCCTGAAAGAACAGAATCTTTGATCCCTGCTCGAAATTCCAGTTTCATCCGGCAGTCCAAGTTCAATCTCTGAAATGTAATTTCGAGCTCATAAATTTTTGCCAACTTCATTACCTCGTTCATCGATGCATATGGAAATTGAATCTCAACCTCGGCTTTGACTTGCTTTTCAATGATTTCAGATTCGCCTATTGCCAAAGCAGCAGCTGTTTTGTAGGCTTGAATCAAACCGCTTAATCCCAGTTTGGTGCCGCCGAAATACCGAACTACCACAATTAAAATATTGGTTAATCCTTTGGATCGAATTTGTCCAAGCATTGGATCCCCAGCGGAATGATTTGGTTCTCCATCGTCAAAAGCCCGAAAATGGTCGCCATCTTTGCCTAGTATCCACGCAAAGCAATGATGGCGTGCATCGTAATAAGTTTTTTGGAGTGTAGTTAGATTTGCCTTTATTTCCACTTCGGATTTAACAGAAAATGCGAAATAGTAAAATTTGCTGTTCCGCTCCTTGAACAATCCCTCGCAAGACTTAGAAATTGTAAAAAAAGTATCTTCAAATGCACCGGCATCCTTTAGACTTGACATGTTTGGGTAATCTGAATTATGAAGCGAAAATAGAGAATTAACTTTTGGGTAACCTTAATTCAAACTGAATTATCTTAATTTTAAGAAAAAGGGATAAAAAAAATGCCTCAGAATTTTATAAGTATAGACCCATTTTTGATCCGGTTGCCGGGTGAATCTGCTCCAACTGGTGAATTGCACTTTTGGGAAAGTGAAGAGTTGTTTCCTCAAGGGATCAAGAGATGTTTTTGGATTTCCGGAGTAAAAGAAGAGGATACTCGAGGGAACCATGCCCATTGGAAGGAATCCCAAGTTTTAGTAGCATTGGTCGGCTCCGTCAAGATCGAAGTTGAAAATATTAAAGGCGAGAAATGGGTATTTCCTGTTTCAGGATCTGGAAATGGTCTTTTTATTCCTCCGATGCATTGGGTAGTAGTCCACTTTTCCCTTGATGCAGTCCTTTTGGGATTATCAGATTTAGCATTTTCAGAGGAAGATTATATTAGAGACCGTAGCTATTTTGGAAGCCTTCAGGAAAAAAGCAATTGAATCCTACCAACTCAAAGTAATTCCATCTTTAGAAAAGAAATGGGATTACTTCTTGAGGGATTTCCCTATTCAGGGTTATTCCAGCCAACTCGATTTTCTCTGGGTAAAAAAAGAGAAGCTAAAAGCATCTATTTCATTTGCAATCTCAAAAGAAGGTGAAGCTACCTCACTCCCTCAATCACCATTTGGAGGGTTTTGGTTGGAGGAAAGTCTGAGTTCAGAAGCGATTGAGGGATTTATATGTGCAGTTGTTCTGGAGTTTTCAAAAAGAGGCATCACCCAATTGAATATTACCGAAGCTCCAAAACCCTATGAACCTGCAAATGATTTGGTGAATTATCTTCTTTTCAAATGTGGATTTGTTCAGAAAGAGGTCATAAGCCACCATTTTTTTACCGGGAGAAAAAAAATAAAAAAACTGGTTCTTAAAGAACGTCCCGGATTTCTCCTGAAGGAAAAGGAAGCTGGAGTAAAAGTGATGTATGGGCCAATTCAAAATTTTGGATTTTTGAAGGAGATCAAATCATGGAACATTCAAAGGGGATATTTTGTAAATTTCGAGGAGAATAGCATTGTTCAACAAGTTTCAGATTATCCTGATAGATATTTCCTGATCACAATTTTAAAAAATAGAGCGGCGATTGGTTATTCTTTAGTCGTCAAATTGACAAAGAATTCAATCTATTATTACCAGTCTGCTCTCAATCCAAAAGTTCCTCTGAAAAATGGAGGAGCACTAATTTTGCATGAGTTGTTTCAGATTGCAGTTGATCAAAAAGTAGATTTTATCGATTTGGGTTCTTCTGAGTTAAAAGCAGGTGTAAACCATAGCCTTATGTTTTTCAAGTCTCGTTTCGCCAACGACGTTAGCAATAAAATTACTTGGACACTTTATTATTGAAATGAATACGTCAAATCTGGTCACCATAATTTGCATCGCTTATAATCATCAGGATTGGATCGAAGAAACACTGGAAAGTGTGAAAATCCAGGATTATTATGCAAAAGAATTAATAATTGTTGACAATGGGAGTGAAGATGCGACAAAGGAAATCATCAAAAAGTGGGTGAATCAAAGTTCAGGAATGTTATCAGTTCAAACTGTTTTTAATGACAAATCCAAGCCCTATTGTCAGCTTTTCAACGATATGCTGGCAAAAGTAAACAGCCAGTTTGTAGTTGACCTCTCTGGGGATGATATCCTTTATCCAGACCATTTAACCAAATCAGTGGAAGTTCTTCAATTGGATCCATCTGCTGCTTTTGTCTTTTCGGACGCCTATATTCTAGAACAAGACGGGCTCCTGAAAACTTTTTACAAACGTTCGATAGCGGGAGAATTACAGGAAGAAATAGAATTGGGTTTGATGTATGAAACTTTGATTCAGTCCCATAAAATTTGCTCACCCACTATCGTTTTTAATGCCCCGATTCTTATTAGGGAAGGAGGATACGACCCCTCGTTATATTACGAGGATTTTGATATTCAGCTGCGATTGGCAAGGAAATATGCTTTGCTTTTTTCTGATCATATAGGAGTGTTGAAGCAAAAGCATTCCAAGTCACTTTCCGCTAGCCAATATCAACGGTATAAATCAAAAATGCTTCCAAGCACAGTGGTGGTTTGTCGTAAAATACACCAGATGAATACGCAAGAATCCGAAAATAAAGCCTTAGGAAAACGGATTATTTATGAATTAAAGCATGCGCTTTGGTCAGCAAACTTTCAGGTAGCAGATGATTTGATTTCAATTGGAGAAGAAATCAGCTTGAAAGGATTCTCGTTTATGCTTTATAAATTCTGGGGCAAAACGCGGTGGGACCTTTCCTGGCTTTACATAAAAATCACCTGATCAGCCCACGACCACTTCAATAAATGGTCTCTTGGTAAAATATTTTATCCCGATTTCTAACACATTTTCTGCAGAGAATGATTTCAAAAAGGCAAGTTTTTGTGTGTAAAAATTAAAATCCAAACCTGAGTGGTGTACAGAGAGAAATCTATCCATCAGATCGAAGGGAGAGCTAAATTTGGATAACATCTGCCCGATCAAGTAATTACGAACCACTTCCAATTCATCTTCATTTATTGGTTCGGAAACCAATTTTTCTATTTCAAGGTAGATTTCATCAATCACTTCCTTGTAAAAGGTTTTCTGGACATCCGCTCCAATCACCCAATAATTTTCATCACCAATCTCAGAGAGACTCGAAGAGATTCCATACGTGTGCCCCTTATCTTCTCTGATATTTTTGATCAGTCTGGATCCAAAATATCCTCCTAATATTGTATTGAAAACTGATAGGGAAAAGAAGTCAGGATCAGTTTTAGAAATAGACCAATTTCCGATGCGAATGCTGCTTTGGACAGCATTATCACGTGATTCGATTACTCTCAAAATTGTCTCGGCAGGAGGTAAAATCGGCTCATTGACACGTTTTCTATTCGGTAAATCGCCGAGTATTTCACGCAGGTTTTCAAGTTCTTTTTCCTCAAAATCTCCGCTTAAAAAGACTTCAACATCCTGAAACAGCAGATTTTCATAATAGGATTTGAGTTTGGCTTTGGTGACCAAGTCAACATGTTTTTCTTCGGTTTCTAACCCATAAGGATGTGCTGATCCAAACAGAGCATTCCTGAAAAGTTGACTCGCTTTGGAAGCTGTTTTTTCCTCTTCAAGCCGGATGCTGAGTTTACGCTGAGATTGTTTTTTTTCTAAATATTCCTGCGGAAATATGGCATCAGTGAATAGGGTTAAAAAAACTGGCATTACTTCAGTAAGGTGCTTTTTGGTAGTCAACAGACTCAATCCTTCGTGAGAATAAGTAAGCATGGGGCTCACTTCGCTGGCATGAAAATCAAAGAAATTGGCGAGATCTTCCGATGTTTTGGCTGTTGTGCCTTCCTGAAGCAATTGTAATGTGAAAGAAGGAATTAAGGTTTCATCCAATGGTAAAGATGCACGGTTGCCTTTTCCAATTACATCAATTTTAACTGCTGCTAAATTCTTTGTTGGGATGAAAAATAGCTTTGCTCCATTTTTTAGAGAAAACTCAGATGGCGGGAATAGTTCGAAGTCTTCCGGAATACGAAAGTCAGGCGCTTTGGACCTGTCTAGGGTCATTATCAGTTGGAAAGAGTGTAGAGAAGTGTGAATCTGAGCGTCTCAGCAAGCGGGTGATTTTGGGTTTGAGGAACCAAATAAGACAAATCTATTCCTAATTTGTCTATGTCAAATCCTGCACCTACCGTGAAATATCTTCTCCCACCCTTATTTGGGTTTTCGTAGAAATATCCTGTTCGTAAGGCAAATTTATCGTCGTAGGAATACTCAACTCCAAATGAAATCATCACCTCTTGAAGCTCTTCCGAAAATCCATCCGGGGCATCCGTGAATGATCCAAAAACTCCGGAAATTAATGATCTATTTGGATCTTTTCCGTTTCCTGGTTCAATTATCAGATTTCCATCGTCATCCGTTGCCAAAGTTCCATCTTCATTTCTTGCATAAACCGGAGGACTAGGAACGAGGAGTTTGTTCACATCTAATGCAAAAGTAAGTGTATTCAATTGATCTAGATTTACAGAATAAGCACCGCCCAATCGAAAATTTGTAGGAATGTAATCTAAGTCTTCCGCACTATTGTAGGTGATTTTAGGCCCGATGTTGGAAATATTCATTCCCCATGAAAAAGAGCCATCTTTTGAACCTATGAAGATTTCTTTTTGATAATAAAGTCCAACATCAACTCCGACACCTATTCCAGGTTTACTTTCATTGCCACCAACAGATGAAATATTTCCAGAAAGATTGGAATAGATAAATCTTGAGGATATTCCCAAACCTAAATTCTGGGAGAGTTTTCTGGAGTAAGTACCTCCGATTGCGATGTCTCTTGGATTGAATTCTCCAAGCGGATTACCCTTACCAT
Source organism: Algoriphagus sp. (assembly GCA_046597285.1). Classification (GTDB taxonomy): domain Bacteria; phylum Bacteroidota; class Bacteroidia; order Cytophagales; family Cyclobacteriaceae; genus Algoriphagus. The sequence goes on along the minus strand of JBKJKX010000035.1, from coordinate 43,804 downwards.
CGGTCAATTGAATGTCCCCCATGTTGAAGTAGCGGAGATCAAATCCAAACGCAGAATTCTCGTCAATTCTAAAAAATCCTGTTAAATAACTTAATGACATATCGTTCACTAGTTTTCCAAGCCAAGGAGAATAGGAAAGTGAAAATCCCATATTTTGATCCACAAATGCAAGTTTTCCGGCATTCCAATGGGCTGAATTTGCATCAGGGGAAGTAGCGACCCCCACGTCTCCCATGCCCGAATGTCTTGAATCAGGAGCAAAATTTAAAAAAGGTACTGCAGTTGTAATTACTCGTCGGTTAGGATCCTGACCGGAGATAATCACACTGTTTTGAGCAAAACTGGGTAAAGTGGTCAGGATAAAAACCGCCACGAATATCATTATCCCGTTTTTTTTGGACATTTGTTTCATTTAATCACGATTTTTCCACTCGTAGTTGCAACAGAATTATCTGTTTCAGATTGGAGTGATAGCTGGTAAATATAAGTTCCTTTTGCCGGATATTTGGTTTGAGCCTGGGAAAATAACCATGACATACCGCTGATCTCAGCTTCAGCTTTGACAAAACGAAATGACTCACTAAATAGTATTTGTCCGGTAGGGTTGTGGACAGATAGAACTACAAGTATGTTTTCGCCGGGTCGATTGTGTAACAATTCGAAATTGCTTTCTTTTTCAGTTGGATTAGGATAAGTTATATGATTAAGAATTTGTAAGCGATCACTTCCTTCCACGATTATTTTCTGCGAATACAGACTGCCGTTGCCCAAGTTATCCCATGCCCTGATCGTGACTGCATTTTCACCTTCTTTTAATCCTGATAGTTGAAATGAAAAAGATCCTTCTTGAAAGCTTCCATTTAGGGATTTGAATTTCTCGCTGACAATGATCGGGCCATTTTCATTTAGCTGTATGCTGAGTTCCTGTCCCATCCCCAATCCGGAAATATTTATCCCATTCAGATCAGAAAGTGTGGACTCTAACAAAATGCTGGTAGAAGGAAAGATGATTGGCTCTGAAATTTTTCCCCCGAAAATAGCTTTGATTTCAGGTCCGGTATTGTCTTCCGGAATGTTGTTAGAAACTCCTCCAATAACCGGATTTTCCGATCCAAACGCTTCCCAAGGTATGTAATTGCTTATTCCTAGAATTCTGATAGTTCCTTTTCCAAAATTGTAATTGATGTTTTTTGGAATAACCATTCGACCTGAAATTCTTCCATTTTTGATCGCACCGGTTCCTCTGAATAAAGAGATTATTTCTTCATCAAAATTAATTGGATTGCTTTCATTTCCCAGGGTAGTGGATTTTGATGGCTTGTCCATCAGTTCGATTTCATAGGTTCCATCGAATCCTTCAATTTTAATTCCGGATTCCGGATCAATCACTTCGGCATTGAATTGCACTTCCTGATAGGCGGAGAGCGTGTCCAGTTTTTGCTTGGTGTTTGGGTCTTCCAATGAGGTTAGCTGGATTTTATATTCCGGCGAAGCCAGCTTCATACTGGGATCACCTAATAGGCTAAAGTTTCGATTTAATGAGCCATTTAAACTGCCGTTTTTTGTGTTCTTGAAAATGCTGCCCAAATCTTGGGTTTCCCCTTCAATAGTTCGGAAAACCTCTTTTATAAAAACTTCATTTAACAGGAAATTCACACTGCTGAAGACAGGTCTGCCTGTCGTCAATAGTCCGATTGCACCTTTATTGGGAGCGATTAAGAGCTCTTCAGCCGCTGACCGAATGAAGGGGCTGTCATGCCTTCCAAATTCACAAGTGGCGGTCATCCAAAGTGCCAATTGCTTTTGATTTGCCCAGTCTGGAATGTCTGAAACCAGAAAAACCTCCTCTGCCGTGAGCGTTGTTTCGTTTCCATGCCCAACGTAATTCAATAAAACCGTCCCTTCTTCCAATGTTTTTTCGAGAGCAGATTTTGCTTCTGGCGAAGATTGGTTTGATCCGGAACCCAATTGCTCAAAACGATCGATATATAGTTTGTTTTGAAGGAACTCCCGGTGACTTGTTTTGAGGTAATTCGCATGAACTTCTGAATCTCGCAAGTGTATGTTGTTATCGGCGTCATCCGCGAAAAACGTCACTGATCGCTTCCAGTCACCAGGCTTGGGATTCGTTTCGTATTGGATGATTTTCTCGACCACAATCAACGCTTCCTGAGCATTGATCACGGGAAGTCTGCCCACGCCGATTTTCATGCGTTCGTCACCTTCGCGACTTTCTTCCCATTCTCCCTGCCCCCAATCAATTAACCCATAATAATCATCTGAACTGAAAGTGGTCAGGGGATTGAGACTATTTCGGCTTGTATAGATCGGGACTAGATTTGGTCTGCCTCCAAGTTTTGCTTTGTAGTCAAAAGTGCCTTTCCCAAGAATCAAGACATTTTTCAGTTTTTTCCCTTCGTGATAATGCCATGCAATCAAATTCCGAATGGCATTCAAATCGGGGTTTCCATACCCAAAAGCATCAAAAATATCGGGCAGCAAAACGACTTCAGTATAAATGCCTTTGGAGATTTTATGAATTCTGAGCTTTTCAGCGGATGCTTGCAGGATTTTTGGAGCAATGATCAAAAGATCCGGCCAAGAAGATAGTTCCCGAAGGTCATTTTCTACAAGTGTGAAAGTTGGAATTGCTTTAACCTTAGAGGAATTGAAAACAATTAATTTTTCAGCAATAATTTGATTTCCGAAAGAAAAATCCAACGCTTTTGGCTCGTGAAATTCAGAAATATCCCATGCTGAAAGTTGGTTGTTCAGACTCAGAAAGAAAGGAGATGATTGCTGCAAGAAATAGATTCCTTGGGAGAGGTTTTGGCTTGAAACCGGAACTCCAATCGAAAGTTCATCTAGGTAGCCGGCACCATTTTGATCCGAGCTCTGGTAAGAAATCACGAGCCTGTCAAGCGAGTTTCCAGCTGGATTAAAATCAATTGCAACAGTAACCTCTCTTCCTTTTACACCATAAGTGCTATTGGGAATGGGAATAATTTCTGATTTAAAAATTTCCAAAGCATCCGCTTTCAGGCTGATTTCAGAAGAACCTACAGATCGCCCCATTAATGTTCCAATAAGTTTCCAAGGTGAGGAACTTGTGGACATCTCTCTGATTGAAAAACCCTTCAATCCGCCCGGACTTACAGGCTTGGAATACCAGGTTCTGCCAGAGTTTAGAAAATTATTTTCTTCTTCCTTTATGCTTTTCCAACGGTAGAGAGTAGCAGGTCCGGGATTTCCTGATGAAGCTTGCGATGAGACGATTCTTTTCGGATTATTTTTTATCCCTATCAGAAAGCTAAGCGAATCAGAAAAAAGGTAGTGAGCGTAATCAAATTGATTCTTTTTATTTTTGAAAACCTGATGCGGACCGGTCAGGTAGAAGTAGAGATTTCCATCTTTTTCTAAACTGGGGATTTCCTGCATAAGCACATTTGAACTATCCAAAAGCTGAGGAAGCATTCCCGGATAACCGAAAATCGCAAGTTGACTCAGATTTGGAGTTCCTGCTTTCCTGGCTTGATCAGCGGTTATTTTGTAAATGCCTTCTTCTGATACTTTGAATTTGAAATACTGGTTTTGAGCGTTGACCTCCTGCTGGTAGGGGCAGAAGATTAATAAAAAGTAAAACCAGATTGATTTGGAGTTCATTACTAGCCTTTATTGTTTTCGATAATAGACAATCCTATATACGCTAGGATTATCAGTGGGATGCCTGCCAATCCAAGCCAAAGGAAAATCCCCAAAGCAAGTCCAACCAGTACGTATCTGAATACATTTTGTGAAAAGGAATAGTTTTTAAATTTGAGGGCAATCAACGGAACCTCAATCAAAAGCAAAATTGAGAATATCCAGGCTATTATCACAAGAACCCATGGAGTAGTCAGAATTTCACCAAGCCTCGGCCAATGGATAGCGAGTTGTGGAAGTGTGCTGATAAATAAAGCGTTTGCAGGTGTGGGAAGTCCAATGAACCGATCGGATTGCCGGGTATCCAGATTGAATTTTGCCAATCGAAACGCAGAAAGCATCGGAACAATCAATGTTAAATAAGGAAGCCATTGTGAAGACGAGTAGGTTTTGGCAAGCATAAATAAAATCACTCCCGGCAAAACCCCAAAGGAAACTACATCTGCTAAAGAATCGAGTTGCTTTCCCATTTCGCTCTGAACTTTCAAAACACGAGCAACTAAACCATCGATGAAGTCAAAAAAAGCAGCTAAAAGAACAAAAAAGGCACCCGAAACAATGTCTCCATCTAGTACTCGAATGATTCCGATGACCCCAACCAAGAGATTGATTAGTGTGACAGCATTTGGAATTTGAGATTTAATTTTCAAAGGGTCGCCTGTTTGCCCACGAATGGGTTATGAATTTTTTCAAATGAAATGCTGGTTTCAGGGCCATGACCAGAATAGATGATGGTTTCTCCAGGAAGGGTGAAAAGCTCGGATTTAATCTTTTTAAGCAAGAGTTCGTGATTTCCGCCAGGAAGATCGGTACGACCTATGCTTCCGCGAAACAGCGTGTCGCCTGCAATGCATCTTGTTGAAGGCTCATGATAAAATGCCACATGTCCAGGGGCATGTCCGGGCACGAAGAGAATTTTTAATTCTTCCTTTCCTACCATAATAGATTCCCCTTCAACCAAAAAGCCATCCGGCTCTGCCGATTCATATCTTGAAAATCCATAATTCGAAGCATAGGTTTCAACGGACTTCAGAACTGGAATTTCATTGCGATGAATCAAAAGAGGAATTCCGAAAATTCGCTTTGCCCATGCATTTCCCAAAACATGGTCAATATGGCAATGCGTATTGAGCAATTGGGTCAGTCGAATTCCGTTAGTTTCAATATACTCTTGAAGTTCTTCTCTTTCATGGTTTTCGAAACAACCCGGGTCAATCAATACACCTTCACCGAACTCGTCATGGGCGAGGTAAGTGTTTTCCTGAAAAGGGTTGAAGGTAAAGGACTTAATATGAAGCATTGCAAATGTCAATTGATAGGAAACAAAATAAGGAATTATACCTTTAATTTGGGCTATGGAAATTGATTTTTTGCTGATAGGCCAAGGTTTGGCAGGAACTGCGTTGGGTTACCGATTGATGCAAGCTGGTAAGAAAATCAGGTTAATAGATTTGCCTCAGGAAAATAGATCAAGCCGGGTAGCAGCAGGATTGTATAATCCAGTGACAGGACGAAAAATGGTCAAGACTTGGAATGCAGATTTACTTTTCCCTGAGATCAAACCGTTTTATAGGGAATTGGAAGAAGTAACAGGCCAAAAGTTTTTGCTTGAGCAAGCGATTTATAGACCATTTGTCTCCATTGAGGAGCAAAATGAATGGATGGGAAACAGCTCGGATCCAACCTTTGCGCAGTATCTGGAGAAAATCTTTACGCATACTCAATCCGAGTTCATAAAAGATCCGTTTGGGGGAGTTTTACTCCGTCATTCGGGATGGCTCAATATCAATTTGATGTTGGATTCGATGGCTAAATATTTCAAGGAAAATCTGATTGAAGATCGATTTGCAGAGGAAGAATTGATTTGGGAAAATGATTCTTGGATCTACCGGGAATTTCAGTTCAAATCCATTATTTATTGTAATGGGATAGGAGCGATGCATTCCCGTTTTTTTGGCGGACTTCCTTTTGCGCCAGTGAAAGGGGAGATATTGGAAGTGAAACAAGGATTTTGTCCGGATTATATTATAAATAGGGGTGTCTTCAGGGTGCATCTTGGGAATCAAATTCACAGAGTTGGTTCGACTTACACCAAGCACGATTTGGACCAAGGTCCTACCGAAACTGCCAAAAGTGAAATATTAGAAAGGTTAGGTGAGTTAGTAAAAGTGCCTGTTGAGGAAGTTGTAAGTCATAAAACAGGAATTCGGCCGGCTACCCGCGATAGAAAACCGTTTTTGGGAAAACATCCTAATGAGCAAAGCGTTTACATATTCGATGGTTTTGGTGCTAAGGGCGTGTCTCTTATACCGTATTTTAGTAAAATGATGGCATCAAGTCTTATAAATCACAATCCAATCAGTAAGGAAGTGGACATCGCACGGTATTTTAATTATATTTAAACACATCTTTCAGCGAATCGAATGCGATATAATTTATTTCGGATAGCAGTTTTTGCTGGGTTTTGGTTACCCTCATTTTTTGCCTTAGCTCAAACAGATCAAGAGCGTTTTGGTAAAAACAGAGTTCAGCACCAACAATTCGAATGGTATTTTTATTCCTCCAATAACTTCGAAGTTTATTACTACGACAGGGGAGGTCCGAATGCAAAAATGGCTATTGATTTCTTAGAGGAGGAATTTAACAGACTAACTCAAATGATTGGCTATGTGGCTTACACCAAGCCTAAGATTTACATTTACAATTCTCCAGAAGAACTGCTTCAAAGCAATCTAAATCTCAACAAAGAACAATATAATGAAGATGGTCAGACGAATTTTAGTAGACTGATTGCTGAAGTTTCTTATAAAGGTCAGGTAGATTTATTTAAGGAGGACTTGTTATATGCAACCTCAAAGGTGATCATCGAAGAGATGCTTTACGGGTCGTCAGGTGCGGATGCTTTTCAGTCCAACCTTGTCAATAATTTTCCTGATTGGTACGTAGACGGCATTGCGCTTTATTTGGCAAAAGGCTGGGGCAGGGAAATGGATGATTATATAAGGCATTATTTTCATGGGGATGAGGAGCAGAGAATTCTAAAGCTGAAAAAACATGAAGCTGGTTTGGTGGGCCAAGCGATCTGGAATTACATCTCAGAGCGGTATGGACGAAGGTATATTTCCAGTATTCTGAACCTGTCCCGGATCAACCGCAATGAAGAAAATAGCATTGCGAATACGGTAGGGCTTAATTATAAAACCTTTACAGAAGAATGGAAAAAATATTACTCTGGAATCAATCAACAAGTTTTTAATAATTTCAAAGACGTTAATACAGGGGCTTCGATTTCATCCACTTCTCAAAGAAATTTAGGAGAAATCAATGATATTAAATTTAGCCCGGATGGACTTCTTCTTGCCTATGTTCTCAATAATGGGGGCAAATATAAAGTCCAGGTGAGGGATCTGTCTGCAGGTTCGGAGAGAACAGTTTTTCAAGGTGGCACAATTTACGATGATCAGGAAGCAAACTTCCAATCCCCTGTCATTGCTTGGAGAGATTCTGCCAACATCGCTATTGCATCTTTTAGAAGGGGGACTACAACTCTCAGGTTAAGATCCATTGACGGCTCAGATCAAGACAAGATTTTCTTAAGAAATATCACTCAAATTTTAAGTTTGGATTTCAACAGTACGGGAAGAAATATGGTGCTATCAGCGATTTCAAATGGTAAAACAGATATTTACACCTTAAATACTCGCGGTCAAGGAAAAAGACTTACCAACGATTCCTTTGATGATTTGACTCCAATGTTTTTGAATGATTCTACGATCATTTATTCTTCAAATTTCATAAATGTGGCTGATTCATTGGTTGGAAAACCAATGGATTTGAAAAGTTATCCTAATTCTTATAACCTGTTTTTAGCTGAGGTTACAGACACTACTATCGTAAATCAACTTACAAATTCTAATAGTAAGAACATCCTGCCAAGAAGGCTAAACAGTAATAATCTAGTCTATATAAGTGACTTGAGCGGAATCAATAATCTGATGAGATTGAATGTGGGCAATAGGGTTTCCAACCAAATTTCTGCTTTCAATAAAAGCATCAAAGCATTCGATGTCACCAGCAGAATGGGAAAGATCGCGTATTCGGTCAGAGATGGCAGAGAAAGTTTTTTGGTGGTTGAGGGTTTTTCAAATTCTGATCAATTCACGCCCAGTACGCCAAGAATCCAATTAGCTCAAGCCAAAGGGTTGAATGAGCGTCTTGCGGCAAGGAGGCTAATGGAAGAAAAACTGGCGCAGTCTAATAAACCAGTGGAAATAGCTCCACCAGTGGTCAATACTCCTCTTTCAAATTTAGATACTACTTCAAAAAGCTCTACCTCATCAATTAGTGTTGATCGATTGAGATTTCAATCAAGAAAAGGTATTGACACAGAAAACTATACGTTCGATACCCTTCCCAATCCCGCATTAGGTAGAGCGGAGACACCAATTCAAGACAATAGAGTTAATCTACTTGAGACGTTCAGAAAGCAAAGTCTTCAGAAAAGAGTAACTGGCCCTAGGGAAATGGAACCACAGTTTTTCATCAATAATGTCAACACTAGATTTATTGTTGATCCGCTAAGAGGATTTGGACTTAACCTTACCGGCAAAATGACAGATTTGCTTGACAATCATTCATTCCATGCAGGATTGACAACGTCTCTAGACTTTAGTTCAGGTGGGGACCTGTTTTTTGAATATGAATACCTGAAGAGTAGAGTTGACTTTAGAGGGAGATTTGACAGGAAAACCATCAATATTGACGAAGGTGATATCACGCTGCAAAAGTATGTTTTGACCAAATTAGAAGTAGGTTTCTCGTATCCGCTTAATGTAAATACACGGGTAACCCTAGCACCATTTGTCGCTAAAACTCAATATTTCAATCAAAATCCGGATTCTTTAATTTTGGGCACCAACTCTGACCAAAATAGATTTAATGTGAATTACGTCGGAGGGAAAGCTGAAATTGCGTTTGATCGAACTCATCAGTTAGAATTATATTCCCAGGCAGGTTTCAAAGGGAAAATAGGCTTTGCTCACTATCAAGGTTTGAACCACGGGGACAGGTCATTTAGCAACTTCTATCTTGATCTGAGAAATTATCAGCGAATTCATAAGAACATAATATTTGCCACGAAGCTCTATGTAGGTTCGTTTATGGGTAATAATCCACAGAGCTATTTAGTTGGTGGTATGGACAATTGGATGTTTAACGAGTTTTATCAGCCGCCTTCAAACAGGCCTGAGGTGTCTCCGATTCGTAATCCAACAGGCATCGAAAATTCCAATATTCTATTTGCAGACTTCACGGATTTGAGAGGATACGACTATGATGAAATAAGGGGTCGAAACGTGATCACCTTTTCAGGTGAGTTGAGGATACCTTTATTTTCTTACCTAACTAGGGGAAATATAACATCCAACTTTGTCCGGAATTTCCAATTGGTAGGTTTTTATGATATTGGTTCGGCTTGGAATGATTCAGCACCTTGGGAGCGGGTGAATGACCAAAATACCGAGATAATTAATACGGAAGGATCGCCTTTTGTCATCACATTAAACAATTTCAATAACCCTTGGCTCCAAAGTTATGGTGCTGGTTTAAGAACTGTACTTCTGAATTATTATGTAAAATTCGATGTGGCACGTCCTATTCGAAATTATGAGTCAGAAGATTTGAAGTTCTATGTAACTTTGGGGTTCAATTTTTAATACCCAACCCTCTATGATCAAATCAATGACCGGATTCGGAAATGCCGGATTTGAGGACGAGCGCCTGATGATTCATGTTGAAGTCAAGTCTCTTAACTCTAAGTTTTTGGACCTTTCAATCCGAAGTCCAAGACAGTTTTCTGATAAAGAACATGAAATCCGCAATTTAGTACAGTCAGTTTTGGATCGGGGGAAAGTGAGCGTCATGATCGATTTCTTTACAAAATCAGCCACAGAATTACCGGTAAATATTAATGAGGACTTGTTCAAAGCTGTTTATCTAAAATTCAAAACCCTTGCGGATTCGGTAAATGATACTTCTCAAGACTTATTCAAACTAGCCCTCCAAGCTCCGAATGTAATGAGTGCAATCAGCGGTGAAGTAAGCGATGAAGAGGAGGAATGGACGCAGGTGAAAAGGATTTTGGAAGAAGCCCTGCAAAAATGTGAAGGGTTCAGACAGGATGAAGGGAATTCTTTGGAACTGAAACTCCAGGAAAACATTGAAAACATCGAAGGAGGATTAATTAGAATAAAAGAAGAGGAAGGCGGGCGAAAAGAGAGAATTAAGCAAAAAATTAGAAATCATTTTAGTGAGTGGCTAGACGAAAATTCTTTTGATTCGAATCGGTTGGAGCAAGAATTGATTTATTATTTCGAAAAGCTGGATATCAATGAAGAATTGGTGAGGTTGGATACCCACCTGAAATATTTCTCAAAATCAATGAAAGAGGAGAGTAGCCAAGGCAAAAAGCTTGGGTTTATTTCTCAGGAAATTGGTCGAGAAATCAATACAATTGGATCAAAAGCTAATGATGCCGGGATTCAAAAATATGTCATTCTGATGAAAGATGAACTTGAAAAGATTAAAGAGCAATCGATGAATGTGCTATAAAAGAGGGGCTAAAAGCCCTTTTATTTTGGGGAAGGTAATTACTTTAGTTGGTTTTTCGAATCACTTTTCCTATCCCAGCTTTAAGAAATACTCCATTTTCGATAGCAAATTTTCCGCCGATCAGTACATAGGTGATTCCATCAGGATATTGGTGGGGATCGGTAAATGTTGAATTATCAATGATTTTTTTAGGGTCGAAAATTGTCAAATCGGCAACATATCCTTCTTTTATAAGACCTCTGTCTTTAAGTCCAAGTCTAGCTGCCGAAAGACCTGTCATCTTATGGATTGCCAATTGTAGAGAGAGCACTTTCTTTTCCCTCACATAGACTCCCAATATTCTTGGGAAAGTGCCATATGCACGTGGATGGGGATGACCGTCGCCCGGTTGAGAAAGTCTTCCGTCTGAACCGATCATGGTCATGGGGTGTCGCATAATATTTTCAACATCCTTTTCGTCCATTGCATGATAAATAGTCCCTGTTCCTCCATTTAGCTGAGCACGGATTGTTAGTTCCGCGCCATTCTCCACTGTTGGCTCTAAACCTTCTAAAATTGCCCAATCATGCATAGTTTTTCCTTCGAGTTCTTTTTTCCATTCAACTCTGGAAAACTGGATACGCCTTAAATCACTTCCTCCACGGTCATTTACGATATTGAAAACAATACCAGCTTTGATGCTGTCTCTGAGAATTGGATCAAGGACTCTTTCTGGAAATTTATCTCCCTCTAGTGCCCAGCTTGGAATCAAAACGTTGATTCCTGTGTGACTCGCTGCGTACGGGTATTGGTCCATCATGATATCCAACCCCGCATTTCTTGCTGAATCCACAAGGGCTAATGTTTTTATGCTTGCTCCCCACATACTTACTCCGATGGCTTTATGATGGGTGAGGACAACAGGTATATTAGCTTCTTTTGAAATCACAATTGCTTCTTGAATTGCCTCAATCAACCCTAGACCTTCTTCTCGTAAATGTGATGTGTAAATTCCCCCCATTTCTCCTGATACTTTCGAGAGAGCAATTATTTCATCCAATTTTGAAAAAGTGCCAGGGAGGTATTTCAGCCCAGTAGAAATCCCAAATGCGCCCTCTTCCATAGCCGTTTTTACAAAGTTTTTTAATACCTCTAATTCTTCCGAATTCGGTTCCCGATCTTCCATCCCCATTACTTCTTTGCGTAGCGTATTGTGTCCTACAAGATAGGCTAGGTTGATCCCTAAGCTCATTTCAGAAAGTGAATCCAAGTATTCTCCGAATGGCCAAGGTCCTCCGCCATCTGGTCCTCCTAATGCCAAAGTCACTCCTTGCCGGACAAGACTTTCCGCTAAAGGCATCTCCATAATTGGCTCCAAATGGGTATGCATATCAATGAAACCAGGCGAAACGGCGAGCCCGTCGGCATTAATTATTTTTTCAGCACTTGCATCACTCAGATCCCCAATAGTTGATATTTTTCCGGATTTGATCCCGATATCCCCAATGAAAGGGTCGGAGGAAGAACCATCATAGATAATTCCGTTTTTTAGAATTAAATCGTAATTCGGTTTTTGACATGAAAAAGTGAGAATGAACAAGACGAAGCAGGCTGATTTCATTTTATTTAACTATCCAAGGTTAATGGAAGTAAAATATCAAGAAATAATCAATAAAAATAACCGCTCAAAAAGTGATGCCGAATGGTCTGGGTAAATTCTGAAACAAAAAGCACAAAAAAAAGACCCGAATTTCGGGTCTTTATGATTAGCTAAGCTTAAATCTTATTGGTAGTCTCATTCTAGTACGAACTGCTCTTCCTCTTTGCTTTCCTGGTTCCCACTTAGGAGCGGCAGATACTACTCGGAGTGCTTCTTCGTCGCAACCTCCTCCAATACCTCTCAATACTTCTACGTCTTGAATCGAACCATCAGTATTAACAACGAAAACTACAATTACCGTACCTTCAACACCCATTCTTCTCGCTTGGGTTGGGTATTTCAAATTCTTGCTAAGGTATTCGTTCCAACCTGACATTCCTCCAGGAGGATTTGGTTGAGTTTCTACCACGTCAAAGATTTCGTCTGCCCTTTCAACAACAGGAGCAGCTTCCGAGATAATAACTTCTTGGATTACTGTAGTCTCTTTAACATCCACATCGAAGTTAACTTCAATTTTATCTTCGATTTCCACTTCATCAGGAATTTCCTGAATGATTGGCTGCTCTATAGGCGGTGGTGGTGGTGGTGGTGGCTGCTCTGTGATTGGGATATCCAGAATTTCTTCGAAATTATCAGTCACCTGACCAAGGTCTTTTAAAGCTCCTTCGTCAAATGATTTCCATTCGAAGGCAGCAAGAGTAGCGCCTACAGCGATCGCCAAACCCAAGTTCAGGAACATTCCTGATTTTCTGGTTAGATCAGCGCTGGGAGTCTTTTTTGCTTCCATTGTGAAATTGGTTTTTACAGGTTAATATGCTCTTTTTTAATAATAACAAGTCTATGAATTAATAGACATTAATCCAAACTAATTTTCTTGATCGGAATGTTAAAATATGCGGCCAATCCAACTAGTCCACCTATCTCGTTGACAATCATGTCCATGTAATCAAACGTTCGAAATGGAATAAATCGTTGCAAAAACTCTAATATAATTCCGGCAAGGATTCCGAAAATGAGGTAATTGATCAAAATCCTCTTTTTTGATTTGGACACGGTTTTAGAGTCAATTCCAACGCCGCACCAAAGGAAACTAAGCAGTCCAAAGCAAATGAAATGAATCAACTTATCCTGAAAAAGAAATAAATCTGCCTCGGGAAATTTATCTCCAGGGGTCAACATTGCCACTGCTATGAATATAAGCCAGGATATACTTAGGAATAACCGCAAAGTTTGGGATTTATTCTCCTACAAGTTCTGCATACTCAGATGCGCTAAGTAAATCAGAAGGCAAGTCACCTGAGATTTTAACTTTTACCATCCAGCCTGTCTCATAAGGAGAATCATTTACCAATTCAGGAGCTGCTTCTAACTCATTGTTGAATTCAAGAATCTCGCCGGTTAACGGCATAAACAGATCTGAAACTGTTTTCACTGCTTCGACCGTTCCGAAAACTGCTCCAGCTTCAATTGTTTCTCCGATCGTTTCTACTTCTACATAGACGATGTCGCCAAGTTCCTTTTGTGCAAACTCAGTGATACCTATTGTAGCAATATCTCCATCTATTTTGACCCACTCGTGGTCTTTTGTGTACTTCAGTTCCTGTGGAAAATTCATGATTAGTTTAAATTTTTAAGAGTGTAAAAATAAGAGGATTCCCACTAGGATAAAATCTATTGAGATAAATTAAATCGGAGCTGACCGCCGAACGCAGTCGAAGACCTTTTGAAAGCAGTGGTGACTAATGGATCATTGATTGTTCTGTCAAAGTAGAAAGTAATATTCAGGTTTTGATTAATCAAATAGCTAATCGTTGGTCGGATTTGGAGGTTTAGATTACCATTGGTGATCGTGCTTTTCTCCTCTATTTTTCTTTGAATCTGCCTGGTGTCCACGACTTTTGCGTCCATCCTGAACTGGAGATCATTCTTCAATATCTTCTGTTGGCCCTGAATTTTGAAAGGAATTTTTATTCCTGCTTTTGTATAACCAATGTTAATTCCAAAATCATGACTTTTCTGTTCGGTGACTTGAGCATTTGAGAAATTTAGACCAAGGTTCCTTTCTTTATTGTAAGAGAATGCAATGTTTAATCGGTCCTTTGTCAAAACATCTATCCCGATTAAAGGAGCAAATCGCTCAGAAATTACGACCTGATTTAATATATAAATCGGAATAAACTCTCCCAAATCATTGGTAATAGTAGATTTCGGTATCTCCTGCAAGGTATTGTATAGCTCTAAGCCTCGCTGATATTGCAGGGAGTTCGAGAAATTGCTCGCATCATAATTGGAAACATACCCATGTCTAATAGTGACGCTACTGAAAATATCACTGAGTCCTTTTAGCCTGGAAAAGCCTCGGTATTCCAGGGTCCAGTTTGGAAGTGGCGTTTTAGGAAATGGATTGAGGTTGACCTCTGAAGCTTCCTGACCTCTATAAGCGGCTAGGAAAGATGGAATCAAAACGTCTTGACCATTGAGAGAATACTCTCCTCCCGAATTCTGAGAATCAAGCCGGCCCTTGATCACTGCGCGATTATTTTCAAATGAAGTGAATAAAGGTGAGTTATTTTGGGAATCGTCCTTTGAGAAAGTAGTGCCGAGTAATATCGTACTGATGCTGTAGCCAGCCATTCTATTTGGACTGATCGAAACATACTCTCCCGGGTTATCCAGTGAATTCCTAAAGATCTCTTGATAATCTCCGATTTCTCGCTTGGTGGCATTTAGAGTAATTCTAAAATCCGGAAAAGGCTCAACCAAACTCCCGAAACGTAAATTCATCGCTCTGTTTTGACTGAAAGGCTGAGTCAATTCAGGGCTTGGAGCTATAAACCCAGCGTCTGCAAAATCATTTCTGATGCCCGGATTCTGGCTTCCAAAAAGAAATGCAAATCCCGGATTAGAAAACGCCCTCTCCATTCCTAAAAGGCCTGTATTTGGTAGGTAACCAGGTAAGAAAGTGCCTTCAACCACTCCGTAGTTGAACGTGATTTCTTTCACCATCATCATCATCTTGATCACTTTGTTTGAAAATGGTGTGCCGATAGTGTCTTCCGCATTTAAAGATGGTCGGCCAGGAATCGTTGGTCTTTTTGGAGCATTCAGTGCAGCAAGTTTTTTATTCTTATTGTATAGCCGGATGAAATCAAGTTTACCAGTTAGCGATTGGTCCCGGGTGTTTTGAATTACGTTTCCAAGGGTATCTTTTTGGCCGATAGCACCTGTCTGCCACGTGTAAGAGGTTGCGTATTTGTAATCAGCTTTTATCCAATCGAGGACTGGTAATTTCTCCAATGGTAATGAATAATTGAGATTTACTAGGTGATTGTAGTTCGTTTTTCTTCCAAATCGCCAAGCATTGTATTTTACAGAATCTTGCTTTTGTTCGGTGTCCAAATCGCCCTCGGGCTCATCTACCACAGCAAAAATATTGGCAGAATAATCTACTCGCAGTTTTTTGGTCAAATCCCAATTGACGGAATATGTCCGATTCATGAAAAAGCTTTTTTGGAATAAAGGATCTACTCCTTCGGTCCCGAGTTGGTCATTTCGGTATTGAGATCGAAGAAATCTTCTGTCTATTTCTAGCCTCGCTATCAGTTGAGTTGGCGCTAAGTTTAAGTTGAAATCTTTAATCAACTTCCACGCAGGTGAATCTAGCCACTCACTTTTTTTAAAAGGCTCAATATTCAAAGGTTTGGGTTGGAAACTGTAAAGGACATTTCCTCGGTTGGTTTTAAAATTGTACCCCTCTATTTGAGCGTTTGTTTGTTTGACAGTACCAAAAGCATACGAAAATGCAAAGTTGCTAATATCAAAAAACTTACTTTTTGCCTCCGGATTTGTCTTTAACTTTCTGACATTGTTGAAGCTTATATTTTTTCTTTCCAGTTGGTCCTGAGCGATTTTCCGGTATTGATCCCGAGCTTCATCTGTTTCAAATTTGGCAAGTGCAACCTCGAAAGGAACGTCAGGATTCAAAGGGTCATATTCCGGTTTGGTTGTGGCATTTTCAATACTGAAATACATCGGGATGCTGACGCCCAGTGCTTTTGGCAAAAGCTTATGTACCTCCACATTGGTAGAGATATCATATTGTGTAGTAGCTTGTCTGGCCCGCTGTGAAAGCCTGGTTTCTAAGCCTCCAAATCCAATTGAATTATGTCTGATCGATGCTGTAACTACTGCAACGTCGGCGATTTGTGCATTTACAAAGGCATTGGCAGCCCATCCATTTGTTTTTGTAAAACCCGTTACACGGAGTTCGTTTGCCCATAAACAAATACTTCGGCTACCTCCACCTGCTGTTCCGGGATTTCTGACGCCAATCATCGAACCTTGAATTTGGTTGAGTTCAGGTCTTCCTACCACAGTCACTTTGTACTGTCGGATTTGTTTTGAGAAAGGCAAATTGAGAGGAGACTGACTATTATCTCTATCTACTTTGACACCGACAATCTCTTGAATGGCTATGTCAATTTCATTTTCCAAAGGCCAAATTTGAGCTGGATCGCGGGTTCCTTTAGGTGTGATTAACAAAGGGACTTCAATCTCATAATAATTATCTGTGTAATCGGTCCCCAATCGGAGGAAAGCAGAAATTTCGCCGTCCCTGGCATCTTGACTATCAGCGTGCAAGAACATCTTGATTCGCTCAAACTGCACCAAATCCTGAGTGATGTTTTTGAAAACCCCACGAGCATCTTTTGCAGGAAGATCTTCCACACAGATTCTGAGCGATTGCTCATTCAATCTTCTTTCTACAGTAGAGGTATTATCGCGATCCCGCTGGATTCCTGGAGGAACGACGTATGGGCTTTGAGTTTCCGACCCTTGGCTGTTTTCCTCAATACCCACCACATCCACGGTGACATTTGAATTATTTGGTTCAGGGATTTCAAAAAAACCACGCTGAAATAAAGATTCCTGAAAAACTCTCCATTGGCTTCCAACCATCCGGAAATTAGCCATTCTTAGTACGACTGGCTGCTCAAAATCAGTCAGATAAGTCCGCAACCAGCGGATGGATTTGAAACCTGAAATGTTTCCCTGCACCCGATCCGGTTGTCTTACAGGAATTCTGAATAAATACCAATCGACGTTTTCTCCATTTTTATTAGAAGTGACTTTGTCTACAATGTAATTTTCCCCAACCACCAGATTTCCCGGTCTCAGGTCCAACTCATATTCGTAGTAATTCTCTAATTCGTTAATGGTATTGTCTGTATTCAGGTCTTCGTTATCCGGCGTATTTGAACCCGAGCGGGTGTATGGTACACTTTCATCTGCCGAGGCGGGAGTATTACCTTCCATACCGTTAAATTTCTTATATCGCTCCAGGATTTTGATATCCGCTTGGTCAAATTTGTCATCCAAATAATATTGAAACAAGTCATTCGAAACGTCAAGACCAATTTCTTGTCTGGTACTTGGGGATACATTCAGTCGATTTAAAAAGCGACCATTGAAAAAGGCAGCTTCTTCCTCATTTTTCAAACCATCTAATCCGACATCCTGATTTTCTCTGGAAGAAGCAGAATTATCAAAAGCAGGCAGCAGGAACTGATCTTTAGTAATTCTTCCCCACTCATTGGTGGAGGTTTCCGCAGGGTCGCCATCCGGAGGAAGGCCATTTTCGAAAGCGTGACGGCCATCTTTCATGATGTCTTCGGCGATATCCCCAAGATTGAAAAACAATTTACCGCCGGTTGTATTGTTTCTGTTGAATTTTCCGTCTAGAACCCTGCCGTTTTCCCCTCCAATAAAAGGGTCAAGTAACCAGAATTCGATGTATTCAATATTGGTTCGATCAAAATCCACCTCGGTGGTAATGGCTCGAGTTATTGCTCCATAGTTGTTTCTAGCATTTGGCAGCAATCCATCAAACGTTAAGTTTGGATTGTAATTATACATTCCGCGCTCTTGGGGGAAATAGGAAAGCTCAAAAAGTGGTTCAGCTGTGATGATCACTTCACGATCTTGCCGGGGGAAAATTTCCTGAGGAACTACTGGACGGACATAATGATTAGCCCTATCCTCCGATGTGATGTTTGGAGGAACTCCCTGTCCCCCATCCCGGTAGAAAATATTATCAATACTGTACCACGCAACTCTAGCTCGACGATACGCATTTCCAAGATTATCTTCAGTGAGTCTGCTTAAGTCAAATCGGTCGTCATTGGTTTGAGGCGTTGCTCCCAATTTCCAGTTTTGGTTGGGCGCTCCGCCTAAATTGAAAGGGGTGATGGCTGCTTCGAAATCATCAATATAAGACGCCTGATCACCGGCCACCTGGTTTGACGTTCCGGGAATCAAGTGGGCAAATTCACCACTAAACTGGACCATTGAAGTTTCCTTGGTATCCGTGAAAGGCAACGCATCTGCCAGTTTGGTAAGCCAGCGGGATTCATCACTGAAGTTTGCATCCAATCCCCAAAGGCTGTTTCGGAGGGTTTCATTTCCGGTTGCAATTCTTGTGACATTCGGCCTTTCATTCAAATAGAGAAAAGTACCGCCCAAGTTGAATTTATCATTGAAAAGATAATCCACCCTTGTTCCTAAAAGACTCCGGGTTTGGAAAGAAACCAAGTCTGCTTTTTCAAAACTGACATTGATCTGTTTTCCGGACTGCAAAATCGCATCATTGATAATGACTAATCTGCCGACATTGTAATCGATCGTGTAATCTACTCCCTCCGTCAACGGAATATTTCCAGCCTGTACAATTACTGAGCCTGGGGCGATATTCAATCCGGGAAGTTGTATCTCGCTGGCTGATCCCGCGGTCAGTCGTCCTTTGATGAAATATTTATTTAGTCGAGTGACCAATTCTGCATCCGCCTGAGTGGTTTGATAGAGCGTGTCGTAGACATATTTCTCTCGAAGCACCGCTTCATTGGGAGGAAAGAGTTTTGCTAAATTAGACCCAAAAGGCTCTAAAACAGGAAAAACCAATAATCCTCGGTCCGACATGATCGTTAATCCCTCCACAAAATCAAAATTACCATCAGGAGACGGATCATTCTGGGGATTTAGGTTGTCAAGTCCGGTAAGCCTGATTAGGGGTTTGTCTTTCGCATTTTCTCCTTCGAGTAAGGATGGGTTATCCAATCCTGTCCGATCGTCTCGGTAGATTACCTGAAGCTGAAAGCCTTCTCTCATAATCTGGCTCGCATTCAGGCTATAGATGTTTTTCATCATCAAGTCCCATGTTGGCACTTTGGTGTTAATTCTGGCAGGACGAAGAAGTTTGAGGAAAATTAATTCGTCTTCTGCTCGTCCCTGATAGTCTTCTGTCAATTCCCCCACTTTGTACACCTGACCATTAAAGGTGTATTCGAAGGACACTCCAAGTACTTCATCATTTTGAAGCCTTCGAAAAAGCGAAAGATAACCGAGTTGGGGATTGAAGAAATATTCTGTAGGATCAAGCCTTCTAGCTCCATTGATCTGTTCAAAATCTACACCCTTTCTTAATCCAAGACTAGATTCGATAGCTCTAGGTCCTGTGTCAAATGGCCGAAAAGAGGGATTGTTTGAAATAGTTGAATAAAGTCCATTTGCGGCATTTCCTGCCGGAGCATTCGGAATACCAGTTCCGATATTGGGATTAGTGGGATTGAAAATTTTGTTTCCTTCTCCCAAATCCATGAATGCAGCAAAATTCCGAAGAGTCTCAGTATTGGCGGCGCGGTTCATGATATAGACCTCGATTCTGGTGACATTCACTCCCGAGAGTACTTGTGGCAAACCTCTCAACCATCGCTCGTAATTGTCTCTGAAGAAATGCGACAGGAAAAAGTGTCTGTTTTCATCGTATTTGGAAGCTTGAATGTCAAATGATCGTCCTTGCCCATTGGCATCCACGGTCAGATTGTCTCTTCTTCCTCTTTGAGTGGAGGCCACTGCAGTCACATTTAGTTTACCAAACTGCATTTGAGTTTTTACCCCAAAAAGGTTCTGAGCACCTTGAATCAATCGGTTTTGAATTGGCATACTCACGTTGCCGATTTCTATGGATTTGATGATATCTTCTTCGAAGCCGCTGAATTCTAATTTGAGCTGATTCTGAAAATCGAAGGAATTATTAGAATCAAAGTTGGCAGCAATCTTCATTTTTTCTCCGAGGGTGCCATTGACCGCCATTTGGATTTGCTGATCAAAATTGAATCCTCCATTCTTCTGCTGCCGGATGGGTAAGGCGGGATTGTCTATTCTTCTGAAAATTGCGCCAAAGTCGAGATTCACATAGCCGGAAGGAACAATATTAATTTCGCTACCCCCGAAAATCCGATCAAAAGAAGGACTGATTGTGATGGGTGGGATAAGTCCTCTCCCTTCCACGGCGCTTTCTCCATCCCCGCCTCTTGCGCGGCTGCGCCAGTAATCTTGCCTTACTTTATATTCTTGAATCTGCGAAAATTGCTCAAAATCATATTCCTGCTCATTCCCCACGCGTGCACTGTCAAGTTCATCAACGATGTTATACCGAAGTGTGGAATCTATCAAAACTTGAACGTTTTGGTTAGTAAGAGGAGAAGGTATAAAAGGGGATTGGGGCCTTAAGAATGGATTTCTATAAGGGAAAAGGGGATTGGTCCTCATGTTTTGCCAAAGCAAAAATGACGGTGACATTCTTCTAAGATTGAGGGAATCTAACCTAGATTGGGTGGAAGCTGGATTTGTTTGCTGGGCATGAGATGAAGTACAGGCTAAAATAAGCCCAAAAAGAAGGAAAATTGCGGGCCAACTAACGAGAAACCTCCTCCTACCATAAAAAGTCAGTAACTTCTCAAAATCCAATACAGCTTCAAGTTAAGGTGTTTTTAAAGATGCTTTAATTAAATCTTCTAACGAAATTTCCCCGGTGGTTTTTTTGAGGACAATAGCTACATTTTTTTCCGCCACAGCCTTAGGGAAACCCAGAGTAATTAATGCTTGTAACGCCTCATCACGGGTTTTATTGCTGGATTTTAAAAAGCCAAGTGGAGTCGATCCCGATTCAGACGTGCCTTTTCCCACTTTATCTTTCAACTCTAAAATTATCCTTTGAGCAGTTTTCACGCCGATGCCTTTTACATGCTGGATAGTTGCCACATCTCCTGAAAGGATAGCATGCTCAATCTCTTCTGTCGTTAAAGAGGATAGGATCATAAGGCCAGTTCCCGGGCCAACTCCATTTATGGAAATCAAAAGCAAAAAAAGCCTCTTTTCGCGCTCTTCTTTGAAACCATACAGTGTATGAGCATCTTCTTTGATCTGAAGAAAAGTGAGGAGCCGAATTTGCTCCTCATCTTTTATTTTACTGTAGGTCTGAAGTGAGATTTTTACTTCGTAGCCGACTCCACCTACATCAATGATGACATAAGTTGGGTCTTTGAATACCAGTCGACCACTCAGATATGCGATCATAGGTTGCCTCCAGATTGAGCGTCCACCACAGCGATTGCTACCATGTTTACAATCTCGCGGACTGAGCTCCCCAATTGAAGAATGTGAACTGGTTTGTTCATTCCGAGTAGGATAGGGCCAATAGCCTCAGCATTTCCAAGTTCAGCCAAAAGCTTGTATGCGATATTTCCTGAACTCAAATCAGGAAAAATCAGGGTATTCGCTTTTTTGTTTGCCAGCTTAGAAAATGGATACATCTCACGCTGAAGATCCTCATTGATTGCGACATTGGCTTGCATTTCGCCTTCTATAATCAAGTCAGGATATTTCTTTTTTGCCAAAGCTGCTGCCTTGGACGTTTTTTCAGGAATGATACCTTTTGCAGAACCGAAATTTGAATAAGAAAGTACTGCTATTCGAGGCTCAATATTGAAGAATTTTACTGCATCTGCGGTAAGTCCAATTATGTCCACCATTTCTTCAGCAGTTGGATTCAAATTAACAGTAGCATCTGCAAAGAAAAAAGGCCCTTTGTCAGTGTTCATGATATACATCCCAGCAACGCGGTTTACACCAGGTTTTACACCGATAGTCTGAAGAGAAGGAAGGATTGTTTTTGGATAATCGCGGGTCAATCCTGATATAAAAGCGTCCGCAGCGCCTGTTTCCACCATCAGAGCACCAAAGTAGTTTCGCTGGGTAACCAACCTGTTTGCTTCAGCGGTGGTCATCCCTTTCCGCATTCTCTTTTTGTAAAGAATTTGAGCGAATTTCTCAATCATCTCCTTTTCTTCCATCGGATCGATGATGGTTGCGTCGTGCAGATCCAGGGAATGTTCTTCGATTAATGCCTTTATTTTTTCACGGTTACCCAACAGAATTGGGGAGGCAATCTTTTCGTCCCGAATGATCTGGGCGGCTTTTAGAATTTTCTTGTTGTCTGCTTCTGCAAATACAACGCGCTTAGGGTCTTTTTTAGCTCGGGCAATGACCACAGACATCAAGCGCTGATCGATGCCGATTCGCTCCTGAAGTTCTAATTCATAGGCATCCCAATCTTTAATCGGATTTTTGGCCACACCTGAATCCATTGCCGCTTTTGCAACGGCGGGAGCGATGATGGTAATCAATCGTGGGTCAAGAGGTTTTGGAATTAAATAGAGTCTTCCAAATCCTGTAATGCTCTCACCATATGCTTTATTCACGATATCTGGAACAGGCTCTTTTGCAAGCTTTGCAATTGCGTGGGCAGCGGCAAGTTTCATGGCTTCGTTGATTTCTGTAGCTCTTACATCAAGAGCTCCTCTGAAAATGTAAGGAAAACCAAGAACGTTATTTACCTGATTAGGATGGTCAGATCGACCGGTAGCCATTATTAAATCTTCTCTTGCCTCGATAGCAAGTTGATAGGGGATTTCAGGGTCGGGATTTGCAAGTGCAAAAACAATTGGGTTTGACCCCATTAATTTAACTTGATCCTGAGAAACTATATTTCCTGCGGAAAGACCCAAAAATACATCCGCTCCCGTCAGCGCATCTGAAAGTGTATGAATATCTCTTTCTGTTGCAAATTCTTCTTTGATGTGATCCATGTGTTCGGTCCGGTCCTTACGAATTACCCCTTCCTTATCACAC
Source organism: Algoriphagus sp. (assembly GCA_046597285.1). Classification (GTDB taxonomy): domain Bacteria; phylum Bacteroidota; class Bacteroidia; order Cytophagales; family Cyclobacteriaceae; genus Algoriphagus. The sequence continues at coordinate 20,826 of JBKJKX010000035.1, read as the reverse complement.
ATGACAATGTTTTCACTTTTCACTCCAAGAGAAATGTAGAATCGGGTGCAGGAAACAGCTGAAGCCCCAGCACCATTAACCACCAACTTTATTTCTGAAATATTTTTATCTACCACTTCCAAGGCATTCATTAAAGCTGCTCCTGAAATAATTGCTGTACCATGCTGATCATCGTGCATGACAGGGATTTTCATCAGTTTTTTCAGGGTCTGTTCTATTTCAAAGCATTCAGGTGCTTTGATATCTTCCAGATTGATTCCTCCGAAAGTTGGCTCCAGAGACCTAATGATTTCAATTAGTTTTTTGGGATCTTTTTCATTGATTTCAATGTCAAAAACGTCAATTCCGGCAAATTTTTTGAAAAGAACTCCTTTTCCCTCCATTACAGGCTTGGAAGCTTCCGGACCTATATCTCCCAGGCCAAGGACGGCGGTTCCATTTGATATTACCGCTACTAGGTTTCCTTTTGCAGTGTACTTGTATACGTTTTCTACATCTGCTTCAATCTCCAGGCAAGGCACAGCTACTCCTGGTGAATAAGCCAATGCAAGATCCATTTGACTGGAAAGGGGTTTGGTCGGAACGACTTCGATCTTACCAGGCTTTCCTTGGGTATGATAATTAAGTGCGTCTTCCTTCCGAATTTTGATTGTCATAAAGTTTTTTATTTGGGTTTTAGACCCCTTGATCGCCATTCCAATTCACATCGGTGTTTAGCAAAATAGTCTCGATTTCCCGAAGGGCATCCCGATGAACTTCATTTGGATAGTAGACGAAACCTTCGATGTAATACAATTTTCCTTTTTCCTTATCAATCATTAGGTAGCCCAAATAAGAGCCACCCATGCTGAGGTTGTTGGTTCGCCAAGAAGCCCTGATTTCAGTCGTAAAATTATCATTAATCACCATGTTTCTGAAAGCAGGGATGATTTGTTTTTCGGTAATTATAAACGAAGCAGGCTCTTCAGGATCTCCAAAAATATGCTGACGAGCTACTGAATCCCTGAGTTTGAGGATATTTTCGGGGAAAGTCTGCTCTTCAGAAACATAGTCTTCCACGTAAAAAAATAAGCTGATATCAGCACGATTTCCGGATGGAGTGATTTGCCTCACCCATACAAAGTCCTTTTGGGACTTCGCTACTTTATAAGATGCAGGCACATTGATTTCAATTCCAACGTTTTTTCTTGCCTCCGCTCTGGCTTCAGTGTTTTTTCTTGCCAGGATGATTTTCTCTAATCGTTTCCTTTCCCGCACTTCAAAAAGATTTTGAAGTCGATCTCCATTCTTCTGAAGGTTGGCAATCAGTTCTTCTTCCGTATTTCCAAAAAGGTAAAGGACTTCCTGGCCAACAGCAAATTCATCCTCCATTCGAAGGGAGAAAATACTTGTGTCATTTAAGGCTTTTTCTTTGGATTCTTTGGAAAACTGCGCGTTGATTGCCTGACTTGAAGCTCTTTTATCATCGAAAGTAGTCACGTAAATAATGTTTGTCGATGTTTTTAACATTCGATTCATTTCCCGTGGATCTATTCGTTTTACGCTGAATTTTGATTCGGATCGGATCATTCCGGGTAGGTCGGATTGATATATTTTCCGCAGTTCGTCCCCGACAGGTCCTGCCCACTTCACTGAATCGATGACCATGAATATTTCACCGATTATTCCTCTTGCTTTAGGTTTTGCGCTATTGGAGTTTGTTCCTTCTGCTTCACAAGAAGATAATATGATTCCCAGAATCAGGGTTAATAGTATAGATGAGATAAATTTCATACGAATGGAATTAGTTGCCAACGATCAATTAAAGTACTGCTTTTAAAAATCTTTTTCGGCTGATTGTTTAGCTTATCGACTTTAGTTTACAAAAATTAACATCAACGCTTCTGGGTGAATTAAACTAACCGATGATTAATTTTTGTCCGGGTTTGATGTTGTTGGTATTGAGATTATTGAGTCTCTTAATCTCGTCGATTGTCAATCCGTTATGTTTTTTGGAAATGATCCAAAGTGAATCTCCAGGTTGAACGATGTAGGTTCTCTGCGAATTGGATTTTGGTTGATTGTCCGAAAGTGTATTTCCCGAGTAGGAATTGATTTTTAATGTCTGACCAACCTTGATCATATTGGAGGATAAATTATTCCAAGATTTTAATTGTGTAACAGATACTCCATGTTTGCTCGCAATAGTCCCTAAAACATCTCCTGATTTTACCCTGTAGGTAGATCCATTTTGTCTGATATCCCGCACCAGTGATTCTACAGGGACAACATTTACGGGTGCGGATGAGGCGAGCAAAATTGTAGGGGAATTATTAAGAGAATCACTTATCCAAGCCAGGTTTTCCTTTGTAAAAATTGCCTTTGATTTGGGAATATTCACAGCCATACTTCGATTGCTCTCAGGGATTTTACGGTTTTTCACAGAAGGATTGAGAGATTCCAGATCAGTGAGGCAGATGTCAGTAAGCTCAGCTAATTTCTCAAGGCTCATTGCTCTATTAAATTTTATTTTCTCGTGAGCGATAGCATAAGTTGGTTCTTCCGGATGGAAATTATGCGCTTCCAGATTATTCAGGACGTACAGCATTGCCTGAAATTGAGGTACATAGCTTCGCGTCTCTTTTGGAAGATAATTGTATATGCCCCAAAATGTAGTTTTTCCGCCGGATCTTCTGATTGCTTTTCGGACATTGCCCGGACCGCAATTGTAAGCAGCAAGTGCTACTTCCCAATCTCCAAACATTCTGTAAAGTGATTTCAAATATTTAGCAGCAGCGTCTGAAGAAAGCTCAGGGTCCATTCGATCGTCTACATCTGCGTTCACATTCATTCCGTACATTTTACCTGTTGCCGGCATGAATTGCCAAAGACCCATAGCTCCAACTCTAGATTTAATCTGAGGGTCTAGTCCGGACTCTATGATGGCGAGATATTTGATCTCGAGCGGCATATCATGCTTTTTCAAATTGGCATCAAAAAGTGGGAAATACAGCTCTTTTCTTGCCACCACCATTTTGGTGTAATCCCGGTTTCTGACTGTAAAGTATTGGATAAACGAAAAAATCTTGTCGTTCAATTCAAAGTTCATTTCATGATCCATGGCCTGAACTCTTTTCTCGACATCAGAGTAAGTAAAATCTGGAATGTATTCGTAGTGATAGTTGGGAAGAACCTCTTTGTCTAAAAGTGGAGCTGCTGCAACAAGTCGCTCGTCTTGCGAGAAAGCTTTGGACAGTGGAATCAGACATGTGATGAGTGCAAGTGTGATGATTCTGCTCAAAGTTCCTTTCATTTTTTTCGGGTTAGGTTGTCAGTTCAGTCAGATAATTGCTGAAAGCATATAATTCAGCTTCCTTAAACGAATTAGCAATCACCTGCAATCCTATCGGCATTCCTTTTCGATCTTTTCCATTCGGCAATGAAATAGCTGGAACTCCGGAAACAGAAGCCTGAACTGTAAATAGATCTTCTAAATACATCGCTACAGGATCATCACTATGTTCACCAAACTTAAACGCTGTAGATGGCGTGGTTGGCATAATAATATAGTCAAAATCATTCAAAAGATTTTCAGTAAAGTCCTTAATTAATCTTCTGACTTTTTGTGCTTTCGTAAAATAGGCATCATAATAATTCGCGCTCAATACAAAAGTGCCTAGCATAATTCTTCTTTTTACCTCATCTCCAAATCCTTCCGTACGAGTTAGCTTGTACATGCTTTCCAGATTATGGGCATTTGGAGTTCTGTATCCATACTTTACACCATCAAACCGTGAAAGATTCGAGCTAGCCTCAGCAGTGGTAATAATATAATAGGTAGGAAGAATGTAGTCCAATAGTGGGAAGTCAACTTCTTTCACTTCATGTCCTTCTTCTTTCAATTTTTCAAGAACTGCAAGTGTATTTTCCTTGATCTCAGGCTGAAGCGAAGGAGACTCGATGGTTTCTTTGAGATAGGCGATTTTTGCTTTTTTCTCAAAATGGAGTAATTCACTATAGGCAAAGACTGGCTTGCGGGAAGTCGTGCTGTCAAATTCATCGTGACCTGCCATGATTTCCATAACAAGTGCATTGTCTTTCACAGTTCGGGAGAAAACCCCGATCACATCAAATGAAGATGCATAGGCGATCAAGCCCCACCGAGAAACCCTGGAATAAGTTGGCTTCATGCCAATAATTCCTGTGAAAGCAGCAGGTTGACGAACTGATCCACCCGTGTCAGTCCCTAAAGATGTGGTGCAGAGATTGGCCTGAACAGCGACCGCTGATCCACCTGAAGAACCACCGGGAACCCGAGTTTCGTCAAGTGCATTCAGAACTTTGCCATGAGCAGAGTTTTCATTCGAGCTTCCCATCCCAAATTCATCACAATTCAATCGGCCTATGATGATTGCATCTTCAGCCAAAAGTCTTTGAATAGCAGTTGTAGTGAATTGAGATTGAAAACCTTTGAGGATTTTGGAGGAGGCGTTGGATTCGAGGCCGGAGATACAAAGTACATCTTTGGTTCCGATCACCATGCCAGCTAATTTTCCGGCTTTGCCTTCAGAAAGCTTTTGATCTACAAGATCGGCTTGCTGGAGTGCGGATTCTTCATAAACTTCGACGAAGGCGTTGAGATGCGCCTTCGTCTTTATGTTTTGTAGGTAATGAGAAACTATTGTACGGCAATCAGTTTCTTTTTTTTCGAGCGATTTTTTGATTTCGTCGAATGAAATAAATTTTTCCAATGCTATTGGCTTATGGATTACTTCTTCTTGTCTTTCAGCCCCTCTTCGAGATCGTTCTGAATGTCTTTGGTGGCGTCTTTAAATTCTCTGATTCCTTTTCCCAATCCTCGGGCAAGTTCAGGAATTCTTTTAGCACCAAACAGCAAGAGGATGACAAGGACGATCAATACGATCGAACCACCGCCCATGTTTTGAATGAAACCTAATGTAGTCATGATGGTGTGTGTTTAAAGGTAAATGAGTTCACAAAGATATAACTGTCGTTCTCTATCGCAAAGTTCCTTTGACAGGGTTTCTATGTTTTTTATGAATGTACGAATTAAAAGACTATTTGGATGTAATCCAGCTGGAAGGATCCATCACGGTGAGTCCTTTCCATGTCTGAAAATGTACTTCAGACTCTCCGTCTGCGCCTGATGCTACTTGACCGATGATATCTTTTGCCTTTACAGTTTGTCCGGATTTTACACTAATGGTTTTCAGCTTGCTGTACATCGTATAGTATTCACCGTGTTTGATGATGACTGTTCCTCCAAATCCAGGCATTGAGGTTATTTTAGTAACTGTTCCATCGAAAACTGTCCGGACATTTGAATTGGGTTGGGTACGAATATCAATACCATCACTATCCATCATGATCCCTTTCAAAGTAGGATGAGGGTAAGAGCCAAATCCTTGTGAAATAAATCCTGTTTCAACAGGCCATGGAAGCCTGCCCCTGTTTCCTGCGAAGGAACTGGAAAGGGCTGCTACCTCAGGAGTCATCGGCATAGTACTTCCAGCGCTTTTAGTAGCGGTACTGTTTTCTTTTTTGGAGGCTGCTTCTGCTAATCGGATTTCATCCTGGATTACTTTCTTGATCATTGAATTCAGCTGATCCTGCTGTTTTTTGGTTGCGGTAATCTGCCTTTTGATGTCTTTCTCTTTTTTCGTGAGACTGTTCACAAGACCTTGCTGTTCTTTTTTGACTTCATCTAAAGCTATTTTTTCTTCTTGCTCTTGTTGAAGGACAATTACTTTTTGCTTTTTCTTTTCATCCAAAGTTATCCGCTCTTCTGCTAGCTGTTCGCTTAATTTTTGAATTTGAACTGCCTGCTGCTTTCGACTATCAGTGTATTGCTTGAGGTACATCAGTCGCATGTAGAGCTGATTGAAGCTACCTGAGCTAAAAACAAAAGCCACAATAGAAAGTCCCCGATTAAGTTTGGAGGCGTTGTAAATCATTCGCCCATACTCGGCTTTCAGTTCGACCAACTGCTGCTCGAGAGTCTGGATTTTTGTTTCAGTTGTTGTGATTTCCTGATTAATGAGCTTGACTTCCCTGTCCAGTGTATTGACTAGTTTAGCCTGAGTCTGGAATTTTTTGGTGATGACGTTTAACTCACCGATGGTATTTTTTTTGGTAGCAGTAGTTTGCTTTAGGATTAAATCAAACTCCTTCAATCTGGCCTGAACTTCTATTTTTTCACGCTCAAGTTGCTCTCTTGTTTTTGAAGTTTGGGAATAGAGATTAAAGGAAAAGAAAAATGTAAGACCCAAAAGGAAATTAAGTGATACCCAAAATTGACGATTCATCATGCTCAAAATCTGAATGGGAAGCTTAGGCTACTTGAATTTGGATTGATAGAAGTCCATTCCAAATGAATGATGGTGTTTTGACCTCCTTCTGGCAGTTGGTAAGCAAGTTTGTAAAGCACATCAGCAGGAAATGGCTGCTCATTGACATCTTGAAAAGTGGAAAAACTTGCCAGCAACGATCCTCGATCATCCATAGAATTGCTGACCATTTCGGCTAATTTCCTGTGATTCACATCGATTTTACTGAAATATCTGACTTGGTCTCTTACTTGGGTTAGTTCAAAAGATTTTCCAACCCTAACCAGCCTGTCTTGGTAATCAAAGATGTAGGGAGGATTAGCCCAAAGAAGGTTTTGGAAAAGATCCAACGAAAGTTTCAACCCATAAATAGTTTCAAATTCTTTGAAAGTCAAATTGACATCTTCTTTTCCAATTCGATCTTTTATCTGGATTTTTTCTTGCGTGATCAGGCCTCTCACAGCTTCCATTCCCATACCTGGAGAAATAGTAAACCAAAGTACACTATCCTTTTTTGCCCTCAAACTCATAGTTCCCCGGGTAATTTTACCTGATTCTTCTTCAATAACGATTTTGGCTTTGGCATCTAAGAAACCAAACTCGGAATACACCGGATCATAGTCTTCCATTTTGCCATCACCTTCGAAAACGATTGTTTTTTTGGCGCAACTGGATAAGTATCCAATTGCCACAAGCAGAAGAAGTCCCGAAAAAAGTCTATTCATAATATTTGCCTTCTCTTATTTTTTGGGAAAGTTTGTCAGATGCCTCCGGGCTTGTTTCCGCTTTTTTCCAATAACTGATTGCTTCAGGTTTCTTACCCAAGTGATACAAAATATCTCCGTAATGCTCCAGCATCACTCCACTTGGTTCCAACTCAAATTTAAGAGCTTGATCCATGTATTTCTTGGCTCCTTCATAATCTTCCATCTGGAACAGAACCCACGCGTACGTATCAAGGAAAGTGCCATTATCTGGAGATCGCTTCACTACTTTTTCAGACATGGTTTTGGCTTTTTCCAAATCTTGCTTTTCAAGTGAAAGAAAATACGAATAGTTATTTAGCACCTGATCATCATTAGGATTCAGTTTCAATGCAGACTCAAAGGCTTCAAAAGCTTTTTGCTTTTCGTCAAGATTATAGAGTGAACTGCCAAGTGATCCGTAAGCAACCTGATCCAATTGAGGATTTTTTCCTGCGTTCAATTCCAACGCTTTCTCTAAGGATTCAATTGCTTCCTTGTCTTTTTTGCGGGCAGATTTTACTACTCCGTCATAAAACCAGAATTCTGGATTTTGGGAAAAATTATCTACTCCGAGGATTGTAAATTTTTCAGCTTCTTCGAAATCCGCATTTTCTCCGAATGAGCCCAAAATTACTTGCTCCAGTCTCTTTGGGTCTTTTGGATTGAGTAAAAGGGATTTTTTGAAAAAGTCCATTCCGGAGACTTGATCTCCTGCTTTCATTTTTCTCTCACCCAAGGCTCCGAAAATTTCTGCATTTTCAGGATTGGAAGCAAGCATTAAAACTTCCAGCTTGTCCATCAAAGCTTCCTTTTCTTGGGTTTTGATTTCTCCAAGTAGTGAAATAAACGCTTTTGCTTTTACCTCAGGATCCAAGTCAGGACTTTCAAATGCACTTAATAAATACTTGTCAGATTCTTCAATTTTACCTTTTTCTTTGAGCAGGGTATGAGCAGCCATTTGGAGCTCAGGCTGATTTGGATATTTTTTGATTTCTCCCAAAACCAATTCTAATGCTTGGTCTGACTTATTGTTGTTATAGAGGATTTCAACAAGGTTTAAGACATAGGTTGCATTCCCCGGACGAGCTTCAATCAAGCGTTCCCCCTCTTTGATAGCACTTTCCAGATCATTATTTCGCAAGTATATACGCTGCTTTTGAATCGAAATGGGTTCCATAATGCCATAATAAACTTCCGCACGATCGAGGACAACTAGGGCTTTATCATATTCTCCTGATGCTAAATAAATCGATGCAAGGTCGAGTGTGTATTGCTGATTTTTTTCTCCGTCAGATGTAAGCCTGTCAAGAATCTCAGCAGCTTTGAGAGGTTGCTTTAAATTGGAATAAATCTCTGCAAGCATCAGTGCGTAGTATTTATTCTTTCCATCCAACATAACTGCCTTTTCAGCATAAGGCAAAGCCTTTTCGGCTTGATTTGCCTTGACAAGCGCTTCAGCAATTTTGTAGTGAATGGCAGGTTCGTCGGGAGAAAGCTCTAATGCTTTTTGTAGGTAGAAATGACCTTTTTCAAGATCGCCTAATGCCATCAGTTTGGTGCCTTCGATAAAATATCTGCTTGTGGCCGTTTGGGCTGCTTGGGCCTTATTCTCTTTCTTTGAAAGTTTTTCCTGGGCAAAGCCGGAGGTAAGACAGGAAACAAGCAGGAAAATTACAGGAAGAATTCTTTTGACAATCACGGGGAAATGGGAAAGCTGCATCAGATTACAAACATAATGCCTTTTTGGCAATAAGGCAGGAGGAATTAGCGGATGTTGTGTCTCGATTTGATAGAAAAGAGACTTTCAAAGTGACTAACGCTGTTTTTTAAAAATTAATCCCAATCTGGCAAAATCAATTTTTTAAACTACGCCCAAAAGGTAAATAGGATTTCAAATGATCTTTTTCCAAGGCCAGAATAATGCCGATAAAAACGAGAATTAGGCTGTTTTTGAGAAGGAAACAAATAACAGGATTTTCAATTGTCAAATAAAAACCTAGGTAACTCAAGATAAAAGCGAAAATCAGGTAAAACAGGCCTTTGCCTGTTTGGTAAGGTATTGGGTAGTATTTTTGCCCAAAGAAAAAGCACAGAATACACATCACTAAATAGCATGCAAATGTGCTCAGTGCACCTCCAAAAAAGCCCCATATTGGCACCAAACCTGTAATGACAACTATGCTGATCAAAGCGCCGATGAGCGTAATCCAAAAACTGTAATTGGTTTTGTCAGTAACCTTAAACCAGATCGAAAGATTGAAATAGATGCCTAAAAGCAAATATCCCATCAGTAAAGTAGGGACGATAAACAGGCCCTCGGAATAGCCTTCTGCTCTAAGAAACAATGGACCGATCCAGTTTAGGTTGACTGAAATTCCAAGCATGAGAATCGTGCAAAACAAGATGAAAGCATGCATCACTTTTGAGTACAACTCTCTTGAGTCTTTGTCGGTCGATTGCTTGAAAAAGAAAGGTTCAGCGGCATATTTGAATGCCTGGATCACAAGGTTCATCAAAATTGCAAGCTTAAAATTTGCCCCAAAAACACCTGCTGCAGCTCTGGAACTCATTCCTGGATAAAAATTTTCAGGTAAAAGATATTCAAACAGTAGCCTGGAAATCAGCTCATTGGTCACCCCAGCCAAGCCCATGAAAAGAAGTGGAATGGAATAATTCCACATGGGCCGGATTACTTCACTTTCAAGTCTAAATTTGAAGAAACCTGCTCTCCACCAAACAAATGGTATGATCAATCCATTGGCAAATAGATTGGCAAGCAAGATGTATTCTACGCCCCAACTACTTTTATATCCCATGAATCCGTAGTCGAGCTGACCATTTTCCATCATATATGGAATCACTACAATCAGGATCAGGTTAAAAACTACATTCAGGACAATATTGATCAGCTTGGCACCTGCGAAAGCAAAAGCACGATTTTCTAAACGGAGCTTGGCAAAGGGAATTGCCAAAATCGCATCAAAAGATAGTATTAATGCAGTCCATCTAAACAGATAGGCTTGCCCAGGATATTCCATCCATTCAGCCAGCCAGGGTGCCAAAAGATAAAGTGCCGATCCTAAAACCAAGGTAGAAGTGATCAGTAAAGTCTGGGTATTGTGGTATACCTTATCACGATCTAGGTTTTTTCCGGTTGAAAATCGGAAAAAGGCCGTTTCCATTCCGTAGGTGAAAATTATATTCAAGAAACCAATCAGCGCATAAACAGTGGTGAAAGCACCTAATTCGCCTTTACTCAGGTAAGCAGTGTAAATGATGATGAGCAAAAAATTGATGGACCTCCCAAGAATGCTGCTGAGTCCGTAAATGACGGTTTGACCGGCTAGTTTTTTGAGGTTACTCATTCGAGTGCAAGGAGCTTACTCTCCTTTGAAAACCGGTTTCCTTTTCTCCAAAAATGCAGAGGTACCTTCTTTATAATCTCCTGATTTCACGCATCGGGCGAAGCTGTTTGCTTCCGTTTGATAGCCATTTTCTTCAGCCGTGTAGACAGCATTGACACAATCGACAATCATTCCGATGGCCAATGGAGCTTTGCTCATTATTTTGGCTATCAGTTCTTCTGCTTTAGCCATTGCCTCCTCTTTGGTTCGAAGTACATAATTGACGAGCCCTAGTTTCAAAGCTTCTTCAGCGTCGATCATATCACCTGTCATCATCAGTTCATTGGCTTTTCCACGACCGATCAAAATAGTAAGTCTTTGCGTGCCTCCATAACCCGGGATGATTCCAAGATTCACTTCAGGTTGTCCAAATTTTGCATTGGCGGTAGCAATCCTCATGTGGCATGCCATTGCGAATTCGCAGCCACCTCCCAGTGTATACCCATTCGTGACAGCGATTACGGGTTTATGGCAATTTTCGATTGTGGAGAAAATATCCTGACCATTCTCCGCGAATTTCCTTGCCCTAACTTCATTTAGAGTAGCTATCTCGCTGATATCGGCGCCAGCTACAAATGCCTTTTCTCCGGACCCTGTAATGATTACAGCTTTAATCTCCTTATTATCTATTACTTCATTGAAAATCTCCTTCAATTCCTCTAATGTAGCGAAGTTGAGTGCGTTCATTTTATCTTCCCTGTTGATGGTGAGATAGAGTACGCCGCCCTTTGTTTCAGTGAGGATGTTTAGAAAATCTTCCATAGTAGATCAAATCAGTATCGAACAAATATACAAGCAGGGTAGCTAATCCCAAATTGAAGATTTATAAAAACACGATTCGATGAAATTCAGGCATTTTTTAAGTGAAAAATTCTAGCTCTATTCCCGGAATTTAGATTTATTAAAACTTCTCTCTCTCATTTTTTTCTACTTTTGGAGGACGAAATTCTAAACTAAACCTCTATGAATATGACTTCCAAAAGAAAAATTACTGTGGCTTATGGCGATGGGATTGGCCCCGAAATCATGAAGGCTACTTTAGATATTCTTGAAGCTGCCGGCGCACAACTCGAATACGATGTCATCGAAATCGGCGAGCAGGTGTACCTTAAAGGAATCAGTTCCGGTATGGATCCAAAAGCCTTTGAATCGCTTCGGGAAACCAAGGTTTTTCTCAAGTCACCAATTACAACCCCTCAGGGTGGAGGATTCAAATCTCTGAATGTAACTACTCGTACTTCATTCGGACTTTTTGCAAATGTTCGTCCATGCAAGGCTTTTTCACCTTTTATTCAAACCCATTTTCCAAAAACTGATCTGATTATCATTCGCGAAAACGAGGAAGACCTATATGCAGGCATCGAGCATAGACAAACTCAGGAAGTGGTTCAAAGCATCAAATTGATTTCTCAGCCTGGTTCTGAAAAAATTGTTCGATATGCTTTTGAATACGCTAAAAAATACGGTCGCAAGAAAGTGACTTGCATGACCAAGGATAATATCATGAAGCTTGCGGACGGACTTTTTCACAAGACCTTCGACGAGATCGCAAAAGAATATCCAACTATCCAGACTGATCATAAAATCATCGACATCGGAACTGCTTTGATCGCAGACAGACCGGAGACTTTTGATGTGATTGTCACTTTAAACTTATATGGCGATATCATTTCCGATGTGGCAGCACAAGTGACCGGATCTGTTGGTCTTGGCGGATCTGCAAATGTGGGTGAGGAAGTAGCCATGTTTGAAGCTATTCACGGTTCAGCGCCTGATATCACAGGTATGGGAATTGCCAATCCATCAGGTTTACTGAATGGAGCAATCATGATGTTGGTTCATATTGGCCAGCCTGAAGTGGCAGAGAAAGTTTCCAATGCCTGGATGAAAACGCTCGAAGATGGAATCCATACCGGGGATATTTACCAGGAAGGACTTTCCAGCAAGCGAGTTGGGACTCAGGAATTTGCACAGGCGGTCATCGATCGATTGGGTCAGCTTCCGGTTAATATGATCCCGGCATCTTTTGACAAAGAGGATACCAAGCCGATGGACACTAGGCTGAGACCTAGAGCGAAAGCAGTAAAGGAACTGATCGGGGTGGATGTATTTATTGATTGGAATGAGGATGGACGTGATCCGAATGTGATAGGAGAGAAACTTCGTCAGGCAAATGCTGCCGGACTTCAGCTTCAATTGATGACCAATAGAGGAGTGAAAGTTTTCCCTGCGGGAATGAAAGAAACTTTCTGCACGGATCATTGGAGAGCTCGATTTGCAATGGCTGATCAGTCTGTCGTTTCACATGATCAAATTCTGGATTTGCTGGATCAGGTCAGTAAATTAGGTTTTGATTTTATCCAAACTGCGAATCTCTACACTTTTGACGGAGTTAGAGGATACTCTCTTGCGCAAGGAGAATAGGGATTTTTGATTTGAGATTTCAGATTTCTGATTTAAAAAAAATACAGAAGGGGAGAAGGGCAACTTTCTCCCATTTTCTTTTAGGGTCACTTGTACATTGTACTTTGGACTCAGTACTTTGTGCCAATGAATAAACGCGTCCTCATCATCACTTATTATTGGCCACCAAGCGGTGGATCCGGGGTGCAGCGTTGGTTGAAGTTTGCGAAGTATTTGCCGGAAGCTGGATGGGAACCGGTGATTTTCACTCCCGAAAATCCTGATTTTGACCTTCAAGATGAGACCCTTCTGAAAGATATTCCAAGTCAATTGGAGGTTATCAAATTTCCGATTTGGGAACCCTATCAGCTTTTTTCGAAGATTAAAGGTAAATCCAAAACACATCCAGGAAGATTGCTGGAGCAGAAGGACAGGGGATTTTTGGAGAAATCAGCCATTTGGATGCGGGCAAATTTACTGATACCTGATCCGAGAGTTTTTTGGGTAAAACCTTCTGTTAAGTTCCTGACAGACTTGGTGAAAAGCGGGCAGTTTCAGGCGATCATCACCACCGGTCCGCCCCATAGTTTACACCTGATAGGGTTGGAGTTGAAGCGGAAAACCGGGATATTTTGGTTGGCGGATTTCCGCGATCCATGGTCCCAGTGGGAGTTTTTGGATAGCCTTCCGATGAGTTCTCTGGTCAGGAAAAAACATGAAAATCTAGAACAAGCTGTGCTGGAAGCGGCTGATATCGTCACTACAATTTCTCCAACTTTTCAGAATGACTTGACCAAAATAGGAGGAAGGGAAATCAAACTTCTGACGAACGGATACGATCCTACGGATATTCCTCAGGACTTTTCACCACAAGTGAAAAAAGGGGATCACTTACATTTGGTCTATTCGGGAATCATTGATTCAATCCGCAATCCTGTTCCATTGCTGGAAGCATTAAAGGCTGAGTTTTCTGAAAAAAAGGAAGAGGTCAAAATGACTTTTGTCGGAAATGTCAGCGAATCTGTGAGGGAGTTTGTGCGGTCCGATTCTTGGTTAGCTGATCGAATTCACTTTGCGGGATATGTTTCGCATCGGGAAGTTTTTGGGTTTTATGAGAAAGCTGATGCGCTCGTTTTGATCTTGACAGACACTAAAAATGCCCAGGGAAATATCCCGGGAAAGCTTTTTGAATATTTGGCAACAGGGATTCCGGTGTTGGCTTTGGGTGATCCGAAGGGAGATTCAGCGACGATTTTGGAAAGCTCGGTTTCGGAAACCGTAATCGCTCATTCCGACGCCGATGGAATCAAGAAGCGACTAAGGTCAGTTTTTGAATCGGAAAAGAGGGAAGCTGATTTGGGAAATCTGGAGAAATATTCCCGCAAAAATTTGAGTTTTCAACTAGCCAAAATTCTGGATGAAAATTCCATTTCTTGATCTGAGTCGATTGGAGGATAGTCTGAAAGAACGGCTGAAATCCAAGTTTTCAGAGATGCTGAATGCAGGTATTTTTTCGGGAGGAAAGGAAGTGGAGGCTTTTGAATCATCAGTTTCCAAAATCCTAAAATCGCCCTTTTCTATTTCCTGTGCCAATGGAACCGACGCACTCGAACTTGGTCTGAGAGCGTTGGGAATCGGTCCGGGAGATGAAGTGATTGTGCCGGCTATGACATGGGTTTCCACAGCGGAAGCGGTGATTTTGGTGGGAGCGAAGCCCGTTTTTGTCGATACGGATGAAAATGGATTGATTTCTTTTGATTGGGAACGAGCGATTACACCTCAAACCAAAGCTGTGATTCCGGTTCATCTCTATGGGAAAATGGTGGAAATGGAGCCTTTAATTTCCAATGCAAAATCTCATAGACTTTTTGTGATCGAGGATGCTGCGCAGGCTTTTGGATCATTCCAAAAGGAAAAAGCCTCCGGAACTTGGGGAGATGTCGGTTGTCTGAGTTTTTACCCCACCAAAAATCTCGGTGCTTTGGGCGAAGCAGGAATGTGTCTGACTTCTTCTTTGGAACTCAACCAAAAAATCCGATTGCTATCCAATCACGGTCAACCCGTTCGCGATCAACATGAATTAGTAGGTAGAAACAGCCGGATTGACTCGATTCAGGCTGGATTTTTAAATGTGATGTTGGAGGAATGGGAAGAAAATCTGAGAAAGCGAAAAGCCTTAGCTCAATTCTATTTGCAAGAATTTTCCAGAATCTTAGAAATTCGCTTGCCTTCAGGACTAGATCAACCCGATCACAATGCGCATCTTTTTGTTATTCAAACCAAGAGGAGGGATGAATTGAAAACTTATTTGGCAGAAAGAGGAATCGGATCAGCGATTCATTATCCGATGATCTTGCCTGATATGAAGCCATTTGCTTTCGAAAGAGATTTTGAAAATGCGAGAAATCTGGCTCGAGAAGGTTTGTCCCTTCCTTTGAATCCTTGGTTGAAGGAAAGTGAAGTAATTGAGGTAATTGATACGGTGATACGGTTTTATTCTTCTAAAAATTAGGATTGTTTTGAAGAACAGCCATGTGCTGCGAAGCTCCCTGAAACTGGTAAACACGCCGAAATTCAAATAGCATTTTAAATAATCACCTGCTTACAAATATCCAATAGTGTTGTCTGAACTTTAGAAATTTTAAAAGTTAATCGCGTCTCAATTTTTTTTCCCTATTTTCCGCAATGTCTTGGACAAATGATCCGATTTACGTCAGTGGAATCCTATGTGGCTTGGTGCTATTGGCATTTTGGCTGGGCAAATTCAAAGGCTGGAAGACCCTAGGTGCCCCTATTCTTGTAATTCTATTGGCCGCTATGCTGGCCAATTTTGGTGTAATTCCAACAGCCACTTCAGGTCACCCGGTTTATAATGGTGTTTTTGTGTATTTGGCACCGATGGGAATTTTCATCGCATTGCTTGAAGTAGATCTTAAAAGCCTTAAAAATGCTGGATTGCCAATTTTAACTATGTTTGGGATAGGCTCTTTGGCAACAATAATTGGTGTGCTGACTTCCTGGTTTTTGGTTCGTCCTCAGACAGAGATCGGTCCACTTGCCAATGCAATAGCGGGGATGTTTACCGGAACATACATTGGAGGAAGTATAAATTTCAACGCGGTCGCCTTGCACTACAAAGTCAATGAAAGCGGCACCCTTTACGCCGCGAGTACGGTGGTGGACAACATCGTTGGGATTCCATGGATTATTGCCACGTTGATACTGCCAAAATACCTTCAAAAGCTTTTTCCAAGAAAAAAACTCTCCTCTTCTTCCCATCAGGATTCAGTAAAAAAAGTAGAGCAAACGGTAAGCGTAACCTCTCTTTCCGCTCTTTTGGGCATGGCATTTATCGGAATTTTTATTTCCAAAACTGTGCATGAATTGTATCCCCAAGTGCCGGAAATTATTGTCCTGACTACCCTTGCGCTGGCTTTGGCTCAAATCCCCCAAATCAAAAAACTCCCCGGAGCACAAACCATCGGTTATTTCCTGATCCTGGTTTTTCTTGCGACTATCGGGACTCTTTGCGATGTCAAAACTCTTTTCGAATCCGGGGAATTAGCGGGTACCTTATTCCTGTTTGTTGGATTGAGCGTGTTAATTCACGGTCTGGTTATTTTCGGGATTGGGGCACTTTTCAAGATGGATTGGGATGTGATATCAGTGGCTTCTCAGGCAAATGTCGGAGGAAGTACCACTGCCATAGCAGCAGCGGAAAGTTTGAATCGACCGGATTTGCTCATACCCGGAGTGTTGGTTGGAAGTTTGGGAAATGCATTGGGAACATATGCAGGGTTCTTTGTGGCAGGAATTCTTTGAAAATATGAGATTTAAGACATAAGACATATGATTTAAGATATAAGACATGAGATTTAAGTTATGGGTTTGAAGCAAATCATACATCCAAAATCTTAAATCATACTTTAAACAACCTAAAACCAGCCCATGGAATCAAGCATTCTCACTGAAATTTTCCTCCCGCTTTCCCTTGCATTTATCATGTTTGGAATGGGACTTTCGCTCACTTTTGGAGATTTCAAACGAATAATAATTTACCCTAAAGCTGTCACCATCGGGTTGATAAATCAGCTTGTATTTATTCCGGTTGTTGCTTTTGGATTGATTAAGGTTTTTGGGGTGCAAGCGGAACTGGCAGTAGGTATGATGATCCTGGCGGTATGTCCCGGCGGTGCAACTTCCAATCTGATTACTCATCTGGCAAAAGGAGATTCAGCCCTTTCGATCACCTTGACTGCATTTTCTTCCCTCATCACCGTTTTTACGATCCCATTTCTTGTCAATTTTTCCATCCAATATTTCATGCCGGGAGGTGGGCAAGAGTTTCAGCTAAATGTATTTGGGACTGTAATCTCAGTAATTCTGATCACCGCAATTCCTGTTTTGATCGGGATGATTATTTTGAGAAGAATCCCAAATCTTGCGCATAGAATTGAACCAACTTTCCGAAAGCTTTCGGCTGTATTTTTTGTGATAATCCTCATATCCGCCATACTTAAAGAGAAGGAGAATCTCCTTACCTACCTATCTGAGATTGGACCAATGGCACTTTCTTTAAATATCGCAACACTTGCAATCGGATTTTTTAGCGCCAGACTTCTTGGTCTTAATTTTAAGCAAAGCAGAACTGTTTCAATCGAGGCAGGAATCCAGAATGGTACTTTAGGGATCACTATCGCGGCGACGTTGATCGGTAATTCTCAAATGGCAATTCCCTCAGCCATCTATGGGATTTTAATGTTTGGGACTGCCGGATTTATGATTTTTCTTGGTAAAAAAATGAATAATAAAGTGGAGAATTAAGACTGTGCTTTCAAAGCATACTAAACCGAGCAGGTCTAAATATTATGTTTAACCCCATTCCTTCCAGTTAATTATTTCAATATAAGAAACTTGGACATGAATGGGTTCGTTTTTTTCTGCTGTGCAAACCTAAAGGCCAAAGCATAATCATCGGTTTTCAAAACTTTCTTCATGACCCATCAGAACAATTTATCACCGAGAATTCACATACGTCGGAAAAGCTATGAAAATAAGACTTCTGGCATCATTCCGTACAATCATAATATGCAAATACCTGTTGATTTCTCCCTTCATTTCCCTCTAATTTTTACGATGGGCTCGCTTTGAGATTTCATTTGGCACCTAACCAAAAACTGGATTTGATCTGTGAATTCAAGAAAACTTCCTTTCCGTTTTAAAAATGAGAGTATTTATAATCTTACATGGGTTATAAACTGTCAACCGACAGTGTTATATTTTCACGATAGAAATTAAATATTGATTTTGAATAATTAACATAAATTATCTAAATTATTATCCATTTAAGTAGGATAATAATTTGAAAAACGCTGATTATCAATATAAGACTCATGAGGATGAAAGGACCGGATCAAGTCCGGACCATTTGCTTGATGATAAAGTATTGTGGATAAGTATCGGGAAAGGAAACAACCTAGCTTTTACAACTCTTTATAAAAAACATGTAAACCAACTTTTTAATTATGGGATGCATATTTCATTCGATCGTGAGTTGGTTATGGATTGTTTACAGGAATTGTTTTCTGGTATTTGGCTTCGAAGGGAGGGTTTAGTTGAATTGAATCAAGTCAATTATTACCTGTTTAAGTCATTTCGGAACCTTGTCATCCAAAAATTAAGTAAAAAAAGGAAAATCATTTTTGGGATAGATTTTTCAAAAAATACCAAAGAGTTTGAGCCTTCTTGGGAAGAGAATTTGATTTCAGATCAAACAAAAGAGCAAAAGCTAAAACAATTAGAAAGCGCGATGGACTGCCTCACTTTCAGGCAGCGTGAAGCAGTTCTTCTGAAGTACATCAATGAGCTGAGTTACCAGCAAACTTCCATTATCATGGGGATTTCTCTAGAGTCAGTTCATAACCTGGTTTCAAAAGCTATTCAATGCCTTAGAAAGCAGATGGGGCCTTTTTCTTACTTTTTATTGCTATATCTAAGCTGATTTTGTCTTCTTTCCGGAGTTTATTCTTTTTGGGGCTTTTTCTCTTATTTTTAAATTACTCAAAATCAAGCATTTAAAAATATTTTAAATGATTTTATCGAAATAGTGATGAGGAAAGACTCCCTGCAAGCTCTTATAGGTATCAACCAATCTGTCAACTGTGCAACCGAACGAAAAAAAGTATCAAAAATTTACTTTTGAAGATTTCATCAATGATCCTGATTTCAGGGATTGGGCGCTGCGTGCTGATCCTCAGATGGATGAGTTTTGGGTGAGCTGGTGTGAAATTCACCCTGAAAAGATAAAAGATGTTGAGCTTGCAAAGTCTATGTTGATAAAAATGGGTCAACCTAATTTTTTCCTCTCTCCGGACGAGTCTTCAGCACTTTTAGAGAAAATCCAATCTCAATCAAACCCAATACTTTCAGTTAATCATACAACTGGAAAGAAGGCTGTTTACTTGCCATACGCAGCAGCTGTTCTGATGCTAATGGCTTTGTCTTTTTTTCTTTGGAAAAACACTTCCACGGAGGTAATCCATCAGACAGCATTTGGTGAGACCAAAGAAATTCGGCTTCCCGATAGTTCAGTGGTCATTTTGAATTCAAACACAAAAGTCACTTTTGATACAAATTGGAAACATCAATCATCCAGGCAAGTCTCAATCGAAGGCGAGGCATTTTTCTCAATCACACATCAAAAGGATCATCAGCCCTTTAGGGTACTTACCTCCAAAGGGATTTCCGTGGAGGTATTGGGTACCGAATTTAATATGTATCACAGATCTGAGGAAACTAAAGTAGTCCTGAGTTCTGGTCTGGTGACACTCAGTTTCCCAATGAATGAGAAAGAGGGTAAAATCCTGATGGAGCCAGGAGAGCTGGTAGAATTCAAAGAAAGTAAATTTCAAAGGAAGAAAGTAAATGCCGCCAATTATACCTCCTGGACAGATAATGTCCTTTTTCTGGATCAGACGACGTTGGCTGATATTATCAAAATAGCCAAAGATAATTATGGTATCGAAGTGAAAATTGAAAATATGGATGCTTTAAATAAAACAGCATCGGGAACCATGCCGATCTCCGATGCGAGAAACTTCATGAATCAGATTTCCAAAATCTTCAACATTGAAATTGTGTATGACCAATCCCATTATACCATTAAATAGTTTGCAAAGAACCTAACCCAATTAACCCAAAATTTTAAAACCTATGAGAAAGCTTTTACTAATTTTCAGTTTGAGCTGTCTGATTGCAGAACTTTCCTTCGGGCAAGTTGCCGAGGTTTCCACCTCTGCCAGACAGCTAAGTGCTTCTATAGAGGCTCCCAAAGAGCCTTTATCTCTCAAAGAGGGATTTTATCAATTAGAAAAAAGATTTGGTGTTTCTATTGCCTATCAAGATGACCTCGTCGAAGCTAAGACGATAAAAGCTGGTCAAAAAAACTATAGTACTATAGAAGAAGGAATAGAAGAATTGTTAAAATCGACTGATCTCAGGTACGAAAAAGTGACTCAAAGCTTTTTTGTGATTTACAAGAAAAAGCCAAGTCGTACCCCAAATCATCCACTTCAAGACTTGGTTTATTCTGCATCATTAAACACCAATCCCGGATTTTTCTCTGATTCTAACCCTGTCAGATTCGACTCCCCAATGGCCAAAAAAGTCAAGGCCAGATTCATTCAGGTCTCAGGGAAGGTTTTGGATGAAAATGGCCAAGGATTTCCAGGTGTCAATATTCTTCTCAAAGGTGCGTCAACAGGCACTGTCACCAATTCAAACGGGGATTATACGATCACACTTGTCGATGAAACCTCAGTCTTGGTATTTTCTTTTGTAGGATATCTCTCGCAAGAAATCGCTGTTCAAGGTCGCTCAGTGATCAATATTTCCCTCAAAGTGGATGAAAGTAATCTGGAAGAAATAGTAGTTACTGCATTGGGTATT
>JBKJKX010000009.1:0-7838 GCA_046597285.1 Algoriphagus sp. | reverse complement strand
GATTTATAGTGGGCCAAAGGCCAGAAGACATTGGCTTTCAAGTCAAACTGCTTCATGAGATCAGTCAATTTTTTACCCGGATTATCAACGTCCATGTATTTCTGCCAGATGTTTTTCCTGCGATAAGCATCAATCAACTCTTTCAGCATTTTACCATACTTCCCTTCAAAGTTTCGCAGGGTTAATGTCTTATTTCCGGTGGCAAGTTCAATTGCACCTTGCTGCCAATAGAGATTTTCGAAAATCACATCGGAAGGAGTATGATAATCCGGTTCGGTTCGCTTCGACAAAGTCACCAAGTTAAAAGCATCCGTAGCCATTAATTCGATTACCCTGAATTGTGCACTTTGAAACCCGCTGGAAGGCAAAAGCGACATTCGGAATTTCAGGAATTGCTCTCGCTCCATGCCTTTCCACATCATGGCAAATGAACTGATCAAGTGATCTAGGTACATCAGTATTCTTTCGAGACGGTTAATGAAAAACTCCTCAGAAACTGTATCATTTTCTGAAATTTGCTCCATTTCTGAAATAATCAGCTTGAAGTACAATTCGGTAATCTGATGATAAATGATGAAAATCTTCTCATCCTTGAATGATGTCTTTGGTTGCTGAAGGTTGAGTAAAACGTCCAGGTTGATGTATTCCCAGTAAGTCAGATAATCGGCGTAAAGTAATCCTTCCAAATAGGAAAGCATATCCTGGCCGGATGCCTTGAATTTTTCTTCTAATTGGTGGATTTTATCTAAAATCTTGGGATCAAATTGAGATTCATTCATGGGGATATTAATCAAAAAGGTAGTTTTTTAAGGGCCGATCTATTTATTTAGTAGCGGCTATCGGGGCTTTTCTTCCCGACAAAAATCACTGATTCATTTTAATAAACCAAAAATACCATGGAGGCTGTTGAAGTTCAGAAATCCCTAAAGCAGGATTTATTCGAAGGTGTAGATTTCCTTGATTTGGATGATCTTTTGACAGAAGAGCATAAGCTTATTCGAAGCTCAATTCGTGATTTTGTGAAGCGTGAGATTTCTCCTTACATCGAAGATTGGGCTCAGAATGCTCATTTTCCCTACGAAATTGTAAAGAAGTTTGGAGATGTTGGCGCGTTCGGACCTCAGATTCCTGGGGAATATGGAGGCGGCGGTTTGGATTACATCGCCTACGGAATCATCATGCAGGAGATTGAGCGGGGAGATTCCGGAATGAGATCGACTGCATCTGTTCAGGGTTCCCTCGTCATGTATCCGATTTACAAGTTTGGATCTGAGGAACAACGCAAAAAATATTTACCCAAACTCGCTTCCGGTGAATTTCTCGGTTGCTTTGGTTTGACCGAGCCGGATCACGGTTCCAATCCAAGTGGCATGGTCACCAACTTCAAAGACATGGGTGATCATTATTTATTAAATGGTGCCAAAATGTGGATTTCCAATTCACCGAAAGCAGATATCGCAGTGGTTTGGGCGAAAAACGAAGAAGGCCGAATTCACGGTTTGATCGTGGAGCGGGGAATGGAAGGATTCACCACTCCGGAAACTCACGGCAAATGGTCGCTTCGTGCTTCCTGCACCGGCGAACTTGTTTTTGACAATGTGAAAGTTCCGAAGGAAAACCTTCTTCCGGGCAAATCAGGTTTGGGTGCTCCAATGATGTGTTTGGACTCAGCTCGATTTGGAATTGCCTGGGGAGCGATCGGGGCAGCGATGGATTGCTACGAATCAGCAAGAAGATATGCGGCGGAAAGAATTCAGTTTGGTAAACCTATCGCGGGATTCCAGCTGACGCAAAAGAAACTGGCAGAAATGCTAACCGAAATCACGAAGGCCCAGCTTCTTGCCTGGAAAGTCGGTAAAATGATGAATGAAGGAACTGCCCGAACTGTTCATATCTCAATGGCTAAGCGGAACAATGTAGAAATGGCTATTAATATCGCTCGTGAGGCGAGACAAATCCATGGAGGAATGGGAATCACCGGAGAATATCCCATCATGCGACACATGATGAATCTGGAATCTGTGCTGACTTACGAAGGTACTCATGATATTCACCTGCTCATTCTCGGTCAGGAGATTACGGGATTGCAGGCGTTTAAGTAAATTTTCAAAGCGAGATCCCAAAACAAAAAAATGGCTGCCCCATTACTGGGGCAGCCATTTTTTTGTGCCGTCTTTTTTACCTTTTTTCTACCTGGCGTAAAGGGTCAATTTCTTCATAGCCCAAGGTTGTTCGCCTTTCTCGGAGGATTGAATCCGAACAAACTTTCCTCTTGACTGAGCTTTCCAACGGATTGTATTAATGCCTCTCTCCCCGGAACCGCTCGCCACTTCTACCCAATTGCTGCCATTGGTTGAGACAGAAACGATGTATTTTTTCGGAAACTGCTCCTCTCCTGCATCAAACTGTAATTCCGATAAATTCTCTTCCTTTGGTAGTTCTACTTGAAACCACATGCCCGGTTCCTGGGGAATTTCAGACTTCCATCCTTTGAAACTGAAGGCATAAGAAGGATCCTTGGTGGAGCCAACTCCTTGCAGAGCGGTGCTGCTTGCTGTCACCTTCCAGTCATCCTGAGGAAAAAGAGCCTTTGGGACTTCCTGAATCAATTCATTATAGGTATAATTCGAGTTTCTGGAAAGCGTCTCCTTTCGGATTTGAGCCACATATTCCGGTTCCACAAAACTTCCCTTATTTCCAAATTCATTCCGGATGTAGGAAACAACAGATGCAACCCACTTGTCATTGTTGGAATTCATGGCAATCATAACTCCTTCATATTCTTTGTCATCGATAGCGCCGGTTAAGCCATGAAGTAAAGTTTTAATGGCGTATTCGGGATTTCCCTGGATACGCGGAGAACCAGAAAATGCAGGTGCGATGAGATCTCCCAATCCTGTTGGAGTACCTAAGCCTTTAACTCCGTGACAGGTAGAGCAAAAACTATCAAAGATGGTCTTGCCATGATTAAACAGCGCCAACTCCTGGGGAGAGTATTTCGTGGCGGCCAATTTATCGGCTTCGTCCATTTTTTCTAAAATCTGGCTTGCAACTAGCTGTACACCTTTGGTTTTGTTGGACTGGAGACTCGACTTTAGGAGTTCTGCTGTCTTTTCCACTTTTAGAACAAAAGCACTTTGCAATGCCTGAATAGCAACACTTGGATCTTTATCATTTGCGAGATTTCTGTAGTCATCCGCCAGACTTTTTTCTCCATACTTGTAAAGTGTTTCACTGGCTCTTAATGCCTGAATCCGGATTGCCGGACTGCTGTCTTTCATTAATCCCCTGACCATTCCAACTTGTAAAGCACTTAACCCTTCCAAAGTCCACAACGCATGGATGCGAGCTAGTTCATTGGTTGAGGTTTTTACCATCTTTTCCAAATCCTTGGCGACGGATTTATCCTGTCTTAAGATGATATTTTGCTGGGCCTGATCACGCCACCAGCCATTTGGATTTTCAAGATGCCGGATCAACTCAGCAGAAGTCTCCTCATACATTCTGGGTTTTTCCTTATTTCTGGACATTCCTTCATAAGTCACTCGCCAGATTCGTCCGTTTCCGACAATGTCGTCCATTTTGTATTGCTGGATTTTAGTCCGCAAATAGCTACCATCTTGAGTCCAGTTGCCTTCCTGAATGATCCCCCGGTACATGTCCACGATGTACATGGTGCCGTCTGGCGCAGTGGCAATGTCCACAGGTCGGAAAAGCGGATCTGTTGATTGGATAAATTCTGACTCCTTCCCTATGTATTGGTTTTGCAAATACGTCAGACCTTCCTCCTTCTCAGATTTTACCTGACGAATAATTCGTGCAACGGGTTCACCGTAAAAATATTGACCAACCAATTCCTTTGGAAGGCGATCCCCTCGAAAAACATCATTACCAGCTGCACCGGTCACGTTGTTGAGAGATCCATCGGGTTTTGTTTCTTTCATCCCGGGTTCAAAGTCAGCCAGTTTCACCAAGCTGTAAGGGACTCGAAATCCCTCCCGAAACTGACCTTCAACTTTGAAATTACCATAAACGATGGGAAACTGGAAATTGGCAGGAACACCGCCTGCACCATCCTGAAACCACATTTGACCATAATTATCCTGAGCCACTCCCCACTGTCCATACGGGTTGCCGGTAGGTTCCTGAATTACTCCATCAGGTGTCCATCGGATCCGCCGGGCATTGTAAGTGCTGTACATCCAGTTATCCATGGTCCAGGTCAAAAAGCTGGTTTGGTGTTCCACATTTCCTGAGCGTCCCAAACCAGCTGCAAACAGTTCTTTCTTGTCAGCTTTGCCGTCATTGTCTGTATCGGTGTATTTGTACACATGGTCCTCATTGGACTCCATAGACAAGATAGTGTTTGGTCCAAATGGAACGACAAATCGGGGAAATACGAGGCTATCCAAAAACACTACGCCTGTTTCATAGATTCCGTCATTATCCTCATCCTCCCATCTGGAAATTCGGGAACTGGCCAGCAGTTCACCATTGGCATCAATATCCTGCATGTAACTTCTGAGTTCGAGCACATACATTCTCCCGTTGCCATCAAACTGAATGGCGGCAGGCTCTCTGATCTGCGGCTCGGAAAGAATCGGCTCTATTTTATAGCCGGGCTTAAGGACGAAAGTTTTCATTTCCTCGTTGGCGGACAAGGGAACTACCGGTGCCTTTGGAGACAAATCAATTCCTTTCCAACGGGGAGATTCCATATCCACATCCGCAGGAATCTGGATACTTGGGAATGGAGCTTCCATGCGTTTTGGATCTAAACTCTCTGCGGGTGAGATATCAAACGGAGACTTTTCCTGGCTGCAACTTGAAAGAATTGCAAGTGAAATACAGGAAGAAACAAGAAGTTTTTTGGATAAATGCATCTAAAATGGGTGGCTTTTTTTGGACTTTGAAAGGCATAATATTAAAAAAAATTAACATTTGCATCCGCCACTTTGCCAGCGGAAGAGAATAGACTAAACATTCACTTAGTCTATTGGAGGGGGAGCCATTTCTTCAAAGTTTAAAAATCAAGAAAGCCTCAGAATTGAGTTCCTGAGGCTTTCTTGAATGGATCTTTCAGCTTATTCATTTTTAGCAAACCGCCCCACGAATACCTTTTGCTTATCCCCTTCCATCACAATCATGTATGTCCCGTTTGCAAGTTGGGAAATATCGACCGTGAAGGACGATGATCCCCTCCTGGTGATTTTGACTGAAGAGGTAACATCCTTACCGTCCATTCCATAAACGCGAATGGAGCTGAAAGAAGAATTCTGATCTGAGATGATCTCTACTTCGATATTTCTTGAAGCCGGATTCGGATAGATTTTCAACTCTTCAGGCGTAGCTACCCAATTGCTTCTTAAACCTGAAATGGTCAATTCAACTGATTTCAATTTTGCTTTACAACCAGCTTCACTGGTTAATTCAACCGTATATTCACCCATCTGATTGACGGTCAACTCCCTCAAAGTTGCTCCTGAAATTAATTCTCCATTTCTAAACCATTGATATTTAAAGGAACCAGCCGGAGCAGTCAGTACATTTCCTTTTACTTCGATTTCACCTTTTGGCAAAGGGTTCACTTCTATCACAAAATCATTGCTCTCAGCGAGGCAGCCTCCCGGATAACGGATCACCGCATGATATTTTCCCCCTTGTTCAATTGCCAGTGTCTTACCTTTTTGTCCTTCGATTTCGACACCATTTCTTCTCCAGCGGATGACTTCAAATGGCGCCATCGAGTTGAGCATCAATTCTGCTTTTGAACCTTGACAAAACTCTACAGGCCCTGTGACCGTGACAGGTGCCGGATTTATTGCTTTTACCGTAAGCTGAGCAGTCTTCTCAGTCACATTTCCGGCAAAGTCCACCGCTCTAATTTCAATCGGAATTACTTTTCCAAGATCTTCACAAGTGACCGAAGCGCGATTAATTCGAATCTCCTTGATGCCACAATTATCTCTCAAATCGGTATAAAAGGATTCTGGATTTAATTCAAGTTTTCCTTTCGTGATATCAAGCGCTAGTTCCAATGATTTAGGATTAAAAGTTGGAGCCAAAGTGTCTTTTACCAATACTGTAATCTCTTTGATCAAGGTGATGCCTTTCGAATCAGTTAAGGTTACTTTAACTATATTTTCTCCCAAATTTTCACAGTTGAATTCGGTTTTACTGATTGAAACTGTGATTCCAGGATCTGTAAGCGGGTAGTTTTCAAACAGATTCTCTGGTTTTAAGATTGCCTTTCCATCTTGATTCAACTCCAAAACTACAATGGACTTCACCGGAGGAAAGACAGTTTCATTAAAGTCTCCTGCACTGAAAGTCACACTTTTCAACTTTGCGCTACAGCCAGCGGAATTGGTGATTTCTACTGTGTATTCACCAGATTGGGTGACTTGATACGTTCTAGAAATAGCACCAGGAATTTTTTCTCCATTTCGATACCACTGATAGTTTTCTGCAATTGGAGCAATCAGAACTTTCCCATCTTTGGTGATTTCACCGGCGGGCAGTTCTTTTTCGGTGACCTCAACTTTGACAGTTTCTTCTAAGCAAGCTCCTTCGTACCGAATTAGCGCATCATAAGCCCCTGGTTCTTTCACTTCCAAGCTTTTACCAAGACTTCCCGTTATTACTACGCCATTTCTCCTCCATTTCAACACCTCAAAATTAGCTGTGGAATTTAAGGTAAGGACCGTAGCTGAACCTTTGCAGAACTGGAGGTTTCCGCTAATAGAAACGGGACTCGAATTTGAACCTGTGACTGTGACTTGAGTAGTTGCTTTTGAGCTATTCCCGGAAAAATCAACTGCTGTGATTTCAATTGCAATAGTCTTTCCAATATCTTCACAAGAGATTACGTTTTTACTCAAGCCAATTTCTTTAATCCCACAATTATCTGAAATGGTCTTTATCAGAGTTTCCTTATTGATTTCTACAGATCCTTTCGAACGATCAATAACAAGTGTTAGATTTTGTGTGATGAGTATAGGCTTTATCTCATCAATTACTTTCACTTTGACTACTTTGACCCATGTCTCTCCACTTGGACTTTTAGCAGTAATCTGAATTTCTTTTAGACCAAGATCTGCGCAGGTAAATTCAGTAGACTTGGAATAAGTAAATGTAAATCCTTCCGATTCTGAGAAGTTGGTCAAAAAATCTGACGGCACTAAAGTCGCTTTCCCTGCCTCATCCAATTTTTTGATCACTTCTTCTTTAAAAACTGGCACATAGGCAAGGGCCTTTAGCTTTATTTTTAACTCGATCTCATCGGCATAGACTCTTCGCTCCACTCTGACCAGATTATAATTCTCATCCATCACCGGAAAAGCATAGATCGGGCTGAATTTGATATTGGCAAATGTCTCTCCTCCCTCAATTACTTTTTCAAGATTGACTTCCAAATGACCATAATGCTTACCTCCATCATTTAAAATCGGTCTGGATCCGGAAGTATTCCACTGCTCCACGGAGTTTTGATCTGCTGTCCACTTCGAATAGGGATTGTAATCCAGCGGATTCATCGGATTATTTTTCCAATCTCGCTTCACCGCTCGGATACCATCACCAGCGACACCTACATCGTAGTAAAGAACGCCTTTACCATCGCTGTCTTGGTCCACGAAACTTCTTTCAAACATCTCATCATGTCCTGAAAGGACTGCAACAACCTCATATTGCTCAAAAAGTGGATTCAAAACCTGCATCGGTGTACCAACTTGGCCTACGCTCAACTCATGATTTAAAGGAACCCCATGCTCTCCAGAGCTAAAGGCAATGTGATGATATTGAACAAAAATAAGTTGACCAGCCTCCCGTGCATCTTT
>JBKJKX010000136.1:0-54690 GCA_046597285.1 Algoriphagus sp. | reverse complement strand
AAATCTCCTGATTGAATGTTTTTTTCCAAGCTGCTGATTTCAGCTTTTGGGATGAAAAAATAGCTTCTTTGAAGTATAACTGCTTCGGTTGATTTGATTGCTTCCAAGTTGGGCAACTCGCTCAGCTGCGCATAGAATTTCGGATTTTCCGACATAAATGTTGGGGAATTTGGATAAGGCGATCCGCCAATTTCTGCTGTGATATCGGCAATGATTCCCTTCTGTTGGTTTTCATAGATCCAGTCAGAAAAGTAGTGAAGCCGGGAAGGGTAGCCTTGGTTTTTACCATTTCGGTAGCGAAGATTTTCCAGTTCTTTTTCAAAAGCCTCAAAAGTAAATTCACCTTGCTCGGCCAGCCTGACTAGCGTCACTACAGTTTCTAAATAAGTAGTGCAGTCCAATCCTGTCAAATTGATCACCAACTTTTCTTGGCCAGGAATTTCCAGCGTTTTTTCGACATAGGGAGTTTTCAGGAATTCCTTCCCGATTGCGATCACTAGCTCATTTGGGGATTTTCCAGTTAGATCCTCTTGAGAAAATTGGCTCAGCATTTCTTCCAGCTTTTGCCTGCTTTCTAAGGTGCAGACGGTTTGGGCTTGGGAGAAAAGGGGGAGAAGGAGGAATAAAAAGAGGAGGGAGGATCTCAAGGTATTGGATTTTGATTGGAGAAGGAATTTAGCCTAATTTTTAAAAGATGACACGAGAATCGAAAACAAAAAAGCCTTAACTCCCGCCTGAGTATAGTCAAATCATGTTTTGGACTGGGTGGAATCCGTACGGTGGTCGGATGCAGTTCCACCCAATACCTTGATCTTTTCGATTGACTTCTTCCTCTGAATGGCATTGCTGCTCAAAGAGTCCATTTGGATCCTCAATTCCTCCTTTGATCAAAGCACCGATTTCCATGATCATCAGGAATGGATGGCCTAATTGTTCAAGTACCTTTTTGGTAAAATTCTCTTCAAAATAATTAGCGGCAAAAAAGTGTCCGGTATTTTAAATGAATTTGATCATGAAGTTTATTTTATTGATCCAACGTGTTGGATTCAAGTATTTCCATCAAAGCACTGTTGAGGTACAATTTTTCTTTCCCTATCTTTTTTGATTGCAAAAAACCATGTTCTTCCAAAGCATTCAGGTAATTCCCTACTGTTTTTGGGGTTCCAAATCCTGCATCGATCAAATTCTGTCTTTTGGTATAGGGCAACTTGAAAATGATTTCTACCAAATCTTTTGAATAGACCTTTGGGAGTTTATTTCTGATTTTTTCCGCAGTAGTTTCGATCAAGGCTATTACTTTCTCCAAGCGCAGCAAACCATGTATGGCGGTTTTCTCTACCATCTCCAACATGTACAAAATAAAGTTTCCCCAGTTTTGATTCTCCGTGACTTCTTTGATGGTCTGGTGGTATTCGTTTTTATTCTGAATAATATATTCGCTCAAATAAATGGCAGGAATATCCAGCAGCCCAGATAATTTCAAAAACAGCAACAAAAGGATTCTACCTGTTCTACCATTTCCATCAGCAAATGGGTGAATTGCTTCAAACTGATAATGTAAAAGAGCCATTTTAATCAATGGATCATAAGATTCATCTTCATTGATGAATTCCTCCCATTCTCCCAATTTCTTTCTAATCACCTCTTCGCCTCTTGGAGGCGTATAAATAACTTCTCCATTGGTGTTGGATAAAGTTGTTCCCGGAGAATTTCGGATTCCTGCTGTATTTCCTTTGATGGTTTGCACCAATTCCACGCATAGATTGGTCGTGATGAATGGCCTCGCTTTTAGTTTTTCCAGACCAAGCCAAAGAGCCTCCTTATACCGCAGTACTTCTTTTGTTTCCGCGCTGTCAAACTTTTTATCAGCGATTAAAGCTTGATACAAATCGTCATTTGTCGTGATGATATTTTCGATAGCAGAACTTGCCTTCGCCTCCTGTAGGTGTATGGTATCCAAGAAAAGGGTAGGGTTCGGCAAATTCCTGATTGCACCATTCAACTGGGCCAAAGCTCTGCTTGCTGAGATGGTTTTCAGCAAGATTGCCTTGGTTTCTAGATCCTGTTTGGGCGGAAGTGCTGGCAGTTGGTTGTAAGGAATAAGCCGATTAAATTGGTACATGTATAAGGGTAAAATTTACAGCTATTAAACAAACGAGGGTAAATTTATCAATTATTTACTCTCGTTTTTGAAACGAAGGTAAAAATTACCCTCGTTGATTACTAATTTCTGAGCTTTTCAAATCCCTAATCTGGGGTAGTTGCAAACATCCCCCTAAGTGGAGGTGTGTCGTGAAGCGATTGATGCGAATCAGGAGCATGTTGTATAGAAGATGGTAGTAGGTCTACAGCAATCGCTGAGTAAGCGGCGGTTGCAAGCCACTCTCCTTTCCTCTCCTTATCTCACACGCAAGTTAAAAGCTGGGATTTCCCCATTGCTGATTAAATTAAATCCTCTAAAAAAATAACCTGCCAGAATTTCTCCTGGCAGGTTATTTTATATTCGCAAGCGAACGAGTACTTCTTATCTTCTACTTTCCTTCACTGCTATCTTTCGTATTATTTTCCTTTTGGATTTTTTCGTAATCCTCCTTTTTTGGCGGTCGGGCACCTTCATTATTTCCCGGAGTCTTGCGTGTGGTTCCTTTGTCCACTTGGTCACTTTTTTTGCTCAACCCCAAGCGGGGGATTACATAGTAATTGGTCTTTAGTGAGGGATACATATCGTAATGGTTAATTGGTTGGTGGATTGAGAAAAGTATAATCGCAGTATTTCTGCGTCATAAACTGGGATTCTGAGTCGATTATTCCCACTGAAAATCCCAACTACCTAGCGCTAGATTTCGCCCAATAACTTGGCGAGTTCATCCATCTCTTCAACTGGTACCCGCTTGATAAACTCGTTGTAATACTGATTATCCTCATCAGAATAGGTTCCGTAGGCATTTAAAAGAAAGCCTTGTTCTCCCGAGTCACTGTGCAAAAGATAAATCACAGCCATGTCAGAAGGATCAGAATTCCCTTCAAACCGATAGGTTTTGACAATCTTGAGTTGCTCAGGCTGAAATATTTCTTCACCATCATCAAACTTCGCTCCTGCTCTGTTGATATTCAACTCTTTGCCGTATCCCTTGGCTGGCAACTTATTCAGTACCTGAGAATAAGTAGTCATTGAATTAGAGGTATCCATGATTTCTGTGGTTTAGTGAGAAAACTCAGCTTCTTTTGAGTTGAGTTAATCCCTGCAAGTCCAAGTCCATTGTGTCGATATGAATTTTTATTTTTCCATAATCATAAAAAACCCCAATCAAAATAAAGAGAAGGGACTTTGTATAGGATGAAAGAGTAAAGAGGATTGATTTGAGTTTTTAAAAAAGTGGTGAAAGTACCCCGATTTGTGGTCAGGTTGGAGAAACAATTGCACCTATTTCAATTGGATTCCTAAAGGTTTTCATCAGTCTCTTTTTAGGCCTAATTGATTAACCACTCAGGATTATTCCAGATTTGGTAAGCGTCCGGGAAGGAAGATAGATCTAGCAAAAAAAAGTTGGCTGATTCGATTTTAAAGGGGGAAAGTTAGGACTGAACATAAAAAAAAACCTGACAATTTTGTGTCAGGTTTCGCTCCCCCTCTAGGGCTTGAACCTAGGACCCCATGATTAACAGTCATGTGCTCTAACCAACTGAGCTAAGGAGGAATTTAATATTATTGACTCCCCTTTTGGAAATCGTGTTGCAAATGTAGGTGCATCCGATATTTTTTCCAAACTCAATTCATAAAAATTCTTTGATTCAAAACCCTGTTTCCTTTTCCCTGCTTCAAAATCAGATACTTACTTTTGTTAATTACTTTAAGATTATTGTTTGGCCATCCTTGAAATTGAGCTTTTGGAGGACATTATCTCAGTTTTCTAAAATTAATCTGAAGCCAAGCTTCAAAAACAGGATAAAAATCTCACCAAAATTTTTTAACTATACTTCAAACCCAATCAAAACCACCATTCCTATGAACAAATCGATCAAAAGACGGGATTTTATGCGCTATTCAGTCCTGACTACGCTGGGACTGCAGTTTTTACCATTTACCGGACTCAAAGCCGCTCCTTCTGACAGGGTTCGGGTGGCTCATATTGGTTTGGGCGGGATGGGACTTGCTCATATGAACTGGTTTGCTAATCTGTCCGGTGCTGAAATAGTCGCTCTCTGCGATGTGGATGAGGATCATGCAAAGGAAGCTTTGGCACAACTCAAGAAAATCCATCCTGATACCAAGGCTGAAATCTACACCGATTTCAGGCATGTGCTGGATCGTCAGGATGTCGATGCGGTGACGATCGCTACCCCAGATCACTGGCATGCACAAATCACTATTTTGGCCTTTCAAGCAGGAAAGGATGTTTACAGCGAAAAGCCACTTTCCTATTCTGCAAGGGAAGGTCAATTGATGCTGGCCTCTCAGATTGAACACAATAAAATCTTTCAATTGGGGACGCAAATTCACGCAGGCGATAATTATCATCGGGTGGCTGAAATCATACAATCGGGGGAATTGGGCAAAATCAAAACTGTCCGTCTTTGGAAAACCGGCGAGCCTCCACTGATTCAAAGTCTCACCCATCAGGCTCCTCCTCCCAATCTTAATTGGGATATGTGGCTGGGCCCGGCTCCATATTCAGAATATGCTCCCGAAAAATGTCATTTCAAC
Organism: Algoriphagus sp.; assembly: GCA_046597285.1. Classification (GTDB taxonomy): domain Bacteria; phylum Bacteroidota; class Bacteroidia; order Cytophagales; family Cyclobacteriaceae; genus Algoriphagus. Next base: position 49,985 of record JBKJKX010000136.1, on the reverse strand, counting down.
TACCGATATTTCCTGGAATATTCCGGAGGGATTTTTCAGGATTTCTGGTGCCATATCGCAGATGTGGTCTGGTGGTCAATTGCGCCAAGCGGGCTGAAGTCAGTAACCGCAAACGGAGAAAAATCCGATGGAGTGGGAGATACTCCTAAGTGGATGAATGTGGATTTCAAGTTCAAAAAACTCGACCTTCATTGGACTTCCACTGTCCCGGATGTGCCGGGAGCAGAAGGAAAAGGAATAGGAGCTTTTTTCGAAGGAACAAAAGGTACGTTGGTTTGCGACTACAGCACGAGGGAAATCCGGATAGATGGACAGGTGCTGAGTGATATCCCTGAAATCCCAAAGACTATAACCCGATCACCCGGTCATCAACAAAACTTCATCGATTCGGTTAAATCCCGTCAACAACCTGAATCCAAACTGGAATACGCCCGTCAAATGACCCTTCCTATGCATTTGGCTATGATTTCTTACAAATTGCAAAAACCGTTGAAATGGGATTCTAAGAAGGAACTTTTCAAAAGAGATGAAGTAGCCAATGGACTTCTTTGGAGGCCTTATCGGGATAAGTGGAATTTGATCGGCGCATAACGAACTCATTTTCTTAAAACTTTAAAAAAATCTCACCAAAAATATGGAAACATTCACACTTACCGTCAACGGTAAAATGCAGGAGGTAACGGCCACGGCGGACATGCCTTTGCTATGGGTTCTCAGGGATCTCTTGTCGATGAAAGGCACCAAGTTCGGTTGCGGTCAGGCACTTTGCGGGGCATGTACTGTTCACTTAAACGGAGAGGCCGTCAGATCTTGTAGTCTACCGGTTTCTGAAGTCGGAACTGCGAAAATCACAACGATCGAAGGACTTTCTGAAAATGGAGATCATCCACTTCAGAATGCTTGGGTGGAACATGTGGTGCCACAATGCGGATATTGTCAATCTGGCCAGATTATGAATGCAGCGGCTTTGTTGCTGAAAAATGCGAGTCCATCTGAAGGGGAAATTGAAACTGCGATGGAAGGAAACCTTTGCCGATGTGGTACTTACAATCGGATCAAAGATGCCATTGTTACTGCTTCCAAATCCCTCTAACCCTCCCTAAATCAGCAAAATTATGATGCCTAAATTGCCATTTTTGAAAAGAGAGCAGGCAAGTGCTTCGACACCGCTCAGTACAGGTGCTTTGTCTTTAATCAGCACATCTGATCGCAGTGAGATTTTCAGAGCTTCGAGAAGGGATTTCCTGAAAATCGGCTCACTCGCCGCAGGAGGGTTTGTTTTGGGAGTCAATTTCCAATGTAGCGGACCAAAAGGAGAGCTGATCACTTTTGCACCCAACGTTTTTGTCAGTATCGATTCGGATAATATTGTAACCATTTTGGCACACCGATCAGAAATGGGAACCGGAATTCGGACTTCACTTCCCATGATCGTGGCCGATGAACTCGGGGCTGATTGGAGCAAAGTAAAAATCGTCCAGGCCGAAGGTGATGAAGACAAATACGGTAACCAAAATACAGATGGATCTTTTTCCGTCAGGATGTTTTATGAGCCGATGAAAAAGGCAGGCGCTACAGCTCGACACATGTTAATGCAGGCTGCTGCTACCCAGTGGAAAGTCGATCCATCGGAATGTGATACAGAAGCCAGCCATGTTATTTTGAAGGGCGGGAGCAAAAAAATCCCTTTTGGAGACTTAGTTTCTCAAATTCAAAAGATGGAAGTGCCCAAGCCGGAGGTTCTCAAAATGAAAGAATTCTCGAGCTACAAGCTTGTCGGCACGGATGTTCCGATTTATGATATCAAGGATATTGCTACTGGAAATACGGTATTCGGGGCAGATGTCGATTTGCCAAATATGCTGATCGCTGTGGTAAGAAGAAGCCCAGTGGTAGGAGCCAAAGCACTATCATTTAACGATCAAAAAGCTTTGGCTATTCCCGGTGTAAAAAAGGTTATCAAAATTGATGGACCGGGTCTTCCTGCACCGCTTGATCAACCTTTGGAAGGAATCGCAGTTTTGGCAGAAAATACATGGGCTGCTATAAAGGGAAGTGAAGCCTTGGAAATTGAATGGGATTTGGGTCCGAATCAAACCTACAACTCAGCTTCTCAACTTCAGGAAATGTTAGCAAGTACAGCTAAATCCGGAACCGTAAAAAGAGAACGAGGCAACTTCAATCAGGCTAAATCATCCGCTGGGAAAGTTTTGGAAAAAACCTATTTGGCACCTTTTTATGCGCATTCTACCATCGAACCCCCTGCTGCTATCGCAGATGTCAAGGCCGATGGCACCGTGGAAATCTGGGCGCCAAGCCAACATCCGCAGTGGGCAAGAGGGGCAGTAGCTACTGCTTTGGGTGTGGAGTTGGCAAAAGTAAAATTGAATGTGACCCTTCTGGGAGGAGGATTTGGAAGAAAATCAAAGCCCGATTTTGTGGTGGAAGCGGCAATGCTTTCCAAGGCGGCCGGAGTCCCGGTACGTGTTCAATGGACGCGTGCATGCGATTTGCATCATGATTATTTCCATTCACACAGTGCTCAGCGGATCGTTGCGACATTGGATAATTCGGGAAATCTAACAGGATGGAATCACCACACGGTTTTCCCGGCCATCGGATCGGGTCTTACCCCTGGTCCCCCTTCTGACGGGGAATTGGATCTGGGCTGTCGGGATTTTCCCTATGATGTTCCCAACATCCTCGTTGAAGCCCATGATTCCACGGCCCATACCCGGGTAGGTTGGCTGAGGTCTGTAAGTAATATTCATCACGCTTTTGCGATCTGTACCATGCTGGATGAAATAGCAGAAACGAAGGGCATTGACCCAGTAGACCAAGCAATTCAGCTTTTGGGTGAGGATAAAGACATCAACTTTGCCAGTGAAATGGTGGGAGATTACGGCAATTACGGAGAGAAGATTGAGGATTTCCCGTGGAGCACCGGCCGAATGAAAAAAGTGATCGAGACTGTAGCTGAAAAATCAAATTGGAAACAGAATCTTGTTGCCGGAAAAGCCATTGGATTTGCTGCACATAAGAGTTTCTTGACTTATGTGGCCTGCGTGGTCACAGTGGAAAAAGATGCCGCTGGCAATCTCGTCATTCCAGAGGTTCACTATGCCGTGGACTGTGGAATTGGAGTAAATACAGACCGGATTCGCTCTCAGTTTGAGGGCGGGGCTCAGTTTGCGACAAGCTTGGCTATGACTTCGGCGATCACATTTGAGAATGGAAAAGTTCAGCAAGACAACTTTGATACCTATCAGGTGATCAGAATGCCGCAGGCTCCGAAAAAAATCCATGTTCATATCGTGCCAAGCATGGAAAAACCCACTGGAGTTGGCGAACCACCGGTTCCGCCATTCATTCCTGCATTGGCTAATGCTGTGTACAAGTTGACTGGAAAAAGGAATTACGAGTTGCCTTTTAAGGTTTAGACAGTTGACGGTTGGCAGTATAACAGTTGGCAGTTTTCAGAAAAGAGTAAGGCAGTAAACAGTTTGAGTATGCAATCAGCAGGAAACAAAAGGTAGTAAAGAGTAGCTGTTAGAAAAATTTAATTTCAAACTGCCAACTGAGAACTGAGAACTGCCAACTGTCCACTGCTAACTGAGTACTGCCAACTGAGAACTGCCAACTGCCAACTGAGAACTGCCAACTGCTTCCTGACCACTGCCTACTGTTTTCTGCAAACTGCCATTATGCGTTATTTCTCAACATTTGCATTCGTGTTTCTATTTTTGGCAGAAGCAAAATCCGCTTCTCTGGATTCTCTTTATGGCTCTTCCATATTCATCAAAGAAATAAGTAATCCAAGATTAGAAGAAATCAGCGGATTGGCTTTTGGGAAATTGAATCCAGGATTGATCTATGTTCACACAGATAGCGGAGGAGAATCTACCGTGTATATTCTTGATTCTTTGGGAAATGAACTTGGTAAAATCAGCCTTCTGGGAGCTGAAAACCGAGATTGGGAAGATATTTCAGTTGGTCCGGGGGCTGATGGAGAATCCTATATTTATGTTGGGGACATCGGAGACAATCTTGGCATTCATAAAGAAATTACTGTTTTTAGAATTCCTGAGCCCAAAGTAATTCTTCCGGAAATGCAGGTTTCTGCGGAAAAGGTTATCCTGATTTATCCGGGAGGTGCAAGGGATGCTGAGACGTTGATGATAGATCCGGTCACGGCAGATTTGTTTATCATTTCCAAAAGGGACAGTGTAAATACGCTTTACAGATTGCCGGCTGATGATTTTGCAAATGGAAAGGGCATATTGGAAGAACTCATAAAATTACCCTTCACAAGCGCTACCGGTGGAGATATTTCGCAGGATGGAAGTCAAATTCTGATCAAAAATTACTTTTCGACGTATTACTGGGAAAGAAAATCATGCGAATCAATTTCGGAAGCCTTATCGAAATCTCCTGTAAAATTGCCTTATATACCCGAACCTCAAGGTGAAGCAATCGGCTTTCAACCGGATGGAAAAGCTTTCTATACCATCTCCGAAAAGAGGTTTGAAATCACTCCGGTTCTCTATCGCTATCCTTCAATCCGCTAAACCATGCAAACTTCCTCAACGATCCTGATGATCCGACCGGCAAATTTTGGGTTTAATCCTGAAACGGCTGAGAACAATTTTTACCAGCAAACTGATGCTCGATCTTCAGAAGTTATCAGGGATTTGGCTAGAGCTGAGTTTGATGGATTCGTGGCGATGTTGCGAGATCAGGGAGTCGATGTGATTGTGATTGAAGATTCTGCCACACCTGTGAAAACTGATGCGGTATTTCCTAATAATTGGTTTAGCACACATCCTGATGGCAAGATGATCTTGTACCCGATTTTTTCCCCGATGCGAAGACTTGAGCGGAGAAAGGATCTGATCGAGCAGTTGTTGAATTTGGGTTTCCGTGTGGAGGAGATCGTGGATTTGAGTTTTTTTGAAGAGCATCAGCAATACCTGGAGGGAACAGGAAGCATGGTGATGGACCATAAGGCGAAAATCATTTATGCCTGCTATTCTTTGCGCACGCATCCCGTTCCGCTTGGGTATTTGGCCAAAATCCTGGGATATAAAGTTGTTGCTTTTGATGCAAGCCAGGAAATTAACGGGGAAGCCAATCCGATTTACCATACCAACGTGATGATGCACGTTGGGACAGATTTAGCGGTAGTTTGTCTGGAAAGCATTTCAAAAACAGCAGACAGGCAGCTCGTCCAGGAGTCGCTGACGAAATCCGGAAAAAAGGTTGTTCCTATCACCGCAAAACAGAAATTCAACTTTGCAGGAAATATGCTGGAAGTGGGAAATGATGGAGGGGAAAAGTTTACCGTGATGTCTCAGACAGCACTTGATTCACTGAATATCGGGCAGATTCAGTTGATTGAGAAATACACAACCATCATTAGTCCATCCATTCCTACCATCGAGAAACTGGGAGGTGGAAGTGCCAGATGCATGTTGGCTGAGATTTTTTTACCGAGATTGAAGTGATTCGCGCATGTAATGAGTGGAGACACTCACCACGGTGTAAAGTGCAAGATGCATGATCGCTGAATTTTTTTACCAAGAGTGAAGTGATTCGCGCTTGGGGTAAGTGGAGACATTCACCACGGCGTAAGAGAGAAGTGATCATTACTGAATCTTTGCCCATGTGAATGTTCACTACGGCTTAATAAACTGATCCAATTACTACGACACTACGCCTATGTGAGTGTCTCCACTCACATACCACTCACATTTTTATCTCCACTCACATAGCTTTACAGCGCTACTCTGTATCGTAAGCTGGGAAGCTGGGTCTTTCTAGTCGGACATTTTATGATTAATTTAAAAGATGCCCATGGAATTGAATAAGCTTTATTTTTTCACAGCTACAATTAAGGATTGGATCCCATTGTTGGAGAAAGAAGCGTTTAAGGAAATTATTTTCGAAAGTCTAAGTTTTCTCAATTCAAAAGACTTGATCCGGGTTTATGGATTTGTAATTATGCCAAATCATATTCACTTGATTTGGGAAATGATGAACTTGAATGGAAAGGAATCTCCACACACCAGCTTTTTGAAATTCACAGCACATGAATTTCTAAAGAAGATCAGAAAGGTAGATTTCCAAATGTTGGATAAGTTCAAAGTTGATGAGGTAAATAAAAAACATGCCTTTTGGCAAAGAGATCCTTTGGACATTGAAATTTTTAGCCCGAAAGTAATTTTTCAAAAACTCGATTATATACACAATAATCCTTGCAGAGGAAAATGGATGCTGGCTGATGATCCCAAAGATTATAGATTTTCATCGATGGAATTTTATGAAACCGGCCAGGGACGATTTGAATTTTTATCACATATAGGAGATCGGATATAAAAAAAACCGTGAGTGGGGACATTCACGGCGGCCAGTTAAAAGGTGGTGAGTGGAGACACTCACCACGGCGGAAAAACCTCTGGTTAATGAATGGGTCATTCCTGACTGGATTGTTAATTAACCACAAACGGAGTTTTACCGGGCATTATTTTTTTTCGCTACCAAGATCCAGACGGTAGATCAGACCTAACGGATATTGCCATCGGCACGATCGATTGTTTAACCGGGGGTTTAGCCCCCGGAAGCATGAAAAGGAACCAAAAAATACCGTAGATACGAACGATTGCTCGTTCTAAATCCCGGTATAATTAAATGGTGAAATCGCGCTTAATTCTGCTTTCAATTCCGCTGAAATAGGCAGATTTGAGATGAAACGGGAGATCGATTCCTCGGTGATTTTGGTATTGGTTCGGGTGAGATCTTTCAAAGCCTCATAAGGTTTTGGGAAGCCTTCTCTTCTCAAAACTGTCTGAATAGCCTCGGCTACCACCGCCCAGTTATCATCCAAATCTGCCCGGATAGCTGCTTCATTCAGTTCCAGTTTGCCCAACCCTTTTTGAAGAGATTCCAAAGAAATCAACATATGTCCAAGTGGCACCCCAATGATCCTAAGTACAGTGCTATCGGTCAGGTCACGCTGCAATCTTGAGATCGGAAGCTTCGCCGCAAGATGCTCCAAAAGTGCGTTGGCAATTCCCAGATTTCCTTCAGCATTTTCAAAATCAATCGGATTGACTTTATGGGGCATTGCTGAGGAACCGATCTCTCCGGCTTTGATTTTCTGCTTGAAATAGTTCATCGCCACGTACTGCCAAACGTCTTTTGAGAGATCCAACAAGATCGTGTTGATCCGCTTCAAACCGTCAAATATTGCAGCCAGATTATCGTAATGCTCGATCTGAGTGGTTGGAAAGCTTCGCTCTAATCCCAGGTAATGGCTCACAAAATTGGAAGCAAATGCGTTCCAGTCAACCGCAGGATAGGCAACTTTGTGGGCATTCAAGTTACCAGTTGCCCCGCCAAATTTTCCTGAGAAAGGTACCTGCTCCAAAAGTTCCACCTGATTTTTCAACCGAACAACAAACACTTCGATTTCTTTGCCCAATCGGGTAGGAGAGGCCGGTTGCCCGTGAGTTTTGGCAAGCATGGGGATGGTTTTCCATTCTTCCGCAAGGTCGGACAGACGCTCGATCACTTCTTCCAGGAGCGGCATAATGACCTCATGCAATCCAGTTTTCAGCATCAGCGGCGTTGCAGTATTGTTGATGTCTTGTGAAGTCAGACCAAAGTGGATGAATTCTTTGTAGGCTTCCAAACCCAACTGATCAAACTTTTCTTTCAGAAAATATTCAACGGCCTTGACATCGTGATTGGTGATTTTTTCTGTGGCTTTGATAGATTCTGCATCTGCAAGAGAGAAATTTTTCACCAACGCTCTCAGCTGTCCGAAAAGCCCATGATTAAAATCTGACAACTGAGGCAAAGGCAATTCGCAAAGCGCAATGAAATATTCCACCTCTACATGAACCCGATATTGGATTAGGGCAAACTCGGAAAAATAGGCTCGAAGCGGGGCAGTTTTGCCGGCGTAGCGACCGTCTATTGAGCTTACTGCCGTCAATGCATTTAATTCCATGGTCATGTTTGTCGTTTTGCTGCGCAAAGAAATTTGAGGCTCAGGCTGATCCTGAGTTTCTAATAGGCATGCAATTTAGGTTTTTGAGGTCAAAATCGAATTGCCGGGCTTAGTATTTCCGGATAAATAAAACGATCTGTTCAAACTCATTCAAGAGAATAAAGGTTAAGTCAGGGAATTTCTCCATGGTTCGATCAATTATTGGACTTAGGGGGTTAATTTTGCAACCGAAAAGAAACAAAAAGAGAATATCCCGAATGTTCAATCTATTTAAGAAAAAGAAGGAAGAGGTAAAGGCAAGTCAGTTTTTACCACTGAAAGTGAGAGAGGTAGTGAGAGAAACGGCGGATACTGTCAGCCTATATTTTGAGCAACCGGAGCCTTATCTGGATTACAAGCCAGGCCAGTTTTTAACGATCGTGATGGAGTTTGATGGCAAAGAGCAACGAAGATCTTACAGCCTTTGTACTTCTCCATTTATAGATCCATTCCCAGGGATATCTGTGAAAAGAGTACCTGGAGGCCTTTTTTCAAACTTTTTGGCCGGAAAAATTTTCCCGGGAAAAACAATCAATGTCCTGAAACCTTTAGGGAATTTCACTACGGAATTTCATTCTAAAAACAAGCGTCATTTATTTCTGATTGCTGGAGGAAGTGGCATCACGCCGATGATGGGGATTCTGAAATCCGCTTTGATCAATGAGCCGGAATCAAAAGTGACTTTGCTCTATAGTAGCAGAAATCAGGAACAGATTATCTTCAAAAAAGCGTTGGAAGAGCTGGAGTCAAAGAATCCGGATCGTCTGAAAGTAATTCATAATCTTAGCCAGCCTAGTGCAGGTTGGACTGGATTGAAAGGACGTTTGGCAAAAGAAACCGTCCTTGAAATAGCCGGAAAAGCAGAAGCTGAAACTGAATTCCAAAAGGAATATTTCATCTGTGGGCCTGAAGGAATCATGGATTCCTCCACTGCAGCACTTGAAAGCTTGGGTGTTTCCAAAGATTCAATTCATCGTGAAAGCTTCTATTCTGCTGCAGCAGACAAAGCGCATGAAGCTGCCGTCAAGGGCAAGATTCCTGGGATTTTGACTCGGGATGTAACAGTAGTTCTGGAAGGAGCCGAACATTTGGTGACAGTGTCACCGGATAAAACAATCCTTGAATCTGGCCTCGCCATGGATTTGAGTATGCCGTACAGTTGCCAAAGTGGCTTATGCACCGCTTGTAGAGGTAAGCTTCTCAGCGGTCAGGTGAAGATGGATGAGGATGCAGGGCTGAGTGAAAAAGAAATTGCAGCTGGTTATATTCTGTGTTGCGTTTCCAGACCTTTGACTGATGATGTCAAAGTGAACATCGAATAAAAACTCCTCGATTTGAATATTCAAGAGATTAGAAAAATTTACAGGAAAACTGAGCTATTTTCCTTAGTCATCATCCTGTTGGCATTGCCGGTTTTTGGGGTAATCTATTTATTCTACGATTCAGGAAACCAGTTGGTAAATCTCCCCGGAATCCCGAATTTTTTGATTTGGGCGATGTCTTTACTTTGTATTGCGGTGTTAATTATCCAATACATTCTGTTTGATAAAAAGATAAAGCTCACCTTTGAAAAAGATGCGCTTGTGGACAAAGTAAAAATCTATGGTCAGGCTACCATTCAGCGATATTTGATACTTCTTCTGGTTTCAATTATTACTTCAGTTGGGCTGCTTTTAAGTAAAAATCCTGTCTTCACGCTCTTTTTTGCGATTGCTTTGGTTTTCTTTTCTTTGGCTAAACCTACTCCTGATCGAATGGCTCGATTGATGAAATTAAAAAAGGATGAAAAGGAATTGATTCGTACCGCTTCCAGACCAGAACAATCCGAGTTGGACAAATGAAAAAAGGGATTAGGAATAGTATTTTCTATTTCTAATCCCTGATCTCTTTTATTTAATTCTCAATCGTAATATTTCCGGAAGAAATCGACCCTTTCACCCAAGATGCTGCACCGTTATCGATTTCAAGATTTTTACCTGTATTGATTCCACCAACTTTCAGGTTTCCGGAAGAGGCACTTAGGGAGAAATTGAAGTCTTTCAAATTGGAAGGAGTCTGAATTCTAAAGTTTCCTGATGTGCCGTTTAGTTTGGTATTTGATCCTAAACCTGAATTTTCAGCCCGGATATTTCCGGATGTAAATTTGAGTATACCCAACGTTCCGATATTTGTCAATTTGGCATTTCCTGAAGTAAGCGCCACACTGAGTTCACCGGAGATGTTGTCGCCATTAAGAGATCCGCTGGTGGATTCGTATTCCACATTTCCTTTTACATTCAAAATATCAGCATTTCCGGAAGTCACTCCTGCGAATACATTTCCGTCAACTCCATCGACATTTAGATTTCCTGAGCTTGCTTTGATGATTAAATCCCCCTTGATCCCACTGGCGCTGATCTTGCCAGAAGATACTCGCAAGTTGGTGATCTCATTGGTTACATTGATTACAGTCATGCTTCCAGAGCTACTTTTCAAATCCAAAGCGATGGAAGTCGGACCTGAAATTTTGATGTAACCTTTGTTTTTGGTATTCCAGTTGTAGTTGTTTTGTTTCCGCTCGTGGGTGATTTTCAATACATCACCAATGGTTATAAATATAATGTCCTGCTCCGAGTCATTGGATTCGAGATATGCTTCGATATCCACCGCAGAACCAGAACCTCCCTGATAGCTTACCTCCAGCCATCCTCCATCAATCTCGATTTTCTTGATGTTGGAATAGTTTTTCTTGGCATCTACCAGGACATTTTGAGCAAAACTGACTCCTGCCAAAAGAATGAGCGCCAGTGTCAATGCAAGTTTGTTGAAAAGAGTTTTCATTTTAGCTGCGTTTAATTAGTTGAATATAATTCCAAAGCTCATTGCCTGTAATTCTGGCCCTTTTCCAGGCTGAAATAGGTTGTTGAGGTCATAGTTGAAAAATAGATCGATTTCCTTTCCAATGCCGATTTCTCCCCGAAGTCCATATCGGAAATTTTCAACAAACATGTTTGACTTTTCGTAAAGCTTCACCTCTTCGCCCGCGGCATCATCGTAGACAAATTTGCCTCGGCCACCAATTCTCAATCCTGCATAACCTCCGGCTCCGAATCTCAGATTTCCATCATTGGTCTGAATAGATGGTACCAGCGTGAAGTTGACGAAGGAAGCGGAGATCTTTGATTTAGTACCGTCACCTTCATTGAATTCCTGCCATTCGATACCATTAGGAGTTTTTACTGCGATAAGGTCAGTGTCTTCCATTTTGAAATTGTACCAGCTTACCCCAAGAGAAGATTTGATGTGGAAATTTTTGGAAGGCTTCCAAGTTCCTGTCGTATTCAATCCCACATACCAGCTTCCCCAAGGCTTTACAGCCGGAGCGCCTTTGTCGGTAGGCCAGATATTGATTCCCACTTCTGATTCGAGAAAGTTTGCTTCAAATTTTCCGGATTTTTCTTCGTGGTAGTTGTTGTAATCTTCTGTCTCCATTTCATAGGATTTTGATCCGTCTTCGTTCAAAACCACGTACCAGGTATGTCCGAAGGCTTTGTATACTTTTTTCACTTGGCTTTGCGAAGATGAGTCTTGTTCAGTATGCTGAGCAAAGAGTTGAGATGCAGAAATAATGGTCAGCATGACCCATAGTAAATATTTTTTCATAGTTGGATTGAGTTAAAGGTGATAGTAGGGGGAATACTTCCTTCCCTTTTTTTAGAACACTACGCCGAAGGTGATTGGGTTCAGCTCTGGTCCTTTTCCATCCTGGAAGAGTTCGTTAAGATCGTAGCTCGTGAAGAATTTCACTCGGCCTACTCCAAGTTCCCCTCGAATACCGTAGCGGAAATTTTCCAAATAGAGGCCAGTAGCTTCTTTATCTTTAATGCGGCCTGAACCTCCGATTTCTTCATAGACGAACTTGGATTGACCACCTAGTCTGTATCCGACATAGGGTCCAGCTGCGATTCGGAAGCCCTTATGGCCCTTGTCATTCATTTTTCCGAAATCCAATTCCAACATGGTCATCGCTGTGATGTAGGATGAGGAGATTTTACTTTTGAGACCATCCACATCAGTTCTCTGAATGAACTCGATCTGATCGTCGCCTTTGATGGCTTGAAAGTCCCTGTTTTCAAACTTGAAGTTGTAGAAATGAAAGCCCATCCCGAAGTCCCAGAAAAACCCTTTGGAGATTCGCTGTGCAGCCATGAAGTTCAAGCCGACTTGCCAGCTTCCCCAGCCTTTGACGGCATAAGGATTGTCTGATGTTGGAAACTTTCCATTATTCAAGAAGTTGTTTACACCCAGATCCACATTGAAATAAGTTCTGAAAGGAGGGTCAGCATTTTTGCGGGTTCCGGTTTCCACTTTCACTTTGGTATTTTCGCCGGTTTCATCCACATATACCCGGATTCCGCCCACATTCACTTCTGTTTCGGCTCCATCTTCCCGAACTGTTACTACGTCTTTGGTCGTTCCATTTTTTGATTGGACCTGAACGATTACCAATTCGCCGGTTTGAGGATTTTGCTCTAGGTCAAGTTCCTTGATGATTTGATTGATGTTCATCAGTTTGAGTTTTTCGAAGTCCTCTTTGTTATCCACGATGATGACCACTCTTCCGGATTTTCCAAATTCCACCACAACGCTGTCCTTGAGTTCAAGAGTTTCGGCGAATGCGGGGTTTTCTTTCAGGTTATTGGCAAAAGCCACCTGAACCAATGCCATTAGGCAAACTAAAAGCAGGTATTTTTTCATTTTCTGATTCTATTAAAAGGTTGGAGCTGGTTTAGTTTAAGGGTTTTCTTGAGCGCGTTCTTTTCTGGAAGTCAAGGTTGCGAAGATGTTGTTTTTTGCATCCTGCAGGTCTGCAAAACCATTATCAACTTTGCCAATAAATCCTTCCACGGTACCGACGGTCTTTCCGAGCTCATTGAGTAGGTTTTTGTTCACTTCATCTTTTTTAATCCCATCTGAGTAGATGTTCACCCGATAGAGTGGTTCATCAGCAGTCTTTGCTTCGGCCACAGTTTGGTTGAGGCTTGGAGTCTCCATCAATGGAATACTCACCTGCGGTGTTTCAGCTTTCAATTCCGGTCTTTCGATAGGCTTGGTCTCCTCGGTTGAGATTGTTTCGGTCAGAGCAATCAGTTTTGGAGGAGAGGTTTGAGAAGTGGGAGAACTTGTAGTTGGTTTAGATTTCTTTTGGGTTTGAGGTTTTTGAACAGGCTGAGTAATTGAATTTTGAGTTTCTTCTGCCTGATTTTGAACAGGAGAAGATGCTAGGATTTTTGATTTTTCGATTTCAGTCGGAGTTTCCTGAATCACCTCTTGTTGAACCTCTTCGGCCATTAGGTTTTCCTGGGAGATGTTTCCTGTATTTGGCCAAAAAAGGAAGCCTGCCATCAGCAACAAACTGATCGAAGCTGCAATCGCCCACCAGAATCCTTTGTTGGATTTAGGAGTTTGCGGAAGCTGATTTTCCAGCCTTTCCCAGGCAAGTGCGCTGGGCATCACACTGTGCTGGTCTAGTTTTTCCTTGAAAAACTCATCCAGATTTTTAGGTGCATTAGCCATTGATTCTTCTTTCGTTTGGTTGTTGACTGGCAATCTTTTCCTTCAAAACATTTCTTGCTCTGTTAAGCTGAGATTTGGATGTGCTCTCTGAGATTCCCAACAGCTCGCTGATTTCATGATGAGAGTAACCTTCGATGGCAAAAAGGTTGAAAACCGTTCGATAGCCAACCGGCAGGTTTTGAACCAAGTTCATCAGTTCCTCTACTTCTAGATGATTGAGTTCGTAGTGATGATCGCGGTATTCAGATTCATCCTCCATGTTGATCTCCATCATCAGATGACGATGACTTCTCAGCGTCATGAGGGCTTGAGTGACGATGATTCTCTTCATCCATCCTTCGAAACTTCCTTTGGCTTGAAACTGCGGAAGTTTTTCGAAGATTTTCATGAAGCCCTCAATCATCACATCTTCGGCATGTTCCCGATCCTTCAAGTATCGGATGCAGATGGCCAGAAATTTTCCTGAATAGGTTTCGTACAAGTGCCGCTGAGCTGACCGATCACCTTTGAGGCAACCTTGTAATAATCCTGATTCGGTAGAAAAATTGGTGCTGAACATTCCTTTAAGCTTTCAAATAGGTAGATGCGAGGTTCAGAAAAATGGTTGCGTGGGTTGGTGAAAAAAAGTTAAATATTTTTCTGATAAGGAGACAGCCCGAAAAAACAAAGCTCAAATCAGCTTTAGGCATGAAGTTTCAATTTTTCAGTTTGGTTTGTCGAACATTGAAAATGATCACTAAAAGACTGCTTTATAATTAACAATGATATCAAGCAATGTCCATTCACCTGCTTTCACGGTGACTGGTTGCACGTTTCCTTCTCCGTCAAAAGTATTTGCAAAAAGCCCGTTTTCTTCGACAGTGAAAACCGAATATCTGCCAGGGCTGAGTTGAACGCTGTATTTTCCGGATTCATCAGACTCAATTTCCGTGATCGGTTTGGCAGCCAAGTTTTGGACAAGCCCACTTTCCAAACTCAAATCTGAGATTTTAAGGAGCGGGTAAATTCGGATCATTCGTTTGACGGGTTTTCCTTTTGGGCCATTTTTGCTTTCTGTTCCAGAATCAGAAATTGTAGGCATTAGATTCCCTTCCAGCCAGGTGATCTGACCGGTGATTCCCTGACCTTCCGGCTGATAGGGTTTGCATTGCGTGAAAGTAAAAACGGTGGTCAAAGCGAGTAATAAAAGGATAATCCGGTTCATAGAAGTGATTGTTAGATGCCTTCGAAGAGCAGAAATGATTCCAAATATGTCGGGATGATGGTATTCCATCCTAATTCCTCGCGAAGTTTGAGTGCCAAGGTTTCCGAGCTTTTTTCTTCTCCATGGACGATAAAAGTCATTTTGGGCTTTTCAATAAATCCTTCGGCCCATTCCATCAGCTCTGCCTGATCCGCATGAGCGGAAAGTCCCTCTACATTGTAGATTTTGGCACGAACAGGGACTTCCTGCCCATAAATTCGAATGTTGGGTTCACCGTCCAAAAGACGTCTGCCACGAGTTCCTTCTGCCTGAAAACCTGCGAAAATCACTCCGTTTTTTTCATGAGGCAAATGACGGAATAGATGATGAAGGACCCGACCACCTGTAGCCATTCCACTTGCGGAAATGATTATGCCTCTTCCTTTGAAATGATTGAGAGACTTGGATTCTTCTTGTTTCTGAAAGTAATGAAGTTGATCATGCTGAAAAGGGTGCTGATCTTTTTCATCCAAAATCGCAGCTAATTGGTGATCCTTATGAAAGTCCTGGTATTGTCGGGTAGTATTGATTGCCATGGGTGAATCGACAAAGATTGGCACCTTTGGAATTTTGCCTTTTTGCATCAGTACATAGAGATAATACATCATTAACTGAGTTCTACCCACAGCAAAAGCAGGAATAATGACAAGTCCATCCCTATCAAAAATCTCCCTAATTACTCGACCCAATTCTTCCTCAGGTTTGGTTGGAGGAGAAACTCTATCCCCATAAGTTGACTCAATCCAAAGGATATCTGCTTTGGGAATGAGTGTCGGAGGGAACATAATAGGATCGTGATACCTTCCCAAATCACCTGAGAATACAAGCTTTTTCTTGTGAGTTTCACCCTTAACGATAATTTTTGCAATGGCAGCTCCAAGAATGTGACCTGAGTGGTAATAAGTTACTTCTACTGAATCATGAATGTTGAATGCGGTGCCAAAAGGCATAGGAACCAGCATAGGAAAGACGGCTTCCGCATCCTCCATGGTGTAAAGCGGCTGCGGATCCTCGTGGCGTGAATAGCCTTTCTTTTTCGCAAATTTTGCTTCTTCTTCCTGAAGCTTTCCTGAGTCTAAAAGCAAAATTTTCGCAAGTTCGGCTGTTGCTGCTGTGCAATAGATTGGACCTTTGAATCCCTGCCTGACAAGCCTTGGAAGATACCCGATGTGATCTAAATGGGCATGGGTCAAAACGATAGCTTCCATTTCAATTTGGGGCATGGGAAATTTATCCCAGTTTCTTTCGCGGAGTTCTTTTCTTCCCTGAAATAAACCGCAATCTACCAGAAATTCAAAGTCTCCAATATCCAGCAAATACCGAGAACCGGTTACCGAACCAGCCCCTCCCAAAAACTTTACTTTTACGTCCATTTTGCAATTATTTTACCCATAAGGTACAAAAAAAGAGGCACCCAAAAGGGTGCCTTAGCAATTAGTCTTTCATGAAATAGGCTTCCCGAAACTTAGCCCGAGTAAGACTGTCGATCGTTTCTTTCGATAATTCGGTCGTGTCTTTTTCAACGAGCTCCTCAGTTGCTTCTTCAGAAATTACATCTGATTCCTTTGAGTCACCAGTTGGACAAGTCAAACAAACCAGCCCCGCTTCATTGAAAGTCCATACGCTGTTTTCGGAAACATCTGCACTGCGGTATCCATTTCTGGAAATTGTATTTCTAAGAATTTCGAGAAGAGACCGCTCCATTATAAATGGTTTGTCAATTGGAATTTTTAGGATCAGATTTAATTTTTGATCTCTGAATGATTGAATAGTCGCTAGGTCATATCCTTCTTCGAAAGAGATTACCGAGTCGCTCACTACATAGGTGTAACCTATTTTCTGAGCGCGTTCCATTGCTTCAGCTTTGGTCTTCCCTCTTGAGAAATATTCTTCCCGAAGAGTAACCAGCGTATCGGTCGTGCCTTCCAGTTTCAAATTTACCTCATTGAATGTTGTTTCTTCTCCTACTGGATTCAGTCTCAGAATCATGATTCCCGGTGTGACCGAAACTGGAGTTTCTACATAATGCCAATTTTCGGCTTTGAATAGTGCGACGATTCTCGGAATTTGAAATGCTGAGATTCCTACGCATAACAACCACAATCCTAACGCTACAAGTGCCAGCCTGCCATTGACCAGGTTTTTGACTGCAATTACACTCAGGCCAAGCAGGATAAGGATGATGCCCGGAATTATTAACAAGCTGGATGCAGCGATAATCAGCCAGATCGGAACCAGATTGGAGAATAGTTCAATCGGGAAATTATCCATCAAGACGCGATACTCATCAGTCGTTAAAACTCCGAAATAAACTGAAAGAGCTACAATCGGTGCGATTGTCAATCCGAGGCCTAAAAAGAAGACAATCAAGCCAATAAAGACCCGAATCACGGAGAGAATAAATTTTCCCAAGGGTCCCAATGCGCTTCCAATTCCTTCAATTACCTGACCGATGATTCGAAACGGGGTCAATAAGATTTGCCTTGTTCGGGATTCAGGGGTTAATGGTATTGGATTTAGATTTTCCTTGATGGTAGAATCAATGTTGTCAAGCGTGATTTCTCCGCCTTTCATTTTGATCCGCTCTGTGATAGAACTAGCCACCGGCGTGATGATCCACAGAATCAAATAAATCAGGAATCCTGATCCGCCTGCCAAAATCAGCAAAACGAAAGCTAATCTTGCATATACCACTTCAATATTGAAGTAAGCAGCCACCCCACTAGCCACCCCACCTATGACTTTGTCATCAGGGTTTCTAAAAAGCTTCTTGATGTTTTTGTCTTCTGGAATATCATAGGAAACTGGCAATATCACCCAGAGAACGATGTAGGCGATTGCTGCGAAGATTCCAAAACTGAGGTTCAGCCTAAAGTCATCAAAAGGAAGAAAATCAAGGAACCCGAAGTTAAATTTCATATTCCCGCTGAAAAGCAGAAGAATTGCGATCAATCGTGTCCAAAGCGGGTCAATGGAGAAATAATGAGCCAATCCAGCGCAAACTCCGCCAAGGATTTTCTTATTCTCAAGTCGAACCAATTTTTTATAGCCGCCTTTTTCTGGATCGGGCGGTGTCACATATTTATAGATATCCTCCTCTTTTCCAATTGTATCCTCTTGATCCAGATCGCCAACTTCCTCCTCCACAGAAGTGAAATCAGCGATGGTCCCCATCTTTTCAATGAGTTTGTCTACGTTCTCTGCAGTGATGACCTGTTTGTTGTTTTTCAGGTTGCTCAAGAAAATCTCAGCGATTCGATTTTCGATATCGGATATGATTTCGTGGTTGTCTTTATAGGAAGAGAAGTGTCGGTTGATCGCATCCAGATACTTCCTCAGCGTATCGTAACCGTCTTCTTCGATGTGGAACAAGATTCCACTGATGTTGATGCTTATGGTCTTCTTCATTTTTTCAATTCTTTGAGGTGATTTGTAAAGTGGAATTGACTAGTGAGTTCCAAGTTTCTGATAGAGTAGCCAGGAAAGTCTTCCCTTCTTCTGTGATGGAATAATATTTCCTTGGCGGACCGGACTCTGATTCCACCCAGCGGTATTGGACGAGAGAGGCTGACTTCAGTCTGTTCAGAAGCGGGTAGAGCGTACCTTCTACTACGATTATCTGAACTAGCGTCAGTTCATCAATCAAGTCTGAAGTGTAAACCTCCCCCCTCGAAATGATGTGCAGCACGCAAAACTCCAAGAGTCCTTTGCGCATTTGAATCTGTGTGTTGGCGACATTCATAATAAGATGATTAGGTGTCCTTTTATCGGGAGAATTACTTTTCCTATATGCCAAACAGATGAAAAATTATACCAATCTTTTCCATGGTACCTTGTATAACATAATTCCTTGCTATCAACACCCATTTTTACATCTTAATTTTTCAAGAAACCTCCTTTTTGGAAGATTGGGGAAGATTTCTAGTTTCGAGAATTGTTGTTTCAGAAATCAGCATTGAAATCCTTCCCTAAAAAAAATTATAGAAATGTTAAATTATTGAACATTAACGTGTACGATGGCGTACACTTTTCACATTATTTTTTATTTATCAATTGAGTTTTAAAAATTCGACTTAGAAATTGGTTTATTTTAGAATCGTGAATAGTAAAAGTCTAGGCCTGTTATTTTTTCTTTTCCTCGGATCCTTAATTTGGATGAGAAACGCGGCACTATCTCAGACTATTGCTCCGAAATATTCCAATGAATTTTTGAGTATCGGGGTTGGGGCAAGAGCTTTAGGAATGGGCGGAGCGCAAGTTTCATCCGCTAGGGATGTGACTTCTGCTTATTGGAATCCTGCTGCCTTAATGGGTATTCAGCATAAGTATAATGTTGCCTTGATGCACTCAGAGTATTTTGCAGGTGTTGCCCAATACGATTATTTAGGCTTTGCCACTCCGATCAAATCCGAAAGTCAAGTTGCAGTTTCCCTGATCCGCTTTGGGGTGGACGATATTCCCGACACCCGATTTCTTTATGATGCCAATGGCGCATTGAATTACAACAACATTCAATTTTTCAACGCGGCTGATTATGCTTTGCTGCTCAGTTACGCTAGAGATCTTTCCGATCATTTCAAAGTTGGGATGAATGCGAAAATCATCCACCGCAACGTTGGGAAATTTGCTCAAGCCTGGGGTTTTGGGCTGGATCTGGGTGGTATATATGTCAAAGATCGATTGACGGTTGGGCTTATGCTTCGGGATATCACAACTACTTTTAATGCTTGGTCACACGATGCTGATTTGGTCAGGGAAGTGTATGCTCAGACAAATAATGTTGTCCCCATCAATTCGGTGGAAATCACGCTTCCGAGAGCCATTTCAAGTATTTCTTATGATTGGAAAATTGGCTCCCAATTCAATTTGCTAACTGCTTTAGATCTCGACATGACGTTTGACGGCAATAGAAATACCGTTTTCAGTACTTCCATTTTGAGTATAGATCCGAAGTTTGGATTGGAAGCGGGATTTCAAAATTTGGCTTTTCTGCGTGCGGGGGTCAGTAATTTTCAGTACATCAAAGATTTCGAAGGAGAAGAATCGTTGAATTTCTCTCCAAGTATGGGGATTGGGGTATTTCTGAATGAGCGATTTCAAATTGATTACGCTCTTTCTGATATTGGAAATATTTCTGAAACCCCTTATTCTCATGTTTTTAGTGTGAAAGTAAGTTTGGAAAAGTTGGATCCCGAATACAGAAAATTTAAAGGTTGGTCTAGGTAAGAATGAAAAAAATACTACTGCTTGGGTTCGTTTTTATACTTTTTGTTACGCTTGTTTCGGCGCAGCAAGTGCCTTGGTATTCGTATGATCAGACCTATTACAAAATTCCAACGGCCAAAGACGGCATTTACAGGATTTCGGCTCAAACGCTTCTGAGCTCAGGAATCAACCTCAATACACTTGACCCACGAGCAATCCGATTGTATCACCGGGGAAAAGAAGTTGCGATTTACATTGAAGGAGAAAATGATGGAAAGTTTGATTCCGGAGATTTCATAGACTTTTTTGGGTTGAGAAATGATGCGACGCTGGATCGGCTGCTCTACACAGATTACGCCACGATCCCCAATCCTTATTTCAATACCCATTCAGACACGACGGCTTTCTTCTTGTCCATTATGCCCGGACAAACCGGAAAACGAATGGCTCAGAGAGCAACTCCTGCTGCGGATTTACCTTTAGTCACCACTTATAATTCTGAAAAACTCCAGGTCTTTGCCGATCAATATTCGCTGGGACAAGGCTATGCTCTAGATTTCCGACTTTCGAAGTATGATTTGGGTCAGGGATGGATGAGTGCGGTGATTACCAAAGGGAGCACCAGACAGATCACGTTCAATCAACTCGGGAGCCCACGGAATATGGGTATAGCCCAGCTTGAAATTGGGTTAGCGGGCAGATCCAACAATACCCATAGTACCAGAATCCTGGCAGGACCTACGGCGGCAAATCAGAGAGTAGTTTCAACAATTCCATTCAGTGGATTCAATTATCCGCAGCTGAAGATCGAACTTGCCATGACGGATTTCAACGCAGATGGAAGTATTGTGATAGGAGTCCAGTCGGCCGGGGCTGAATCTGTGGATAATATCTCTGTCGCTTATGCCAAAATCACCTACCAGAAAAATGTAACCACCGACAATTTTTCAGCTGATATTTTCATTCTTCCTCCAGGAAATCAAAAAATTCTGCTCAATCAAACAACCGGGAGTTATTTGGCTTTAGATATTTTCGATCCACAAAATCCCCAAAAAGTGAACCTGCTTTCAACTGGCCCAAATCTCAGTTTTACAGCGGCAGTTGCTTCAGATACCAGTAAAGTATGGGTTCAAAGTGCGACACAATTGAATCAGGTGGGAGTTTTGAAACCAGTCAGATTTCGGAATTACCTCGCTCAGCCTGCGAATTTAATACTGGTTGGCCATCGCAAACTGGAAGTTCCCTCAAAACAATTTCCAAACCCCTTAAAAGCGTATGCAGAACATCGAGCCTCACCTGTGGGAGGGGGTTTTGATACCTTGACGGTCAGGATGGAAGATATTATCGATCAATTTGCCTACGGGGAAAATTCTGCGGTGGCTCTTTATGAGTTTTTAAGGGCGTATTATCCCGTCCATAAGCCAACTCATTTACTGCTTGCAGGCCGAGCTTTGTCGATTTTTTCCACAGCAAGGTCTGCTGGAGTGACTTATTATTATAGAAACAATCCTTCCGTTTTTCCATTTCAAGATTTAGTTCCGGTAGGCGGCTATCCTTTTTCTGACAATATTTTTACAGTGGGTCTTGATCCGGAAAATCCGGATATACCTGCCATGGCAGTGGGAAGGATTCCCGCCAAAACCTCTCAGGACCTTGCTGGATATTTGAATAAGGCAATTGAAAAAGATGAACTTGGAGTGTCTGACGCTTGGCAAAAGGAAATGATTCACCTAAGCGGAGGTATTTCTGAATTTGAGTTGCAGCGTTATTTTAATTTCTTAAACGGATTCAAAAGTATTGCGGAGGGTCCTTTCTTAGGTGGAAACGTAACTACTTATCGCAAGCGATCCAACTCAATCATAGAAGTGATCGATATTACAGGCGATCTTAATGAAGGCAGATCCATGGTTACTTTTTTCGGTCATGGCGCACCGACAATCATCGATATTGAGATCGGATTTGTCTCGGATCCTACCTTAAATTACCAAAACAAAGGAAAGTACCCGATTATGCTTTTCAATGGATGTGATTACGGAAGTGCCTATGGAAGCAGCTATACTCAAGGAGAAGACTGGGTGATTACTCCGGAAAAGGGCGCTTCCAATATCATGGCCAACACTTCGATAGGGGTGGACGTAATCCTGAGGCGATATTCGGAAGCATTCTATCTGAAAGCATTTTCAGATAGCACCTTGATCTATCGGACGATCGGTGAGGTGAAGAAGGAAGCAGAGGATCTGTTCATCACACGCTATGGAACCGGAGCACTCAATGTTTCGCAGATGGAGCAGATGATCTTGCTTGGGGATCCTGCAGTGCGAATCTTTCCAGCCAATAAAGCAGATTATTCGGTGAAGGAAGAAGAGGTGTTTTTGGAAAGTTTTGACGAAGATCCTCTTACATCTCTCTCAGATAGTTTAAAACTGACATTCGTACTGCGAAACATCGGCAGGGTGGATACTGATTCTATTGGATACCGAATCAGCCGAAGCCTTCCTGACGGCACTCAGATAACCTACCCTGAAGTGAAGATTCGCTACATCTCAAGAGTGGACACGATTGTGTATTCCATCCCGAATATCGATGTCAATTCGGCTGGAGAAAACACTTTTACCATAGAAGTGAATTCTGGAAAAGATGTCGATGAAATGACTTTTGCAAACAATTTGGTTTCTTTCAGCAAGTTAATTCAGTTGAGTGGAACGCTGAATTTAAGCCCTGTAGAATATGGAATTGCCAATACTAGGGAATTGAATTTAGTTGCACAGGTTCCCGGAAAAGCTTCGGAAGATCGAACAATCATCATTCAACTTGATACGGCTGCAAATTTCACTTCAGCATTTAGAAAAGAGATCCGAATCACCACTAAAGGATTGGCAGAATGGCCTATTTCCTTACTTGCTGCAAATGATACGGTGACTTATTATTGGAGGTCAAAATTCCAGGAATCCCTGCCAGGTGAATCCGATGCCTGGACAAACTCAAGTTTCTCCTTCATTCCTTCAGGTCCGAATGGATGGACGCAGCGTACTCAAGCTCAAATGGGAGAAAACCAACTGACGAATCTGGAAATTAATCCATCTGACAAAACTTGGAAATACATGGATATGAAACTGGGATTTGAAGTGTTTACAATTGGTTCGGCTGTGGATACCCTTTCTTTCCGAAATACTCAATTCTACCTGGATCAGATCCCTCAGATCATTGACAATGTCAACAATGCAAACAGCAGACTTTGTCCAAATGGGTCGATTGGTTTAGTTGCATTCGAGCAGAAAAGCCTGACTCCATACCTTGCTATTCCGGTACCCGGTTTTGATATTTTGGATTCAAGATCCTGCGGTCGGGTTCCTCAAATGATTCAAAGTATTCAGAATGCATGGATTACCACCCCGGGTCAGACCATCCTGATAGATTATGTGAACAATGTTCCTGTCGGGGATTACGTGGTGATTTTCTCCGTTGGAAATGTGACGTTTGATGCATGGCCGGATATTGCGATTGAGAAATTGAAAGAATTGGGTGCAAGTGAGGCGACTATCCGGGCATTGAAAAAC
The DNA here is from genome assembly GCA_046597285.1 of Algoriphagus sp. GTDB lineage: Bacteria > Bacteroidota > Bacteroidia > Cytophagales > Cyclobacteriaceae > Algoriphagus. The sequence continues at coordinate 26,374 of JBKJKX010000136.1, read as the reverse complement.
GGTGACCCTTACATCCTATATGGTAGAAAAGGGATGAAACCCGGTGAAGCGATCGAAATAGTTGGGACTAAAAACCTTACGGTTCCGGCAAATAAACAAACTATTACTTTTTCGGCTGATCTTGAAGGCTACTTTACCACAGGCACTATTTTAACTCCAAAAGTAGGTCCTGCAGCATCCTGGGAGCGTTTTTTTCAAAATGTAAAAGCAAGGGACTGGATCAATGAAGAGGAGCGAACTTTCTTTGACCTTATCGGAGTGAAAGAAAATGGGGTGGAGGAGATCTTGCTGTCTAATGTTTCGGAAGAGGAAGTGGACTTGTCTTTTATTGATCCTGCTATTTTCCCTCAGATCCGACTTCGGTATTCGATGAATGATCCGCAATCTACAGCACCTGCTCAGCTGAACCGATGGCAGGTAAATTTCACCGGGGTTCCAGAGGGAGTTTTGGTTTCGAAATCCGGACTGGCGCAAGTGAATTTGAAAGAGGGACAGAATGGTTTGATTGAATTTCAATTCAAAAATATATCACAGTTCAACTTCCTGGATTCTGTTCGGGTGGACTGGAAATTCACAAACCTGACTTCCAGGAAAGTCGAAAACTTCACTAAGAAATTCCCTGCTTTAAAGGCAGGTGAGTCTTTCGACTTTACGATTGATTTCATTTCCGAAGGCAAATCCGGGTTAAATTCTCTGGAAGTTTTTGCCAATCCAAAGATTCAACGCGAACAGACTTACCGAAATAATCAACTCGATATGGGTGCTTATTTTGTAGTAGAAGGAGATAACTCTACTTCGCTTCTGGATGTAAATTTTGACGGGATCTACATTATGGATGGGGATATTGTTTCTCCAAACGTGATGGTGACGGCGCTACTTAAAAACGATCAAACCTTACTTTATAAAAAGGATACGGTTGGGATGGAGATTTTCGTCAAACAAAATTGCGACAATTGCCAGTTTAGCCGGGTGAATTTCTCCAATCCAAATCTAAGCTGGGCGCCTGCCAGTGAAGACTCTGATTTTAAGGTTTCATTTATTCCCGGTCCGCTTGAGGATGGAATTTATACCTTGAGAATAGTCAATGAGGATTCTCCTCAGCCTTTCGAAATTACTTTTGAAGTGATCAATGAATCTCAGATCACCAATTTCTACCCCTATCCAAATCCGTTCAGCACAAGCGTGCGGTTTGTTTTTACAGTCACAGGAATGGAAGTGCCAGATGAAGTCAAGATTCAGATTATGACTGTTACAGGTCGAGTCGTAAGGGAGATTTTGCAGAACGAACTTGGCCCCATCCGAATCGGGAACAACATCACTGAGTATGCCTGGGATGGGCGAGATGAGTTTGGAGATCAGCTGGCAAATGGCGTTTACATTTACAGGGTTTTGATCAGAAAGAATGGGCAATTTATGGAGCACAGACCAACGGCTGGAGATAGGGCTTTCAACAAAGGCTATGGGAAAATGTACCTGTTACGCTGATTTGGGCTTTTTCTTAATATACTGATAGATTCCAAAACCCCCCATAATCAAAAGTGCGAATCCAATTCCCCATTGAACGGGCGAGCTGAGAGAATCCCTTGCCCCAAGAAATGAACTGGCGAATACACCGGTGCCGAAAGCAATCAAAGTTCGTGGAAGCATTCCCAACACTCCAAAAATCGATACCTTTTTTAGCGGGATTTTCATTGAGGCAAAAAGGAAATTGGAGACAGCAAAGGGAATAATCGGACTGATCCTGACGAAAAAAATCAAATTCATCTCTTTGGATTTCCGGGTTTCCAGTTCCAATTTCAGTTGGGGATGTTTAGTATAAAGTACATCAAGCAAAGAAGCGTTTGCTATTTGACCTAGCTTATATCCAATTAGCGTAGCAAAAGTATAGGCTACCACCAAATAAGGTAATGCAATCCATCCAAAAAAGAAACCTGAAGCAGAAGCGATAAAAGTCGTCGGTAGTAACGCCAAACCCATCATCAGCCCGCTGATTCCGATGTAAATCAACAAATTCCAGAGTGTGTCGAGTCGTATTCCATCTAGGATTTGATAGTTCCAGAGAAAGATCATACTTCCCATTGGCGGTATCAAAGAAACCCAAAGCCATCCTAAAATTCCTATTGGATGACCTTTGAAGTACCCTGCAATTGTTTTGAAAATGCTACCCTTTTTCGTCATCTTTGGCCAGCCTTTTGAATAGCTAAACTTATTAAGCCCTGCAAGTTTAGCATGCTGAGCTTGAAATCACCCAAAAAACCATAAAAAGGTTTTATTCTCAATTCTAACCAACTATAACTCAAAACTATCTCGCTCATGAAATTTGGTACAAAAGCCATTCATGCCGGAGTCACTCCTGATCCATCCACCGGTGCGATCATGACTCCGATCTATCAGACATCAACCTACGTGCAACGCTCTCCAGGCGATCACAAAGGCTATGAATATTCCCGAACTCATAACCCAACTCGTACAGCACTTCAGGATAATCTTGCTGCTCTTGAAAATGGGAAACATGGAATCTGCTTTTCCTCTGGTCTTGGGGCGATCGATTCTGTGATAAAACTCTTCAATCCAGGCGATGAGATCATTAGTACCAATGACCTCTATGGTGGTACTTACAGATTATTTACGAAGGTTTTCGAGCGATACGGCATCAAGTTCCACTTTGTTCCGATGGCCGAACCTGAATCTATTGTAAAACTGATCAATGAGAACACCAAAATGATCTGGGTGGAAACGCCGACTAACCCGATGATGAACATTATCGATTTGGTAGCGATGGCGAAAGTGTCCAAAGATCATGGATTGCTGCTGGCGGTTGATAATACATTTGCTTCACCTTTCCTTCAAAATCCGTTGGATCTGGGAGCTGATATCGTGATGCACTCCGTAACCAAGTATCTAGGAGGCCACTCTGATGTAGTAATGGGTGCATTGATCGTCAAAGATGACGAACTCGCTTCTCGTTTAGTCTTCCTTCAAAACGCTTGCGGTGCTACTCCGGGACCTCAGGATTGCTTCTTGGTATTGCGAGGAATTAAGACGCTTCACCTTCGGATGGAAAGGCATTCTCAAAATGGAAAAACCATTGCGGCTTACCTGAAAAACCACCCCAAAGTAGCTAAAGTATACTGGCCTGGATTTGAAGATCATCCAAATCATGAGGTAGCCAAAAAACAGATGAGAGATTTCGGAGGGATGATTTCTTTTACCCTAGTGGGCAACAGAATTGAAGATGCAAAAACGGTGATGGAAAGCTTCCATTTGTTTGCTCTTGCAGAGTCCTTGGGAGGAGTGGAATCACTTTGTGGGCATCCCGCAACTATGACTCATGCTTCAATACCAAAAGAGGAACGTGAAAAAGTTGGATTAGTGGATTCTCTTATCCGATTGAGTGTGGGAGTAGAAGATGCTGAAGATCTTAAAAATGACCTAGCAGAAGCACTTTCAAAAATTTGATCAGACTAAGATTTTGCTGAAAAGCTGTTGAGCCTGTTTTTCCACCTGGGAAGACAGGCTTTTCTTTTCTTCTCTCAAATCCTTGACCCAATCAAGGTATTTTTTTTGGACTTCTTCTTTTTCTCCTAAAAATTGGGTTAGTGACTGAAGCTCCAAGTGATTGGAATACCAAGGCTTCAGATTTTGCTTGAGCTCTGCAATTTCCTGGTGAATACTGTCTATGAAAATCGGATTGAATCCCAGATGAATCAGGAGATTTTCGAGCATGATGATTATCCGCATCCCTTCAAAAACATCCCGAAGAATACGGCTATCCATCTGGGTTTTTTGATTGATGTGCAGGAATTCAAATTCTTCCTGGATTATCTGATTGATAGCGGTATTAATCATCAAAGGTTTGATTCCGTTGCTTGCTTGATGACATTTTTGGAGAAAATCATCCCAGCTTTTCAACGTGCTGCCCACGATTAGATCAAAAGTTTCGATGTAAAGGGCCTTTTTGTGGTTTTCCAAAAACTGGCTATAGCTGTTGAAAGTCAGTCCGGTTTTCAGTTCACGCGACTTGAGGCTTTTTTCCACCAATTTGAAATGGTGGATTTTACGAAGGTTCTTTTGGAGTTTCTTGAAAGGAGAAAAAGCATCAATTCCAGCACCTTCTTTATCGAAATGGATTTTGGCCATTAAGTCTGAGTAAAGTTCTAAAAAAGCCATTTTTCCGGCTAATTCAATTATTTTTTTGGATTTGATCTGCTTACCCAATGCAAGAAACAGCTCTTTCGCCTCGCGGTGCTGCTGCTCAAAAATCTGGAAGACAGGAGAAACTTTGACCTGCATGGTTTAGGATATTCTCACCAGCGTTGCACCATAGCCCCACTGGTCTTTTTGGGTATCCTGAAAGTACTTAATATTTCCCAATTGGCTCAAGCGCTTATGGATTTCTTTTCGCAAAACTCCATTACCAACCCCGTGAATAAAGGTGATTTCGTCCATTCCGGAGGAGATTGCCTGATTCAGGTTTTTTTCAAATACGTCTAACTGAGTCCTCAGCATTTCAGAATTGCTCATTCCTTTTGCTTCTTTGACCAGATGCTCAATATGGAGATCGATTGATTTTGCAGGTTTTTTGATTGGCGCTGATTCTGGCTGAATTTGCGATCCATTCAATTCCGCATTGAGTGCCCGGATATCCAACTCCTTGGTCGTTTGCTCGAAAGCAAAAAGATAGGCTGATTTTCCAAGTCGAGGAGCTTTGCTGAGATGCTTGAAAAACTGTGTTGGCTTCATCTTCAGCTGTCGCTCAAATGCAGGAATGGCTCTCTCAAGCTTGTTTTGAACCGGGATGAAACGGAACAGAAATGCAGGCCATTCATCCATTTCTTTCAGCAACCGATCATCAAATTTCTTAGCTTCCCCGGAATTCAAAGTGCCGCCTAGAAGTGTCCGGTGATTATTTCCAAAAACTTCTGAAACGTGTGCCACATAGGCTTGCTGGCTGTCGTTGATCAAGTATAGGCTGAGGTTCTGATCATTGATCGGGACGAAAGCCAGATAAAGTCCCTGATCTTTTGGGCCGGAAATAGGAGTGGGTGTTTCTACGAGAGCTTCTGAAGAGGACTTTTCGCCAAAGTATTGCTTTTCGGTATCGTTGATGAGCACGACTTCCGATTTCATTGCTGGGATAACAAATCCATCCTCGACTTCTATTTCAATTCTCCCGCTGGAGGATATCTTCTTGATAATCCCTTGTTCTTTTCCGTGGAGAAGCCTTACTCGGTCACCGATGTTCATTGGTTTAGTGCTTTTTTATAGGTGTCCAAGGCTCTTTGCCTTGCAAATTTATGATCTACGATTGGATTCGGATAGTCACTCATTCCAAATTCCGGAATCCACTTTTTGATGTACTTCAGCTCTTTGTCAAATTTTTCGGTCTGAGATTCTGGATTGAAAATCCTGAAATAAGGCTGTGCATCTGTGCCTGTGCCGGCGGCCCATTGCCAGCCACCATTGTTTGAAGCTAACTCAAAATCCAGCAATTTCTTTGCAAAATATGCTTCACCCCATCTCCAGTCAATCAGGAGATGTTTGGTAAGGAAAGAAGCGACGATCATTCTTACGCGGTTGTGCATGTAGCCAGTCTCGTTGAGTTCACGCATGCCGGCATCCACGATCGGGTATCCGGTTTTTCCTTTACACCAAGCTTCAAATTCCACTTCATTATTTCGCCAGAGGATTTGATCGTATTGAGGTTTGAAGGCCCGATCCACTACCTGAGGACTGTAAGCCAAAATCATCATATAAAATTCCCTCCAGATCAATTCATTTAGAAAAGTATCGTTGAGCTTGACAGCGGTAAGGGCAAGCTTGCGAATAGAAATTGTCCCGAATCGCAGGTGAATTCCCAGTCTTGAAGTGCCATTTTGAGAGGGGAAATTTCGAGTCTGATCGTAATGAGCAATGATATTCTCATCCGTTTTGATTGGGGGAATGTTCAGAATAGTCTTTTGAAATCCCATTTCCACCAAAGAAATAACCGGAAGAGGCTTGCTTAGGTATAGCTTATTCCATTGGTAATTGGTTAGCAATTGGATTTGAGTGCTCTTGAACTTGTCCAACCAAACTTTGCTAAAAGGGGTAAAGACTTTGTAGAACTCTCCCGAACCATTGATGATTTCTCCTGGCTCGAAAATCACCTGATCCTTGAAAGTCAGAAAAGGAATGCTTTTTTCCTTCAATAGTTTTTCTATGGAAGCATCTCGTCCTTTGCCATAAGGCTCATAATCGCGATTGGTATAAACTGCCTGGATATCAAACTCAAGAAACAATTCCTGGTAAACTTCTTCAGGGTTGCCATATTTTACCAGAATCGAAGACCCTTTCTTCACCAATTCCTGATGAATGGACAAGAGTTGCTGATGGATGAAATCTACTCTTGCATCCGATTTATCCTCCAATTTATCTAGGATGTTTTTGTCAAAAATGAATAGCGGTAATACATTGTCCTCCTGCTTCAAGGCATAGTACAATCCCGTATTATCCTCAAGTCTGAGGTCTCTTCGAAACCAGAAAAGGGTGATTTTTTGCATGAATATCTTTTTTCAAAGAAGAGGCTCCTGAGGTAAATTGTTTAAAAATTGTCTTTGTCCGGAGGTCTGGAGTTCTGTATTATTTTAAGCGAATCCATTCTTTCTTCCAGATTGTCCAACCTAATTGGGGTCCATTTTTCGCCTTTTTCATAATCTTCTCTTAAGAAATCATCTGAATCGTTGATCCTGAGTTTGGCTACTTTCTTTCCGGTAATTTTCTTGAAGAGCTCCCCAAATGAATTGAATGAAACATTTTGAGAGAGTGAGACTCCATATGTTGCTACATTTTTAGAAAGCGAAAGTGCCGTAAGAGTGTTGAAGTTATTACGGTTGAAGATTCTTATTCTATAAACGCCATCTGCTGAAAGCTGGTATTCCGCCTGCCAATCTCCAATGATGGAAGAGGCATTTGCATTGCCTGTGTTATTGGTGAATCCTCCATCTCTTGACACGCGAAGTCTGCCACCCAAAAAGGTATAGGCCACACTCAGTTGGAAATTCTCCAGGGTATTTTGGTCAAGAGATGCTAAATCCACCTGAACTTCTAGGTTTTCATCCACTTGGCCTATGAAGCTGTTCAGCTGGGAGGAGAGCAACTGACCCAAACTTGAAGAAATACTATTGACACCAGAGAATTGACCTTCCGGTGAGAATGAGCGAGTCATGATCACCGAAAACACTTGCCTATTCATCTCTTGGTCATCGCTTGCTACACGGTTTTGAAATGCGGAAATGGTCGTTTGGTTTTCAGTGGAATTAGGGAATTCATCGAAATTAAACCCGAATTTGATATCAGGAGACAACAATTCTCCAGTCATATCCATGATCACTTTTGTCGGGTATCGTCTGCTTGAGGTGTTATTTTCAGGATTGGCAGTTGGACTGTTGGACATCAAAGGCTGAAGGGAAAGATTCTCTATGTATTCGGCTCTCAGATTCATGATGCCTTGCAAAGGATCACCATACCAGGTGATTCTGCCTCCCGGCCTGACTGTGAATTGTTTTTTTACAACATTATACAGGGAGAAATTATACTGTCCCTGGGTGATTTCGTAATTGCCACTTAAACTGAAATTCCCCTGTGTATCGATATTCATAGTCAAAATCCCCCTGCCTCTTCCTGAAATTCCTTCCCCAGTTTTTGGATCGATGATGATTTCAGCATAGGCATCCGGAGTGATATCCAACACAAAGTTCATCCGGATATTTTCGATTTCCAGACGATTGATCTCTTCTGCCAGTTCTTTCACTCGAACTGTATCCATGATATTGATGATATGGATGAAATCCTCTTGGGCTTGTTGGTTGCTGCTGGTCAATGGAATATAAATTTCCGTATTGGGCTGGCTGGTGGCCCGGGCATTGATGTCCAGATTAGTAGTGGATCCGATTACATCCAAGGTCCCTGTCACGAATGCTCTTCCATAGAAAACATCACTATCGTCATCAGTTGTATTCAGCACTTGAAAATTGGTGAGTCTTGATCGAATATTCAGGTAGATGTTTTGGAAGCCACTATGCCTGATTCCACCTGTGAAATTTGCCTCGTGGCCGTAAAGATCCTGAACTACTAATTGACGGAAACTTACTTCTGCAGGCTGGAATAGGAGACTTCCATTCATAGTATAGGAAGTATTGAGGAAGTTTACCCTCAATTTTCCTTGATCAACTCTAGTAGAACCCACGACCTCAGGTTTGCTTAACGTTCCAACGATTTTTAGGTCTCCTGTAATGGTTCCTCCAAGATTCGAGAGGTAGTTGGACAGAAAAGGCTCCAATGCTACCAGACTTGCTCCGTCAAAGTTGGCATCTATGTCAATGTCTTGGTTTGCTAATCCGATGGATCCTCCCAGGTCAAGAGTCTTATTACCCAAGAGCGTATTTTGAATATTAACTTCGAACCGATCTCCTATCAGCTGAGCTTCGGCCAGTAAATCCCCAATCAGAAAATCATTAATGGACAGTTTGGAAACCCCAATATCTCCTTCGATCACCGCTTGTTCGTAAAGATTTGCAAATGAAATAATACCATTTGCAGTCCCGCCAAAGTCCTGCGTAGTAAGCGTGTTCAGCAAATCAATATTCACCTTGTTAAAGGTTAGATTTAGCTTGTCTTCGATGTTTTCACTGATCAGTCCTTCCAAAGCAAGGAATTGATCCTCATTGAAGATCTTCACATTAGAGAATGTAATCAGACGGGGCGTAATTATGATTGAGTTTTCCGGATCAAATTCCCATTCCTGATCGAGGACTTTCAGAAGGGATTTTTTGAAAGAAAGTTTGGTGTTTTGGGCTGTAAACTGTGTGGTTGCTTTTATTCTCGCAGAACTTTGTGTTGAATCCTGATCTAGGGAGAAATCGAGGTCCACTTCATTTTGGTTCCAGATGGCTTCAAGTCCCAGGTTAGTAAATTGCAATTCTTTCCCGATGTGTTGGGCTTTTGAATACACGTAGAAGGAGGCCAAAATCTCTTTGCTATTGATGATTTTGGAAGTGTTAAAGTCAATATTGGTTGAAAGAGCAGTATTTCCCTTATACGTCAGGGAATCAATGCTGCTAAAAAAGTTGAAGATGGTATTCTCAGGTGTTTGATAAAAAGCACCTTCTAGGATTGTATTTCTGGAGATCGTGAAATTCGGATCAAAAAGCTGGACGATCGGGTTGATATTCGGCATTCTTACATTGAGATCCAAGCTGTAAGTCTGTGAGAAATTCCTTTCTATATCAGCAATTGGTTGCTTCTCATTCATGATAATCGACACATACTGATCGACCAAAATCTGGAGATCCCTTGACATCTGTTGAAGGTTAAACTGGCCTGAGGCTCCCGCTACGACATAGTCTGAATTGAGCGAAATCGTTCGTGTCCCACCGGCGAATAAAGACTGGAGAAAGAAATCTCCTACATCCAAAAATCGATTTTCATATCCAACTTTGATATCCCTGAAACGGGCAATTCCCTGGATATCATCTATCTTCCTTCCCTTGGTGTCGATGCTCATATTTCCGCTGATGAAAGTAGCTTTTTCAACTAGGTTAAGCCGGTCAAGAAAGGCAGAATCGAGAGACAATTCCATCCTCACGGAATCGATCGATTCTTTCATATTTACAACACCCCTTGCCTGCATTTTCAAGTTTGGATCATTGATACTCAGGTTTCCCTTGAATAGATTAAGTCCATAAGTTGCGTCTGTCTTGATGTTGACAAAATTGTAATTATTAATCCCTACCTGGGAAATTTTAGCATCAAGGTCCACAAGCATGTTTTCAATTGAATTGCCTTTTAGATTGACATTACCATCCAAACTAATTTTCTGAAGGAGATCAGGGTTCTCAGATAAAACTCCCATATCCAAATCAGTGATTTTCACCCTCGAGACGACAGTAGGAGTTCTTTTGACCAAATCATAATTGATCCTACCATCAATGGATCCGATACTGGTTTTGATTACCCCATTTAATATGAACCTTTCCGGATAGCCCGTGAAGTCTGCATCGAAGATGATTTTATTGAACTTTTGGATTTCCCGTTGGACGTTTTCCGGGAGATAAGGCTTCAGGTCGAGTGCTAGGATTGTGGAGTTTTTAAGTGAAAGATTCAAGTAAGTTTTTTGAATATCAGGAAGTCCATCCAGCTCAAAGGATCCGAAAATGGCTGTTTTTTCGCCTAGCCGGATGAGGAATTCTTTTGAGTTGATGTCTGAAATAGGCCCGGTAACATCACCGCTTAAATAGATAACATCATTTATCTCGGGTAACGAAGGAATAAAAGTTCGCAGATCATTTAAAGTCAGTTTGGTTTCCTTCATTCTTGCTATGATTACTACTTCCTCTAGGAAGTTGGCGAAGGAAGCAGTGGTGGCATATTCAAGCCTGAGATATTCCTTAATATGGCTATTTGGAGTTTTAAGGCTTAGTTTGTCAAGTTCGAGAAACTCCTGTGAGTAAATCAAATCTGTTTTGAACTCCTCAATCGTAAGGCCTGAAGTGATTTCCTTGGCCGAAAATAATTTGATTTTAATTCCGATTTCCCCTCCATCTAGATAAAAATCGGTAGCATTTGCAATAATGTCTGAAAATTTCAACCGACTGAAATCCATGCCTTGGAGGACCTGTTCAGAGTTATAATTGACCATTGAAAACTCTCCCTGTCGGAGTTCGATGAATTTAATTCCAAAGGTAACAGGAGTGGTACTTGGTTTTTGGGAGCCAAAAAGCGCTGTCAGATCATTGATCCAAAAGTTTATGTTCATCAGTGAATCACCCTGATGTGTGATCATGCGTAGCTGGGGGGATTCCAGACGAATGGCATTGATAACAGGATCTCCTGGAGTAATAAATGAAAGTAATTCAAAATCTGCTTGAATAGAAGAGGACTCTAACATTAGGCTATCCCGATGATCGGTGATTTTGACATCTTTCAGCTCCAAAGCATCCCACCAATTCAGGCGGATTTGACCGATTTCGGTGGTGAAGCTGGAATTTGAATTGAGGTAATCAGAAACTTTATCTACCATCCAGTTTTGGAAGGTGTTAAGTTGGAGACTGAAAGCCAAAATTAGAAAAAGTAAAAAGATGGAAAAGACCATCCAAAGGATGACTTGGAAAGCTTTATGCAAAAAATACTTAACTTTCGTGATTATTTCCAATGGGTACCGACAATATTTCTATTCTAGCTATTGAATCCTCGTGTGACGAGACTTCCGCCTCTGTTATACTAAATGGTAAAGTACTTAATAATATTGTGGCGACGCAATCAGTTCACGAGAAATATGGCGGTGTAGTGCCTGAATTGGCATCTCGTGCACATCAGGAGAACTTGATTCCGGTTATCCTTGAAGCAATTTCCACCTCAGGAATTCCTAAGGACAAATTCAGTGCCGTTGCTTTTACACGTGGTCCGGGTTTGATGGGTTCTCTTCTTGTGGGCGTTAGTTTTGCAAAAGCTTTTGCCTATGCTCAAAAAATTCCTTTGATCGAGGTCAATCACATGCAAGCTCATATTTTGGCACATTTCATAGAGGAACCAACCCCTGCTTTTCCGTTTATTTGTCTGACTGTGAGCGGTGGACACACCCAACTGGTGCTGGTCAAAGACTACTTGGAGATGGAAGTTATAGGAGAGACTCAGGATGATGCAGTTGGCGAAGCTTTCGACAAGACGGCGAAATTGCTTGGCTTGCCATATCCCGGAGGACCACTCATCGATCAATATGCGGCTTTGGGAAATGCAAAAGCTTTTCAGTTTCCAATCACCCGAATGCCGAGACTTAATTATTCCTTCAGTGGTATTAAGACGGCGGTTTTATACTTTCTGAGAGATCAATTGAAGGAGAATCCTCGGTTTATTGAGGAAAACCTACCCGATCTTTGCGCAAGCATTCAATACGCGCTGATCGAAATGTTGCTCATCAAATTGAAAGATGCGGTGAAACAATATGGGGTGAAAGAAATAGCGATAGCAGGAGGGGTTTCAGCCAATTCAGGATTGAGGAAAACCCTGAGTGAGTTGGCTGAGAAAAAAGGATGGAACCTGTACGTTCCAAAATTCGAATACTGTACAGACAATGCGGCCATGATTGCCATGGCAGCACATTTCAAATACCTGAAGGGTGAGTTTTCTACCATGGATGTGACTCCTCTTGCCAAAATGAAATTCTAAAATGGCTAAGACAAACAAGTTTGACAAGGTCATCAATATCAAAAATAAGAAGGCGAGCTTTCAGTTTGAATTCATTGATACCTATGTATGCGGAATGGTGCTGAGAGGTACCGAAATCAAATCTCTTCGCGAAGCGAAAGTTTCCCTGACAGAATCGTTTTGTTTGATTATGGACGGAGAGCTTTATGTCCGACAAATGCACATTGCACCATACTCCATGGCAGCTAGTTTCAATCACGAAGCTGTCCGTGACAGGAAGTTACTTTTAAGTAAAAAAGAACTCGAAAAGCTTCAAACTAAGTCTCAAGAAAAAGGGCTTACCATCATTCCTGTTCGTATATTTATCAATGACCGCGGGCTCGCAAAAATGGAAATTGCGCTGGGTCGAGGCAAAAAGATTCATGATAAACGACAGGACCTGAAGGAAAAAGATGCGAAAAGAGAACTCCAGCGAATCGCCTTTATCTGATGTTTTTGGAATATGCCGGCAAACCATTCTTCCACTTTATCGAAAGCCAACTTTTGACTCAGCTTTAGTCACCCAACTCCTTTTTGGTGAATGCTATCAGGTTTCAAGCATTACTTCAGATCAAAACTGGTATAAAGTATTCCATCAGGAAAGCGGAATTTCTGGATGGATTTCTTCGAAATCAATCAAAAACATTCAAAAAGCTGATTACCAAAGTTTTCTTAACCAAGACTATCAGGTTGTCACTAGCCCGATAGCAGCAATTGAATACCTCGGAACTAATCTTTATCTCCTTCCCGGAAGCAGACTTCATTTTTCGGAGATAGAACTCTTCAACTGGCAGGATCATATCGGATTCACAGGTTCAGTTAGAAGCCACGCGGTCAAAGCCGATCGGGATCAACTTATAGAGATTGCTTTAAAATTCATAAACGCACCCTATCTGTCAGGTGGCAGAAGTATTTTTGGACTAGACCAAAAGCTAGGATTTGAGCTTATAGCATCAATCGCTGGATATAACTTGAATTCTCAAAAAAATCTTGGAGCAAGAGTAGAACTGGAGGAGATTTTACTTGGGGATTTACTTATTTTCAACACTTTGGAAACCAATGAGTCTTATTATGCTTTCTTTATAGGAGTTGAAGAAGTGCTTTGGATGGACCATCGATTGCGCTTGACAAACTTAGACGAATGGAAGAGTTTTATTAAAAACAATACGAATGGTCAGGTCGTTTTGAAGGCAATAAGAATAGTAAGATAAGAAATGGAAAAGCGAGTTTTGGTTTTGAATTTAGATCACTCTCCCGTGGCCGTGGTGTCGCCTCAAAAAGCGATGGCCTTATTACTTTTGGAGAAAGCCAACTGTCTTTCAGTCTATAGCCTTTTGGAGATCCGAACTGTCAGCCGAAGCTTTGAATATCCTGCAGTGATCAGACTAAATCACTTTAAAAATATTCCTTATCGAGGTGTCCTTTTGAATCGTGTGAATCTTTTCCGGAGAGATGGAGGAGAATGCCAATATTGTGGAAGTCGCCGTCAACTAACAATTGACCATGTAGTCCCAAGATCAAAAGGAGGGAAAACTTCTTGGACCAATCTGGTCACGGCTTGTAATCGTTGCAATGTAAATAAAGGGGATAAGACTCCTGAGCAGGCAGGATTGATTCTTAAAAATGACCCCTTCAAGCCTTCGCTTTCTTATTTTTTGTCTGAATACGCAGAGAGACAGGCTGAGCAGTGGTTACCTTTTCTGGTGAGCAAAATTATGCACTAATTTTTCACATGATTGAATTGAGTGGAGCGATCATGTTTTCTGGCAAAATAATTGTCTGATCTTGATTATGAAATTTACCTTGATCGCTACTCTTATTTTCTCATTAGGATTATCCTGGAATTCGGCTCAATCCCAATCCCTGATTGGCAATTGGCAATTGGTTCATTTTGATGGGGTTGATAAAGTCCGAAGTTCTCCACAATATCGAGTGGCCGATGCGACGATGAAAGCGAATATGGAGGCTAAGATTAATTACAGATTGGAGAGCACGGTTTATCAGTTTATTTCCGCTGACAGTCTTTATTTCACTGATTTTGTGAATCAGATAATCGTCCAGAAAAAAGCAAAAATAGAACTATCAGCAGACAATGTGCTGATAATAAATGATGGAGCTCAAATCAAGAAAGCCACAATCCTGGAATTGGAGCCCAATCGGTTGGTCATAGAGCCGATAGTCCAAGGGGGAAATGTTGGGAAATTTGTTTTTGAAAGAATTAGTGAGCCGAAAAAGGATTAAAGGCCAAATTTCAGTTGTAGGGGAAGTAGTTGAAAACTTTTTCGATGCCAAATACATGATCCGTTTTTTTTGAGCCCTTCGCGGTGTAATTCAGTAGCGTAGCCTGCGTTTCTTTCCCATCCATAATAAGGAAATTCCTCAGCCAGTTTTTCCATCAGTTCGTCTCGATAGACTTTTGCCAGGATGGAGGCCGCCGCAATGCTGCTGTATTTTCCATCACCCTGAATTACGCAGGTGAAGGGGATTTTTAAATCTGATTTCCAGCGGTTGCCGTCAATCAACAGATGTTCAGGAGAGGTTTTCATTCCTAAAACGGCACGTTTCATAGCCAGGAAAGAAGCATTCGCAATATTGATCCGATCGATTTCTTCGACTGTAGCTTCCGCTACTTGCCAGGCGATCGCATTTCCTTTGATTTCATCAATGAGATTTTTCCGCTGGCTTCTGTCTAGCTTTTTGGAGTCGTTTATCCATTTATTCGAATACTGGGCAGGTAATATCACCGCTGCCGCAAAAACTGGCCCTGCAAGGCAACCTCTTCCGACTTCATCGCAGCCGGCTTCGATCCGATTAGCTTCTAAATAGGGTAGAAGCATTGACTACTTGCTCATCAGCTTTATAGTATTTATGAATCATCTCTGATACCAAACCTGTCCATCCTGTCTGATGGGAAGCTCCTAATCCTTGCCCCGTATCTCCGTGGAAATACTCATAAAAGAGGATGTAATCTTTGAAATGAGGATCTTCCTGGAATTTCAGATTCTCGCCAAAAACAGGTCTGTGACCATTTTTATCTTTCATGAAGATTTTCATGCATCGAAGTGAAAGTTCTTTGGCTATTATATCCATCGTCATATAATTACCCGAACCTGTGGGGTATTCGATGGAGAAATCTCCGCCATAATAGAAGTCAAACTTCTTCAGGGATTCTATAATGAGGTAGTTGATAGGAAACCAGATCGGACCTCTCCAGTTTGAATTGCCTCCGAACATCTGCATGTCAGATTCCCCCGGGGTGTATTTAATTGAAAATGAATCCCCGTTGATTCTCATTGTATAAGGGTTCTTCTTATGGAATTTGGACAGAGATCTAATTCCAAAATCACTCAGAAACTCCTCCGAATCCAACATTTTATGCAAGACGCTTTTCATCCGATGTCCTCTCAATAGTGAGAATAATCTTCTTTTATCATGACCTGGCTGGTTCCAACTTGAAACTAACGCAGCCAGTTTTGGCTTTTCCCGAAGGAAAAATTCCAGTCTCTTTTTAAACTCAGGAAGGTTTTCAAACATGTATTCCGGGATTGGCTCCACTGCAAAAAAAGGAATGATGCCAACAATTGAGCGGACTTTCATCGTTTGTGGTTCTTTGCCCTGCAAGTGAAAGACATCATAGAAAAAATTATCCTCTGAATCCCAAAGAGAAATATGTTCATTGGAAATATTGCTCATGGCTCCGGCGATGTAAAGGAAATGCTCCAAAAACTTCGTCGCAGTGAATTGATACACTTTATTGAACTCGCACAAATCGAGAGACATTCTCAACATGTTCAGGGAAAACATTGCCATCCAGGAAGTACCATCGGCTTGCTCCAATTTTCCCTGATAATGTTTGGCATGACTGCGGTCGAATAGCGAGATGTTATCTAGTCCCAGGAATCCTCCTTCGAAAATGTTTTTGCCGTCACTATCTTTTTGATTGACCCACCAAGTGAAATTGAGCATGAGCTTGTGCAGAGCTCTTTCCAGAAATTCCTGATCGCCTTTTCCATCGTTAGCTTTTTTATCAATCTGATACACGCGCTGCACAGCGTAAGCAATAACCGGTGGATTTACATCAGAAAAATTCCATTCGTAGGCCGGGATCTGACCATTGGGATGCATGTACCATTCGCTGAGCAAAAGCAAGAGCTGATCCTTAGCAAAATCCGGATCCAGTCGGGAAATCGGAATGCAGTGAAATGCAAGATCCCACGCTGCATACCAAGGATACTCCCACTTATCCGGCATTGAAATGATGTCATAATTTTGAAGGTGTATCCATTTGCTATTTCTTCCTTTTTTCCTGGCGATCGGAGGAGAATATCTTCCCGGATCTCCTTCCAGCCAGCGCTCCACATCGTAGTAGTAGAACTGTTTGGACCACATCATTCCGGCGTAGGCCTGACGCTGGATTTTTTTCAGATCCGAATCGGTAATTCGATCTTGGAGATTATCATAAAATTCGTCTGACTCCTTTCTTCGCTGAGTCAGACATTCCTCAGCAAGTTTCAGCGGATCTTCGGTGATTTGATGTTGCATTCTCAGCGTTACTTCTCTGCTTTCACCCGCTGGAATAGTTATTTTATAGATTGCGGCTGCCTTTGTGCCAAAGTTTTCCGGATTGATATGTTTTGAATCACCATCGACCAAATAATCGTTGATTCCATCCTTCGTGTACTTTTTCTCATTTGGGATGTTGTACAGCCGCTCCATGTTGGTTTCGTTGTCACAAAACTTAAGCTCAGGCTCATCAGAAAGAGTAATAGAAAAATTCCCTGATTTGGGACTGAAGACTTTTATCGAATGATCGCCGGCTTTGCTCAATCTCGGCATAAAGGGCTCATGGCCTGTGAACCAAGTTTTGCGAAACCAAAATGTGGGCATCACCCAAATAGAAGCATCTTCAGGCCCTCTATTATGGATGGTAGCTTTAGCAATTATATCCTCAAAATCGTTTTTGGCATATTCAATGAAAATATCGAAGTACCGATCTTCATCAAAGATACCCGTATCGATGAGTTCATATTCAGGATTGAGTTTTCCCTGCTTTTTGTTTTCGGAAATAAGTTTTTGATAAGGAAATTCAGCCTGAGGATACTTGTAAAGCATCTTCATATAGCTGTGAGAAGGAGTAGAATCCAGGTAATAGTAGATTTCTTTTACATCCTCACCGTGATTGCCCTGATTACCAGAAAGTCCGTAAAGTCTTTCTTTGATGAAAGGATCTTTCCCGTTCCAAAAAGCCCAGGCAAGACAAAGTTTCTGTTTGTAGTCAGAGATTCCAGCGATTCCTTCTTCACCCCAGCGGTAAGCTTTACTTCGGGCATCTTCGTGAGAAACGTTTTCCCATGCTGCCCCATCTGGGCTATAATCTTCTCGTACGGTACCCCATTGTCTTTCTGTCAGATATGGTCCCCACTTCTTCCAATGCTTTTTGCACTCTTTATCTTCTTGTAATCGTATGTATTCAGCAGACATTGGCATTCACCTTATACTTGAGCAGCGTCGAAATTATTAAATTCCATCGACTTAAGCCCGAAAGGTAGCTTTCTGTTTTTCAATGTCATTCTATTTTTTTCCGTCGGTGGGGATAATGAATACCTCTTAATCAAAAAAAACTCCGAAAACCGGTTTTCAATTCAGTTTTCTGATAGTTAGCCCGAATAAACTTGAGGGGAAAACCGCTTTTTAAACTTAAATTAGATTAAAATTTATTTTTAATCTACACTTGTAGAATAAAATTTTTCTTCTACATTTGTAGACTATATTTTTCCGACCAAATGAAACTTACACCTACCGAAGAAGAATTGATGAATCATTTGTGGAGGCTCAAGAGGGCTTTTATGAAGGATCTTCTTGAATCCTATACAGATCCAAAGCCAGCTACTACCACGATTTCAACGCTTTTGACCAGAATGCAGGATAAGAACTTTGTAGGGTATGATGCTTCCGGAAAACTGAGAGAATATTTTCCGCTGGTGAGTAAGGAAAATTACTTTTCAAAGCATCTGAATACGTTGATTAAAAACTTTTTCAACGATTCACCTGCGCAGTTTGCCTCGTTCTTCACCAGACGAACGGATCTTTCTACAGAAGAACTTAAGGAATTAAAATCAATGATTGAAGATGAACTAACCAAAAAGAACTAATGGAATATCTGCTTAAATCTATCCTTTGCCTGCTCGTAATGCTGCTGATCCATCGGGTTTTGTTGCAGCGGGAAGTACTCCATCGATTCAACCGTTTTTATCTGATGATTGCGGTGGTTTCTTCATTTTTGATTCCTCTACTCACTATAGAAATTCCCTCAGAGGAGAATCAAATCTTCATGGAGGAAGTCGCTGAAGCTGAAAGTGGAAACGATACCAATTTGGAAGTGAGTAATTCTGTTGAATTCGATCAAATAGTACCATTAGAACCTGAATTGAATACTATTTCAGAATCCACTTTTCCTTGGAAAGAATTTATTTGGCCGACTTATCTTCTGATATGTGGCATATTTCTAATTAGATTTTTAAGAAATGTCCAAGTCCTAAGAAATAAGATCAGAATTAATCCCCATTTTCTGTATCGAGGAGAAACTCTCGTGTTGCATTCAGAAAATCAGTCGCCCTTTTCTTTTTTGAAATATATTTTTATTTCAACACCCAGTTTTGAGTGGGAAGGAATACCCGATGCGGTTTTTGCTCATGAGCAATGTCATGTACGGGAAAAGCACAGTTGGGATATTTTGTTGATTGAGGCCCTTTTGATTCCTTTTTGGTTTCATCCCGGGTTGCATTTTGCCAAGCATTCAATTCGCCTCAACCATGAGTTTATCGCTGATCAAGCCGCTTTAAATATCACTTCTATTAAAGATTATCAGCAACTACTCTTAAACATCCTACTAGCTAAACCTACCCAATTTTTGGCCAGTAACTTGAATTTTTCCCTCACCAAAAAGCGAATGCAGATGATGAAAAAGAACTTGGGAGGACCTTTTAAGTGGGTGAAACTAGCCATGTTGCTTCCTCTGTTATCTGGAATAATTTATTTTTTCAGTAATAAGGTGGTTGCCCAAGGTGATTTGCCTGTTCAAAAAATCAGTCAACCTGTTAGAATTCCGCAAACCCAACAAGCTTTTCCAACTTCTGAATATTCTATTGCCGATTTGGTAAATAAAACCGACGCATACCCAAACTATATCCAAATCAAAAATGAATATATATCCAAACTTGATGCTGGAGTTCATTTTATCCAAAAGTCAGGACCTGAGCAAGAACAATTACTAGCACTTTTTACAGATTTATCTGGGCGATATTTCAGACTTTCTGAAAGTGAAAAGAGAAATGCGGGAAGACCCAAACATCCTTTTGCTCCCTATTCTCGATTCGAATTTGACGGAAAGATTGTTTACAAGCTCTGGGATGATTTGAGTGAATCCGAACGAAAGCAGCTTCCGCCACCACCTATTGAAATGAAATCTCAAGAATTAGCAGCTTATGATCGGGAATTAAACATATATGAACTTAACCGAAATGCTGGTGAACATTTCATCAAAAAACCTAGCTGGAAGCAAGAATTAAGTATGAATTATTATCAAAAAATCCAGAAGCGATATGCCTTTTTAACATTGGCTGAGAAACAACAGACTAGTTTCCCAACTCATCCCTTTTCACCTTATGTGCGAATAGCGAAGGAGGGATTGACCAGCTTTAAATTAGTAAAAGACCTCACTGAAGAGGAAATGAAGTTTTTGGGTTGTTAAAATGGTGACTTGTCAGGAATAGAGGAATGATTTTATGATCTTGGGAAAATGAGATTCAGGCTGACTCTGTTCTGACTTTTGACTACAAGGATCGATTAATTCAGCTATGATTTCCGCCCAGTAATTTTCCCAGTTACGGAATCGGCAAGAATTGCTTTGAAGTTGATTCAATGAAATATTGAATTTGGCAAAATCAAAATTCTCCGAAGCAATCCCTGCCCCCGAATACACGGCATCCAAAGCATTGCAGGCTTGCTCGTATTGACCAGCGACCGGAATGACCATCACTGGTTTTCCCAAATACATTGCTTCGCAAATGGATTCAAATCCAGCTGTGCAGATCAACCCTTTGCAAGCCGCCATATCCCGGAGAAAATTTTTGTCATGGATTCGGTGAAAACTCAGATTAGGAAGCGGATTCTCAGTTTCAGCAGCTTCTTTTTTGTCCCAATAAGCTTTGATTTTCAATTTGGGGTTGGCTTTTGCAAATGAAATAATCTCTTCACCATACCCGCAATTGACCATGTAGGTAAGGAAAAAATCTCCTTCCTGAGGACTGAGGACCTTTACTTCCTCGCGAAGCAAAGGTGGAACAATTCGAACTTTGGATTTAGGATCAGCTTTCATTGGAAGAAAAGCAAGGGCAAGTCGCTCGTCTGCTCTCCAGGCGGTCATCCAAGTGTTGAGTTGAAAAAGTTGCTTTTGGAATCCTTTCGAAGGAGCAAAAATAAATTCCGGATGACTAGTCAAATATTGATGTCCTATCACCCAATATGCTGATTTGGGACGAAAGAAAACCGAATAAAAACCACCAAGAAAATCGTAAAAATTGAGAATTACATCCGGTTTTTCAGCTTGAATGATTTTATGGACCTGGTTTAGACTCTGCCAATAAACAGGTAAACATTTCAGGTTTGAAAAAATGGTTTTTCCAATCAAAATTCCTTTTTCACCTTTATCCGTTTCAAAATTAGGACTTGAAATCCAATGAACCGGAGCTTTGATTTCCCTCGTAAAAAACTCGGGGATCACTCTCCTTTTACTTTTTCCCAAAATCACTGCCCCTAAATGATGGCCAGATCGCTCCAGCATATTGGAAAAAGCAATTGCCTGAGTCATGTGTCCCCTGCCTTCCCCCTGTACGATAAAGACGAATTTCATCTCAAAGCCATATTGAAGGTGGAATCAAATCTTCTTTCGGTTTTTCAAATGAGACCGAACGAAGTGGATATATGGATGCTGATCCAGAAATAGGATCTGATTCATCAAATCGGGATTGATCGTGAGCACCCTTGAAGTTGATCTCTGAGTAATAGATCAATTGCCAGTTTCCATCATGATCTTCGGCGAGGGCACTCATCGTTTCCACCCAGTCGCCGGAATTCAGGTATTCAATCCCATCGATTATCCGGATTTCGGCCTTGTGAATATGACCGCAAATTATCCCGTCACATCCCTTGGATCGGGCCATTTTAGCCAATTCTTCTTCGTACTGATCCACGTAAGAAACGGCAGATTTTACCTTTCCTTTGACATATTGGGACAGCGAGAAGTAAGGAAGTCCGCTCTTCCGTCTATAATGATTGACTAATCGGTTGAGCCAAAGAAGAAACGTATATCCAACATCTCCCAAGTAGGCAATCCATCGAAGATTAGTTGTGATGCTGTCAAATACATCTCCGTGGGCAATGAAGTATTTTTTACCGTTGCTTTCATAGATCATATCAGTTTGGATGGACAGATTTCCAATTTGAATAGGGAGAATTTGATCTAGGAAATCGTCGTGATTTCCACGTAGGTAGAAAACTTTGGTACTGTGGTTTTCAATCATTTTCAAGATTCTGTTGAAAAAGCGGGTGTGTTTTCTTTTCCAGGATCCTGATTTTTTAAGTTGCCAGCCGTCGATAATATCTCCGTTGAGGATGAGATTTTCGCAGCGGTATTGTTTCAAAAATCGAACAATTTCTTTGGCTTTCGAACCTTTAGTGCCCAAGTGAATGTCTGAAACAACGATGGTCTTGAAGTGTGTTTCCAATCTATTGGTTTTGATTGAAAGATACACGGCCCATTTTAACTCAACATGTTTTCGGTATTATGTAATTATCAAGAATTCAGAATTTTATCCTGCGAAAATGAATTCTATATGATGGTAAAATTAAAATTGCCCATTTGTAAGTAAGCAGACTTTCTATGTAGGCAATTTCATTATCTTAAAATAAACTGAAATAGTTAGCTCTATTTTTCAATGGCCGTTTCTCCATAAATTCTATCTTTAATTACTATTCGTGCATTTTTTTTCAGATGGCTTGTGACAAAATTCCCATTCATGCGACTAATGATTTTAACAGGTAATTTTGAATATGGAGTTTGATTTGAAGAACAGATTTATTGAGTTAATCCAAAGCAATCAAGGATTGATCAATAGCCTTTGTCGACTTTATTCTCAATCAGATGACGAGATTAAAGACTATAAGCAAGATGTTTTGCTTTCGCTTTGGCGGGCTTATCCAAATTTCAGAGAGGAATCAAAAGTAAGCACCTGGATGTATAGAGTGGCATTGAATACGTTGATCTCAAACAAGCGAAAAGTAATCAGCCGAATCGTCACGGAATCATATTCCAATACGAACGAATACTGTCTATATCAGGCAACAGGTTCGGATGATGAATTATTGGTACTTCAGCAGGCAATCGAATTGCTAAATCCAATTGAAAAAGCCGTCGTGATTCTTCATCTGGAAGGCTACGTTCACAAAGAAATTGCTGACTTACTCTCGCTTACTGAAACCAATGTCAGTACTCGACTGAACAGAATAAAAAAACAACTCGGCAAAAGTATAAAAACTTTACAAAATGAATCTAACTAATCTAAGGCCTGCATGGAATCAGTTTAAAGCTGCAAATAGTCTGATTGATATTCAGGAGGCTGAAATTTTATTTGCAATCGAACCTAAAATGGCTGGATCCGGTCAATTGCTAATTAAGAGGGTTGTTCAGAATATTTTTGTGTATTCATTTTTGATTCTTATGCTCAATGGCGGTTGCTCTATCTAAATATGGCAACGTGCTATTTATAATTTGGAACCACGACGGAAGTATTTTGGATCTTGGTTTCTATGATCTGAGATGGTACTCCTTATTTTTCGCAGTAGGGTTTGTCTTTAGCTTTTATCTGATGAAGAGAAAGTTCAAAGAAGAACAAGTGTCTGAGGAAAAGTTGGATATTCTCCTTATTTACCTCGTTTTTGCAACAATTTTGGGTTCAAGACTTGGCCATTGCTTGTTTTACGAATTTGACTATTATTCCCAAAATCCAGCAGAAATACTTCTTCCAGTTCGCTTTTCACCGAAATTTGAATTTACTGGGTTTCGTGGCTTAGCAAGTCATGGGGGAGCAATCGGAATTTTGATCGCAGTGGTTTTATATGGCAAAACTCAAAAAATGAATTTCTTATGGGTAATGGATAAATTGGCATTGGTTATTCCAATGTCCGCAGGATTTATAAGGGTGGGCAATTTATTTAACTCTGAGATGATTGGAAATCCAACCTCATTTTCTTGGGCTTTTGTGTTTGAAAAAGTGGATGATATTCCCCGTCACGCCGGGCAACTATATGAAGCTATTGCTTATTTCTCAATATTTTTAGTTTTGAACCTGATCTCCATGAAGATTAAAAAACAAAACGGGTTCATGTTTGGGCTATTTTTAGTTCTGATGTTTACTGCAAGGTTTTTTATTGAGTTCTTCAAAATAGACCAAGTATCATTTGAATCTGGGATGACTCTGAATATGGGACAGTTGTTGAGTATTCCATTTGTAATTGCAGGTTTTTTTCTAATGCTTCGAAAGCCATAAAGTAGATGAAGTGATTAGGCCTTTAGCAATACAGAAGATTTTGGATGAAATAAAGTCCTGCTCATTTCGAGAATTGATTAATGACAAATGTGATTGTACGCTTTCTTACAAGTAGCCAAATAGATTAAGGTTTGAAGTTCGAAAAAACGCGCTGTCGTCTATCAACCGTCGTCAGTTGGCGATTTCGCAAAAATTCTGTCCGGATTCAACCTTACTGGCAAAGAAGCGGATAATCATAATGACAAATCGTAGTCTGCTCCCGACTACGATTTTTTTTTGAGTGGTAAGAGACCTTCCTGACATGATTTTTAGATTTGACTCATAGATAAATAAACTTAAATGAGAAGAACTTTACTTGTATTTGGACTTATTCTGGGTTCTTTATCGGGGTTTGCCCAAGAGCCTGTTACTAAAGGAAACTATGAATTGGCAGCGCGCTTTTCTCCGGAAAAGTTGAAAAGAATGATTTTCTCCACAGCCGTGGATCCGCATTGGTTAAAAAGATCAGACCGATTCTGGTATGAGTATGAAACGAGCGAAGGGAAAAACTGGTACTTGGTCGATCTTGTAAGGAAATCAAAAGCTACACTTTTCGACAAGGATAAGTTGGCGATGCAAATCACAAAAATCGTCAAAGATCCCTTCGATGGTCAGCATCTGAAACTGGATGATTTGAAGTTTCTCGAAGATGAAAACACGATCAAATTCAAGGTGAAAAGTACAGAAAATGTGGTCAAAAGAGACTGGGCCGAAATCAAGGCTAAAAACAAATCTTCAAAGGATTCATTGGAAAAAAGAACGTTTGTTTTTCAATACAACATCACCACTCAGCAGCTCACCGAGATCAAGGATGCAGAAAAAGATCCCAAGCGACTTGCCTGGGCTAATATTTCTCCTGATTCTTCCAAAGTAGTTTTTGCGAAGAATTTCAATCTTTTCTGGATGGATAAGGAGAATTTTTTGAAGGCAGTGAAGGATGAGAAAGACAGCACGATCGTTCAGAACCAATTGACGACTGACGGTGAAAAAGAGTACGAATATGGAGGGAGGGGATTTGGAGAGGACAATGTGGAGGAAGAAAATAACAAGGACAACCGAAAGCGGGCCGGTATCCTCTGGAGTGCAGATAGTAAGCAATTCATCCTCAATCGAACTGATAATCGGAAAGTCAAAGACCTTTGGGTTTTGCATAATTCCCGCGATCCAAGACCAACTTTGGAGACTTATAAATATGCAATGCCAGGTGACAAGGAACAGCCGATTCAGGAGTTGTATCATTATTCATTTACGACTGAGAAAATGTCAAACCTTCCTGTCGGACTATGGAAAGATCAAACCTTGGGAGTTTGGTCAGCGCCTTTGAAAGAAAATACCCGTGACGACGAGTTCAGACCGACCACCTGGTTGGGGGATGCAACCAATTTTTACTATTCCATCTCTTCCCGTGATCTGAAGCGAGTTGATATCGTCCGTTGGAATCTCGCCACCAATCAAAAGGAAGTAGTGATCGAGGAGCGCAGTAATACCTACATTGACTTTGTCACTCCAGAGCTTGTTAACAATGGTCGGGAAATTATCTTCTGGTCAGAGCGTGATGGTTGGGGACATTTTTACCTCTACGGCTCTGACGGAACGCTGAAAAGACAATTGACAAGCGGAGCTTTTCATACGGATCTTGTGGCTCGAGTGGATGAGAAAAACAGGAGACTTTACTTCATTGCAAACGGCCGAGAAAAAGGGGAAGATCCTTATTACGAGCATTTGTATAGCGTGAGTTTGGATGGGGGACCAATCTCTCTTTTGAATTCAGGAAACTTCAATCATAGCTCGGAGGTCAATGACAACGCAACTTTCATTGTCAATAACTTTTCAAGAGTAAATACCACTCCGGTTTCTGTTTTGATGGATAAGAGTGGTGCCAAAATCATGGATTTGGAGACAGCCGATCTATCCCAGCTTTTTGCAGCCGGGTATAAATTCCCTGAGCCTTTCAAGTTCAAAGCAGATGATGGGATCACGGATTTGTACGGAGTGATGTATAAGCCTTTTGATTTTGACTCGACCAAACTTTATCCGATAATCGAGTATGTATATCCAGGACCGCAAACCGAAGCTGTAAACAAGGCTTTTGGAAGAGGAATGGATCGAACAGACCGATTGTCTCAGTTTGGATTTGTGGTTATTACGTTGGGAAATAGAGGTGGACATCCGGGCCGATCCAAATGGTATCATAACTATGGGTACAGTGATCTGAGAGATTATGGATTGGCAGATAAAAAAGCTGCGGTTGAGCAATTGGCGGATCGTCATTCATTCATCGATAAGTCAAAAGTTGGTATTCACGGACATTCCGGAGGAGGTTTTATGTCCACAGCCGCCATGTTGGTTTATCCGGATTTCTTCAAAGTGGCAGTGTCCTCAGCCGGAAATCATGAGAATAATATATACAATCGCTGGTGGTCAGAAAAGCATCATGGAGTAGATGAGCAGATTTCTGCGAAAGGGGATACAACGTTCGTTTACCAAATCGAGAAGAATCCTGAACT
>JBKJKX010000127.1:0-10630 GCA_046597285.1 Algoriphagus sp. | reverse complement strand
GTTTCAGTCTTTGGAGATTGCGCAGTTGTTCCAAATCCCACTTCAGAGCAATTGGCAGATATCGCCATCTCTTCCGCAGAGTCTGCAAAAATGCTGGGGATTGAACCGAAAATCGCCATGCTTTCTTATTCTTCAGGTTCGTCCGGCGAGGGTGAGGATGTGGAAAAAGTAAGAAAAGCTACCGAGCTCGTCCGCCAGCGAAGACCAGATCTCAAAGTGGAAGGCCCAATTCAGTATGATGCAGCGGTTGATTTGGAAGTGGGGAGAAAGAAAATGCCGAATTCCGAAGTTGCCGGACAAGCGAGCGTGCTGATTTTCCCGGATCTGAATACCGGAAACAATACGTATAAAGCCGTCCAGCGGGAAACGGGAGCGATCGCCATTGGTCCAATGCTTCAGGGATTGAATAAACCGGTCAATGATTTGAGTCGTGGTTGTACCGTGGTGGATGTGTTTAATACCGTGGTGATCACGGCGATCCAAGCACAGGAAAGCTGATTTGGGATTTATGATTTATGATTTATGAATTACGATATACGCGATATGGCAACCCACATCGGACATCACCCCCTAACCCCTAAAGGGGAGAAGAATGATTCAAATTAAAATCCGTCATCACCCCCTTACCCCTGAAGGGGAGAACAAAGTTTAAAATTCTTCATCTTTTACCCCCTAGCCCCCTGAAGGGGGAATTGAAAATTCCAATTTCTTCCGTCTTCGGTCTTCCGTCTTTAAACTTCCAACTTCCCACCTCCAACTTCCAACTTCCAAACCATGAACGTTTTCGTCATCAATTCAGGCAGCAGCTCGATCAAATATCAACTCATCCGCATGCCAGAAGCAACTGTAGTCTGTTCGGGTTTGGTGGATCGGATTGGTCAGGAAGGTTCCAAAGTGGATTACAAAGCTTTTTTACCGAAGGGAGAAGTGAAAAAGAGTGAAGCTATTCCCATTCCCGATCACGCTATCGGATTGAGGGAAGTTGCCAGGCTTTTGACTGATCCCGAAATCGGAGTTATCAGCGATCCCGGGGAAGTCGATGTGGTCGGACACCGGGTCGTTCATGGCGGGGAGAGTTTCTCAGATACTCAGATCATCACGGATGAAACCATGAAAAAGATCCGCGAACTCTTTCCCCTTGCGCCGCTTCACAATCCGCCCAATTACCTTGGAATTGAAGTGGCAACACGGATTTTTTCACAAGCAAAGCAGGTTGCGGTCTTTGATACAGCTTTTCATCAAAGCATGCCTCCGGTAGCTTATCGGTTTGCAATACCGAATGAATTGTATAAAAATGACGGGATTCGTGCCTACGGGTTTCATGGAACAAGTCATAAATACGTTTCCGAAAAAGCGATCGAATACCTGGGGAAAAAGGATTCCAAACTTATCACCATTCACCTGGGCAACGGATGCAGTATGAGCGCAATCCGAAACGGGAAATGCATTGATACCAGTATGGGTCTCGGACCAATGAATGGATTGATCATGGGAACTCGTGCCGGAGATATGGACCAATCGGTGATTTTTCATCTTGTCAATCAATTGGGATACACGTTAGAGGAAGTCAATTCATTGCTGAATAAGAAAAGCGGAATGTTGGGTTTGACTGGTTTTAACGATATGCGGGATGTGAAAAAATTGTATTTTGAAGGAAACGAGGAAGCCGTTTTAGCATACGAACTCTACGCATATCGAATCAAAAAATTCATTGGTTCTTATGCCGCCATCCTCAATGGACTCGATGCGGTCATTTTTACGGCAGGGGTAGGGGAGAATGATTCCCTTTCCCGAAAGCTCACTTGTCAGGAATTGGAATATCTGGGAATCCATCTGGATGAGGCCAAAAATGAAGCGGGAGGAAAAAGTATTATTGAGATCAATACCCCCGATTCTCCGGTGAAAATCCTCGTGATCCCAACCAATGAGGAGCTGGAAATCGCGAGGCAGTGTTATGAGTTGTTGGGTGAGTAGGGAGGTTTAAATTTCCCTTTCATCATAAAGGAATCACTCCCGACAGCTGTACGGGATTCCAAAAGATAGAAGGGTATAGATTCCCCGTATAGTTTCGGAATACACCTAGACAATCGTCGTTCTTTACCCAGATGGGGCTAGTCATTTTCAATCAGTTAACTCAATTGTCAATTCGTAATTAGCACTCCTCCCGCCGGCTGTGCTTTGTTTAAGAATTCCCTTTTCAATTAAATCTTTGATGTCCCTTAAAGCGGTATCAGTTGAAGTTTTGGTCAGTTTGGCCCACTTTGAGGATTGAAGTTTTCCCTCAAATCCATCAAATAGCTTATTGATCATCAGCCTCTGTCTCTCGTTCAGGGGAGTATGTTCATGAATACTCCAGAAATTTGCTTTCGCTATGACTCCCTTGATAGTAACCTCCGTTGCTCCAATGGATTCTTTCAAGCAATTTAAAAACCAATCAAGCCATTCGGTGATATCACCTGAACTATACTGGACTTTTTGAAGCACTTCATAATAGCGTTTTCGCTCCAATAAAATTTGGTTTGAAAAGCTGTAAAACCGCTCTCCACTGTTCTCAGACCGCGCCAGCATCAGATCAGTGATTGTCCTTCCAATCCGGCCGTTTCCATCATCAAATGGGTGAATGATGATAAACCAAAAATGTGCAATTGCTGCTTTCAACACGGGATCTAGGCCTTGCTCTTGGTTAAACCATTCTAGGAATCGATCCATTTCTGGTTTGACTAATTCGGGTCTAATGGCTTCGTAGTGTACTTTTTCCTTGCCCATGGCACCAGATACAATTTGCATTTTACCAGTTCGGTATTTTCCAACTTCAATGGGATAGGGACCACTATAACCTGTTGGGAAAAGGGCTGCTTGCCAGCCAAAAAGGCGATCTTCTGTCAAAGGAAGTTGAAATCTTTGGGTCGCATCAAGCATCATCTCTACAACTCCTTCGACATGTCGATTACTGGCAACAAGCACTCCTATGTTGATGCCAAGTCTTTTGGCAATGGAGGATCTCACTTGATCATAGTTGAGTAATTCCCCTTCTATTTCAGACGATTTGACCACATCCAAGGAAAGGGTGTGAAGAGAAGCTTCCTTCTTTGCAGAAAATCCCAATCCATTCATTTGTCCCAAGATTTTCCCTTGCCTCAGTTTTACTTCACCAAAGATGCCGTTAATCGACTTTTCCTTCCATGAGAATTCGGGCCAATCAGGGAACTCGTAAATGTATTTGGGCATGGGAAAAGGCTTTTGCGGTGAATGTAGTGATTATTCACCGCAAAAATGCGGTAAATAGAATAATTTTTTACCGCATTAGATTTTTGTGGACGGTTGAATTAAGTGGGGAGATGCAATCTATTTCTAGGGGAATTAGAATTAAGGAATTACAGATTTAAAGAATTTAACTACGGAGTGCCTGCCTGTCCGGTAGGCAGGGTCGAACCTTTCAGTAACCCTAGGTAAAACCTAAGAAAAAAAGAGCTTTTGGCATGGAAGACAACCCTGCAACGGGTTGAACTTTTAGAAAAAAAAGTAATTACTCCCGACAGCTGTACGGGATTCAAAAAGAAAGCTATAAATGCCCCCATACAGATTTCGGGATTACACCCAGCGTCCAAAGAACAATATCCAAACATCTGGTCTTTCTGTTGAATTCGAAGAAAGTGATGTCAACGATTTGAATGTAAACTTTTACAACTTTTATTTTCTCCTTTTTTGTGTGAATTGGTAGATCGATCCATCAGAATGGATGATGGTTTTGAAATTCCCATTTTTGAGGAAGATTTTATGTGAACCCGTTTTTGAATTGACCAGGATCTTATGAGCGTTATCATGCCTGATGAGAAGACTATGGCTTCCATCTGGATTAACAATAACTTTGGTGTTATTGCCATGGTCTATCAACTGGGAATGAGTGCCATCGGGGTTTACCATAGTTCTGATACTTCCGGAACCGACAAGTACCGAATGGGTTCCATTAGGATTGACTACCAATTTGGTGTTTCCATGATCGTGTACCACCGAATGTGTGCCATCAGGATTGACAATAATAGTCTGGCCAAAAAGGCCAGAGCAAATCAGAAATAAACAAATCGTTGATAAGATCTTCATGCTTGATGTTTACTCATGAAAAGGAAGAAAAGTTGGGGAAGCAGTTTAATGTTTTTGATTTCAAATCAAAGAAAAACCGAAGAGTGAAATTGCCCCCTTCTTAAGTGTGCTATCCTACCCTTCCATTTGATATTGCATCTATTTGCAATAGGACGTACAGTTCTATGCCAATCAACTGAACATCACTGCCAAACATTTAAATTACATTTCAAAACAAAATTCGGGTGTCTCCGCCTCGGAATGGATAAGCGTCATGTCCGAGAAAGAATCATAATTCTTCTAAAGAACAAGCAGCTGAACATTGCTGAAATCGCCGATCAAATGGAATTTTCATGCTTCTCATTTTTTACCCGCTATGTCAAGAAACTGCGGGGGCTGAGTCCTAGAGAATTTAGAAATCGGATGGGATAAATAAGGCAGATTCTCCGGTAAAAATTCTGGTGATTCCAAGCAATGAAGGGGTGGAGATCGCGAGGTAGTTTTTTGGGGTGATTGGAGGTTTGATTTCTCGGGTCAGAAAATTAAAGATTTAAAAAATAGCAGGACTAGAGAATCTTGAATTACTCCCGAAAGCTGTACGGGATTCCAAAAGATAGAAGGGTGTAATTACATATTAAACCAAGTGTCTAGGGCAAATATTAAATTATCCTTTCCTCGGCAAATGGCCTTACATCGTGTTCTTCCAAGTACTCTTCAATTGTTTCCAATTCAGAAGGTGATACAATTTCCAAAACCTGTTTTTTGATCAGTGGAGAATCTTTTAAATGATTCCAAATCAAATGTTGGCTTTTGTGTTCTTTACTAGGTTCTTCTGCTACTATGAAAAATTTACCCACCTTGCCTTCTTTGATTTCCAAGGGTTTGATGATGCTAACAAACTCATTGATCATATTTTTCAAGCTAGTCTGACTTGCCTCAAAATCAACAAACTGAGTTAGAACGGGTCTGTCGTTTTTGCCGATCATGTCAATATTCAGATTGAAAACCACAAAGTCATATTCAGCTGCCTCCAACTTGTAATCCACATTTACCCGTGACTGAACGCGGGGTATAAAATTCTCCTTCACTCTCTTGATGTGAGGAATTAGAAATTGTCTAGGTTCATTCGCAACTGGCCTGAAAATCCATTTATCAAAAAGCTTTGAGAAAACAGCGTCATTCAATTCCACTTCAATTTCTTTGGGAGCAGTAAAAGAAATCAGGTTGTTGGTGTAATAAGAAAAGTAATTGATAGACTCAGATTTGATTTCACTTTTTGGGAGCAAACTCCCAGTTTCTTGGTGAAACTGATTTTCCAATGCGTTAAGTGTGGATTTTAAAAGCTTAAATCCATCGGCTGAAAAAAGGGTTTTGACTGAATTTAGTTTTTCATGAGAATACCGGAACATACCTTCTCCCTGATTGCCAATCATCAGCAAGCCCAAATTGATCTGCTCTTGGGAAATCGCGGAAACAGGAGAATAAACAATGGAATAGGTACTTGTCATTGGTTTTGGGTCATTAATGAAATGAACTCTCGATAGCTTCTTTCTACTTCGGTTATCCACTTTTTGGAGAAAATCCGGAGGGATAAATTTTGGTAGATTTCATCTTTATTATATCCCCATTCCTCTGGAATTTCGTCAACAATTGATTGTAAATTTTGCTGACACTTAGAAGTAAAGGGCTGCAAAGATGAACCAATCTCTTCAAATAATTTTAAAGCAAGAAAGGCAGAAATTTTACTTTCTGAGGCCTTGGAAAATTGTGGTAAATCGGAACAATAATCCGTTTTCTGATTAATCTGGCAATTTTAATAGTGTTGTTGACCTATTTGGACAACGTAAAAGAGTGAGTACTATTCTGAGTTCAAATTTTTTATAGCTCTAACTTTATATCCGTAGCTTTGCGGACTTTAAAAAAAGAATCAATGAAGCGGATCAATGAGTATAAGAAGCTTTTTAATGTGGAAGAGCCACTTGACTTAAAGCAACTTAAATCTACCTATCGAACACTGGTAAAAGAATGGCATCCTGATAAATTCCTCGATGGGGATGAAAAAGCGAAGGAAGCCGAAGAAAAAAGCACCAAAATCATTGATGGCTATCATTTCTTAGTGAGTATCGCTCCGGAAACTACTGCTGCCAACTTGGAGGAATATACCAAAACAGTCACCCAATCAGGAATATTGGACTTTCACTATAAAAATCTCGTCCTCGAAATCAGTTTTTTAGATGGCAATACCTACGAGTATTTTGGAGTTTCCAAAAATGTCTACACCAAATTTTTGAGTGCAGACAATGCTTACCGATTTGCCCGAAGAAATATCTTGAGTTCACATCTTTATCGCAAATCCAAGAAAACGTTAGAACCAGCATAATCCGGGAAAATCTAACTCTTCCAGGTTTTAATTTTTAATAAAAAAAGGCTTTCTGATCTCAGAAAGCCTTTTTTGTTTTTAGGGCGGGAGTAGAGAAGTGGTTGAATATGCATGTTCTGCCAAGTTGCTTTCTTTTTACTTCCACTTTTTATCGATCGCCGCACTAGTTGTAAAAAACCCATTGGCAGAATAGCGTATGGCAATTAAAATAAATTGCCCAACAACCTCTTTTGTAATTTATATAATCATTACATTTTCCATCGTTAACCGGAAGAAATGAAAAACAAGCTGAAAATATTTGAGGTGATTGCCCTGATTATTTCGTCAGTTTTTTTTACGTGGATTGGTTCTGAAGTAAATTTTGTCTCCAATAATGCAGTCGTTACCATTGGAGAAGAAATTCCGTCGGTACCGCAAGTAGCTGATTGGTCCACCCATCAGGCAAACGACGGTTTGGTTGAAAGAAGAAGTGGAACAGGTGAATTAACGGATCAAGAAAAAATTCCGGTAGGCGGACTCAATTTTTCATTATTTGGTTCTTACCAAAATGCCCGCAGGCTTTCATTCCTTAAAACAAGCTCGGCTTCTGATTTTTTCCGGGAGAAGGATATACCTGTTTTCTACCACAATCTGAGAATATAGGATTTGCATTTCCAATCAGCCTAAGGGCTTTGTAAAAGCAATTTTAAATCCTAAATCATTCTAACAATGAATTTTATATCTCAAACAGATATGGCAAGTTTTGGTGTTTCCAATTTTGCCAAAAAAGAAGTACTTCTCGATAATGCGCAAAAAGATGAAAGAAAGTTCAAGCTCTTTAGAGCAATGATACTGCACTTCATCGAACATCAAACTGTAAAGATTTGTGTCTCTAACGCCAACGACGAGGTTTACACGATAGAATGCGCTGTGATCGCAGTCACTGATGAGCACCTGATTCTCAAATCAGGACTAGTCATTCCTATTGCAGCGATCTCTTCGATTGAGTTGATGTAACGGATAATTTTAAAGCCAATTCAGAAGTCTATTTTCTGAATTGGCTTTTTTTTTCACGTCAGTCAGAACTCAATCTATTTTTCTGAAAAAGCCGTAAAGTCCTGATTCAATACTTCATCAGTTGTAGGAGTTCCCGAGTAGACGACGATCCTATATCTGAAAGTCACAGATTCCCCATCCGCCAATTTGAAGTTCAATTCTTCTTTTCCCTGACTCATTGCTTTTTGCCCCAAGGTATTTGCCGCAAAAAGTCCATAGCCTCTTGCATGCCAATACGTCGGATAGCCAGGATTTTTAGGGTGATCCAGTATCGCAAGACCTATCTTTTCTCCTTGGATATCTCCGGAAAGATTCACCCACTTTCCCCGAGTTCCCCAGACATCATCGCCTTCGATTCCTTCACTGCTTCGGTACCTTCCTGTTACTCCTTCATTATTCAAAGTCGGGACAGCGGTGGCAATTCCACTGCCATCGGTGAAAATCTCCGGTTTATCGGAAGGGTGCTCCAACTCCCGTGTAACTCGGATTCCCAACAGTCCTTCCTTGTTGTCTTTGAATAAAACCTCCTGACCATGAGCGGTAAGTGTGGTAATTCGGTCAATTATACGTTTTCCTCCTTCAGAACTGAAGACAAACTTGGTGTTTTCTTTCAGCAAAATCCTGCCGTCAGGACCAATCCAGTCCATCCCCACTTCCAGTTCAGCACCCTCTTTACTTTCACTCGTATCCAAAATCTCGGTGTGGACGATTGATCCATATCCACTCTTTTTATCGGCAGGAATAGCGTCGGAATTATTCCAAAAGTCCAGGCCGTTCACGTCTCCATAGTTAAACCAGATTCCGATATGATGCGGGTGATCCACTCGTTCTCCCGGTCGGGGATCTAGCGGAAAACCTCGCGTGAGATCATGGCCCCCGGCAGATTTGATCGGATAAAGTACAGGCTTATCAATAGTCTCGGGATAGAGATAAGCGGTGAAAAGCTCCCCGTTCACCAAGACTTCCACCCTCTTTTCGGCATCGTTTCTTACCAAGGTGACTGAATCGAACTTTTCCATTGAATTCACAGATTTTGCTCCTTGGCCGCTTGTGCAGGCATACAAGGAGGTGGATATTAACATGAGACCTGCCCAAAAATCGGTCTTGAATTGACTTGTCATAGTAGGTTTTAATTAGTTTAATAATCCCCAATCATACCAGAAGTTAATTTTTTAAAGCTAAAAATACTTTGGTAGGTGTGGTTTTGATTTCTTCGGTCTCCCGTCTTCGGTCTTCCATCCCGTAAAGCAAGGAAAACATGTTCACTGATTTTACAACTGTTAATCAGATTAGTTAATATTGAAACACTTTTCCTCCGGCCAGCACTTCCTGCTTTTCTTCGTCGAAAGTCACAAACTGACCTTTTCGCAAAGCGGCGGTCGTCAGGGCTGATTTTTTAAGAAAGTCACTTCTTGAATTATCTGATTTCATGGCATTTGAGGGTTTGATATTTGATGACCGATGAGTGGGTCATGGTTTAGAGTTTTTTCCTTTGAAAGGAAGAAATCATCCTCCTGCATTTTTAACCAATTGATTAAATAAAGCAAGTTGCTCTTTCAGCGCGGCGATTCGATCTGCCGGCTGAGTTCGTGCTTCGAGCAGGATCCAGCCTTCGTAATCCATGCCGGCAAAAAGACTGAAAAGCTCTGGATAAGGATAATCACCGACATTGAATTCGCGGACGTGAACCGTATCGCCAAACCATTTTTTCACACTGTTAAAATTGGCTTCAAGACCCGGATCCAGTAAATCTTCCGCATTACTGTTCCAGCAGATTTTGACATTCGGCTCAGTCACCTGATCAAAGATCGCTTTCATATTGGGCAGTTCCTGAGTGAGATGTCCGTGTACTTCCACTCGGATCAACTGACCATACTCCTGAGCAAATTTCCCGACTTCGTTAAAAGAAGCAGCGATTTGTGCGATGGTTTTTTCTTTTGAGACTCCCTCGGGCAGTGTGTTAGGCTTCACTTTCAGGCCGGTAGCACCGATGTCGTGACAAAGTTTGATGGATGCTTTTGTCCCTTCGATATTTTCTTTGAGTTTGTCCGGATCAGGACTATGGTATTCGTAATTGCTGCCATAGCCAAGGCAAGTCACCGGACTATCGGCAAACCGCTTTTTGACTTCTACTCTTTGGGAAGCGCTGAGAGTAGTCTCCACCGCATGGGCATGTTGAGTTCTGAGTTCCACACCCAAAACCCCCGTTTTTTCACAATTGGCAATCAAAGTTGGAAGATCCCAATCCTTGGCCCATTCGTAGGTGACGAGACCAAATTGCATCCCGGATCTTTTCGGTATCGAAAAAGCAGGAATAAGCGGAAAGGCTGCAAAACCCACTCCGGCAGCGATTGATTTCTGAAGAAAGCTTCTTCTGGATAAGTCTTGGTCTATCATATACTTAATGATAGGGATAAAAAAGCGTAGATGAATCCCGTTTGGGCTTTAATCTTCGGAATCGATTGAGTAAAAGGGTTTGTGGTGAATATCGAATCAATTACTCCGATAAGAATGGGGATGGCGAGGATAATAGGGTAGGATAGGGTAAATTTCACCCAGCATCCCGATAAACTTCAAAGAATAAAGAAGCATGCGATGCCGAGAAGGGGGCTTTTCGATATTTTCTTCGCACAAAGAGTTCGCAATCGTTTCATGAATATGGATTAATTGGATTGCAAAGTGGCATCAGGCAAATTGACATTAATTTAAGTTAGGGATTTTTGGAATAACCTAACGATTTATGGGTCAAAGGACTAGGGATTACTGACTTTATTGGTTGTCTCTTCAAAAATTTTCATCGCTAACAATCCATTTCCCACTGCACCGCCAGCCCTTAAAGCAGAAGTAATGAAGACAGTTTCTGCAACTTCCTCTTTGGTAGCGCCGGCTTTTACAGCATTTTCAATATGAGATTCTATGCAGTAGGCACATTGAGTGGTCAATGCTACTGCAATGGACATCAATTCTCGATACTTTATAGGGATTACCCCATCGGAACGCTCTGCGGTATGTTTAAGATTTAAGAAGGCTTCTGCTTCTTTCTTTGCTGAATTGATCAGTGTATTGATGTATTTTCTGTCCTCAGGACTTTGGTATTCATACATGATGTAATAGGATTTATTTGAAAAGTGATCC
>JBKJKX010000059.1:0-90550 GCA_046597285.1 Algoriphagus sp. | reverse complement strand
GTTGGCCGAAAAATATATATCATCTAAGCCATCCTGATTCAAATCCCCAACTGCTACACCTCCACCATTGTAGAGGTATTCATACATCAGGACATTCAGATTGAGGTTTTCCTCTATTTTATTCGAAAAAGTAATCCCTGTTTGATTTTCACCCAACAACTGAAATAAAGGTGACTCA
The DNA here is from genome assembly GCA_046597285.1 of Algoriphagus sp. GTDB lineage: Bacteria > Bacteroidota > Bacteroidia > Cytophagales > Cyclobacteriaceae > Algoriphagus. The sequence goes on along the minus strand of JBKJKX010000059.1, from coordinate 90,372 downwards.
CCTTGTTCTTCAGATACTTGTGGTTTCTTTTCCGTTGGGCCACAGGAAATCAATTGGGCTATAATAACCAGGAAAACTGGGAAGGAAATTTTTTGCATAAAAGAAATGATCTAAGCCAACCCAATATGAGATGGCCTAGATCAAATTTAGAAAGAATGAATACTATTAGTATCCCGGGTTTTGGACCAACAGTTTGTTTCTGTTCATCTCATCCCTGTGAATTGGCAATAAGTAAAGCTTATCCGCCCAAGCCCGGTTTTCTTTACCTGGATCCATTTCTATAACCTTATATACATAGTTATAAAATTCGGTATCGTATCTGTACACTGAAAGTGATTTACCGTCTTTCAAAGTACCTGTGATATTGATGCCATTCGCTTTTCTTCCGAGTGTTGACTCTGCAATCATCCATCGTCTGACGTCATGATATCGCTGCTCTTCGTAAGCCATTTCAATACGTCTTTCGTTTCTGTATCGAGTCTTCAATGCCTCACCTGATTCCGTGACTGCCGGCATACCTACTCTGAATCGAATCTGATTAAGCCAGTTTTTTGCCTCAGCTTCTTGCCCCAATTCGATAGATGCCTCTACGTAGTTAAGTACAGCTTCGGTATATCTTAAAACAGGCCAAGGAACTTGCTGCCAGGTATTTTGATCCACAATAGCAGGATTAGCATCGGTGAATTTTCTTATATAATAACCCGTATAACTACCATTCCAGTCTTCAATTGGAGAGTTTCTGGTATCCAATCCAAAATGGGTCACTTTTGCACCAGAAGAATTGAGTACATCATATCTCCCTGCCTGAATTTGTCCAAGTGGATCCCTTGGTGAATTGGCGGATGATCTTGGCTTCCACTGAGCTCCGTCATAAAGAATGGATGCATAGAATCGAGCATCTCTATTCTTGTAAGGAGCTTTAGCATGTTCTTCATTCTGCCAAGAGAATTTGGTACCATCCATCATTTCATAATCGTCAACCAATAATTGTACTGGAGTATTTCCTGCCCAGTTATTATATCCGTTTGGACCGTTGAAAAGACCCTGTCTTCCACCGCCTTCCTGCTTGGCATTGATGAAGTATCTTCCTAAAAGGATTTCTTTTTCACCACCACTTCTTGCCATTGAGTTATTGATGTAATTTTGAATACCTGCATCGCGACTTACCGGACCAGAAAGGCCCATTTGATTTCCTGAAGTCATGTTAAGAACGGCCTTCGCCGCAGCTTGGGCTTTCTGCCAACGTTCCATTCTGTTACCACTCTTATAAGCTATAAACTCAATGTTAGAATAGCTGGCCAAAACGGAAGATTTGGCTTTTGCAGTGGAAGCGTCATGCAAGTCACTGGCTGCATAAAGTAGAATTCTGGATTTAAGTGCCAATGCAGAAACCTCATTTGCTCTGCCGTTTATTGTCGACTTTCCTTTCAAAAGAGCTGCTGATTCATCCAAATCTTTCACCATGAAATTGACAACTTCTTCGAACGTGTTTCTAGGAATATCGTAGGTTTCCTCGCCTAACTCGTATGGTCTCTCTAGGATAGGTACCCCGCCATAATATCTCGACAGTTGTTGATAATAATAAGCCCGCAAAAACTTTGCTTCGCCCATCAATCTATCCACAATTCCACCGGTATTTGGGAATTGGGGGGTGGTCAACCGTTCTATAGCAATATTGGCAGCACGAATACGAATGAACATGTTCGGCCAATTAATGGTATTATTCACCCAACCAATATCCGCAGGATTAGAACGACCTTCTGTAATAGTAGTGATCCCACGACCAGGGTGGGTAAACATTGATTCGTCTGTCAGTGAGGCAAGCATCTGCTCATCAAGCCCCCCATTCCCTAAGCCTTGATAAATTCCGATCACAAAAGCCTCTGAAAGAGCTCCATCCACCCAAACACTGGATTCCGACGCTTGACCTAAATCCTGAGTATTCAAGAAATCATCGTTACAACTTGTAAATGAAAAACAAGCGATAAAAAGGATGGCTAAATATTTATTAATATTTTTCATACGTTTCAAATTTAGAAAGTAACTGATAAACCGGTGCTTATGACTCTTTGCTGTGGATAGAACTGGCCTGTAGCACTGACAGTTTCAGGATCATACACATTTAGATCATCCCATGTCAACAAGTTCAGACCATTTACATACACCCGAAGATTTCCGACACCAATCTTTTCTGAAAGATAAGCAGGAAGATTGTAGCCGATTTCCATATTTTTCAATCTCAAATAATCAGTGCTTCTGAACCAGTATGTGTTATTATTAGAATAGTACTGGTCACTTCTATTGGCAATTCTAGGATGCACACTGCTTGGATTATCAATTGTCCAACGGTTCTCATAAATATCCAAAAGGTAGTTACCGATATTTCCTGATTCACCGGCACTTACATACTGCTTAGCACCAAGGGCACCCTGGAATAGGATAGACATATCGAAATTCTTCCAGTTAGCTGTCATATTTAGACCACCCTGGAACATTGGAATGTTGTTATTATCCATTCTTATCATGTCATCCGGAGTTATTTTACCATCGCCATTATAGTCTTGGTACTTCATATCACCAGGTCTCAGCGTTTTTACGATTGAGGTATAATCCAAAGGATTAGAATTGATTTCTTCCTGATTTTTGAATACTCCATCATACTGGTAAACCAAGAAGGTGTTCATAGGCTTTCCTGTTGATCTTTGCCATTCAGGAGCTCCGGGGGCTTCGTCCCAGTATAAGATTTTGTTTTTGGCATAACCTCCATTGATGCTCACAGAATATTTAAACTCACCCGCATTTCCTCTGTAGCCCATGTTTAAATCAAAGCCTTTATTTTCTACCTCACCGATGTTCTCCGCCGGCAAGGTCATCCCTGTACTTTGTGGAACCGAGGCATTTTTTCTCCAAAGGATTTGGGTTCTCTTGTTGTAAAACAAGTCAAATTCGAAGAAAACTTTTCCTTGTAACAATTGACCCTCGAAACCTAAGTTAGAATTGTTTGCCACTTCCCAAGTGACTCCTTTGTTTGGAACACGATTTTCAAATAGGGTTTTGTTCTCTGTGTTACCAGTAATGTAAGAGCTGAATCCATAGGTAGAAAGGAACTGATACTCCTGAAGGGCTCCCCCAAAGGTAATCTGGTCATTACCCATCTGTCCCCAAGAACCTCTGATTTTGAAGAAGTCGAACGTTTTACCCAAGGAGTTTTTCCAGAAATTTTCTTCAGAAACTACCCATCCAGCCATAACACCCGGGAAGAAACCATACCGTGTTTCCTCAGGGAACATGTATGAACCGTCGTATCTCCAAAGGAATTCTGCAAGATATTTCTCCTTGTAGTTGTAGGATGCCCGACCGAAGTAATTGAGACGAGCTCTTTCAAAGGCTCCACCTCCATTATTTTTCTCCAAGTCACCACCTGCAAACATTTGGTCAATTGCAGGAGAAAGAAAATATCTCCTGAATGCATTGAAGTTATTTCCTTCGACAGTCTCTTTATTGAAACCTGCCAAAATAGAAATAGTGTGATCTTGCGCAATAACTTTATCATAGGTTGCAACAGTACCTACCAGAATATTAAGCATATTTGAATTAGCCAGTCTTAAGCTTGGTTCTGCCGGACCTCTTTTGCTTGGGACCAAAACAGGAGTCTTACCATCTGCCTCAAATCCAGTACCTCTTTGATATAGAATCCACGGAATTTCCCAACGCTTGTTGTTCTGCATCGTTTTATCCAAAGATGCAGTTCCTGTGATTTTTAGACCCTCCACTCCAGGGATTTTGAATTCAATTGACCCGTTAGTTTGAAAATAATCTCTCACATCACGATCATACCCTGTTAGATCGGTTGTGATCACGACCGGATTTTCACCATTTTCGATATCCGGACCCGGAAGCCCATTTGGCCAGTAAGCAGGCTGATTAGGTTTGCCTCTCATTTGCATACGGAAAATTGCTCCTGCACCTCTGGTAGGATAGAATCTGAATTCTTCTCTCGCCAAAACGCCTAAACTTACCTTTACGTACTTATTAACATTAGCATCAAGATTTATTCTGAAGTCATACTGCTTCATGCCAGTTGCAGAATTCTTGTAAATACCATCTTGATTTTGGTATGCCAGTGAAGTTAAATATTTTACATTTTCGCTGCCTCCAACAAGCTGAACGTTGTATTTTGATTGAGGTGACCAGGTTTTCAAGGTTTCGGCATACCAATCAGTATTTGGGTGCCCCCAAGGATCTGATCCATTTCTATACAATTCCAAAGATTCAGGCTTGTAAGGAGCATTTCGAACCGTACCATTCGGTCTGGTGAATTGACCATTAGTCTTATATGCCTGATTAGCAGCTCCCCACTCATTTACAGGCAACCCGTAGATATCCAGTTCATTGAGCATTTCCGCATATTGCGCGGCATCTGCCAAGTCAGGTATTTGTGTAGGCTGAGTCCAACCTTGGTCAACTTGGAACGTAAGTTCCGGCTTACCCACTTTACCACGTTTTGTTGTCACGAGGATTACACCGTTTGCAGCTCTCGCACCGTAAATGGCCGCAGACGCATCTTTCAATACAGAAATACTCTCGATGTCATTAGGATTGAGTCTGTCCAATCCACCTGCCCTAGCAGGAATACCGTCGATTACAATTAATGCCTCGTTATTTCCCAAAGTATTTGAACCCCTGATTCTAATACCGGAACCATCATTACCAGGCTCACCACTTCGGTTTACTGCAACGACCCCGGCCATTCTTCCTGCTATTGAGTTTGAAAGGTTCATTGCCGGAGATCTGGTCAGTTCCTTTCCTTTAACCGTAGCAACAGAACCTGTTATGGTTTCCTTTTTCTGCTCACCATAACCGACAACAATCACTTCTTCAAGAGATTTGGTATCAGGAAGCAGTCTGATGTCAAAGGTTGTTCTGGCACCTACAAGGACTTCCATTGCTTCAAATCCTATAAAAGACAGGACCAATACCGCATTTTCATCTGGAACATTCATTTTAAACCGACCATCTACATCGGTCACGGTTCCGCTTGTTGTTCCTTTGATCAGGATGGAAACACCGGGCAGGGGTAAATTATCTTCCCCTGATATTACTACCCCAGACACCTCCCGGCTCTGGGCGAATACCGTCGCAAAAAGGCTAAGGCAAAGCAAAATAGTTAAGCTAAAAAGCTTTAACGGGTCAATTTTTATCATAGGTTTAATTTTTGGGTTGGTTAATAAAAGTTAAACTAACAACAATCTCAGAAAAATAAAAAGTAAAATCTCACTGTTTTCAGCTTATTTCTGACTGTATCTTGCACAATTTAAATTAAGTCCGAAATAATATTCTGACATTTAGATACTTATCAAAATTTTCTTTAAAAATCAAATCATCTAAATTCTATTCCGAAACAGGAGCGTGACACTAAAAAAATTTAGAGCGTATGTATGACTCTTACGAGGATAATGTTTGGTAATGAGTGCGAATAGCTCCCTATATCAATTAGAAAACTGTTGATCCCACGCCGCTGGGCAGCTGAAAACAAAGAAATCAAAAACCTTCCTTTCAAGTTTTTTCAATTGTGAAAATCAATTAATAGAAAGTTTTAGAGAACCATATAATATTCGACTCCATTTTAAATATTTGTTTAAAGTCTGTTCACAACCTCTTTTTTTGGAATTTTGATCGACCACATTCCTCTAAGATCTCCAACTCTATGACCTTTCGCCAGATCGCCGGAATACAATTTATCTATTTCTGAAAGTGTTTTTTCGTCAATTTCCTTTACACGTTCTCCGTGGCAACTTAGGCAAAAACCCTCCTGAATTAGGATGGCCTTCGTGTATAAGTAGACCTCTCCTCCTTGAATTTTCTGAATGTTAGGATCACTCTTTATCCCATTTTCAGCGTTGTATTCATAGGCATCCAGAATTTTAGCTTCATCGGAATCTGGTTGATCTGCCGGATTTCGATACCGATTTGATGCTCTTCGGATCGTGACTCCATGTTTTTCGCTTACAGCTTTCAAAATCGGCAATGCCTCAACATTACAAAATCCAATCGCCCCCGAAACTCCCTCGTCTGCGATCGCTTTTTGCAGATTTGAGATAAGCTGCTTTTGCGCTTCTTTACTGATCGAATCACCCCAAATCATCGCCTCCTGAATAATTTCTGATTCCGAAAGCTTTTTTACCTCCATATTTTTATTCACAGCATCAAATACTTCCTTGGATACTCGCTCCTGAGGTCCACAAGCTTGCAACACTACAAGCACTGGGAAAATGTAAATCCAGTTTTTCATTTCTTTTAAAGTCAGACTTTGGTCAAAATTACAATACTCACGGGGATTAAAGAACCTTCTGTTTTCAATTTTGGCTGATTAAAATCTTTTTACCTCACGACACTTAACTTTGACAAGGCCGGAAATCGGTTATTTTTGTTCGGAATCCTGATTAATTAGAATGCGTAGAATTTTAGGTCTGTTTTTTTTGGGAATGCTGGCGAGCTCAACACTTCTTGCCCAAACCTGGACCAGGATGCAAAGCTGGGGCCTAGACCTCGAGTCGGTCTACTGGGTAGATGCTACTCTCGGTTTTGCGGCTGGAGAAAAGTTAATAATCCGAAGTAAAGACGGTGGGACAACATGGGAAGAACTTGCCTCAATACCAGAAACAATGTTTCTTGACATCGTATTTCAGGATCAAAATCTTGGTCTTGCAGTAGGCGAAAATGGTGCAATTCTTCGCACTCAAAATGGCGGAGATACCTGGACTAGTATTTTATCCGGAGTGAATGAAGACTTATTAAGCGTCGCTTTTTTGAAAGAAAATCACTTTGTCTCTGTTGGAGAAAATGGAAAAATTCTTCTCTCTACGAATGGAGGCCTCAACTGGGCGCTTATAAATTCAGGATCTTCACTCCAATTAAATGACCTGCATTTCTTAAATCCTACCACAGGTTTTGTAGCCGCAGTTGAAGGAAAAATCCTTAAAACTTTGGATGGTGGTAGCACTTGGAACCTTATGAATACGCTTTCAAATAAAAACCTGAATGGGGTCGTATTTTCCTCCGAACTGATCGGATATGCAGCAGGTGACGGTGGGCTGGTTTTAAAAACTATCGACGGCGGTCAAAACTGGACAACTCTCATAACCGGTGTGACTGTTCCTCTCAAAAAAATCTCAATCAGCCCTCTAGATGTTAAGATTATAGTTGCCGTAGGTGATGGCGCTACTTCAATAAGGTCTGCAAATTCAGGGACGACATTTGAGAAAGCTAACCTTGGTGTGGGAAACCTTAGGAATCTTAAATCAATCGCCTTCAAGCCTGCCTCTAATTTAGCTTTTGCCAGTGGCCAGGATGGGTATTTACTTTCTTCCACAAATTCAGGGACCAGCTGGACACAAAGGCTGGCCGGTATTAGAAATGACTTTACCAGCATAGATTTCAAATCAAACCTTTTTGGATTCATTGGAGGCCAAAATGGGGCTATGTTTGTTTCCTCAAACGGCGGAGTGAGCCTGATCAGCCGACCAATTCCCGAAACTATACATATTGTTTCACTGGATTTTTGGAATACAGGTTTCGGGTATGTTTCCGGGGAATCAGGAAAAATGTTTCGAACCGGTAATACCGGTACAATCTGGATTCCAGTCCCGGCTCAAACTTCCGAGACTATTACTGGATTTTATCTATTTGCTCCATCTGTTGCCTACATTACCGGAACAAATGGTTACATCGCCAGGTCTTTTGATTCGGGAGGAACATGGGATGCTAAAATTGAAACAAATACAACGGAGAACTTGAATGATGTAACCTATTTCGATTTTGGAACTGGATTTGCCATCGGGGATAAAGGTCAGATTAGCCGAACCTTTGGAGGAACTGTATGGGAAAATCTCCCCAAATTAACGAATGAAAACCTAAATGGTCTTTCAAAAATTGATTCCACCACTGCGATTGTTGTAGGAAATAAGGGCGTAATTCTCAAGTCATCTGATATGGCGAAAACCTGGAAAAGAATTCAAATCAATGAAACAGTAAATTTGAATTCTGTTGATTTTTGGGATAAAAATATCGGTTTTGTTGCGGGTGATTATGGGGTAACCCTTCAGACCAAAGATGGTGGAGAGACCTGGGTAAAAATTCCCAGCGGAACAATTCGAGATCTTACCGGCATAAGTGCCGGAAATTCAGTCGTGGCTTTTGCCGTGGGAGATGACGGAACTCTACTCAATTATACCTGCATCCCTCCTCTTGCCTTGAGTGAAGTTAGCGGAAATGGTTTGAGTTGTTTCAATTTAGAAACCTATCAAATCAGTGACATGAATTTTCCTGGATCCGAAATCGTCTGGAGAGCTGATGGAGGAGAGCTCATTTCTGGACAGGGAACTCCAAAGATTCAAGTCCTTTGGACGAATGCCGGCAGAAATGGAGTTTATGTGAGCCGAGAAAATTTTTGTGGAAATGGTGCAACATCTTTTCTTGAAGTACTTGTGGCAGATCTTCCTAATACCTCTCAAGAAATTCAGGGTGAAGGATTAGCCTGCAAGACCCAGTCATATGTTTATTCTCTTCCAAACGTAGAAGGAGTTTCATACAAATGGGAGACAACCGGTGGAAAAATTGTTTCGGGCCAAGATTCCCCAAGTGTCACTGTCGTATGGGAATCAATCGGCGAGCAACAACTTTTAGCCACTCCCCAAAATAGATGTGGAAAAGCGGAACCTGTCATTAAACCCGTATTTGTAAATGCGGCCCCGTCTCAACCTGAAGAAATAAAAGGAGAATCTCAAGTCGGGCTAGGAGAAAATCTTTACACTATCACTGGAGAAATAGGGGTCAATTATCAGTGGAAAATCGATAACCTTGGAGGCAGAATCATCTCAGGACAAGGCACTTCATCTGTAAAAGTAATTTGGCAGCAAGAGGGCGATTTCAATCTGAGCGTTACTCCTTTGAACTTATGTAACGAAGGAGAAACCAGAATCCTAAGGGTTAATGTGAATGTAATAACAGCTATTCAAGAACTGAATCCGAACAACGAATCATTGAAAATTTATCCAAACCCAAGTTTTGGAGATCTGATTATTGAATCAGAAAGCTTATGGACTTGGCATGATCTCGTGCTAATTAATGCTTTAGGACAAGAATTCATATCGATTGAAATTCGATCCGGACAAAGAGAAATCAATCTTACTCTGTTGCCCAAAGGTTTGGTTGTCCTCAGATTTTCAAATTCGAAAGGATTTTTATATCGAAAAGTAATCGTTCAATAAGATTTGACAGAGGCTATTGCTCGTCTCGAATCATTACGTACTGGAAAATGTCTCCAACAGTCCCCTGTTTAATATAGGCCTTTTTCAAAATTGCCTCAGGGATGTACCCTGCTTTTTCCAAGACATTCATAGATTGCCCATTGAAATCATACACCTGAGCGAAAATTCGATGGATATCAAATTTTTCAAAAATATACTTCGTGTAAATTTTTACAGCTTCTGTAGCAATCCCTTTTCCCCAGAATGTTTCTGCCACCCAAAATCCCAACTCCATATTAGTTCTGAGTTCGTCCTTACCACGTTCTGAGCCAATTGTACCTACCAACTTTCCATCAAACTCGATGGCGAAATTTTGAGCCGGATTGAATTTTTGATTGTGCTCTATCCAGTGCCTTGCGTCATGAATAGTGTATGGTTGAGGAAAGCTATCCCTCAGATTCATGGCTATTTTTGGATTATTGGCAAGGGGATAGAGCTGATGAAAGTGGCCCTCCTGCCAGCTCACCAAACTGATTTCTCTTTCTCCTGCTAGTATCATATGAATGTGTTAATTCTTCAAGTTAATAGGCTATTCTTACAAAATATAAGATTTCATGAAAATTAAGCAATAGTCTTGCCTAATCTTCAATACCTCCTGCCTGCATTTTTTCTAGGTTCTCAGCAAATCTGAGGGCAGAAATAAAGTCTCCAATATTTCCGTCCATCACATCGGGGAGATTGTATACAGTTTTGTTGATTCTATGGTCAGTTACTCTTGATTGAGAATAATTGTAAGTCCTGATCTTATCAGACCGGTCTCCGCTTCCTACCATTGATTTTCGCTGAGCTCCGACTGCGTCATTGTGCTTTGCTAGTTCAATTTCGTAGAGCCTTGAGCGAAGTACTTTTAAGGCTTTTTCAAAGTTTTTAATTTGTGATTTTTCATCTTGGCAAGTCACAACCAAACCGGAAGGAATATGCGTCAAACGGACAGCAGAATAGGTAGTATTCACTGACTGTCCTCCCGGTCCGGAAGAGCAATAAGTATCCTTTCTCACTTCATTCATATCGATATTTACTTCCACTTCATCCATTTCAGGCAAAACTGCCACTGTCGCTGCAGAAGTATGAACTCTACCTTGGGATTCGGTGGCCGGTACACGTTGTACTCTATGCACACCTGATTCGTACTTCATCATACCATATACATCAGACCCAGAAATGGTGGCAATAATCTCTTTGTATCCTCCGGCAGACCCAAAAGTTAAATCGAGAACGGTCAATTTCCATCCCTGCATTTCGCAAAAACGCTGATACATTCGGAATAAATCTCCAGCAAAAAGTGATGCTTCATCTCCCCCTGTTCCTCCTCGGATTTCAAGAATACAATCCTTAGAATCGTTTGGATCTTTCGGTATTAACAACTGCTTTAATTCTTCCTCCAAATATTCCTTACGAGGCCTCAATTCATCCAATTCGGTTTTTGCCATTTCCCGGAAATCAGGATCCTTCTCCTTATCCAGAATCTCCTTTGAGCTTGCAATATTTTGAAGAACAAGATTGTATTCATTATATGCCTCGACTACCTTTTCAAGGTCTTTATATTCTTTTGTCAATTTGGCGTATTTGCTCATATCCGACATCGAATCCGGCATGATGATCAATTGACCTATTTCTTCAAATCGTTCTTTAATCGATTGTAATTTATCGAGCATGTTTTTTTCCTTTGCTTCGCAAAAATAAGGATTTTATCGGCAGGTATCTTGTCGGGTTCTCACCTTAGATGACTTCTCCGATAAGAATCAGAAATAATGGGAACCTTTAATTTTATGAAAAAATTAGACATCTGCCTTACACATTTCTTTTCCGTAGATCAGGTTTTGATATCAGGTAATATTCTTCCTTCGGTTTTGATTGGATTATTAAATCCAATGATTACACTATGAAATTTTCGGGTTCGGTTAGGAAAGCTGGAATTTGAGAATAAGCTAAAAGGCCCCTAGAGGCCTTTTAGCTTATTCTACTGTTACCGATTTTGCTAGATTTCTCGGTTGATCTACGTTACAACCTCTCATCACAGCGATGTGATAAGAAAGCAATTGAAGGGGAACCACCGCTACTAAAGGAGTGAATGCTTCATGTGTAGCCGGAATTTCGATCACGTGATCCGCCAATGCTTTCACGCTGGTATCACCTTCAGTAACAACTGCGATTATTTTTCCTTTTCTAGCTTTCACTTCTTGAATATTGCTCACAACTTTTTCGTAGGAACTATCTTGAGTTGCAATAAAGATGACAGGCATAGCCTCGTCAATCAAAGCAATAGGGCCATGCTTCATTTCTGCAGCGGGATATCCCTCTGCGTGGATGTAAGAAATCTCCTTCAACTTCAAAGCTCCTTCCAAGGCAACTGGAAAATTATATCCTCGTCCAAGATAAAGTGCATTTGTAACGTCTTTGTATTCTTCAGCAATTGTCTTTATTTTTTCGTTTGCCAATAATGCCTTTTCCACTTTTGCTGGAATCGCGGCTAATTCATGAAGTAATTGGATGTAGCGATTTTCGGGAAGCGTGCCTCTTTGAAAACCAAGTTTCAGCGCCATCATTGCCAATACAGAAATCTGAGCGGTAAATGCTTTCGTAGAAGCTACTCCAATTTCTGGTCCCGCGTGAGTGTATGATCCTGCATGAGTGGCACGTGGAATAGATGATCCTACCACATTACAAACTCCAAAAATGGTTGCTCCTTTTGATTTGGCAAGCTCTATTGCGGCAAGAGTATCTGCAGTTTCTCCGGATTGGGATATCGCTATCACAAAGTCTTTTTCGCTCAATACAGGATTTCTGTATCGAAACTCAGACGCGTACTCAACTTCTACAGGTACTCTGGCAAATTCCTCAAATAAATATTCTGCAACCAAACCAGCATGCCATGAAGTACCACAGGCAGTGATAATGATACGCTCAGCGTTCTGAAACTTATTCATGTAATCTCTCAATCCACCAAGGACCAATCGACCAGTTTTCGCATCCAATCGACCTCTAAGACAGTCAGCAATTGACTTTGGCTGCTCAAAGATTTCTTTTAGCATAAAGTGCTCATAGCCTCCTTTTTCAATTGCTTCCAGCTCCATTTCGAGCTTGGTTATGTAAGGATTAGTCGATACGTTTTCGATTGTCTTGATCTGGAGTTTGTTGTTTCTGATCACGGCGATTTCATAATCATCGAGATAGACCACTTTGTCGGTGTACTCAATGATCGGTGTCGCATCTGAAGCTAAGAAGTACTCGTCTTCACCAACTCCTATCACCAACGGAGAACCCTTTCTCGCAGCAATCAGTGTATCAGGCTCCTCCTTATTGATCAGAACGATTGCATACGCCCCAACCACTTTGTGCAAAGCGAGGCGAAGTGCCTCCTCCAGACTACATTTATTTTGCGTGTAGATGTCTTCAATAAACTTCACGAAAACCTCGGTATCGGTGTCGCTTTGGAATTTATACCCCTTCATCTGAAGATCTTTTTTCAAGACCTCGTAATTCTCGATGATTCCATTGTGAATCATTGCAAATTTCTCCGAAGAAGAATAATGAGGGTGGGCGTTTACATCATTTGGCTCTCCATGAGTAGCCCAGCGTGTATGGCCGATTCCGATTTTGGACTTGAGATCTGGACTTGATTCCAGAAATTTCTCCAGTTCGGACACTTTCCCTTTCTTTTTATAAATACTCAAACCATCGTGATCCAATAAGGCTACACCAGCACTATCGTACCCTCTGTATTCTAACCTTTTGAGACCTTTGATGATAATGGGCAAAGCTTCTTGCTGCCCCACGTATGCTACTATTCCACACATATAGAAAAATTCTTAATCATTAGATGAACTTCAACAAAGAAACAGCTTTCATGCCAAAAAAAATAATCCACTTCCACGAAAAAAGGAAGTGGATTATTGCCACTTTGGTGAAATCGATTGTATTACCTGGTTTTCGAAAAAATCACTTTCACTTTTATTTTGTTCTTTTCAACTATGAACTGTCTAAAAGACCTTTTTAAGTCATTCCCTGGAGATTCGGCATAAGGCGTATCTGCAAATAAGAGCCAATCTTTTCTGACCAATTTATCCCTCAATAGAGCATTAAGGTGTGAGGTGATTGGCATTAAGTATATTTTCTTTTCAATATCATAATTCGCGACTGCCGGCGCTATATAAGCTGGCTGCTCATTTCCCTGGGCATCAAGCTCCACCTGAGGTTGACCATCAGCCTGAATAGTGAGTGGTTGCTTATCGCTAGGTCTGCTAATAACCTCATTCGTATTATCGGTAAAATAGGCCGTCATAAAAGGAAGAGGAGTTTGTCCTTTAGAAATAGGAACTATTTCTCCTATAACTAGATCAGCCTGATTGAAAGTTACACCCGTAAGAGAGTCTAAAAAGGCGTCTAATGGGCTTGTGTCTAACTTAATCACCATCCCAAGATTTGCCTTCATTCCTACAAGAGGTCCTACATCATAGGATTTCCCTTTTTCGGTGACGCTTTGCGTGGGAGTGCTCGATCGGTCACTCTTGACACCATTGAAGCTTCTCGAAGAAGCAGTCGTGATATCGTATCTGATAGAAGATGTATCGCCTTTATAATGGTAATAAAAGAACAATCCTGTTCCGAATCCTAATGAAATACCGGCAGTAGTATTGTCTCCTTCTCTGGATTTTACGGCAACTCCCGGAAAATACTTTCGGAAACTAAACAAATCACCGAACTCATTTCCTGACTGCATTTTCCCAAATAACTCTACAGCAAATGCATCGGTCACTGGGAACCTCACAGTTGTATCTTTTATCTCTCCAAATTCTACAGTTCCTGAAGAAAATGGCTTGGAATCGAAAAGGAGTTTATCAAAATTATAATAAACCGTGTCTAAAAAAGGCTCAGCAAGCTTGTGAATGGAATAATACTTAGGCTTATCCAGATCCGCCCCGTTGACACTTACTATGTCCAGAGTGAACTTGACTGAGTCGAGAATAGCATCAGCACGTGGCCTATCATCAGTATCGTCAATGTAAAGTCTTGAATATCCAGTGCCTTCAGTTTTGCCAAAGAACTGATCTTGCTCGTTTCCAACAATCAAGAGGCCTTGATTGGTAGTATTAAAAGAATCCAGTAGCACTACTTTAGCGGGAAGTTCAAACTCCACAAAAAACACCCCGATTTGGTTGTTTCCGGGAGCTAGTTCAATCCCAACGACTGCCGGATCGCTGCAAGAAGTGTTAAGAAATAGGGACAAGATGGCCCCAAAGGCCAATTTAACCGGCGAGATTAGTGTAGATGCCGAAAAGCTCTTCGTGAGCTTGCTGTTCTGATTCAATGCTGATTTCAAACTTCTTGTCTTTTGAGAAATCCTCTATAAGTTGGGTTAGTTCCGCAGATACTTCACTGCCTTTAACTACTAGATCGGCGTACTCCATTCCGATCTTGATAAAGCCAGTAAAGTCTTTGCTTTTCAAAGGTGCTAAAATAGCGTCATCAATGTCCACCATCTTAACCTTGTTTAACAAATCGTCGCCAAAGGTATGAGAAAATCCATTGTTATAAATCGCAAACACGGATTTCGTGTCTTTGAATAATGGTTCGTTTTTGTAGGTTGTTTTAAGATACATCGGTATCAAACTTGTCATCCAGTCGTTGCAATGAACGATATCCGGAGCCCAACCTAGTTTTTTCACTGTCTCAATTACGCCTTTGCAAAAGAAAATTGCCCGCTCGTCATTGTCTTCGTAAAATTTCTCATGCTTGTCATGGAAAACATGCTTTCTCTGAAAATAATCCTCATTATCAATGAAATAAACCTGAAGTTTAGCATTTGGAATAGAGGCTACTTTAATAATCAAAGGCTTTTCCTCGTCACCGATTGCAATATTAATACCTGAAAGTCTAACAACTTCGTGCAGCCTGTTCTTCCGCTCATTAATCAAACCAAACCTTGGGACTAAAATCCTAATCTCCATTCCACGCTCTTGCATAGCTTGGGGTAGTGATCTAAGGAAATTGGCTACTTCAGAAGTTTGTAGAAAGGGGTTGATTTCACTGGCAACGTAGAGAATACGTAGTTTTGACATGCGCTTTTTGGATTTAGCTTATTGAGGTGATCAACAACGCTGCAAAGATAACAAAAAAAAGCTTAAAAGCTCTTGTTTTTCTGGATATTAATATAATTTTGCCCCTATTTACCCTTTAAATATCCCGATCCCTTGCAGGTATTTCATAATGGAGCTGAATGGCAAAAAAACTGGCTATACTCAATCCAAAGCGAGAAAACCATTGGTTTAGTGCCTACCATGGGAGCACTTCACGAAGGTCATCTTGACCTTGTCAAAAAGTGCAAAAAAGAATGTGATATCACTGTTGTATCTATCTTCGTAAATCCCACTCAATTCAATAATCCTCAGGACTTTGCCAAGTATCCGATCACACTTGAAGAAGACCTTGAAAAGCTTGAAACTATAGGAACAGATTTTGTATTTCTTCCAAATGTCTTAGCCATTTATCCTGAGAAAACTGGATTGACGTTTAATTTTGGGGAGTTGGAGCATGTTTTGGAAGGTGAATTTCGACCAGGACATTTTAATGGAGTTGGAATAATCGTTTCAAAGCTTTTCCATATCATAAAGCCAGCAAAGGCATTTTTTGGTCAAAAAGACTTGCAGCAGGTTGCAGTAATAAATCGATTAATTCGTGATTTATCCTTCGATCTCGAGCTAGTAATCGTCCATACCAGGCGTGAAATCGACGGATTGGCAATGTCTTCCCGAAATTTACGTTTGAATCTTGAAGAGAGAGCTCTAGCCCTTATTTTATACTCAAGTCTAAAAAGAGCAAAATATGAACTATTGCGCGGCAAATCTTGGTTGGAAGTCAGTAAGCAAATTCGCCTTAATTTCGAGGCAAAGTCATTGGCAAAATTGGAATATTTCGAACTGGTTCATCCGGAGAGCTTCACAAGATTTAAAAAATTTGATTCGGGTCAAAAATCTTCGATTTGTGTCGCAGCTTACATTGGAAACGTCAGATTGATCGACAACCTTCCAATTATTCCATAATTTCGCGGGAAATTTCAACCAATGCAAATTCAAGTACTGAAGTCAAAAATTCACAGAGTTAAAATCACTCAAGCAGAGCTCCATTATGTCGGGTCTATCACAATAGATGAAGATCTGATGGATGCAGCTAATTTGATTGAAAATGAAAAAGTTCAAGTCGTAAACGTAAACAATGGTGAACGACTGGAAACCTATGTGATAAAAGGAGAAAGAGGAAGTGGACAAGTTTGCCTAAATGGTCCGGCTGCACGAAAAGCCTCGGTTGGTGACATCGTGATAATAATCTCTTATGCAGGTATGAGCTTGGAAGAAGCGAAGAAACATCAACCTGTTTTGATCTTCCCGGATGACAGAAATAAACTGATCTGATGAATCGGAAAAATATAAAACTAATTATCCAAGTCACTATTTCATTAGGAATCGCGAGTTGGATCTTTTGGTTTTTATATCGTGACATCGCGTTGGAGAGTCTTTTGGCCCAATTAAAATCGAGCAATTGGGGGTGGATTTTTGTTTCTCTTTCCATTTCTGTTTTTGGTTTTTGGCTTAGAGGCTGGAGATGGACATTACTAATTAGATCTGACGAAGGAGAAAAAGTAAAACCAAACAGAGCATATCATGCTGTGATGGTTGGTTATCTGGTCAATCTGCTAATTCCAAGAGCAGGGGAAGTTGCAAGATGCGGCGTCCTGACGAGAACAAATGGGATTTCACTTGGCCATTTGTTTGGAACAGTTATTCTGGAAAGAAGCGTTGATTTAGTGTTTTTGTTATTGACCATAGGCCTAGCTTTTTTGGTGGAAAATGAACTTTTCCTAAGTCTTGCCGGATTTTTAGTCAATGTTGATGACCTCTGGATAAAGATATCTACAAATATACCGGTGTTCCTTGGAGGACTTATCGTCTTTTTCATTTTCATGATTTTGGTTCTGAGAAAATACCGAGACCATGGATTAATCAGAAAGATCCACCATTTCATACGGGAAATTATGTCAGGCTTAAAAAGTATCAACCAACTATCCAATCCTTTTGGCTTCTGGCTAAGTTCAATTTTGATCTGGATCATTTACTTTCTGACTATGTACACGGTTTCCCTTGGAATTGCAAGCACTGCCAATTTGTCTTCCGGTGAAGTCCTCTTGGTGATGGTAATGGGAAGTATTGGCATGGTTGCACCTGTACAAGGGGGTATTGGGACCTTCCATGCGCTAGTGGCCTTCATTTTGATACAATTTGGAGTAACGGAAGAGGATGGGAAAATCTTCGCAGCAATTATCCACGGAACTCAGGTATTACTAATCTTAGCTGCAGGTCTTATAAGCTGGGTTTTAATGATCAGATTACCATCTTGGAATAAACCTGTCAACCTTTAACTTCGTATTCATTCCTGCAAACAAATAAACTATGATACTTATACTAATTGTTGTTGTCTTCGCTATTGCCGGCTTTGTGGTGAGCAGAAAGCTGAAGACCAAATTCAAAAAATACTCTCTTACTCCACTTCAGGCCAATCTTTCAGGTGCTGAAATAGCCAAGCTAATGCTTGCTGACAATAATATTCACGATGTTCAGGTGATTTGTGTTGAAGGTCAACTTACCGATCACTACAACCCATTGAACAAAACTGTGAACCTCAGTCCAGATGTTTATTATGGAAGAAATGCTGCAGCTACCGCTGTTTCAGCTCACGAATGTGGTCACGCTGTTCAGCATGCAACATCTTATGCATGGCTAAACCTCCGATCAACCCTAGTACCGGTTCAAAACGTTTCAGGTAAAATCTTGAATTTCGTTCTAATAGCTTCCTTATTTGGAGGCTTTGCATTGGGTCTACCTTATGAGATTGTCGGTTTCATTGTTGTTGGAGCGTACAGTGTGATGACCTTGTTTACGTTAGTTACCCTACCAGTCGAATTTGACGCAAGCAACCGTGCACTGGCCTGGGTAAAAACCAGAAACATAGTAACCGGGCCTGAATATGCCATGTCAAAAGACGCATTGACTTGGGCAGCGATGACTTATGTAGTCGCCGCTTTAGCTTCTCTGGCGACATTAGCCTACTACATCTTTGTTTTCTTTGGAAACAGAGATTGATCCAGATCAAATAATCAAACCGAGAGGGGCAAGCTTTTGTCCCTCTCTTTTTTTTGCCCTAAATTCCACTTTATGAAATATTAAACCTTAGACAACACAATGAACTTCCAATTAACAGAAGAACACCTGGCGGTAAGAGATGCTGCAAGAGAATTTGCTCAGACGGAATTATTGCCAGGAGTCATTGAAAGAGATACAGAAAGCAAATTTCCCAAAGAGCAAATCAAAAAAATGGGAGAGTTGGGATTCATGGGAATGATGGTCGACCCCAAATACAATGGTGGAGGCATGGATACGATTTCCTATGTCCTTGCAATGGAAGAACTTTCTAAAATAGATGCTTCCGCTTCTGTATGTATGTCGGTCAACAATTCGTTGGTCTGTTGGGGATTGGAAAAATATGGGACTGAGGATCAAAAAGAAAAGTACCTGAAGCCATTGGCTGCAGGTGAAGTTCTGGGAGCTTTTTGCCTTTCAGAACCAGAGGCGGGATCAGACGCAAATTCCCAAAAAACAGAGGCTCTCCTCAATGGCGATCACTACATCCTAAACGGAACCAAAAACTGGATCACTAATGGATCTTCTGCAAGCATATATTTGGTAGTAGCCCAAACAGACGCCAGCAAGGAGTATAAAGGAATTTCTGTTTTTATCGTTGAAAAAGGATGGGAAGGATTTATGATCGGCAAGAAAGAAGACAAAATGGGAATCCGTGGATCAGATACTCATTCTTTGATGTTCACGGATGTGAAAGTTCCCGTGGAAAATCGAATCAGGGAGGAGGGCTTTGGATTCACTTACGCAATGGAAACATTGAACGGGGGCAGAATTGGTATTGCTGCTCAAGCTTTAGGGATTGCAGCAGGCGCTTACGAATTGGCATTAGCTTACTCGAAAGAAAGAAAAACTTTTGGCAAACCGATTTCCCTGCATCAGGCAATTCAGTTCAAACTTGCGGATATGATTACCCAAATTGAGGCCGCCCGATTATTGGTTTACAAAGCAGCTTGGCAGAAAGATAATGGCCAAGATTACACTCAATCCTCTGCAATGGCCAAATTGTTTGCATCTCAAGTAGCAATGGATGTCACAATCGAAGCTTTACAAGTACACGGAGGATATGGGTACGTCAAGGAATACCATGTGGAACGATTAATGCGTGATGCTAAAATCACTCAAATTTATGAGGGAACATCTGAAATTCAAAAAATAGTCATCTCAAGAAAAATTTTGAAATAAATCTTTAGAAATTTTTGAAGGATTTTTTTACAATTTTTATACTCTTTATTATTTTTTGAGTTTCCGCTTATCAAAAACTCCTGTTTAAGGATTGGAAAAATTATATTTTTACAATCCTATTTTAAGACATTTAACGCATGGAATATTACAATAAAGTTATAGAATCAGTCAACGTAAGGTTCCTACGGGGAAACAACTACAGTATTGAGAAGCCTGCCACTATTGTTGACTATGTAGAAGCAGATAATACCGTTATCATGCTACATCACGGCACTCTTAAGTTTGGCGAAGATCAGGAGCTAGTCAATGAAGGAGAAGTTCTTTTCTTACCTGGCGGTCAAAAAACCAAATTGACCCTCGGTGGGAGTGCAAAGAAGTCTGAAATAACGATTGACCAGTTTCAGGAAAACAAAAAGAAACATCTTCAATCCATCAGTTTCAAAGAAATAAAAAATTCAGAAGACGACTGTATCTCAATTATTGGATTTGAATCAAAAGTATTTGATGTCGTCAATTTCTTTAATTCACTTGACATACCACCATTCATCATCCGATTCAATGACCGTCTTGCGACCATTATTGAAGATTTGACGAAGGAACTTGAGTTAGTAGGCGTAGGAAAAGAAAGAGTGCTAAAGGCTCAGACAGAATTACTCGTAATTGAATTGCTTAGGCACATACTTAAAAACAGACTTTTCCTTGAGGAGCTTTCTACAAATTCAACTTATTTCAAGGATCCGCGACTGATTGATTTATTCAACTTTATCAAATCAAACATAGGAGGCGATTTATCAAATAAAGTCTTGGCTAAGGTTGCTAATGTCTCTGAAGATTATGTCGGACAATATTTCAAAATGTTGACCGGGATCAACCCTCAAGATTATATTGAATACCAGAGAATGGAAGCGGCAGTTGAACTCCTTCGAACTTCCAAAAAATCCATCCGAGATATTGGTAAGGATGTTGGCTATAAAGACACCGCATATTTCTGTAGAAGGTTTAAAATGATGTATGGACTACCAGCTGGCAAAATGAGAAGAAGGGAATCCTTAATTAACGTTTAAGGAATTATTATACCACACTTTATAATCTAAGACCCTAGCCAAAAATCCGGGGTCTTTTTCTATCGAATTACCCAAAACTACCAAATCTGCTCCGGCATTGAATGCGATTTTCAACTTTTCAAAAGAGTCTATTCCTCCACCTACAATTATCGGTTTTTTGACTACCTCTTTTACTGCTTCGATCACTTGAGGAGCAACCGGATTTTCAGAGCCGCTTCCGGCATCTAAAAAGAAAAATTTGAATCCAAGGTATTTTCCTGCCAAAGCTGTGGCTTGAGCAAGCTCCGGTCGAGAATTTGGGAGGGGAACGGTCTGGCTTATGTAATGAACGCTGTTAATTTCACCGTGATTTATCAAAAGGTAGGCGGTGGGTAATACCTCTAGATTCGTATTTGCAACCAATGGAGCAGCTGCAACCTGTTGACCTATGAGGTATTCAGGATTTCGACCAGAAATCAGCGATAAAAACAAAATTGCATCTGCATCTCCAACTATCTGCTGTTGGGATCCAGGAAAAATAACTACGGGGATTTTTCCTGAAATTTTTTTCACTGAAAGAATTACTTCTTTAAAATTATCACGAGACATGTGACTACCACCAATCATTATTAAATCCAATCCGGTGTCTTTCACCCAATTAAACTCTTTCACAAGTTCTTTAGGATTTTGGCATTTATCAGGATCAATCAGCCAAGCAAGCCCCTTTTTCCCGGATTTATGAAGGGAATTAAGAAGATTACTTACGCTTTTCCGGGACTTGGGCATTATCAGGTTGCGGATGCAACAGGTTGTTTAAAAATTTTTCCTTTACCAAAGCGAGTCCGACAATTAATAATCTCTCCCCCATCGAAGGCCAAAAACTCGATTTATTTGACTTTCGAAGCTTTTCTTCTATGTCTTTTGTTAACAACCCTTGTCTGTCCAGCGCCTCAAGCGCCTTTTCATTTTTATTTACTTCCTTCTTCCGTTTTGCTTTTACAAGACTATAAGTCACTAAACCGGCAACAAGAACAACTGCTCCGATCTTTAGCCATTCCTCAGAATCTTTTTTCAGCAATTGTAGCTGCTTAGCGAGTGTTTGCTCCAATTCCTTTGATTTTTTTTCTAATTCATTATTCATTGTCATCCTCGTTCTTTTTAAATTTTGAAAAGATAAAACCCCTCAACGCCCCTTGAATTTTACTGTGAAATCGTGTAGAATCTCTTGTTAAAATAAGGACAATCACAATCAACAGATAGATTAATCCTACCAGGAAAAATCCCATAAAAGGCAATTTTGTGAATTGGCTCAAGTAAAATGCCATAGATAAACTTAAAAACAACAAGACTATAAAACTCATTGCTCCAATCAAGCTGAGCAAAATAAATCGAGAAATCATCCCGATAAATTCATTCTGTATTTCCAATTTGACTAGGTCAATTTTGGTTTCTACGATGCCCTTTACGGTCTGAATTATTTCTCCGACTTTTAGCATAAATAAATATTAGTTTAGGTGATTTTTCCTCTTTTCAATCTCTAATATACTTCAATTGAAAGGAGCAAAAAAATTAGGAATCAGGAGTAATCTCCCCCTTTTCATAAAACTTATACCGCAAAACCAGTTCCAGAGCTAAGGAAATAGCCCTATTGATCGGATGCTGATGACAAAGAGATTCATCTATATCCTTAAGTCGTGTATAGTAGCCGGTGGCAATTGGAATTTCCATATCCTCATTGATGCGCTGGGTAGCTTCATTGTATTCGTGAGTTTTTTCGACTTTCAGGATTTTGCAAATGATAAGTTCTTTTTTACCTAATCGGTCTCGCCTCGCCGAGGCTCCAAAAAGTCGGCAAATCATTCCTCTTTTTGAGTAATTTCCACAAAACCCCTTACTACCATCTAAGGACTGCGATCTATATACAATACAATTCTCCTCTTCGGTATGAGCCTCTAAGGTAAGAAGTGTTGATTCAGCAAGACCCTTTTCGTGTAGGTCAAAAGCAAGAGGTAAAAATTCTTGAGGAGTTGCGGGAACTTGAGGATTTGCGCAGCAAAACCCACAACCTGAAACACAACTTAAACCCGCCTTAGAAGCAAACTGCTTAACTTCGGAATCAAGCTCCCCAAACAAGTCCAGAACAGCCTGGGATTTCTCAGCTAGATTCATCATTTATTTATTTAGTAAACAAAAGTACAGCTATGGAAGCCTTATGATCCTTGCCATCCTGCAATTTTTTTTAACTTGGTTACCAATTATTTAGAATCACCCTTTCTGAAACCCCTGCAAAACTTCGTTCATTTAGGATCTGAGATCGTTTTCTCTATTAAAAATTTCGCTTATGATTAATCAAGAAGAAAAAAAAGAGGATGAAAGAATCCGGCTTGCTTTTAAAGAGCGAGATTGGAATGAAATCAAAAGCGCAGATTCCTGGGCTATTTTCAAGATCATGTCTGAGTTTGTAGATGGGTTTGAAAAACTCGCAAAGATTGGACCTTGCGTTTCTGTCTTTGGTTCAGCTCGTACTCCAAGAGACCATCAATATTACAAAATGGCTGAAGAAATCGCGGCCAAACTGGTTCGCCATGGTTATGGAGTGATCACAGGCGGAGGACCCGGAATCATGGAAGCCGGAAACAAAGGAGCTCATTCAGAAGGTGGGAAATCGGTTGGACTCAATATTGTGTTGCCTTTTGAGCAATTCAACAACATCTACATTGACCGGGACAAACTGATGACTTTTGATTATTTCTTTGTTCGTAAAGTCCTTTTTATAAGATATGCCCAAGGTTTCGTTGTATTACCGGGAGGATTTGGGACTATGGATGAGCTTTTCGAGGCACTCACATTAATTCAGACTAACAAAATTGGAAGATTTCCAATCGTATTAGTAGGCAAATCTTACTGGTCAGGATTGATAGATTGGATAAAGCAAACCATGATTTCAGACTACAGCTATGTCAAAGAGGAAGATCTCGAACTTTTCTCTATCGTAGATGATGCGACCGAAGCGGTAAAAGTAATTGACGATTTCTACAGCAAATACTTGTTAAGCCCGAATTTTTGATGACTAAAATTCATCTGGTCTTTATCTATACTTTGCTTGGCTGCTGCTTTATTTTGGCAGGTTATTCAGCTTGGATAAGTAGCTCACAGAGCACCTCAAAAGATTTCATCTCTGAAGAACAAATTCTCCTTTCGAGAAGAAATCCTACGAGGGATTCAGTCAGATTATTTGATATCCCTTCAGAATTAGATTTTGCAGGCGAAAAAGTACCGTTGGAAGTCGGGGATGTTCTGGAAAGGCTTGAACGAGAAATCTATGTAAATGCTTACTGGGAGTCGAATATGATCCTCCTCATGAAACGATCCGCCAAATACCTACCAGATATTGAGCGAATGCTGAAAGAGAATGGATTACCGGACGACTTCAAATACCTAGCTATGGCAGAGAGTGGTTTGATGAACGTAGGATCTTCGGCTGGAGCCAGAGGATTTTGGCAAATACTGGAGACTACCGGCAAAGAATACGGGCTGGAAATCTCAAATGATGTGGATGAGAGGTACCACCTCGAAAAATCAACCGCAGCAGCCGCAAAGTATTTTAAAAAAGCACATACCAAATTTGGGGATTGGACAGCCGTAGCAGCTAGTTATAACATGGGACAGACCGGCTTTGCTAAAAGACAGGAAGAACAACTCCACAGAGACTATTACGAGATGTATTTGAACGATGAGACTAGCCGCTATCTATTTCGGATTTTGGCTTTTAAAGTTATTTTTGAGAATCCGGGATCATTTGGCTTTCACCTGAAGGAGAATGACTATTACCAAAACCCAGCTTTAAGAACATTAGAGGTCAACCAGGATATCAAGGATTTGCCAAGATGGGCAAAACAACAAGGCAGCAGCTACAAAAACCTCAAACTTTACAATCCATGGCTTCGCGATCAAGATCTGAATGTGCAGCGGGGCAAAGTGTATGAAATAAAGCTGCCTGAATAATTTTAAACTCTTCAGGATCATTTCTCGAAACTTCCGTGCTCGCTCCTAGGTTACTACTTTCGAATTCGACTATCGCTTCCGCCTGAAAATGCGTAACTTCGCGGTTTAAATTGCCAGTCACCTTTATGAGTCAATCCACTCCTTCACAGGTAGAATACATCGAAATTTTTGGAGCACGAGAGCATAATCTCAAAAACTTGGATCTGAAAATCCCCCGAAACAAACTCGTGGTGATTACTGGTCTGAGTGGTAGCGGAAAGAGTTCGCTCGCTTTCGACACAATTTACGCAGAGGGTCAGCGACGCTACATGGAGAGTTTTTCGGCCTATGCCAGATCTTTCCTTGGCGGCATGGAACGACCTGATGTTGATAAGATCAATGGGCTTTCGCCTGTAATTGCGATTGAACAAAAAACTACATCCAAGAATCCCCGATCTACGGTAGGTACGGTTACAGAGATTTACGATTTCATGCGTTTGCTTTTTGCTCGGGCAGGTGAAGCCTATTCCTACCTGACCGGTACTAAGATGATCCGCCAAACCGAGGATCAGATAATTGAGCAGCTTTTCACCAAGTTTCTAGACAAAAAACTATACATCCTGGCTCCTGTAGTGAGGGGAAGAAAAGGTCATTATCGAGAGCTTTTTGAGCAAATCCGTAAAATGGGATTTTCGAAAGTGCGGATCGATGGAGTGGTGATGGATATCGAACCCAAAATGCAAGTCGATCGCTATAAAATCCACGACATCGAGATTGTTATAGACCGAATCATAGCAGATGAGGAAGATAGGTTTCGCATCACCCAATCTTTAAAAGCAGGTCTTCAGCACGGCAAAGGCGTTATTATGATTCGGGATGAATCGGGTGAAGTCTATCATTTTTCTAAATATTTGATGGATCCCGAGACGGGGCTATCATACGATGAGCCTGCGCCAAATACTTTTTCATTCAACAGTCCTTACGGAGCTTGTCCGACCTGCAATGGATTGGGCGTAATAGAAGAAATCACTCGGGAAAGCATCATCCCTGATCCAACTCTCAGCATCACCCGAGGCGGAATCGCACCTTTGGGAGAATATCGGGACATTTGGATATTCAAGAAGATCGAGGCAATTCTGAAGCATTACAAATGCAGCATGAGCACACCGATCAAGGAACTTCCCGAAGAGGTAGTGGTCATCCTTCTAAATGGTGATAAAGTGGAAGTAGCTGTCGATTCAACAAAATATCCCGGTACAAAATGGCACACAACTTTCGAAGGAATCATTGTCTTTCTCCAGAAATATCAGGAAGGAAGTTCGGATAAAATACAAGAGTGGGTAAGTGAATTTACCTCTATCCAAACTTGTCCGGATTGCGAAGGGTATAGATTGAAGAAAGAATCTTTGCACATCAAAATCGATGGGAAACACATCGGTCAAATTGGTATGCTGGATATTCGGGCACTAGGAGCTTGGTTTGAAGGTCTTGAGGATCGCCTTTCGGCAAAGCAAAAAATAATAGCCCACGAAGTCTTGAAAGAAATTCGAAAACGAATTGGATTCTTGCTAGACATAGGCTTGGATTATCTCTCACTAAACCGTCCACTCCGAACACTATCCGGAGGTGAAGCACAGCGGATTCGATTGGCTACTCAGATCGGAACGCAATTAGTGGGAGTGCTTTACATTCTCGATGAACCCAGCATCGGGCTTCATCAGCGTGATAATGTCAAGTTAATCAAAGCTCTTCAGAGCCTGCGGGACTTGGGGAATTCTGTTCTAGTGGTAGAGCACGACAAAGAAATGATGCTGGAAGCAGATTATGTAATCGACATGGGTCCAGGAGCAGGTAGACATGGAGGACACATCGTCGCTGCAGGAATTCCACAGGAAATCTTGGAAAGCGGAGGCATAACTTCAAAATATTTAAGCGGCAAGCTAGGACTTCCTGTTCCGATGGAGAGGAGACAAGGAAAAGGCGAAAAATTGGTTCTGAAGGGAGCCAATGGAAATAACCTGAAAAACATTGATCTGGAGCTTCCATTGGGCACATTGATTTGTATTACGGGAGTATCCGGAAGCGGCAAAAGCACGCTAATCCATGAGACCCTTTTCCCGATCCTGAATCGAGAGTTTTACAATTCGAAGAAAGAGGCAATGCCTCATAAAAGTATTTCAGGATTGAAACATCTAGACAAAGTCATCGAGGTGGATCAATCGCCAATTGGCAGGACTCCTAGATCCAATCCGGCAACTTATACCGGGGTGTTTTCAGACGTTCGAACTCTCTTTACAGAATTGCCGGAGGCAAAAATCCGGGGGTATAAACCTGGCAGATTTTCATTCAATGTAAAGGGCGGTCGATGCGAAGATTGCGAAGGAGCTGGAATGAAACTGATCGAAATGGACTTCTTACCCGATGTTCATATCCCTTGCGAAACCTGCAAAGGCAAACGATACAATCGCGAAACACTAGAGGTGAGATTCAAAGGGAAATCTATTTCAGATGTCCTTGACATGACTGTGGAGCAAGCTGTTGAATTCTTTGATTTTCAACCTAAGATCCTTCGCAAAATAAAGACTTTGAATGAAGTAGGCTTAGGCTATATCACACTCGGCCAACATGCGACGACACTTTCAGGAGGAGAAGCACAGCGGGTCAAACTAGCAACCGAGTTATCCAAAAAAGACACCGGCAAGACCTTTTACATTTTGGATGAGCCTACTACCGGATTACATTTTCAGGACATCGAATTATTGATGTTGGTTGTGAACGGATTGGTCAATAAAGGCAATACTGTCTTGATCATTGAGCACAATCTTGATGTGATCAAGATGGCTGATTACATCATCGATCTAGGACCGGAAGGTGGAAACAAAGGGGGAATGATAGTCGCTCAAGGAACTCCCGAGCAAGTGGCAGAAATTCCTGAAAGTTATACTGCTAAATTCCTCAAAGCAGAATTAAACATCCATTCACTAGTAAAATCAAGGCTTTAACCCATCTATCAAATTAAAATCATTGATTCTAGTTGAATCTTTATCTTTGGCCGGCAATGAACAGGCTTGCGTTATATTGGATTCTACAAATTCTCGGATGGGGCTCTTTCGCCTTTGTCAACATCCTATTTGCCTCACTTTCAAGTGGAATATCTGCAGTTCAACTTTGGGCTTTTGTCGTTTTGGCAATTTTCTATTTGCTATCCACACACCTTCTACGGTTCATTGTCAAGTCTTACGATTGGTTTAAACAAAGTATACCACAACTTCTTTTTCAGTCTTTGCTGGCCATTTCAGCACTGAGTTTTGTCAATATTGTTGCTCAAATTTTTATCAATATTGCTTTCGGAACCCTCAGACCAGCCGAAGATTTCAAGATTCTTGTCATCTTGGTAAATCTTTTCGTCGCTTTTCTTTTTTATGCTATTTGGTTTTTGCTTTACTTTCTTTTTCACTTCTTGGACAATTACAATACCTCCCTTAAATACGAGGCAAAAATTAATGAGATCCGTCTTAATCACCTGAAAAGCCAGCTAAACCCACACTTTATCTTTAATGCTTTAAACAGCGTAAGAGCTTTGGTAGATGAGAATCCGGTAAAAGCAAAAACCGCCATCACACTTATATCCAACATGCTGCGATTCTCATTGATGATGGACAAAAAGCAAACGATCGATTTTTCGGACGAATTGAATACAGTGAAAGATTACCTGGAACTTGAGACTATCAGATTTGAAGAGCGACTCAAGGTGGTTTATCAAATCGAGGATGAATCTTATGGCTATAAAATCCCTCCAATGATGCTCCAGACCATAGTCGAAAACGCCATTAAACATGGAATTTCTAATCTTGTAAAAGGCGGAATCATTGAAATTAAATGCCGAGAAGGACTGGACGAGGATCTTTACATTCAAGTAAAAAACAGCGGTCAGCTCACAAATCCTCCTAATCTAAAAGTCCATGGAGAAAGGGGGCATGGCCTAAGCAATACTGTTCAACGACTAAAACTAGTGTATGGAGATAAGGCCAGCTTGCGTATATTCAATTCCGGAACAGAATTCGTGATTGCTGAAATTAAAATTCCGAAACAAAGAGTTAATTTACCCTAACAAATTCATGAAAAATGCGCGCCTTAGTAATTGACGATGAAAGACTCGCTCGAAAAGAGCTAATCACACTACTTAATCAGCTAGAAACAGTAGAAGTGGTAGGTGAAGCTGTAAATGTGGATGATGCCAAAGAGAAAATAGATCAGCTTAATCCTGATGTTATTTTCCTCGATATCCAAATGCCTGAAAAAACCGGGTTTGAGCTCCTCGAAGAGCTTGACAACGTACCGCACGTGATTTTCACTACAGCTTACGACGAATATGCCTTGAAGGCTTTTCAGGTGAATGCCTTGGATTATCTTCTCAAGCCAATTGAGCCTAAGAGACTGGAAGAAGCTATCAACAAACTGTTGCTCAAAATGGAGGGAGGAGCGAAAAGCGAACAATATTTGACCTCTCAGAACCAAAAGAAACTCACTCTTGAGGATCAGGTCTTCGTCAAAGACGGAGATAGATGCTGGTTTGTAAGATTATCAAATGTTCGTCTTTTTGAATCAGACGGCAACTACATCAAGGTTTATTTTGACAACTTCAAACCAATGATTCACAAATCCCTGAATGCTCTTGATGAACGGTTAGATGAAAAATCATTTTTCCGTGCCAGTAGAAAACACATCATAAATCTCGGTTGGGTCGAAGCAATTGAGCCTTGGTTCAATGGTGGATTAGTCGTAACACTGAAAGGAGGAGATAGAATTGAAGTAAGCAGAAGGCAAGCGGCACGATTTAAGGAAATGATGAGTCTATAAATTTTTCATATCCAAAAAAAAGCATTTGATTTTCGATATTTAATTTAGTAATTAGGGGAAAGATTGATTTATAAGTCTTTAAATTCATTTTTCACCCACTAAAACACATCTGCCAGCTATTTATGAAGGAGGAGCGGATTTTAATTGTCGAAGACGACATCAGCATCGCAGAAAATATACAGGAGATTCTTGAGCTCCTTGGTTATGTCAATATCGACATCGCAAATTCTGCTAATCAATGTATCAAAGTAATCAAAAAGTACCGCCCGGATTTGGTATTCATGGATATCAAGCTCAAGGGAGACAAGGACGGTATCGAATTGGGTGAAATAGTAAAACAAATGGTGGATGCACCTTTGGTTTTCGTCACTTCCTTTAGTGACCCTACTATTATCGAGCGAGCCAAGAGAATTTCACCGGCAGGTTTTATAGTAAAACCCTTCAACACAAATGATATTCATGCGATAGTTGAGATTGTTCTTTACAACAAAAGAACTAAGCCATCCACCGAATCAATTGTAGCAAAAAGTTCGAGTGACAGTCCGTATTTGGTAACAGATGCAGTATTCATCAAAGCTGATAATGCCTTTGAGAGAGTTCAATATGATGATATTTACTATGTTGAAGCCAATGGAAACATGGTTAATATCTTTACAAAAAATCGGGATTATAGTATTAGAAAATCAATGAAAGAAATTGAGGAAATTCTTCCTTCCCAATTCTTTTTACGAGTTCAAAAATCCTTCATCGTACATCTTGGGCAAATTGAAAGTTTCAATACCAAGGAAATTACACTTCTCAAAGGAGCGGTAGTCCAAGTGGGCAGACAATATTACAATAGCTTTCTTTCCAAATTGAATACGATTACTGAAAGTTAAGCAAAGAAAAAGGTGGGCAAAACCCACCTTTTTAGCTTAATCAAAACAATCAACCAAATAACCCTTACGAGGTATATTTTAATTCCTTCGAGATTTCTGACCAAAACGGGAGAGACTAGAAGCAATTTCTTTTTAATATTCAGAGAATGAATTATTCACTTCTTCTGATGATTCAATGCCGGCATTTTTAAGTTGGCTTAGTATTTTCAAATCGGGCAGTTAACAATTAAGAGTCAATTTCTGCTCGCTTTCTTAATTTTCCTCTGAAAAATGACATTAGAAATTCATGAAGTAATAAATAGACCTTAACCGTGAATATCCTATATGCTAAAAGCAGCCCAATTTTTTAAATAGTTGATTTTCAATTTATTATGAATAAAAGGTGATAATTTCCTGTTCACAAACGAACACCAATCCCTCAGTTTTGGACAATAATTTCAAAATCAAAGGGTTACGTTTTAATTATTACCGAAAAACGAACTTGTCCCTAGCCTTGCTCTTCTTTAAAAACTATAAAAGCTCGTTTGCCAGATTAGCTAATTCAGATCGTTCGCCTTTTTCCAATTTGACATGAGCATAGAGCGGATGATCTTTCGCCCGATCAATCAAATAGGAAAGTCCATTACTCTGACTATCCAAATAAGGCGTGTCAATCTGGAACACATCTCCTGTAAAAATTATCTTGGTATTTTCACCCGCTCTGGAAATAATCGTCTTGATCTCGTGAGGAGTCAGGTTTTGAGCCTCATCCACAATAAAAAAAATATTGGATAAAGAACGTCCTCTGATATAAGCCAAGGGTTGAATTACCAATTTTTCCTGGTTTACCAGTTCCGTGATTTTCTGAAATTCCTTATCGGTTTCCTTGTACTGATTCTGAATAAATTTCAAGTTATCCCAAAGTGGCTCCATGTAAGGATTCAACTTGGATTTGATATCTCCCGGGAGGTATCCAATATCTTTGTTGCTCAATGGCACTATGGGTCGAGCCAGGAATATTTGCTTGTATTCTCTTCGCTGCTCCAAAGCTCCAGCAAGTGCAAGAAGCGTTTTTCCTGTACCTGCCACCCCTTGAATTGACACCAATTTAATCTTGGGGTTTGTGATAGCATGAAGTGCAAATGTCTGCTCTGCGTTCTTTGGCTTTATGTTATAAGCCAATTGCTTGTCTACCCTTTCCAAAATATTTTCCTCCGAATTGTAAAAGGTCAACACTGAGTTCTTATTATTTTTCAGGATATAATAGCCGTTTGATTTTCTCTTCTTTGCTCCAAGTACAGCCTTAGCATCAATATATCCAGCCTCGTATATCTTGGTGATCACTTCAGGATCTATATCTTCCAAAACATACTTACCGGTATTTTCAAGCTCGGAGATGTTTTTGATTTTTCCTGTTTCGTAGTCCTCTGCATAAATTTCAAGAGATTTGGCTTTCAGTCGAAGGTTTATATCCTTGCTTACCAAGATCACTTTCCTGTTTTTCTCATGCTGCTTTAGGTAGAGCGCTGCATTTAGGATTTTATGATCATTTTTCACCTCGCCAAAAATATCATTGGCGTTGAGCTGATTGTCAGGGTTCATTAATACGCAGAAGTTCCCTTTCGTCTTCCCGTTTAGTGGCGTCCAATTATGAATCATGTGATCCTGAGACAATTTATCCAGTAAACGGATAAACTCACGAGCCTCAAAATTCTTGGTATCGTTGCCTTTTTTGAACTGATCCAGTTCCTCCAATACTGTGATCGGAATGACCACATCGTGCTCGGCAAAAGTCATAATGGAGTTGTGTGCATAGAGGATTACCGAAGTATCCAGCACAAAGATTTTCCGATCTTTATCGGATTTTGCTCTAGGCATGCTGCGTTGGTTGTAAAAGACTGTGTGATTTAATTTAGAAAAATATCAGTTCTGTTAGTCAAGAATTGAAAATAAATTATGGTTAAAAAAAGTCAACATTTCCTTATTCAATTGAAAATCAAAAGAATAAAGAAAGAGCAGAAATTAATTTTCTGCTCTTGATAAAATTTAGTTTGATCACTAATCCAGTAAAGCTGCAATATCGGACTGATCAAGACTTTTCATGAAGCTTTCTTCAGTCCCAATAAGCTCTCCGGCTAAGGCCAGTTTTCGATCTTGCAAAGCCATAATCTTCTCTTCCACCGAATTACGGCTGATGAATTTATAGATAATGACTTTGTTTTCCTGTCCGATCCGGTGCGCCCTGTCTATCGCCTGAGCTTCCACGGCAGGATTCCACCATGGATCAAGCAGGAACACATACTCCGCTTTGGTCAGGTTCAATCCAACTCCACCAGCTTTGAGGGAAATCAAAAATACCTTCACCTCTTCCTGCTCCTGAAATTTTTCCACTTGAGCTTGTCTGTCTCGAGTCGCTCCATCCAGGTAGGCAAAAGGGATGTTTTCTTTAACCAGGTATTCTTTTACAATAGCCAGATGCCTTACAAACTGACTAAACACAAGCACTTTATGCCCTTCTGAAATGGTCGATTGTAGCATGTAGGTCACGTCCTCCAACTTGCCAGATTCTCCCTCATAGTCATCTCTGACCAGTTTTGGATGGTTGGCAATTTGCCGAAGTTGGGTCAGGCCACGAAGCAATGTAAACTGCTGAGTTCCTCTGCCTGACAGTTGGAGTTCCCCGATTATTTTTTCACGGTAATAGCTTTTTACTTCCTCGTATATCTTCTCTTGAGCTGGAGTCATCGCGGAGTATTTCACGTTGATAATCTTTTCAGGTAAATCTGTGGCCACCTGAGATTTCATTCTTCGAAGAATAAAAGGTTTGATCATCGCATGAAGCTTATGCGCTTTTGCCATATCGTGCTGCTTCTCGATAGGCTGTTGAAACTGCTTTTTGAAGGAATTCTGATTACCCAGCAAACCCGGATTTACAAAATTCATTTGAGACCAAAGGTCCATCGTGCCATTCTCAACCGGTGTACCGGTCAAAATCAGTTTTTGCTTGCTCTTCAACTGATTGACTGCGGCTGCAATATTACTTCCCGGATTCTTGATCGCCTGAGATTCATCCAAAATGATATAATTGAAGAAAAACTCCTTCAAAACTTCGATATCCAATCGGGCAATTCCATAGGAAGTAAGCACCAAATCAAACTCTCCAAATCTCCATGGATCTTTGATCCGCTGAGTCCCGGAATAAACCAAAATCTTCAAGTCAGGGGTAAATTTTCTCGCTTCTAATTCCCAATTATAAATAAGTGATGTCGGCATCACTAATAGAGATGTGAAGCCCGGATTAAATTCTTTTTCGTAGGCAAGCATGGCCAAAGTTTGAACGGTTTTTCCCAAACCCATGTCATCTGCAAGGCAACCACCAAACTTGAACTCATTCAAAAATCTAAGCCAGTTGTAGCCGGCATGCTGGTAAGGACGAAGAGTTCCCTGAAAAAGAGAAGGTACTTCGTATTCATCGATTGCCTCAAAATCACGGAGTCGTTCCAGCTTGCGACTCAGGGACAACTTAACCAATTCACCCTGCTCCATCTCTTTTGCCAAAGCCAAATGATGCTTTCTAAGCACCATTGTATCCATTGCTCCCTTGTCCTCCATGAAAGAAAACAGCTCGGAATAATTCACAAACCAAGAAGCAGGAATGACCGCTATTTCTCCATTAGGAAGCTCAAACTCTGACTTTCCTTGAATGATGAGCTTTCGAATTTTTGCAAAAGGAACCAGGTAGATTCCAAATTTTATCAATGCTTTTACATCGAACCAGTCAATATTTTCATTGACTTCAATGGTAATTTTAGCTTTGCCGATGTTATAAATTTTTCCTTTCGCAACGCCTCTCTGGATGACTTTAATTTTGTTTTCCTCCAGGTTATCCTCGTAATTTCCGATCCATTCGAACGCCTGCGTTTTTGGGAGGGATTGCGTACCTATCCGAACCGCCATCCCAAAGTCACTCAGAATCTTCCCAAATGATTTCTCTTTTTGAGTACTCCGAATCGTCTTATAAAAAGTATATTTTCCGTCTTTTTCTTCCATCCGAACAGAATTTCCCTTGGTTTCGGACTCTGAAGTCTGAATCGGAAAATCAAATTCTCCGTATTTGAATCTGAGTTCAAACACAATTTGATCTTCCTCTACAGGTTCTTCCTCGTTCCCGAAGAGATCAGGATTATTCTTCGGCAAATCGCTGATTACCAGCAAAACTTCAGGGGTGCCACGGTCAACTTTTATTTCAAAACCCTCTGCAACCACATCGAAATGAGTAATCAACTGGGTGATAAATTTGCTGTAGTAGGTTTCCTCGAATCGCTTTTCAACTGCTATGAATTTTTTATTCAGAAAAGGTTGAAGTTTTTTTCCATCGATTCCTTTCTCAAAACTGTAAAGTTGTTGGTTCACTACCAGCCACGCAGGCTCTTTACAGATCAGATATCCACATTTGTATTGCCAATCGAGTTTTTCACTTTTGAATTTGATCGATGGCCAATAATGTGTGTTTTCGGGATTTTTATAAAAGTGAAATAGGACTGTTGCCCGCTCAGCATTTACGATAATTTCTTTCCAGACAGGGTTACCATCAGTTCCCATTTCGAAAAGTCGCTTACCCATCAATCGTGGTAAAATCTCAGCTTTCAAAGTTTCGAGCTTTTGCTCCAATAGCTCATGAATCTTTTTATCCTCAGTCTTAGGGTCAAATATTTTGTGGAGATAATCCTTTGGCCGGATGTTACCTTTTTTCATGTAGGGTTTTACAACTACTTCAGGCTGCATATCATCCATTAGCTTTATCAACTCGTAATCTTTCTGATCCAGACTTGAGTCAAATTCTTTTGCATTCGCAGAACTTATATTTTGGAATGCCAGCGAAAGTCTCCCTTTTTCATCAAGCTGTACGGCGTAAGAATCAAAAAGTAAACCTAAATACTCATGGTTATAGATAGTATATACTACCTGAAAGGGTTTATCAGAATCTACTATCATGTTATTTGTTACCTAAACTATATATAGGTTGGCTTTGACCGGGCAAATCAAAGCAACCAAAATGTGACTCGCACTCCATTTGAAAAGGATATGCAAGGTGAAAATTACAGAAAAAGTCCGTTGATTTTTAAAAAATGGAGGTTTATTTCGAAATACTAATATTAATCACGGTTTTCGGAAGAAATGTTCTGAAAACTGTGACAACAGCTCCCTAGTTATTCCTTGAATTCCAGCTCTTGCGAGGGTGAGTGATCTTCTTTCTTAGTCTCGGGGAAAAATCTGTTTTGAAAAATTAATATAATAGCTACCCCTATGAAAATAGAGGCATCAGCTACATTGAAAATCGGCCAAAGTGCTGTGTAGCTGCCACCCCAAAGTGGAAACCAATCAGGTACATAACCTTCCCAAATATCAAAATAAAACATGTCTACAACCTGACCATGAAACCAAGGAGTGGGTGCATCGTAAGGGGCGTTATTCAACCAAACTCCATAAAAAACCGAATCGACCAGGTTACCTATCGCTCCCCCCAAAATCATGGAAATACAAAGAATATAAACTGGATTTTGCTTGTTTGTGATGATATGATAAAGATAATAACCGATCCCAACCATCGCTATAAGGCGGAAAGTGGTCAAAATTAATTTCCCATATTCAGATCCCAACTCCATACCAAATGCCATCCCTGGATTGGTGGTGTAGTGCAACTTGAACCAGTCTCCAAAGATCAGAATCTGACCTGGCGTCCCAAAGTCCATTTCGAAATGAACCAGCATTTTTACAGCCTGATCAATCAGGATTACCAGCAGCGCAACGCCAAAGTATTTCAGGTATTTATTCATTATCTACGTTTTACGCTCAAGCTTTTTTAACTAATACGGCAATTTCAAAATCGTCCATGTCAAGCAGTGTTGCACCTTCCGGATTTGCAGAAAGCTCCAAACTCAAAGCTTGGGTTTCGGATTGAATATACTCACCAAATCCTGCTATAGATGCATTTATCAATTCATTATCATTTGCAATCGTCACATGAATCTTATCCTGTACCTCAAGGCCCAAGTCTTTTCGAAGATTTTGGATTCTGTTTACCAAATCGCGGGCCACACCTTCCTGCTTGAGTTCGTCGGTTAAAGTCACATCTAAAGCCACTGTAACTCCCTGATCAGTAGCTACGGACCAGCCTGGAATATCCTGTGAAGTGATCAGAACTTCTTCCAAAAGAAGCTCCAAAGGTTCCCCTTCAACATCAACAGAAATCTTGCCTTCCCGCTCAATTTGGGCAATTTCGGCTTGACCCCAGTTGTTGATCGCACCTACTACAAAGCGCATTTTTTGTCCAAGTTTTTTCCCCAGAAGGGGAAGATTCGGTTTCACGCTTTTCACAAGAATTCCGGAAGCATCATCGATGTACTCGATCGCTTTGATGTTCACCTCTGACTTGATCAACTCTTCCACGTGAGCTATTTGAGCTTGGGATTTTGCATTCAATACAGGAATCAAAATTCGTTGCAAGGGTTGACGAACTTTCATCTTCTCTTTCTTGCGCAGCGAGTGAACCAGAGAAGAAATCGTCTGAGCCATATCCATGCTTGCCTCAAGATCCTTATTAATCAGAGCTGTATCAACAGCAACCCAATCCGTCAAGTGAATTGATGCTTTTGCGTCAGTTCCCGATTCGGTCAAATTTTGATATAACCAATCCGCATAGAATGGAGCAAAAGAAGACATCAATTGCGAAATGGAAAGCAAACACTCGTACAATGTCTCGTAAGCAGCCTGCTTGTCTGCATTCATATCGCCTCTCCAGAATCTCTTTCTTGCAAGACGCACATACCAATTGGACACATGATCGACAGTAAAGTTCATGATGGCCCGAGTCGCTTTAGTCGCATCGTAATTGTCCATCGCTTCTTCCACTTCGGAGATCAAAGATTGAAGCTTGGAGATGATCCATTGATCGAGTTCCGAACGGTCGTTTACCGGAATTGCTTTTGACTTATCATAGACAAAAGCATCCAGATTTGCATAAAGCGCAAAGAAATTATACGTATTCTGAAGCGTACCAAAGAAGCGTCTTTGTACTTCAGCTATACCATCCAGATTGAATTTCAGGTTGTCCCAAGGATTCGCATTGCTGAGCATGTACCAGCGCAAGGCATCCGGTCCATATTCTTTCAGGGTTTTAAAAGGATCCACTGCATTGCCCAATCGCTTGGACATTTTGTTTCCGCTTTTGTCCAGAACTAGCCCATTTGCAATGACATTCTTGAATGCAACGCTGTCAAAAAGCATCACTGCAATCGCATGCAAAGTAAAGAACCAGCCACGAGTCTGATCTACGCCTTCAGCGATGTAATCTGCCGGATAATTTGCTTTGAAAATCTCCTCATTTTCAAATGGATAATGCCATTGGGCATAAGGCATCGCGCCCGAGTCAAACCAAACGTCGATCAGATCTGCCTCTCGAACCATCTTCTCTCCTTTGTCGGAAACCAAAATGATATCATCCACAAATGGACGATGAAGGTCAAGTTCTTTGCCTTCATACGGAGATTTCGCCATAAACCCATTGGCTATCGACTTTTCAATTTCGGAATTTAACTCCGCGATTGAACCGATGCATTTCTCCTCAGTTCCGTCTGCTGTTCTCCAAATTGGAAGCGGTGTACCCCAGAATCTCGATCGACTCAGGTTCCAGTCTACCAGATTTTCCAGCCAATTTCCAAATCGACCAGTTCCCGTCGCTTCAGGCATCCAGTTGATTGTTTTGTTCAGCTCAACCATGCGGTCCTTGTAAGCGGTGGTTTTAATAAACCAGCTTTCCATCGGATAGTATAAAATTGGCATGTCTGTCCTCCAGCAATGCGGATAGCTGTGCTCGTATTTTTCGACCTTGAAGGCCTTATTTTCATTTTTCAGAATGATGGAGATGATCACATCGGTGTTTTTGTAATCAGCAACATTCTCATCATCCTTCGGGTAATTCTTCACAAAGAAATCATCCACACCATATACTTTGTGTGCAGTGATTTCATGCTCTTTCATTTTGGTAACCAGGTATTCACCGACAACCGGAATGAATTTTCCCTGCTTATCCACCACCGGGATTTCATTTCCTTGATCATCTCTTACAAATATCCCTTTCACATTATTCTGGACCAAAGTTCTAAAGTCATCCGCTCCAAAAGCTTTTGCCAAATGCACGATTCCAGTACCGTCTTCAGTGGTCACATAATCACCGGACACCACCGTAAATGCAGGTTTTGGAAGTTCTAAACCTGCAATTGGAAACAGTTGCTCATATTCCCAACCAAGCATCGCTTTTCCTTTAAACTCTTCGATTATTTCAAATGGAATAAGTTTATCGCCAGCTTGATACGCTTCCAGTTTCAGCTCAGCTGCCTTCGGATTCAAAAGAGAATTCATTCTGGCTTTAGCCAAAATCACAGTCGCCGGCTCAAAAGTATAAGGGTTAAAAGTTCGCACTTTCACATAATCCAGATTCTCCCCGATAGCCAAAGCAGAGTTGGATGGCAGAGTCCAAGGCGTAGTGGTCCAAGCCAAAATGAAGGTATTTTCCTCACCTTTCAGCTTAAACTGCGCCGTGACGGAAGTGTCTTTGATGTCTTTGTAAGTACCCGGCTGATTGAGTTCATGCGAACTTAAACCTGTCCCAGCTGCGGGAGAAAATGGCTGGATCGTATAGCCTTTGTAGAGCAATCCTTTGTCATACAGCTTGCGAAGCAGCGCCCATAAGCTCTCAATGTAATTCGAATCAAAAGTGATATAGGGATCATCCAGGTCCACCCAATAACCGATTTTCTCAGTCAGGTCGTCCCACTCGTTTTTGAATCGCATCACCGTCTCCCTGCATTTGCGATTGTATTCCTCCACAGAGATTTTCTTCCCGATATCCTCTTTGGTGATTCCAAGCTCTTTTTCTACCTGAAGCTCCACCGGAAGACCATGTGTATCCCAGCCACCTTTCCGCTTTACCTGATATCCTTTAAGTGTTTTGTATCGGCAAAATATATCTTTCAGCGCACGCGCCATCACATGGTGAATCCCCGGCGTTCCATTTGCCGAAGGCGGTCCCTCAAAAAAAGTGAAGGTTTCTGCACCTTCTCTGTTGGCGATAGACTGATCGAAAATCTTATTTTCTTTCCAATACTGAAGGACAGATTCCCCTATTCCGGGATAATCGACCTGTTTAAATTCCTGATACGTTTTCACAATTTCCTTTCTTGTGGGCAAGTAGGTGATGGTTTTTTGGGCGTGCCCCACCGAAAAAGGTGGGGTCGGGCTATCCGCTTGTATCACTCCCCCCGATGACTATCGGGGACCGTGGATACCACTTCTATCCCTCACGCGGGGCATCCCGCTCAAAACAAGGCACAAAGATAGAAGAATTAGGCCTAGATGGGAGCGTTGATTAGAAAAAATGGGCGCCCAAGAGGAGTCAGCCTGAGCACAGCTGATTAATCCTATCCCTTCATATTTCCAAAACCAGATCATAGTTTACACTCCTACCAACTCCAGAGGAAATAAATATTCCCAATTCCCGCAACTCCTGAAGATCATAGGTCGCCGTGGGCTTAGAGGCTTTAGTAATAGCCACATTTTTTTTGCGGTCATTCCCAAATTATTCGGCTCAAAGAGAACTGTTTTTTTATTAAATGAAATTTGAAGGAAATCAGTAAACTTGACATAGTAAACTGATACTATCA
The DNA here is from genome assembly GCA_046597285.1 of Algoriphagus sp. GTDB lineage: Bacteria > Bacteroidota > Bacteroidia > Cytophagales > Cyclobacteriaceae > Algoriphagus. The sequence goes on along the minus strand of JBKJKX010000059.1, from coordinate 50,225 downwards.
TGATACGAAAAAATCTACTCCTTACTTTCCTTATCTTATTCGTCTCAAGTCTAACTTTCGCTCAGAATCAAAAGGAAAAGGATATCCTCAGTCTGAGAAAGTTGGTTGAAGATTCTTTTCAGGATATCCTCACAGACTTAAAATCAGAAAAAATCACTGACTATTACACAGATGATTTCATACTGATCGAGAATGGTGAAATCTGGAATACCGATTCCGTCCGCAACTATTTGGAGAAAGCAAGATTGCGAATTCCAAAACCAACAAGAGAAAACAAATTTGACTTTTTCAAAATGGAAATTATGGAAGACGTAGCATGGGTCAGCTATCATAATTACGCCACATTTACCACACAAAATTCAGCCCCGAGGGTAATTCATTGGCTGGAAACAATCATCGCTGTAAGAACAGAACTAGGTTGGCGAATCAAGCTTCTGCATAATTCTCCCGGTGAAAAATAAAAAGCCTTGAAGCAATTTCTCGTTTCAAGGCTTTGTGTATTTTATTTTGGTCGATTAAAACTTAACCATAGCTTCTATCTTTTGACCATCCCGCTCAATACTCAGAGCGGTTGAATCTCCCTTTTGAAACGTACTCAATGCTCTCATATAGCTCATCATGTCAACAATTGTTGAATCGCCCATTTGCAGGATGATATCGCCTTTCTTTAATCCAGCCACCTGTGCAGGTTTATCTTCCGAAACTCCATCAATCCCCATTCCTTTCCCATCATAAAGATAATCCGGAACCACACCCAAAGAAACGGTGAACCTTGGAGAATCTCCGTTGGAATCTTTGGTTTTGGTGAAAGCAAGTTTTGGTTCGGCATCCAATTCATTCACCAATCGGTCAATGTATTTGACTACCAGCAGCAAGCCGTCGTAATTGATCTTTTCAGAATCGTCCCCCGGCTTGTGATAGTCTTCATGCTGACCAGTGAAAAAGTGTAGAACCGGCAAATCCTGAAGGTAAAAAGAGGTATGATCGGATGGCCCAACACCAGATTCGGAAGTAACCAATTTCAAACTATCAGCATTTGCCAGACCCAATGCAGAAACAAAGCTTGGACTGGTACCAACCCCATTAATAGCCAATTTATTTTCAGCATTCAGCCTGCCCACCATGTCCATGTTGATCATATAGTTGACTGTTTTGAGATCAATGGTTGGATTTTTTACAAAGTAATTGGAACCCCATAAGCCGTTTTCCTCACCCGAAAATGCGATGAAAAGGAAGTTACTCGGATGCTTTTCATGTTTCAGTTGATCAGCCAAAGCTACCAAAGCGGCTGTTCCGGATGCATTGTCATCCGCGCCGTTGTGAATCGCAGAATCTCCCCGGTGGAGTGATCCCTGACCGCCCATACCCAAATGATCAAAATGAGCCCCAATCACAATGGTATGTTCGGATTTGTTATCAATGAATCCTATTACGTTTCTGCCAGTCACGCCTTCTCCGTCCGTCCCGATCACAGCTTCCTCGTGCGGATTGGTTGGTTTTGATACGGTGAAAGGCTGAAAAAATCCTTCAGAACCTTTCGGTTGCAAGCCAACTTCCTCAAACCGTGCGGCAAGGTAGTCCGCAGCTTTCTGTTCCCCTTCCGTGCCAATCGCTCTGCCTCCCAAGTCATCTGCGGCAAGAAATAGAACATCCTCATTCAACCCTATCAATAATTCTTCCTCAGTCGGGGCTTGGTTACAGCTCCAATTCATCAGTCCTCCTAAAAGGATGATCAAATAGTATTTTCCTCTGTTTTTCATTTGTTTTTCCAATTTAAGTCAAAGATAATAATTGGTATCTTGGCCCTGCATTTCTTAAAAATTCTAACACAAAAATGAGAAAATTCTTCGTTGTCGCTCTTATTCTTTCTTTTGCCTTAAATCCAAAAATTGAGGCTCAGACAAATGCCCATTCAGCAAGTGATTCCCTTCTTCTATCACCGGAAGAAATGAAATACCTAAAGAACATCAAGCAACTGACATTTGGAGGAAATAATGCCGAAGCTTACTGGTCGTTCGATGACACTAAGTTGGTCTTTCAATCCGATTATAGAGCTTGGGGAGCCGAGTGCGATCAGGTTTATTATGTCAATTGGAGAGAAGATGATTTGAAAAACAGCAAACCTCCATTACTCAGCACGGGATTGGGAAGAACGACGTGCTCCTATTTTTTGCCAGACAATAAAACTATAGTCTATGCCTCCACCCACCTAGGAGACGAAAATTGTCCTCCTGTGCTCGACCGAAGAACAGACGGGAAGTATGTGTGGCCGATTTATGACAGTTTTGATATTTTCACCGCTGACTTGCAGGGTAACATCCTGGCACAATTGACCAACGAACCGGGCTACGATGCAGAAGCAACCGTATCTCCAAAAGGAGACCGAATGGTTTTCACCTCTTTGAGGACAGGAGATTTGGAGCTTTTTACGATGAAGCTGGACGGCTCGGATGTGAAGCAAATCACCTCTGATCTTGGCTATGATGGCGGTGCATTTTTCTCACCTGATGGAACCAAACTAATTTGGAGAGCTTCCCGACCTAAAACAGAAGCAGATATAAAAGAATATAAAGACTTACTTGCCGAAGGCTTAGTCATGCCTACAAGCATGGAACTCTACATCGCTAATGCAGATGGAACTGACGTAAAGAAGTTGACAGATTTGGGCAAAGCCAACTGGGCTCCTTTCTTCCACCCTGCTGGAAACAAAGTCATTTTCGCCTCTAATCATCAGACTGAGCGCGGCTTTCCATTTAATCTTTTCATGATCAATCTTGATGGAACGGGCCTGACCAAAATCACCAGTGACGGCACATTTGATGCATTCCCAGTTTTCTCAAATAATGGCAAATACCTGGTTTTTGCCTCCAACCGAAATAATGGAGGAACCCGGGACACTAATTTATTTGTGGCTGAATGGATCGGGGATTGAACTTGGACTCTGAACAGAAAATCAAAGACCGTCACACTTGGCGGTCTTTTTGTTTTAAAAATTGAGTTAACTAATTGAAAAACAGCTATGAAAACTGGATATACCCTATTTTTTGGAATCCTATCAATAGTAGGTTGTAAAGAACCTAAGGAAGATTCCCCAATTGATGTAGCACTTTCCCCTGATGCTGAATATCTGGAAGAAATCAATACCGAATGCTTTCAACACGTTAACGAAAAAGATACCATCCAACTAATGACTCTTACAGTAGGAACAAAGGTGACCAGAACGCTTGATTATTCGATTTTTGAAAAGGATAAAAACACCGGATCTATCGAAGGAGAAATAAGGGAAAATAGGATGGTTGCTGAATACACGTTCATGTCTGAAAGCGATTCCTCAAAGCGTGAAGTGGTGTTTCAAAAAACAGAAGAAGGGTGGAAAGAAGGTTGTGGTAAAATGAATACGACGGATGGAATTCCAGTGCAGGTCGACATCGATTCACTGGATTTTAGTCACCAATTTATTTTAGCCCCAGTCCCCTGTGACGAGTAACAAATTTTCACTTTCATGACTTTTTCGAATTAATACCTATTTTCTAAGATCATCTCGACAGAATTTCCTTTTTCAAAGTATGTCAAAGCATTTATTGAGCATTTGAAATCGAGCAGGACAAGACGTCAAATATTAGGATGCCCCGATAGCTATCAGGGATCAATTTGCGGGATACCATGTGACGATAAAAAACAAATTATTAACACATGAAATCGAGTATGACAAGAACGTCTCACACTAATATAATTATTAGCCATGCGAGATTCTTCCCGATATTCTTATGGGCCATTCAAAAGAAACTTATAAACAGATGAAATATTATTCTAGGTTAGTTAATCCTCTTTTTATATCACTCAGTCTCGCTGTGGCAAAATTTTCCTTTTCAGAGAGGTCACAGGAATGGGAAGAGTGGGCATATCTTCCAAAACTAAACACCGTTCTGATTATCCTCTGATTCACTTAGTGTTTGCATATTATATCACAGATTTTAAAGGGAAGTCTGCTTAGACAATATGATATCTCGAGAAAAGACAATCTGAAGGCCCTGAAAATCTACAACCAAATCAACATTCTCCAGAAGGTGATCAATTTTATAATCATCATTTTTGGGATGGGATTAATTCTGCTGTCTTTTATATCGATTTGACAGATTGGCGTCGGGCTTTTTGCATTAGCAGGAGTAGCGGGGATTATCATTGGTTTTTCGGCGCAAAAAGCTATTGGACCATTGATTGCCGGGATTCAAATTGCTTTTGCTCAACCTTTCAAATTGGAAGATGCGGTAGTTGTGGAAGGCGAGTGGGGCTGGGTTGAGGAAATCAATTTGACTTATGTGGTTGTTCGGATTTGGGATCAAAGGCGATTAGTGCTTCCTATAACTTATTTTCTTGAAAAACCTTTCCAAAACTGGACCCGCACTTCAGCCAACATAATTGGTTCGGTCTTTATTTACACCGATTACACGATTTCATTTGAAGCCATGAGACAAGAATTGGATCATATCCTGGAAGGCACCAAGCTTTGGGATAAAAAGTAAAAGTTCTTCAAGTGACAGATTCGAAAGAACTAACAGTAGAGACTCGAATCTTAGTTTCTGCAAAGAACTCACCGACTGCTTGGGATCTTCGCGTCCATGTTCGAGAAAAGATGATTGAGTTTATTCAGAAAAACTATCCTGAATCATTGCCAAAGGCGAGGATTGTTTTGGACCAGAAGCCGTATAAACCAGATCAGTAAAGGACCAGCTGAAATGGTTTTTATCTTTTGCTCTCTACAAAATACATCAGAAGTTCTCCCTTATTTTTGGCCAATACTTTTCCCCGTGCCTTAAAATCAAATTCATTCTGACACAGCAAGTAAGTCGAATGTGAAACATTGACTTTGCCCGGGGCACTTCCTTGTTCCATTCGCGCAGCTGTATTTACGGTGTCTCCCCAGATATCAAATGAGAATTTTTTCAACCCTACCACCCCTACCACTACAGGTCCGCTGTTGATCCCAACTCTGATTCGGAAGTATTCCTGAAGATATTTAGGTTTTTCTTTTCTGTATTCTTCAATGAAATCACGCATATCTAATCCTGGCCGGATCACATCTGAAGCTGTGCCGCCTTCACCTGTCACTTCTCCTGATAGGTCTGATTATAATTCTCGCGGAATCGGAGTGAATGTAAGCAAAGTGGAAGTAGACGGATTTCAGGACCCGATTTTAGAGGCGAAACTAATAGATGCTCCCTGCAGATTTATAAATCGTCCCATCTCCAATGGCCCCTTTCGAGGTCCAATATTCGAAGGCAGAAACCAGATAACCTCTGACGGAGATCCGGATCAGTTTTCTGTCAACCCTTTCGTTTTTTCTATATCTACTCCGGGAAATGATAGTAAAACTGTTTTATCGAGGTTTGACCCTATGGACTTTGACAATCCGGATTTTCAACTTTTCAAAATTTTTCCAAACGAAAAAGTGAATCGCCGACTTCCTACACAGCGCTTTGCTCTTTCTAATGAGGGACTTCAGCAGATCGGGGTAGATCCGGATAATCTGAATTCTTACTTTACTAATCGGATGAATTGGCTACTTGGTAAAGTAGTAGAAGCGGAGGCTATCGGGAAACTTGCTCTTGCAGAGGCTTACCGATCCAGATTTTACGCGGTAAATTTTTTCACTCAAGCCACCGGGCCGACCGTTTTAGCAAACCGACTATTGAGTAGAATTCCACTCCGTCAGTTGTATAAACACACCCTTCGCGGCAATGCCTCTATGTCTCCTGTTCCATTTGTGGATGCTGAATTCTTTGCTCCGTACCAAATTGACACCGAGAAGGAATGGGAAATCATCTATTATATGGGACAATACGACGGCGATTTGATGACCGGATATTGCTCGGGAACTCTGGAAATTCCTTTGAAATAATCAGAAATCCCCGAGAGATTTAATTAAAATGACAGCACGATTTGAATAAAATAAGTAGCCTGAATAAATTTTCAGCTACTTTTTTTACTTTAAAGGCTTTCGATATTTTGTAAATAGATTTCTGCCTGATCAAGAAGTTCCTGCTTATTTCCCATTTTATCCCATGTTTTGTAAGCCATTCCAATCCTGGGATTTTTCTCCAGTTTATCCCGATTGCGGTCATAAAAATGCCAGTATAGTGAATTGAAAGGGCAGGCATCCTCACCGATTTTCTTATTTGGATCATAGGCACAATGACTGCAATAATTGCCTTGTTTTTTGATGTAGTTGGCGGAGGATACGTAAGGCTTGGTGCCAACAATCCCACCATCAGCAAACTGACTCATTCCTCTCGTATTAGTGATTTCCACCCATTCGATGGCGTCAATGTAGATTCCCAGGTACCATTTATCCACTTCATCAGGATGAATACCGGCAAGAAGTGCAAAGTTTCCAGTGACCATCAAGCGCTGAATATGATGGGCATAAGCCAGATCCAACGATTGACCAATGGCTTCACTTAGACATTTCATTTTTGTTTGGCCTGTCCAAAACCATTTGGGAAGTTTGCGGTCATGAGCAAAGAAATTCAGCTCTGCAAACTCAGGCATCTTTGCCCAGTAAATACCCCTCATGTATTCCCGCCAGCCTATGATTTGTCGGATAAATCCTTCGACTTGCGAAATAGAAATTTGATCCTGATGCTCGACCCAATATGACTCCACTTTTTGCACCACTTCCAGCGGAGAAATCATTTTGGTATTCATGGAGAAGCTTAGCCGGGAATGAAACAAAAAAGGATCCCAAGTGGACAAAGCATCTTGGTAATCTCCGAAATGTATCAACAAGTATTCACAGAAATAATCCAGAACTTCAAGACTTTCCTGACGGTTTACTGGCCAAAGGAATTTTTCAGAATCAATTGTTCCAGTTGTCTTTACTCCGGCCTTTTGAATCATATCTACCAACTTATGAACCTGCTTGGGTTGAGTCATTGGCTTGCGCAATAGTTTACTATCCTTCAGGGCGGACCTATTGTCGTGATCGAAATTCCACGCACCTTGTACAGGCTCTTTTCCTTCCATGAGAATATCATGTTTTCTCCTCATTTCCCGGTAAAAGGTCTCCATTAAGAAGGTTTTTTTTCCTTCGAAAAAATCCTTTAGAAACTCTCGAGAAGTCAAAAAATGCTCCGAATCAATGGACTGTGATGAGATTGGTAACTTTTCGCAAATATCCTTAAGTAACTTATCCAGCCGATACTCATCCGGAAGCTGATATTCGAATCGTTTAAACCCTTCTTTAGAAACCAAAGTCTCTAATTGATCTTGGAGATTTTGACGGTTTTCCGGATCATCCAACGTGAAGTAAATCACCTGGTGTCCTCCTTTTTTCAATTCTGTGGAAAAATCACGCATCGCTAAGAAAAATCCCACTACTTTCTGAATATGATGAAGAGCATAATCTGTTTCCTGACGCATTTCCATCATCAGGTAAATGACAGAATCATCAACTCTTTGGAACCAAGAATGCTGACTATTGAGTTGATCACCTAGGATCAGGCGAACCGTTTTAGACATAAAAAGAAGCTTTAATTTCTAAAGCCCCTATGTCACACATTTGTTTTAAAAATAGTGTTACTAAGATCTGCTCCTAAATCAAAAATCTCCTTGGGGCGGATTAAGTTTGTTCCTTCCGGGAATCCTTCAGGTGCAATACTTTTACCTCCTTAGAAAAGTTCTTTAATATAGGAGTTCTTTCTGATTTTGGTACTTCTATCGTATTCGGAGTCCCATGAAGCAGTTATCTTTTGGATTGGAATTAATGTTAAGACACTTGGAGGTTGGATTATAATTTGCTCGACATGCTTGACTCCAGCAGCATCTTTAATCTCTACTGTGTACGTTCCGGAAATAAGATTCATTCTGTTTTGGGTGGTTAGGCGACTGTCCCACTTGAAAGAATAAGGAGGTATTCCCCCTTTCACATCTAAAAAAATATGCCCTCTTTCTGTATGTGATGAAAGGGCCAATTTACCGGTGACTACAACTTCAATGTCATCGTAAGAATTAAATCTTTCTGCAGCTCGACTGGGTAATTCAAATGCAAATTGGGCTGAGGCAATAGGCACTACCATCACAATCAATAAGACAGGTAGAAGAATTATAAAATAGACTCGAAATGCCTTTATCATTTGTTCTATACTTTTAAACTTTTTATTGGAATTTCATTCAGCAAAATTTGCCTTACAAATTATAATTTGTGGATTTAAATATTTAGAATATTATTTTATGTAAGTAATATACAGCAAAATCATATTCTTTAAAATGAACTATTTCAGAAAATAAGGGCAGAATTATTCTTTAATCCAAGAGATTGAAAAATAAAAAATGAATCCTTTAAACGTCAACAAATTGTTATAATTCTTTGAGATTTACCATCACCAATTATAGTAGGAACTCATTCTTTTTTTTAGCTATGAAAAATAAAAGGCCGGAAAAAGAGGCCTAGAAAAATATTTTTAAATTGGTTTAAATTTTCACTCCAAAATTTTATTTAAGCTGATTCCCCTTAATATCTAAAGCATGGTATAATTCTATCTCGCAAGTTTCTGTTTTTTGCATCTCCCCAAAGAAAAGTATAAGTGAGGGAAACTTCGTGAGCGCCGCCGCTATTTCGTTGCCCTAATTTTGAAATTGTCATATCATAGGAATAGCCAATATCAAGACCACTCTCCAACGAAACTCCAACAAGAGCAATGAAGGCTTCATTGTTTGGCAGGCTATTTTTAGTTGGCATACCACGGTACCAAATACCCAATACCAAAGGATCAAGAAAAAGCTGAGCCCCAACATCCAATTGACTAAATGGGTCTTGTTGTTTATAGTTGAATGCAAAAGAAACTGATCTTTCGGAATACGCATGAGTGAAGTAATTTCTCCTTCCTCCTGCCAAATCAAATTTGATTCCACCTTGGGCTGAAAGCTTCATGGGTAATTTGGACAATTGTCCTTCCACAAAAGAAACGTTTGGTTCTGAAATATGATGAGCAGATGCACCCAACCATATTTTCTTAGAATAGAACATCCCTCCAAAACTGTAGTCCATGAAACTATAGCGACTGTCAATTGGAATCCCATTTAGCTCATCGGTGATACCACCGATTGAGCCATTAATAATATCAATCTGGGTACCGAAAACCAGATCAGAAAAAAACGCATCTCGTTGCATATAACTTGCCTGTCCTCCAATTCGGAAGTATAAATCTTCACTTAATTTCAGACGATAAGCGTAAGAGAGGCCTATCTCATTGGTGGATAGATTGGCCAGACTTTCTTTATTCCCATTGAATATTAACCCGATTCCACTGTTGTAGTCAAAAATATAATGGTCGATGTAAGCCGAATAGGAATTGAAGTTTTGATCAAGGCCTGGCCATTGATTTCTATAATTGACGCCTATTCGTGTGAGTTCACTAGCACCTGTCAGAGCAGGGTTGAGATAAAGCGGAGCTGCATAAAATTGGGAGTATTGCACATCCTGAGCTTTCGCAATTCCAACCGCGAAAATCAAGCAAACCCAAATATGAAAGATCCCTTTTCTCATTTACCGGATCAAAATAAATACTCCTGACTTTTCAACTTTTTCACCAGATCGGGTCATGAAAACACCCCGATACACATAATTCCCATTCGGAGTATTTTTGCCATTAAGTGTTCCATCCCAGCCCAAGGTTTCCAGACTGTTCGCCTCAAATATCAATTCTCCCCACGTATTGAAGATGTAGAACTCCATTGATGAGATCCCTCTGTATTGTGGTTTAAAATATTGATTTTTCGATCCATCAGGTGTAAATGCATTCGGTACAATAATTACGTAATCATCAAACACCCGAGCTACTCGTTCGAAGACATCCACACATCCAAATTCATCAATGGTTGTCAATGTAATAGTATAGATGCCTTTATTCTGGTATTCATGAGTAGGGTTCTGCTCTGAGCTTCCATTTCCATCTCCAAAATCCCAATTCCAGATTATAATTTTTCCTTGAGAAATATCCTTAAACTGGACTGGCTCCTGTATTTGAATCTCCGCATTTGAGAGAATATTTCCTCCTCCCAAGTCTATTTCATAATTGAATTCTGGAATCAATTCTGTATCAGAAATTAGTACCTGAATTCTTTGATTTGGAGTCCAACAATTAGCCCCTTTGATGCTGCTTTTGACTTGATAACTACCCGTTTGATTAACAGTTTCAATTTCATCAAGTCGCATCGGACTTCCATTCGGACTTAAAATCTGATAATCATAAACAGCTGAATTGAATCCCTCAATAAATTCTGTAAGATCAACTGTACCGTTTGGATCGCAAACTATCGAAGGATTTGACACTCGAAGGTTTGGAATATCATAAACTGTAACCTTCACTTGAAGAAGAGGAGGCTCGCAGACTCCTACCCCAGAGATTTTAACATAGTATAAATAAGGATCCGTTCTGCCCTGAAGACCTGAGATCCTTAACTCTCCTACAGGACTTATTTGGTAAGTAATATTATTTGAGTTTCCGGAAACTATTTGACCAGTTCCATTGGAGTTTTGATACCAGGTAAAAACAGGAATAATGCCTGTTTGGGTTGATGTTGGAATCAAACTAGCAACTTCCCCCTCACAAATCGTATCATCATTTGCGGCTAAAGGGGTAGGCTGATCAATTAGTTCAACCGAAGCAGCAACATTGAAAATACATATAACACCATCCGGATTTGTATCTCTGATGGTAAATGAATAAGTACCTGAAAGTAAATTTGGCAAAGAATAATTTCCGTCACTCAATGCAGTCGTGGTTACAATTTGCCCATTCCGTGAGGCAACTACAGAATAAGACCCGTAACCACCACTTATTTGGAATGAAATGCTTCCGTTTGCTTGATTGCAAATTGGATCACTGGTCGTTGGGACTGTCACAGAAATAGGTCCTGAAGGGCCCAATACTATAATTCCAGGAACCTGAACCACACAATCCGCACCACTTCTTACAAATCCTGTATAAGTGCCCGGTCCAACTTTAAATTGATTCGTTGAAACCCAGTTAGTCCCATCTAAACTATACAAAAATGTCCCATTTCCAGCACTACCATTGAGCGTGATTTGACCTTGGTCGCCAAAACAAATTTCATTTTTTACTGAAAATGCAAGTGCTGGCATTCTGTTGATTACAGCTTTTGGTTCGGCTACAAACCCCGGACATACTCCAGGCCCAGTGGCTATAACATAATAGGTCTTTGGTGAATCCGAATTGTCTAATCCCGTTACTGTCAAGGTGCCATCAGAAGCAATCTGGAACACATGTCCGTTTGCATCCGGTGTAGCACTTGATAGAATCGGAACTGTCAAGGCTTGATTCTTATACCATTCAAATAATGCTCCCGGTGCAGCAGGATTTACTTTTGGAGAGAACACTATTGCTTCCCCGTCACAAATTTCTACATCATCAACCAATACCTGAGTTGGACCATAAACCATTGTTATGGTATTTGAGGTAACTACACAACCTTCCTTATCAGTTACAGTGAGATAATATTTTCCCGGTGCAAGATTATTAATCTCGTAAGCCGGACCCGGAATAGTAACAGTATTAAAAGATGCACCGTCTTTGAAAAGATTTACCGTAAATTGAGCCCAGCCACCATTGATTTGAGCCCTGATTATCCCAATATCTGCACCACAACCTGGGTTTATTTGGGTCAAAGCTGATACTGTCAAGGAAGCCTGTGGTCCTAAAACCTCAACTGAGAATGTTGATTCGCAGAAACCTCCATTTTTAACTAGGATCGAGTAAACTTTCGGCCCAAAGTTTAATGCCTGCAATTGGGTCTGAGAAATTGGAGCTCCTCCGTCTAGTGAATAAGTGTATTTATTGTCTCCCCCTGAGCCCACATTTATCTTTCCATCATTTGCACCAAAACATTGAACAGGCTTGCTTTCAAATACCGGCGCTGGAACAACTCTGACTAATGCAGTGACTGATTCTATTTCATTATTACAGACTACGTGCAGATAATAAGTGTAAGGGGTAGCATTTCCAGGAAGTCCCGATATTGTAAGCTGACCATTCAAGTCAATACTGTAAATTATCGCTGGGTTTGCTGAATCTGGCCCACCATTGATTGGCTGGGTTTTCCCGGAATCTTTATACCATTTCAATTCAGAATCTGAAGATCCTGAAACAATATTCACAGGTGCCAGGACCACATTTTGACCAGCGCATATTTCAATTGGTGCAATCTTGAAATCGGGTCTTGGCTGCTCTGTTACTATAAAACTGAAGTTCACCAGACAACCTTCAACATCCGTAATTAAAATAAAGTAAGTTGCTGGAGCCAGATCTTTAGCACCAGTCAAATCACCGGGAACGACTGCACCGGTCAAAGAACCTTTTCTCCATTCAACTTGGTAATTACTCCAACCACCAGAGATGACCAGGTTTTCAATACTTCCATTGGAAAGCCCGCATGAGCTTCTCAAAATATTTGGTGTATTTATGGAAATTGGGGCCGAAGGTCCATCGACCTTTACCTGATAGCTCTGACTGCAAAGCCCGCCATTAGTTACTGAAATAGTATATGTTTTTGGAGCAAATTTTAACGCCTCTAGTTGTATATGGGTAATGGGAGAAGCCCCATCAATTGAATATTCAAACGTGGCTACCGAACCGGATGATATTTTAATTTTGCCGTCTTTAGCTCCAAAACAAGCCTCAGGCTCTGTCTCAAATACCAGATTAGGGACAATTCTTACAAGGGCCTGGACTGAAACAATCGCTTTGGTACAAACAACCTCTAAGTAATAGGTATATGGATTTACCGCTCCGGCTAAACCTGATATTGCAAGTTTTCCATTTGGATCTATTAAATAAGATACAACAGCATTTTCAGGATCTGTCCCTGCCGATATCAATTTGGTTTTTGCAGCATCTTTATACCATTTCAATTCGGTACCTGCTGAACCAGATATTTTGTTTACTGGGGTTAGGATTACTTGTTCTCCTTCGCATATTTCTTCGGGTGCCACCACAAATACCGGATCCGGCATTTCTTCCAATTTGAAATTAAAATTGACAACACAGCCTTTGGAATCTTTGATAATGATAAAATAAGTATCCGGTAATAAGTCATCCGCTCCGGTAAGACTTCCAGGTAATATAGGTCCTGAAATAGACCCTTTCCTCCATTCCACTGAATGATTACCCCATCCTCCGGAAATCACCAGATTTTCGATTTTTCCATTTGCCAGATCACAAGAGCTTCTGAGAATATTTGGCGTGTTGATTGAAATTGCAGCAGGAGGTCCGGCTATTGTAGCTGTCCTTTCCAAAGTACACCCATTATTTCCAGTGCTTCGAATGTCGATTGTATAAGTTCCAGAGCCAACACCACTGAATACTTTATTTGCGACAAAAGGACCCTTGTTCAAACTGTATTCGAAATTGCCATCAGCTCCGGTTGCATTTACCGTTATGGTTCCATCTTTTGCCCCAAAGCAAATTTCATCTGTCTCCACCGTTGTGGCAGTTATTTTTTCCAATACAGTGATTTTTGCTTCAAATGGCGGATTTGGACAATATCCTGGTCCTTTTGAAACCAAGTAATATGTATAATTGCCAGCCTTCAAACTTCCCACTGATAATTTCTTGGTCGTTGGATCTATCGTGAAAATATTTCCATTTACATCAGGGGTCGTGCTTGAAGTAATGACCACGGTAGCAGCCAAATCTTTATACCATGTAAGTAAAGGATTGCCTGTTGTTGTTACTACGGGAGTGATTGTGGCTATGTCGCCTTCACAAATCTGATCCGCCAAAGGATTAACAGTGATTGGTATTCCAATATCATTAATCAAAATTTGATTAATTGTCTTGACACAACTATTAGCATCAGTAATACGGATTTGATAATCACCTGGGGCCAAATTCTCATAAATCGTTGGGGAAACTGCAGCAGCAGTGGATTGAATTACAGCCCCACCTCGCAAAAGCTCGAGTTTATACCCCGGCGACCCTCCGCTAAAACTCACTTCCATCTGCCCGTTGGTGACACCACAAGCAGGTTGGAAAACCTCATCAAGAGTAAATAACAACTCAGCCGGTTGAGTGATGATTACATCATCTAAAGGAGCAGAGCATCCGGTCGCAGAGTCCCTGATAATAAAATCATAACTTCCCGCGACAAGGCCATTAAAAATAGGCGAGGCTTGATAAGAACTTCCTCCGTTGATACTATACTGGTAATTAGCTCCTTGTGCTGCATTTTGAGGAACCAAAGTAATACTACCAGTATTTTCGCCGAAGCACAAGACATTCACGAGTGTTGGTGCCGAAAGCTTTGGGACTGGGTTTACAGTAACTGTAGTTGGAATTAAGGTGCTGTTACAAAGGTTTGTACCGGTTACGAGCAAATTAAATTGATATGGCGTAGCATTTTCTACCAAGCCGGAGATACTCAAATTTCCATTTGAAGCATCTACTGAATAGGTAACTCCACTTCCATTGACAAGTGGATTGCCAGCAACATCTCTCCACGAATATTGGATATTAGTCGCATTACTAAGTGTGACTACCTGAGGAGAAAGAACAGCCGTCTCTCCAGGACAAATCACATCATCGGTCGCATCAAACGTTGGAATTGGAATGGCACTGAAAGCTGGTGTAGTAAAAGTTGCCGGGCAGGAATTTATGTCTTTTACCTGTACAGAATAAGTGGCCGATGGTGCCAAACCTGAAATTGTATAAATACCTCCTGCTAAAGCCGGAGTAACCGCCGCACCATTAAGGGTGAAAGTATACGCAGGCGTACCCCCTGAGGCATGGAACCTTACCACTCCATTATTGAGACCACAAGATGGGTTGACTTGATCGAGGTAAGCAATGGAAAGTACGCTAGCTGGACCGTTAATAGTGGTTGAAATTGTTCCGATACAATTTGTACCTGCGTTTACGTCTATCGTATAAACACCTGGAAGCAGATTTGAAAACGTATTTGTTGGCTGAAATGCACCACCATTCAGACTATACGTTTTTGTAGGAAAACCTCCGGTCGCTGTGACGACGATTTGACCAGTGCCCTGTCGGCAAAGATCATCCGTAACTGTGGCCGATATGTTCAAAGGAGGCAAAACAAGAGCCTGAACCCTTCTCAGATTTCCAGGCGGTGTAGCGCAAAGGTTCTGGCCTGGATCCGCTGCAACCTCCACAAAATACTCATAAGGGATTGCATTTTGGGTCAAACCAGTAATAGTTAAATCTCCGTTGGCATTGATCGAATAGGTGATTGCACCTTGAGTTATAGACCCTGTAAACTGACCAACCGGAAGTATTGGCTGGGCTTTATTATTATCCTTGTACCAAATAAATTTAGGTGTGATTCCGTATTTAGGATCTATCCTTGGGTCAAAAAGAACCGGGGTACCTTGGCAAACTTGCTGATCGTTGGCATCTACAATTACCGGTGTCCCTCTTTCGTCAATTACATTGAATTCAAAAACATCATCACAGTTAGTATTTGTAGCCGGATTGGAAACGGTCAAAAAGTATTTACCAAGGTTGACTCCTGAAACCCCAACAGTTGCTTGAATATACCCTCCAACTATAGCTTCTGATTTGGTGTAAGTGGATGCCGGCAAAACATTTCCAAATTGATCTTTCCATGTAAAGGTGTATCCAGGAATGAGATCTTTCAAAACCACGTTGTTAATCGATCCGTCATTCTGACCATTACAAGTTGGGCCGATAATAGCCCCAGAGCTATCAATTTTGGGAATCGGATTTATTGTTACTGTTACTGTTTTAGCCTCTGAAGCCAGGCCGTAATTATCGATAACGGTGTAATAAATTGTATGAGTACCAAAAAATCCCGGAACCGGTGTGAATTTTATTTTTGCAGCACTTCTCTCACTCCCAAAGTTTACGTCAGTCAGGGTCCCCAAAATCGACTCAAAAGTTCCGACGCCTGGAACTACAATTGTCTTGTTCTCAGGCTTACATTTATCAACACAAACTCCGGAAAGTCCACAATTTCCAATAAAGGGGTCACCGTTTGGATTGGGGCTATTATTTGGAGGGCCTGGGTTTGTAGGATATAATTGAAGGCAACGAATAAACTGGTTATCAGCGGGCAGAGAGACGTCAAAGTCAAATGTTAAATTATTATCAAAACAAACTGACTCCTTCAGATTAGGTGGGTTAGGAGCGAGCACGGGATTAATACTCGAAACCTCAACAGTGACATTTCTGATTTCATGAATACTTCTTTTGGCAGCTCCGGTAGCTGCAGCAAATCCAACTTTTAGGTTTTGTGGAGCTCCATAAGGATATGGCACATTATTAAAAATGTTCACTACTTGAGGTCCTGAAGGAGTAGTGATCAACATTGACATCGAAATGGTATAATTGCCTCCTCCTAGAGGCTTAAGATCTATAAATACCTTTCTATAGCCGTTAATAGCACAATTTGTAATTCTTCCATTTGCACCAACCGTAAATCTTTGTGAGGCAGGCAAGAAGAATTTAGGATCCAATACATCGAAAGGCGATCCGTCCGAAGCATCATTGAATAAGATTTTCCCATCAATAAAAGGGTAGCTCAAATAGGTGGGAGGATCTGGAAAAGTTGCCGGGAACCCGGCCCCCAGACCCGTCATTCCATTGTCCCTGACTGCATCTGCTGGAACAACAGGACCCCGTATAGCAATTGAATTTGGATATCGCGGAAAAAGAGCAGGAGAAAGACCAGATCCATAAGAAAATGGAGCCGCAAAACCTCCAAGTTTCCCCTCGTATTGATTCGCCCAGTTTCCTCGCTCATCCAATCCTATACCCATGTATGCTCCTTTAAGGCCATATCCCCCGGCGAAGCTTCCCCCGCTATATCTCAAAGGTGAATATCCAAGGGATCCTCCCAATCCACCTATTTCAAAGGTGGAAGCATCTATGTTGCCATTAAAAAGAAAAAAACTGAAACCATCGCCTGGACCTTCAGATGGATCCCAAGGGTTATATGCAAAATATTCAAATGAAGTCTTTATGCCATAAGACGATGAAAAGGGTAAATCAACAAAAATATATCCCCGTTGGTCAGCGTCGTTATTTGTTAACCTTAAGACTCCGTTTCCAGAAGGATCTCCACTTCCTGAAGTCAAAAATGCACTTTGTTCAGGGGCAGGAGGACCAAAAATCGTATTAGACCTAGTAGTGGAGTTTGTAAATGGCTCACAATAAGGGAACCCATCTCTTGGAATCACGACTTGCGCGTGAGCCAGCTGCATCCATGCTCCCAAAAAGAGGAAAATGCAAATCAGAAAAAGCGTCCCTGTATTTTTTTTCACCATGAACTACGCCACTAGTTTCTTGTTGTTAAAGTTACTCAATATAACCCCGCTACGGGGTAAATCGAACAATGAATCTCGGTTGAAACTACCAGGGCTTAGGATTGGGGCGATCAATCTTATTCGGTTTCTTACCTAATCAAAAACGAAAATTCAAAAATTATATCGCTTTGAGATTTAACGGCATAAAACTCAATAATTATACCAAAGAGATAATACTTCGATTTATAATTCTCAAAAATTAAGGATTACCTGATTTTTGAGCAAATCCTCAAAGACCTCTCTTTTTCGGATCAGCTTTGCCTCTCCTCCCAAAACCAAAACTTCTGCAGGTCTGAGCCTTGAGTTGTAATTGGATGCCATACTGAATCCATAGGCACCGGCATTCTTGATGACCAATAAATCACCCGTTCGTACCTCTGTCAAAGACCTGTCAGAAGCCAACGTATCTGTCTCACATATATAACCAACCACATCGTAGTTAAACTTTTCTCCATCTGGATTGCTTAGGTTGTAAACCTCATGATACGCATCGTACAGCATGGGACGGATGAGATGGTTCAAGCCTGAATCAACACCCACGAAAGTGATCGTCGGCGTTTCTTTGACCACATTGGTTTTTACAATTAAATAACCGCACTCGCTGACCAAAAACTTACCCGGTTCAAGCCAAAGCTCCAATTGACGACCGTATTTCATAGAAAATTCCTGAAATGCTTCAGTCACTTTCTTGCCGACATGTTCAATATCTGTGCTACGATCACCTTGCTTGTAGGCCACTTTAAACCCCCCTCCGAAATCCAAAAATTTAAGATCTGGGAACTGAAAAGCTGCACCAAAAACCACGTTAGCCCCTTTTAAAAATACGGCAGCATCATAAATATCGGAACCTGTGTGAATATGAAGTCCGGTAATCAACATGTTATTCTTTTCTACAACTTTCAAAATCTGAGGTAGTTGTTCGATTGAAATCCCAAACTTACTTTTATCGTGGCCAACAGAAATTTTAGCATTTCCTCCAGCCATAATACTTGGATTAAGGCGAATGCAAACTGCGACAGAATTTCCGTAGGTCTTTCCAAATTCCTCCAGAACTGGCAAGTTATCAAGGTTGATCATCACTCCCAGATTTACGGCTTCCTGCACTTCAGAAAAACTCACACAATTAGGAGTATACATGATCTCGCTTCCTGAAAAACCAGCTAGCAATCCTAGTTTGACTTCTTCGATCGAAACAGCATCCACTCCGGCACCAGCATTTTTTATCAACTTTAGAATGTTGATGTTCGAAAGGGCTTTGGTAGCGTATTTGATTTTCAGAGAAACTCCGGAAAAAGCATGTTTTAGAGTTTTAATCTGGTTGACAATCATGTCACCATCATACACATAGACTGGAGTTCCGAATTGATTTGCAATGGATTCAAAACTTAAGCCTTGAATTTGAGCGGGATTTTTAACGGGGATCATTCTGATAATTTTGCGCCCAAAGATAGCCAAATAACAAAAAAGGAAGGCGTTTGCCTCCCTTTTTCCTGATCGTTCGGTGTAATTAAAAAAACGTTGTAAAGAAAAGAATGAATCTTGGTTATGCGCTGATTATCAATTTGAAAATGCTTCCTTATCCCAGTTAAATATTGTTAAGCAAAAACCCCCACCTGATTATAGCTTTAAATTTGTACAATGTCAAAAGGAAATATCCTTCTCATCGTCATACTTATGTCATTGGCTAGTTTTGGCTTGATGGGATTTCAATATTATTGGGTGAAAAATGCCATCCGGATAAATGAGGAGCGGTTCGATCAAATCGTTTACCAAGCTCTTTCAGGGGCAGCGGACCAACTCGAAAAAAGCGAGACCAGTGATGTCTTGCTTAGCAAACTGATCCAAGATCCAGTATTACAACAATCACTTTTTCAGAAAATCGAACCAATTGAACTCCAGATTGGCAATCGTAGAAATTATAGACGTCCCTCTTTGAGTGATACCCTTTTAGCAGAGCAGATGCCGCAGGTAAGTGCGACTTTTAGAAGAATGCTCCAATCAAGAGGCCTTGATATGAGTGTGTTGGAAGAACTTGAAAACTTTTTAAAATACATGACTCCCGAGGTAGCTTCTTCTATTTTTACTCCCGACGAGATGCAAATCCTGCTTCAGGAGAAAGAACGGCAACTACAATACCTAAGCAGAAATCAGGGATTTCTTCCAAGTCGAACCACAAGTGGAGATCCGGATATGTCATCTGAAATTAAAATTCCGGCTGATGCACTGGACAAAATCAAAAAAACTAATTTGAAAATCGAGCTTATGAACCAAGCATGGGACGAACTTGCTGCAGGCCAAAAAGCAATTTTGGATCGATTGGATACTGCGATGGTGAAGAAACTCGTAAAAAATCATCTGTTAGAAAGAGGCGTTTCTGAAAATTTTGAATTGGGATTATTGAAGGATGATGGATTTGTGATGCCAATTGGTACGGTCAACGACTCATTTTTACTAGTCCAAAATGGCGTGCAGGCAAAGCTTTTTCCAAACGACATTCTTGGCAAAGACAACTTTCTCTACCTCTATTTCCCTGACAAAAACTACCATGTAGTCCGGCAGGTTTGGCTTCCGATCTCCTCATCCCTTCTGTTCATCGGAGTTATAATTTTTTGTTTCATCTATGCTATCAAAGTCATCATTCGTCAGAAAGCACTTTCCGACATCAAGAACGATTTCATCAATAACATGACCCATGAGTTTAAAACCCCACTTGCCACTGTCAGTCTGGCTGTTGAAGCTCTTCAGGACCCCGAACTTTCCAATCAGGATAAATTCAGGGCAAGATATTTGGGCATCATCAAAGATGAAAACAAGCGCCTGGTATCTCAGGTCGAAAATGTGCTCCAAGCTGCAGCTTTGGACAAAAAAGACTTTAAACTTAAAATAGAGAAGATAAACCTGTCCGATTTGCTGGAAAGTAACGTAGATCAGATGAGTCTTCAACTTGAGAACCGCGGCGGAAAAATTTCATTTGTTAACAAGATGAACGACCCTGTGATAGAAGGAGATGCTTTTCATATCACACATATTTTCAACAATCTGTTGGATAATGCCAATAAATATTCACCGGAAATGCCGGTGATAAAGATTGAAGTAAGAGATGATGGAGACGAGGTGATTGTCAGTATTCAGGATCAGGGAATGGGGATGACAAAGGAATCACAGCGAAAAATATTTGATAAATTCTACCGGGTTCCAACGGGAAATCTTCACGATGTGAAAGGTTTTGGATTGGGACTATCCTACGTGAAAACCATGTTGGAAGCGCATAAAGGCGATATTCATGTTCAAAGTGAACTTGGAAAAGGGAGCACATTTACCATTAACTTACCTAAAAAACAATGAGTAAAGCGAAACTATTGGTAGTCGAAGATGACACAAACCTAGGTGATATCCTGAAGGAATACCTAGAGATGAAAGGTTACGAACCTACGCTTTGCCGCGATGGGGAAGAAGGATGGAACAAGTTCAAAAAAGACAAATTCGACCTTTGCCTGCTGGATATCATGATGCCCAAAAAGGATGGATTTACGCTTGCCAAAGAAATCAAGAAAGTCCAAGAAGATCTTCCAATCCTTTTCCTGACGGCGAAAAATCAGAAAGATGATATCATCGAAGGGTTGAAAATCGGTGCGGATGATTACCTGACCAAGCCATTCAGTATGGAAGAACTGCTCTTGAGAGTCAATGCGATCTTGCGCAGAACTCAGAAAAGCGGTGAAATTTCTCCTTTGAAAGTGTACACATTTGGTGATTTCATCCTCCACTACGATGAGCAAATCCTGGAAGGTCCTCAAGGCAGGAACAAGCTAACATCTAAAGAAAATGAACTTATCCGCCTTCTTGCTTCCGAAATGAACAAGCTGGTCAATCGAAGCCATGCACTCAAGCAGATCTGGGGCGATGACAGCTACTTCAACGCAAGAAGTATGGATGTGTACCTCAGCAAAATCCGTAAACTCCTCCGTGATGATCCAAAAGTTCAGATCATCACTGTACACGGTGAAGGTTTCAAAATGATCGTGGGGGAAGCCTGAATAGAGATATTAGATTTAAGACATAAGAATCCATAATAGAGATATTGTGGATTTTTTCATACTATCAACTCCGCACCGATACCCGGCCCGTCAGGAAAAGTTACTTTTTCAGGTGTTATCACCACTCCTCTCCCCGGATCGTGGGAAAGCAACATAGCTCCATCCATATCTACAAAATCCAAAAGTGGGGCAATGTGTGCAATAGCAGTTATTCCCACCGAGCTTTCTGTCATACAACCCACCATCGTTTTCATTCCCAGAGATTTGGCTTCGTGGATCATCCGAAGTCCAGGCGTAATTCCTCCGGCTTTGACGAGTTTCACATTGATTCCGTGGAAGAGTCCGTGACACTTTTTGACGTCTGATTCCACAATGCAGCTTTCGTCAGCCATCACCGGAAGTTTGCTGTGTTTGAATACTTCTTTCATTCCTTCCAGATCATCTTTTCCGAGCGGCTGCTCCATAAATTCCACTCCCAATTTGGAGAGTTCCTCAGAATTACGAATCGCTTGCTCTGCAGTCCAGGCACAATTGGCATCAATCCTGAAAATCGAATCTGTATGCTTTCGAAGTTCCCGGACAATCTCAAGGTCATTGGCTGTACCAAGCTTGATTTTATAAATTGGCCAAGCAACTTCCTTCATTTTGGAGACCATTTTCTCCATCGTGGCTATTCCGATTGTAAAGTTGGTTGTGGGAATAGCTGCCGGATTCAGGCCAAGATATTCGTATAGTTTTTTCCCTTTCTTCTTGGTGAAAATATCCCATGCAGCAAGATCAAGCGCACACTGAGCAAATGGATTGTCCTTGAAAATCTCTTTCCCAAGCTCCCACAGGTGTTCGGGAGATTCCCAATCTCCTTTCTCCACAACAGGTATGAATTTTTCCAGACATTCGGTCATGTTCTCAATATCGATCCCGTAGAATGGATTCGTCGTAGATTCACCCAAACCAAAAAAACCGTCCTCCTCAAGTTTCACAATTAGAGTGTCCTGAACATCCCGACTTTGATGGGCGATTGTAAAAGTGTGTTTCAGCGGGAGATCCTTGACGATGATGGAAAGCTTCATGGGATAAATTTCATTTTGGGCCAAAAGTAAAGGGAATTTATAAGCCAAGATGGCTAGTTTTACCTATAATTTATTGAAAACCGAAAAATACATGAAAGTTCACTCCGCCATCTTCATGAGCATGTTTTTGCTCCTTAGCATTTCTAGTTTCGGATGCAAAGCAGCAGATAAAAAAGAATTTGAGGTCATTCCATTGGCCACTTTGGAAGCGGCATTCAATCAGTTTAAAGAGCCGGCAATTACGCATCGTAGGTTTAAACATGCAGATATTCAGCCTTTGATCGAAAAACATAAAGGAGCTTTTGAAATCGCTGAACTTGGAAAATCCATCGAAGGAAAGAGTATTTCCAATCTTAAATGGGGTGGAGGCAATACCAAGGTGATGCTTTGGTCACAAATGCATGGCAACGAAAGCACCGCGACGATGGCACTTTTTGATCTTTTCAATTTCCTGAAAGCCTCGGGAGACGAGTATGACAAACTGAGAAATACGCTGAAAACTCAACTCAATCTGAGCTTCATTCCTATGTTGAATCCGGATGGAGCAGATACTTTCAAAAGAAGAAATGCACTGGACATCGATTTGAATCGAGATGCAATTTCTCAGATTTCTCCGGAAGCTGTAATCCTGAAATCTGCCCGTGACTCATTTGAGCCTGCTTTTGGGTTCAACCTCCATGATCAACAGGTGTACTACAATGTAAAAGGCACGCCCAAACAAGCAACCATATCGATTTTGGCTCCAGCCTATAATGAAGCAACGGAAGTCAATGATGTTCGAGAGCGAGCGATGCAAACCATCGTCGGAATAAATGAAGTCCTTCAGCAAGTAATTCCCGGTCAGGTTGGAAAATATGACGACGAATTCGAGACCCGAGCTTTCGGCGACAACATTCAAAAATGGGGTACAAGCACTATCCTGATCGAGTCGGGAGGCTACACCGAAGATCCCGAGAAGCAATACATCCGTCAGTTGAACTTCATGATTATCCTGAATGCTTTGCATCAGATTGCCACTGAAGCATACACTCAATACAAGACAGACCAATATTTTGCAATCCCGGACAATGGAATCCAATTGATGGATTTGATCCTGAATGAAATACAGGTGAAAGTGGGAGAAAAACTTTATCCGATTGATCTGGCTATCAGAAGAAGAGAATCTGAAGCAAATGGAAGTTATTTCGTGTCCGGTTCAGTAGAAGATCTTGGGGATATGCAGGTTTTCTTCGGTTTTGAAGAGTTGGATGCGACAGGATTGACTTTCACTGAGGGGAAGGTTTTTGAAAAGGTCTTCGAAAATGTGGAAGCTTTGGATAAGACACAGGCCATCGAGCTACTAAAGCAGGGATATATGGCTGTGAAAGTAAAAAACGGTGCAGCAAGACAACTTCATGGCTTGCCAATTTTGGTTTTGAAAAGCACCGATAAATTTACTTCTGGATGGACTACCAGTTCGACTCCAAACTTCTTTTTGTCGAAAGGCGGAGACTTTAAATATGCCATAGTAAACGGATACTTGATAGATCTGGAAAATACGAAAGAGCAAGAATTTAAACAGCGAATTTATTAATTCCTGCATTGGCTTAATCGTAAAAAAAGCTCGTCATCTGATGGGCTTTTTTAGTTAATCGGGCCAGTAATTCGTAATTTCAAGTAACCATTTTTCCCTTTCCTATGAAAAAGAACCTTTCCCCTATCCTTTTTGCTATAGCCATCATTATCGCATCTTTTGTCCTAGGCAATGCATTAATTAATCGCAATCGCCCCCAAGGAACAATTGTCGTTACCGGTTTGGGAGAAAGTAATTTCACCTCAGATCTCGTTGTCTGGGAAGGAAATTTCAATAGGGAAAGCACTGATTTGAAGACAGCATACGCAAGCCTGGAAAAGGACAGAAATGCTGTGACTGCCTACCTCAAATCTAAGGGAATTCCGGAAGCTCAACTGATCTTCAACGCCGTCAATACCAATCCACTCTACCAGCAAAACTATACAAACGATGGCCGGTTTCTTGGGCAAACATTTCAGGGATATCAGCTTAACCAGTCACTCGTCATTGAGTCCAAAGAGGTAGAAAAAGTGGAGAAAATCAGCCGGGAGATTACCGAGTTGTTAAATCAGGGAATTGCATTCTACTCTCAGCAACCCCGCTACTATTACACCGGATTGGAATCATTGAAACTGGAAATGATTGCAAAAGCAACCGAAGACGCACGAATCAGAGCAGAAAGAATTGCTGAAAACTCAGACTCAGATCTGGGCGACCTGATCAACGCCAACATGGGAATCTTCCAGATTACCGGCCAAAACTCAGGAGAAGACTATTCATGGGGAGGAACATTCAATACGTCAGCTAAAAATAAAACCGCTTCAATCACCATGAAGCTGACATTTGAAGTGGATTAAGATTCTTTTTACAAAATTCGCATTTACAGGAAAGTATCGCCAGTTGTCAGCCTTAAAGAAAAAAAAACAGGGCCAAAAACCCGGCCTTCACCCAAGAAATCTCCATAGGGATCGGTATGATTTCGAAGGGTTATGCAAGACCGAACCGGAACTTTTGCCCTTCGTTTTCGAGAATCAATATGGAGACAAAACACTAGATTTTTCCAATCCAAATGCAGTAAAAATCCTGAATAGGGCTCTTCTTAGGCATTTTTATAAAATCGGATTTTGGGATATTCCAGATGGTTACCTTTGTCCGCCCATCCCAGGCAGAGCCGATTACATTCATTATGTAGCTGATTTGCTCGCGCAAAGTAATTCCGGGAAACTTCCTCCAGGGCAAACAGTAAAAGTGCTGGACATTGGGACGGGAGCTAATCTGATCTATCCCATTCTGGGAAATTCAATTTACAATTGGAGATTTATTGGGACAGAATTTGATGAAAAATCAATCGCTTCAGCATTGAAAATCATGGATGAAAATTCCAATCTAACCGGAAAAATTGAACTCCGGCAACAACGGAATTCTTCTCATATCTTTTCGTCAATACTCGCAAAAGACGAATATTTCGACCTCACGATTTGCAATCCGCCTTTTCACGAATCAGCTGCCGAAGCTGAAACCGGAAGTGCTCGCAAAGTCAAAAATCTAACCGGAAAAATTAACACAAAAACGACACTCAACTTCGGCGGTCAGGCAAATGAACTTTGGTGTGAAGGGGGTGAAAGTAAGTTCATTGAGCGAATGATTAAGGAAAGCATGGAATTCAAGTTCTCATGCTTTTGGTTTACAACTCTTGTCGCAAAGGAATCGAATCTCCCTGCGATTTATGCAAATCTGAAAAGGGCAAGTGTTACGGAAATGAAAACCTTCCCAATGGCGCAGGGAAATAAAAAAAGCCGGATTGTAGCCTGGACTTTCCTCAACCCAAAACAAATGGAAAACTGGCGAAAAATGAGATGGGCCAAATAATTCTTTGATCAATAAGGCAATCCTAACCATAACACAAACGCCATCGGCACAAAAATTAAGTAAGCTAAAATCCCGATTAACCAACCCGCTATTTTTTTTAATCCATCAGCCTGTCTAAGTCCAGTGGTATTTTTAAATATCAAACCCGCAAGGCCACCCGCCATCGGCACAAAAATGAATGGAAAAATCATCGATTTCAGACTAGATTGGTTGAAATCACTCCTAAAAATGAAAACCAGGACAAGTAAAACAGTACAAAGTCCAGCATTTTGAAAGAACGCTCTCGCCGAAGATCCAAAAGGATTTGAAATCAATGTTTGATGACTCATTATTTCAATTAATAAATGTAAATGATCGTAATTAAGGATTAGATCATAACACTAATCAATTGCAATACCACAAAAAAAAACAGGCCTGTTACAGCCTGCTTTCCCTTGTTAAATTATTTAAAATCAGGCATTCAATGTGTATTCTACGCTGATGTCCATTTTCAAGGCTTTTGAAATTGGGCAGTTTAATTCTGCGTCTTTCACCAATTCTGCAAATTTCTCCTCGCTCACCCCTACTACCTGGGCCTTCAGAACCAAATGAGATTTTTTCAAAGTTCCTTCTTCGAAAGTTATATTACTTGTCACTTCCAATTCTTTTGGAGGAAACCCGGCACCAGTCAAATTGAAACTTAACTTCATCGCAAAGCATCCTGAGTGAGCTGCAGCAACCAATTCCTCTGGATTGGTTCCTATTCCATCTTCAAATCTGGAGGTGAAGGAATATTGAGTTTTATTTAATACAGTACTTGCTGTAGTCAAGTGGCCAGAGCCTTCCTTGCCAGTTCCTTGCCATACGGCGGTTGCTTTTCTGAGCATTGGTTAAATAGTTTAAGGTAAAAGTTACATGATTAAACTTGAGATTGGAATGAAAGTTCCATCGTTTTTTGATTTCCTAGAGATCTTCAGGCATCAATCCAGAGATTTAATCAGATCCGCGGAATGATCCGAGACTTTGTGTCTATCTATATTAGCAAACTTCTTTTTGGAAAGCGATTCAAAAACTTCCAAATACTGGTCTGTCACATACTCCCAATTATACCTTTGGGTTAAACCTGACCTGGCAGTCAATCGGAACTCTTCCATTTTTTCTGGGGATGCTTCGGCCTTTTCTATAATTGCCTTAAAAGATTGGAAGGTTTTTTCAAAATACCATCCATGCTTTCCATTCTGAAGCATTTCTTGGTTAAAGGGGGTATTCAGTGCCAGAATCGCACATCCATATCCCATTGCTTTTAGCATAGCTGGATTAGTGCCGCCATATTCATGACCATGAAAATAAGCAAAGCAATGAAAATAAAGTGACGCCAGTGTATTCGCATTTTTTACATAGCCTGTAAAAATCAACCGGTCGTCCTTGATACTCTTTAACGGATCCGCCCATTCATCTTGAAAAGGCACATCGCCAACAATTACGAGTTTCCTCTTGGAATCTGACTTTAAAAACCCCTCGATAAGAAGGTCCGCATTGTTATCAGGCACTAGCCTGCCCACAATCAAAAAATAATCATGTGATTCTAAATTCCACTTCTCAATCGGTTTTGACTCAACGAATTCTCTCGGGTTGGCTCCATAAGCAATCACTTTTGAATCTGCATTAAAGAGTTCGAGATAAACCCTTTTCATCTCATCAGAATCATTAATCAACAGATCATAAAATTTCGTTGCTAGCTTGGAAGCAAAGAAAAAATACTTGGCTCCAAGTCCCTTCCACTTCGGACGAAGCCACTCCAATCCATCTACATTGATTGCTGTTGGCTTTCCGAAAATCTTTGGAATGATACCAAAAGGACCGTTCCCGCTATTTACCACCAAAATCACATCTACATCAGAGAAGCAAGCATGCACCATGGATATAAAAGTATGAGTTAATTGCGTGAAGCTTTTTGATTCAATTGCCGGAGTATAAATACACTCGATTCCATTCACAAACCGAGGTCGCTTCTTAAATAAAGCGCGGTGATTATAAACTCGAACATGCACTCCTCTGACGACTAATCGCTCGCCTAGTTCCTTAATAAAAGTATCGTACCCACCGTAGACATAGGGATATCCCTTTGCACCCATGATGGCTATTTTCAATTTCTTCTCAGATGTTGCCATAAATGGATTTTAATTTTTTCTTCAAAAGATCCCAAACTGTATTCTGTTAGGACCCGAGCCCTTCCCACTTTTCCCATCTCAAGTCTTAAGGGCTCATTTTCAATCATAAAACTCAAAGCTTCAAATCCTTTTTCCAAATCGCCGACCGGAATCAAAAATCCAGTTTCAGCATCCAAAACCATTTCTTCCGCTCCGCCGGACCGGGTTGCTATGATGGGCTTCCCGGAGGCCATTGCCTCTAATATGACGGTAGGAAATGAATCCGGAAGAATAGATGGGAGGACAAAAATATCAGAACCTGCGAGAATTCTTGGTATATCTGTTCGAAAACCTAAATCTCTGACTTTTTCCTGCAAACCTTTTTCTCTAATTTTTTGTCTAATTTCTTCTCTTATATGTTCATAACCTGCGAAAGGATCACCGACCAGCACAAAAAAGCATTGTGGATAAGTCCTGGTAATCATGCTTGCAATTTCTAAAAAAAACAATTGTCCCTTACCGGGATTGATACGACCGATCATGGTAATTGCAAGCTTATCAACAGGAAATCCCAAATCAGTTTTGGCATTAGGATACTCCACTAAATACTCATCATAAGGAATGCCATTGTGTATAACTTCAGGTTTGGACAATTTTAAATTGGATTTCCAATGGTTTAAAACTGCCTCAGAAACTACAATTGGCCTTGAGGTACTACTATCCAGCATCTTTGCCAACAACATTACCAAAGCAGCTGGCCCAGGTAAAATCTCATGAATATGCCAAATATGGGGAAGTCGATTTTTTTTCGCCCAAAATGCCCCCACAATAACTGCGAGCGTATTAGAGTAGACCAACTCAAACGCAAATTCACTGTGAAGTAAATTCAGAAATCTATAGGCTTTCAGATTTTTGGTCAGCCTATTTAGTAAACCTGACGGATTAACATATTTTCGACGGAGGAGCCCAAGATTTTTAATTCTTACAATAAAGCCTTCGGCTTTTAGTTCATCAGCCAAAGGTCCGGAACCAGTTAAAACAACTACCGGAGTCAGGCCTTCCTTTCGATAAATTCGCAGGACTTGGAGAATGATTTTCCCGGAACCGTAAAGTTCGGATGAACTTTGAAGAAAAAGTACGTGACGGAGCTTAACCATTTGATTTCAGATAAAGTCCCATGATGCCCGATTTTCCAAAAAGGACCGAAATTGTTTCTAAAATCCAAGCAAATGGCAAAAGCAACGCAATGCTGAAAAGCAAAGCTGGGGTTTTCTTTCTTTTAAGATTCAGGATCAGATTCCCTTTGAAACCCATTTGACACATCAAAGCTTGTATCATTCCAAGCACTCCCAAATGAATGGAAAAAGACCTTTGGCCAACCTTGCTATAACCGATTCGAGAGAGTTCTTTTTCTAATCCTGCTTCCGTCCAATGAGTCAAATGCTTTGGAATATCCAAATGCATCCAATTCTGTCCCGCGATTCTTGCTTGCCAAGAATCTGCTCTCGGCACTTCAATATAAGCCAAACCATCCTTCGAGAGATTGGCATCCATTAATTCTTTCATTAACCTCAACGGATCTGGCAAATGCTCCAAAACATGGTTCAGGGTTATCAGATCATAATTCCCTAGCCCTACTTTTCCTTCAGAATAATACTCCTGCTGGACTTCAACTTCATACTTTTCTCTAGCAAACTCAGCTCTATCTTTGGCTGTTTCAATTCCAAAACCAGTCCAGCCTGATTCTTTGGCTACGACCAAAAATTGTCCTTTACCTGATCCAAAATCAAGCAGTCTTTTTGTTTTTGAGGAAGAAATTTTATCCGCCTTTCTAAGTACTTTCCTTGCTTCTCGAAAAATAATCGACTCAAAAATGGATTTCCTATTATCTACCACTGTGTAGACTTCATCTTCATACAAAGACTCAGCATCAATTTCCTCCGGAATAAAAGTCCATCGATTTTCGCAGCCTTTACAGACGCAAATTGGAAAAGCCTGAAGATTGCTTTCAGGCGCTGTTTTACAAACCGGACAGGTGATTTGCCGCATGGATTAATCAGGCGTACTCAGAATGATCTGATTGAAAGAATTTATAAATTTTTTTGGAGAAAAGTCTTCGCTTCGCTCAGTCCCCTTTCGAATAAGTTCTTCGCGAAAGGTATTTTCACGGGACAAAAATATCATTTTTTTTGCCAAATCCTCTTGGTTGCCGGTCATGGAAGGTAAACCGGCACCTCCAGCTACCTCCATCAAAGCAGGCTGATCAGAATGGATGACTGGTAAGCCGTATCCCATTGCTTCTACAATTGGAATTCCAAAGCCTTCATTTTCTGAAGGAAATACATAGGCAAAAGCTCCAGCATAAAGGGCCTTTACCTGTGAATCGCTCATATATCCAGGCAACATTACCTTACCTTCCAGACCAAGACTTTTTACCAATTCTTCTACGACCGGAAAGTCATTCATTTGTTTACTCTGTCCGGGGCCACCAGCTAATACGAGCTCAAAATCCGAACCGGTTTCCTTCAAAAAATCAGCAAAGGCCTTCACCAAAAGCGGAAGATTTTTACGCTTATCAAAGGTTCCAATATGAAGAAAATAGGATTTGTCCCTAAGTCCTGAGTCTTGCAAAAATCCTGAATCTCGACGATCTACCAATGTCTTTGGACTTTGATAGATGAATGATATCGGGAAATTTACGCCCAAATGTTCCAATAATGCTTGTTTGGAATACTCAGTTGTCGTGATGATTTCAGTTCGCTCTTTTAATCCTTTTTTGATCAGATTCAGGAAGTAGGTCCTCCACCATTTGGGGTAATTCTTTGGCATTTGCCAGAAAAATGCATCGTGAATTACTGTAAATCTTCGACAAGGAAGAGAAGCAGCAGGCGAAACAAAATCGGGGCAAATCAACACATCAGGCTGGTGTTTTTTAACCAGATCAGGCAGATGAAATTCTTTCCAGCGGAAATAATCCATGTGGTAATTTAACCGCTGAATTTTGGACTGGGGATTTTTAAAACTTTGATCAGCGGCCTGAAGATCCGGATCATGGGTAAAAATCCACTCGATATCCGGATGAGGATATGCCAAGGCGGCTTTTGAAAGCTCCAACATATAGGTCTTGATACCGGAAGTGGCGACGTTCAGGTATTGGAGGTCAAGAAGGACTTTCATGTGATACTCAGGTTTGATTGGGTTTGCAGGCGGCTATATGCAAATACGCTATAGCCGACCATCCACCAAGTAATCCAAGATACGTAGGTGTACATTTCTGCATTCGCCGTAAATAAAGGCAAAAGCAACCCAACTTTCACGGCAGCTGCAACAAATGCCAATCTCGCAGTCATTAAATCTTCTGTTTGATAGAATACCCGGAGGCTCAAAGTAACTCCTGTTGCCAGCATCAGGATGTATAAAAGCATCCCAACCCAACCGAGTTGCACTCCATAAATAAGGAATTGATTTTCTCCTCCAACACGCAATTCATCAGTTACGCTTCCTGCATTCCCACTCATTGCAAGCCCGATACCCAATGGATTTCCTACCATTGAATCTAAAGCCAAAAGCCATTCCACCACATGGCCTACACTCGAAGTATTTTCGAAAGTCAAGGTATCAAGTACGAAATAGTAGAAATCGTCGGAAGCAAAAACGACAACGTACAACGCAAAGCCAAGCAAAGCCAAAATGCCTGCAGCTATCAGTTTGTACAATCCGAAAACTAGAGCCACGAAGAAGATCATTGTGAAAAAAGCTACAAATGCGGCCCTCGATGCGGAAAATACCATACTTCCAAGCGAGCAAATCATCACCAAGAGGTAGAGCCAGTTATGCTCTCTTTTCGAAGTCAAAAACCAAATCAGCCCCGCTGCAAATCCCATCAAACCCGAACTTGCCAATTCAAGCGGATCCGAAAAAAAGCTAGCTAATCGTTTGGTTACCGCCTGTGTTTCGAAGGTCCAAGTCAGTCCAAAATTCCCTGTTGGATCGATGTTGTTTATCGCCTGATTGTATAAAGTATAACCAGTGAATTGTTGTAAATGGGCCCCGAGAACAAAGCTTTCCACCACATTAACCAAAAATGCCCCAATAGCAATTGCAAAAATTATAAAGAAAAGCCGTTTAAGATCACTTGCCTCAAATCTTGTATTTCTGCCAAGGAAATATACGAGACCCGGGATCAACATACTTTTGAAATACAGCGCTTTGTTGATGAAACTTGCCTGACCCAAGGGTAGGAACAAATACACCGCCGCCAAACCCAGAAATCCTATCATCAACCAGTCAGTTGATTGCAGTTGAAAAGGATACGAAA
Organism: Algoriphagus sp.; assembly: GCA_046597285.1. Taxonomy (GTDB): domain Bacteria; phylum Bacteroidota; class Bacteroidia; order Cytophagales; family Cyclobacteriaceae; genus Algoriphagus. Next base: position 17,891 of record JBKJKX010000059.1, on the reverse strand, counting down.
AGAGATTTTTTTGGTAAAAAATGAAAACCAAAACGGCAATCAACACGACCAGTTCTTTCAAAACCTGAAAAATACTAACCACAAGGGACGATCCCGTTGCCAGATAAATAACACTCAAACTCGTGATGTAAAATGGAAGAAACAAGGCTAGAAAAAAAATGAAATAGCTCCAGTTTCCTTTGAAAATCATCTCCTGCACTACCCACAGAAAGAGGGCACCCACACTCAGCGCAATCAGGAGAAAAAAGATCAAGGCCATTGTTCCGATTTTTGAAGAGGCAGGCTGATCCCGTCTTTCATTCCAAGAGCTACGGACTTAAGTTTTTGGAATCTACCTCTCAAACAAAAATAAGACATCCATCCCAGAAAACGGAAGGAATGATAGGTCCAGGCAAATGGAACGGAAAGCCCGTGGATTCGGGATCGCAACAGGAAAAATTGATTACGTACATGGAAATAAAACACTTTTGGGCTCAGCATACCTTCGGCATTTTTCTTCTTTGAAGATGCTCCAGCTTCGTGGTAAATCTTGGCTTCTGCAGCAAGTTCAATTTCAAATCCTTGGTCTCGAAATCGAAGAGACCACTCGACATCCTCGAAATAGGCAAAATAGCTTTCGTTCAGGAAGCCGGTTTTCAGCAATGCATCCCGAGTTATCAACATACAACAGCCAGTCGCCCAATCGATACTTCGATCGATCGATTTAAAGTTATCCACACTTTTTCGATCCCCCAAAGTGATCGCACTTCCAAGAAATGCATTCCATTTTCCGCCGGCACTCCAGATTTGATTGTGATCGTGAAGGAAGCTAATTAAGGGCTGGATAACTCCCAATCGAGAATTGTGACCAAACTTCCTCATCATTTGACCCAAAAAATCCGGCTCAACAATCGTATCGTTGTTAAGTAACAATACATGCGAAAAGCCTTGCACCAATGCATGTTTGATTCCGGAATTATTCCCTTGGGCAAATCCGAGGTTTTCGGAATTCTCGATCAGTTCAATCTCAGAAAAAGCTTTTTTCAGCTTTCGCCCTTCCTGATTTTCGGATGCATTGTCCACCAAAATAATCTTGAAATTGGGAAAATCTACTTTGCGAAGCGAATCCAGACATGCAGCCGTGAAATCATATCCGTTCCAGTTGATCAGAATGACAGCTACAGAAGTATCAGGTGTAGAAGCCATAAAAAAGCTTTCGGTTACGTCGGTAGAGAATTACCAAACAGATTAGAAATACGATAATTTCAGTGGAAAGAATAGCAATACAAAGTCCCAAAGCACCGAAATAGGTAGTGAAAACTACTGAAACAATGATCATATACAAACACATCATCCAGCTCGCTCGAAAGAGCAATTGCTTCAGGTCAGCTACCAGCATCAGAACGATATTGCCGATATTGAGACAAGCAAGGAAAGGAACCGCTGAAAGTATTTTCAGAAAAAGTACGGATTCCTCAAGGTCAGATCTTGATAATACTTTAATTATCCAAGGAGCTGAAAAGTGTGCGCCGGTGGCGATCACTGCTCCAAAAAATAAAACCCTGAAGTAAACTCTTTTTAGAAATCGATAAAATTTAACTTCATCTTCCTCATATAGCTTGGAGGCATTTGGGAAAATCGCCTGAATAATCAAAGCCGGAAAAAGCCTCAAAACCATCACAACTCGTTCCGCCAGACTGTACATTCCGAGTGTCTCCGCAGATGCATAAAAGCTTAAAATAATCAAACCTCCATTGATTGAAATATGACTCGCCAGATTACTGAAAAAGAACAAAAGATTGTCTTTCAGGCTTTCCCAAATTGCTAAAAATTTCGGTCTAAGAAACCGAATTTTCATAAATGCATGAATGTAAAAATGCAAGGAAATGTTAATAATCAGTCCGAAAAAGCCCAAGATAAAATTCACCCATTTGCTTTGATCCGGGCTGTGGATAAAAAGTACGATCCCCATTAAGAAAAGTAATTTGCTGAAAATATTAGCTATGCTAACCAATTTCATTTTTTCCATCCCCTGGAAAAACCAAAGTGGTAAGGTTGCCTCTGAATAAAGCAAAAGGATAGAAAAGACCAGAATCGACTGATACTCTCGGAATAAGTTTAATCCGAAAACAGCAACCAGGATAAAGGAAGTGGATATCGTCGCGAAAATGATTTTTGCTGAAAAAATATTTGAAAGCAAATAGGAAAGAGCGGTTTTGTCGGCCTGATTAATCGCCACTTCACGGGGAGCACTCAAATTGTAACCAAATCCAACCAAAATATTCAGAAGTATAATCACCGAAAGCGCCAGGTTGACTAATCCAAACTGATCCACTCCTATACTTTGGATCAGTAGGGGCATGGAAATGATGGAGATCAGTACATTAGACGATTGAATGACTGCCAAAAACAAAAAATTCTGAATGGATTTGTTTCGAATGTAATTTCCTAAGGGAAGGAGGAGAGATAGTTTTTCGAACATGGCAGCTTAGGCATTAGCTTCCTGCACATGTTTTTGATACAGTCGCCGGAAATAAAGAGCAAAAAGAGTAAGAAAACCTACAATCAATCCTCCCAAAACCATCCCTTTGACCAATCGAATTTCTGTTCGGTCAAGCGGTAAGCGTGGAGAATCAATTATCTGAATTAAAGGGGAATTATTGCGATGACTTACTTTGGCGATTTCAAGATTCTTCACGATTTCCCCATAGACTGCACCAGTGGCCTGCACGTCCACCTGGCGTTTGCGGCTTTCCACCATTGCTGAAGTCAGAAGTGGATTTGCATTTGGCACCCGATCCGTGGAACTCGCATACGAACCGATGCTTTCATCCAACAAAGCGCGCACACTATCTGCCTGCGATTGAAGAATAGCTAAGTTTTCTCCGGTTTTTTTTGTTTTGGTTTCATGGTAAAAGGCATTAACCTTCTCAACCAATCGCTCATTGAAAACTTTTGCAAAAAATTCGTCTTTCGAAGAAATCATCACCTGAATAATGGTAAGCTTCCGGTCAGGTTTCTCTACTGCCAGCTGTCTTTCCCGAATCAATTTGGCCACTTCTTTGACCACTGAATCTTGTGAAACATTGAAATTTTCTCTGGGAATCGAAAAATCCATCGCGGAGATATCCACCTTATTTTTCCACTTTTTATCTAATTCTTCAAAACCTACAAATCGATCGATCAGCAAATTATTTTCGTCGAAAGGACTGAGCAAAGCATCTGCCATCATCCGATCTGAACGATAGAGCTCCATGATATTGTCTCCCTGAAATAGCCCACTTGTGGTTCCGAGAGAACCGAGATTTACCCCAACCAGAGACGCTAAACCGGACATCTGACCCATCCCACCGGCATCGCCTTCTTCGAGTACAAATGAAGTCTGAGCATGAAAAACAGGCTTTTTGAATATGGACACCAAAGCTCCCAATCCCATTCCTACGATACCTGCCAGGATCAATAGCTTCCATTTCGAAAGGAAAAAAATCATCCACTCCCGAATATTTTGGAAGGCTTCCTTTAAGGTAAATTGACTATCCGAAAAATGCTTAGATCCCTCCATTATGGGTTGAGTTGGGAGATGACTAATACTAATGTTGCCAAGGCTGTGGTCACACCCACCAACTCTCCTAACCTTAGCGGAATTTTTGGTCCTTTCGTCGGAACGATCACTTCGGCTCCGGGCTCAATGGTCGGATAATTTCTAATTCCAAAGACTCCCTTAGTCCGCTTCACGGCACCATTGGCATAGACCACATAGGTTTGTTTCTTATTTGCTCTTCTCTCAAAACCGCCCGCACTATTGATATATTGTTTCAGGGTTCGCCCGGCTTCATATCTGAGTGTAGTTGGATAAACCAGATTACCACGCATCCGGACAGTTTGCAGAAGTTTAGGAATAGAAAGGATGTCCCCCTCCTCCAAAATCATGTCATCTTCTGAACCCGGATTAGTTATGATTTTCTCCAAATCGATCGCAACAGCTTCCGTTTGCTTAATTTTCACTGCGAAACCAGGTGTTTCAGCGGCGATCTGATCCAACGATTCCTTCTTTGCATTGGATAGGAGTGTGTCTACCACGTTTCCCTTTTCGCTAGGAAGATCTCTGAACAATCGTTGTAGCAGTTCCTCCTGAGCTTCCGAATTATTCGGATCTTCCAAAAGCTTCATCCGCAATTGTTCCAGATTTCTCTGTCTTCTGATTTGTTCTGATTCTGTGTTGAAAAACTCCGTTCGGCGAATCAAAGTAGCGCCTTTTGAGTACGCAAACTGATTCAATCCTCCTGCTCGGGAGACCAGATCCGAAATTCTTTCTCCACTGCTTTGGATAGCGAAAATTCCAGGGGAATTGACTTGACCTTCCACTGCTACCAATCTCTGCATGGTGAAACTCGCGCGCTTTCTTACAATTACCTGATCAAAAGTTTTAAGCTCTAGAGAGTTGGGATTGTAAGATAAATCCGGATTCACTTGGGTGGGAATAATGTCCGAAAGCGTCCCCAAATCAGAATCTTCCAGTCTTCGGGCAATCTCAATGTCTTGAGAGTTGGCAGATTCCCGGAAGCCTCCGGCCATGATGATCAGTTCTTCCACTTTCATGGATTCAGAATAAGGATATGTGCCAGGCTTTTTCACTTCTCCCAAAATCTGCACGTATTGTTCATTTTGGATATCGTAAATACTCGAAATCCTCACCACATCTTCTTTTTTCAGAACCACGTCAGGAGATGTTCCATCTAAAACCGATTTAAGGTCTACCTGAATCATTTCTGTGCTTAAGTCCTCTTTATTGCGAACGATACTCGCTTGAGCTGTGTAAGCGTCTCCTCTTAATCCCTCTGCATTTTTTATCAATTGGGAAAGAGTAAGACCTTCCGTCAAAGCAAAAGTTCCTTCACGATAAACTGCACCTTTGATTTGAACTCTATTTGAAAAGCGATTTAAAATCCGCCCAACGGTGATTTCATCGCCACCTTTCAAGATGAAAAGATTGAATTGGTTTTGGTAGACATCAGAAATGGAACGCTGATTTCCGGTAATTCTGGAAATAGCCACTCGGTCCTTAAATGCTTCATCTGTAAAACCTCCGGCGAATTGGATCAAATCCTCGAAAGTATCTTCCGTAATAACTTCAAATTTCATCGGGCGTTTGATTTCTCCGTTGATTTTTACTCTTGAATTAGAGGGAGGAACAAGAATCACATCCTGATCCTGAAGCTGCTTATCGAGATCTGCGGTTCCTTTGATCAGCAATTCGTAGACATCGATTTCAGCGACTAGTTTATTGTTTCGAATGAGTTTGATAGCTCGCATGGTCCCGCTTTCATTGGGTCCGCCGGCTGCGTAAAGTGCGTTGAAAACTGTGGAAAAAGCGCTGAGTGTGAAGGTTCCCGGCAAGCGAACATCTCCCAAAATATTCACTTTGATGGTTCGGACATTTCCCAAAGTCACTTGAAGAAATGTAGAAGGATTGCTCCCCGAAAGGCTTGGATAATAGCGTGAAACCCTGTTTTTAATGATTGCTGTGGCTTCTTCGATGCTTTTGCCGGACACCGGAACCGGGCCGATGTTATCCAGCAGTACAAACCCATCAGGATTTACCGTTGCTTCGTAGTATTGCTCAGACTGACCGTAGATATCCACAAAAATCACATCTCCGGGGCCAAGAATGTAGCTTTTTGGAGTTGCCTGATTGAGGCTTGGTTCGAAACTGAGTCTTCTGTCTGACTGATAAAAAAGAGAAGTACCAAAGATTTCTTCGCTGTTTTTGGTTGCCACGGGCATTGCTTGCGGATCATACAAACCATGCGTAATGGAATTGAAATCTACCTGTTGACGCGGCTCTCGTTTGGATGCGGTTGGTTTTCGATTTACTCCCGCGCCCATTCCTTCGAGGCTTTCAATTCTGTTTTTTAGTTTAAGAACCTCCGACGGAGGCATTCCTCTTAGTTGGGCCATCTGAAGAAAATCTTCGGTACTAAGCCCGGCTTCTGTTGCGCGATTTACAAGTTCCTTGATTTGTTCATCAGTCAATTCGTCCACTTTCAGCTGAGTGAGATCGGCGTTTACTTGTGAAAAGGCTTGGGGAACCGCCAATCCAAGGAAGGCCAGCAAGGTGAAAAAATACCAGAATCTATTGTTTAAAATCATGTTGAAAAGGCTGAAATCCGATCAACCCGGGTGAATGTCGAGCAAATATGAAGATTAAAAATCCGTCAATTTCTTAATTCTACCAAATATAGTTCCAAAAAGGTAGAACTTAACGAAGTTCTTCCTTCTGAAAATTTTATAGATTAAAGCTCTCTTTTAAATAAATATTGGGGTCCAGAACAAGGATATCAGATGGCAACAACGTTTTAAAATTTTTTGTAAAGCTTTTAAAAAGCTAGAAGAAGCTGTGAAAAGAATGCAAACTGAGTTTTATTCTAACGGGATTTTAAATTATTATCCGGCTTTTCTGGCTTTTAAAGCAACTATTGAAAAGAAACTCTCGGCTAACACTTAATTAATATGTATGGATTAAGTGAGCGTGCAGTCAAGAAAATAATCGAGGTTCTCGAACAAAAGCCTGAAATCTCAAAAGTGGTGCTCTTTGGCTCTCGGGCAAAAGGAAATTTTAGGAATGGCTCGGACATAGATTTGGTCCTTTTTGGCGAAAAGCTTGATTTGAAAGCACTTTTTAAACTAGAGACAGCTTTGGACGTCTTGATGCTTCCTTGGGAAATTGATTTGGTTCTATTTCCAACCATTACTAACCAAGAGCTAAAGGAGCATATTGATAGAGTTGGAAAGGTGTTTTTTGAAAGAAAAGCAATCGGGAAAAATTAATCTTTTTTACTCCGTACAGTTTTTACAGATTTCGATCTGACTTCGGTCTTCGAGTAACTGCCTTCGAAAAGAAAAATAAGGACTGGACTTCCAGATTGCATCCATTGATTGCACTTTCAATTCACCCATTACATGGTTAGCGTCCTTGTCAAAGCAGCAGGGCACCACTTTACCGTCCCAGGTGACTACAGCTCCCTGCCACATTCTCCAGCATTTGTTTTCAATCTTCTTTTTCAGCTTCCACTTTCCATTTCCGATGGGAAGGTATCTCGAATAGCCCAAGTCAGCCGGAATGAGTGCTGATCCATTTTCGAAATCGTAAATCTGAGTAGTTTTCAACTGAAGTTCGTCCACTTCCATTTTCTCAGACCAGATTTTCAGAGCTGGAAGCTGATGCTCATTTTGTCCCGTAACCAGAAATTGCAGGACCACGCGGGGAAAGTTTTGCTTCGCTTTTTTTCGCTCGATTAAAAGCAATTTCAGCCCTTCCTGCACTTTTTTAAGGCTACCTCCGATTCTGTAATTCTCGTAAACTTCCTGAGTGATTCCGTCCATGGATATGATCAATTGCTTCAATCCGCTTTTCAAAACTGCCTCAACCTGCTTTTCCTGAAGATAATGGGCATTGGTCGAGGTGGAAGTATAAATCCCTTTTGAATTCGCAAATTCCACCATTTCCAGAAATCGGGGATTGAGGAATGGTTCGCCCTGGAAGTAAAGGTGAAGCCAAGTGAGATGACCTTTGACCTGATCGATTACATTTTCGAAAAGCTGATCCTGAAGCATTCCGGTCGGGCGGGTGAAAGATCGTAAACCAGACGGGCACTCCGGACAGCGAAGGTTGCAACTCGTTGTCGGCTCAATAGAAAGTGTGGTGGGTTTTCCCCAAATAATCGGTTTCCCCCAGCTTCGGCTGAGTTGAAAAGACGCTGACAAAAGCAGCAGATTTATGACTTTTTGAAAAGTCATAGTTTTAAAAAATGCCAGCGCGGTGATCCAACTGTTTTTCACGGGAGCAAGTACGAAAATGCAGGGAAAAGATGCAAAATCAGATGAGCCTGAAATAATTCCTGACAACTTACTAAATCCCTTTTCTCATTCGTTTGCTTACTTTTGCAGCGAAACAAAAACTCCATGAAAGCGAGCATGACAAAGAAGTAACACACTGGGATGATTATTCCATTTGCGAGATTCCATATGACCTTTAAAAATCAATCTATAATCCTATGAAACTCATTCGAATTTCATTTATCCTCCCGATCCTTCTTTTGGCTTTTGCCTGCGGCAAAAAAACCGAAACCTGTGAACTCGATTCTGAAATTCTGAAAATGGATCTGAATCTGGAAGTGATCAGAGTTGAAGAGGAGTTTTTCGCAGCTGAAAAGCAGGAGGATTTCCTGTTCCTGTTAGAAAAGCACCCTGAGTTTGCCAAAATCTATTTGCAAGAGGGACTGTATGCAGCTCCTGATTCTCTCGCAGCAGAATTACTGACCATTCATCAGGACTTGACGATGCGTGTGCTTTATGATTCGGTGAAAGTGGAATATGCAGACTTTTCTGAGATTGAAAAAGAACTGGAAAATGGTTTCAAATACATCAAGCACTATTTCCCTGAATTCAAAGTTCCGAAAGTTTACACCTTTGTTTCCGGCTTCAATTCGGATTTGGTGGTCACAGAAGACCTAATCGTGATTGGGTTGGATTATTTCCTTCCGGCAACTCATACTTTTCAGCCTGATCTCGCCAGATACATGGCGGATCGATACGAGCGACCGTTCATTGTACCGATGATCGTCACGGCGATTTCCTCAAAGTTCAATGAGATAAATCCTAAGGACAATACCCTTCTTGCAGAGATGATCTATTATGGTAAAGCCTACCACTTCACCAAAGCGATTTTGCCATGCACGTCCGATCAATACATTATTGGGTACACACCGAAGGAGATTTCAGACAGCTTCGAAAACGAGGAATTGATCTGGTCGCATTTTGTGGAGAACGAGTTGCTTTATGAAACCAACCCTTTCGAAATCCGAAAATACATTGGAGAGGCGCCGTTTACAGATGCCATCAGCACCAATGCTCCAGGTCGGCTTGGAAGATGGCTGGGCTGGAATATTGTGGACGATTATCAGTCCAATGAAAACGTAGAATTGCCAACCCTAATGGCAAATAAAGATGCCGAGCAGATTTTCAGGCAGTCAGGATATAGACCGCGTCCTGCGAACCAGTAGGGTTTTTGCCAGGATCGATTACTTCTTTCAGTCTGGTTACTGCTTGCTCTTTGGAAAAATATTTTTCCGCAAGGGCACGGGAGTTTTGTTGCATTTGCAGCAGAGCTTTCGGATCAGATTCCAATCTTTCCAACTCATGAAAAGCACTCTCCAGTTTTTCGGGAAGACAAGAAATCCCTAAGCCATATTGTTTTACAAGCTGATAGACCCAGCCCTTGTGATTGACCAAAATCGCCTTTCCTGTTGCTAATGCATCAAAAAATTTATTGGGGCTATTGGTTTTCAACACAGGAAGATGTGCAAAAGAAATCCAGGCTAAGTCCGCCAGGCTAAGGACTTCATTTACTTTCTCTTTGGAGCCAAATGGGATGAACGAGACATTCCTTAGACTTTTTTGCTTGGCAGCTTCTCGGAGCTTTTGCTCGTGACTTCCAGAGCCCATGATCAGAAATTGCCAGGATTTTTGCCTATTCTGAGCTGTTTCAGCCAGCTCTAATAGTTCCTCGACAGCATTTACTTGTCCCAAAGCACCGGTGTATGCAATCGTTAAGTCTGATTTCAGGCCGTACTTGCGGAGCAGGTTTTCATCTTTCTCCTGCGGAAAGAAGCAATTCAAATCGGAGAAATTTGGGATTAGGCTGACCGATCGATCCGGAGCGACTCTCCGAAGGTGCTCTGCAATTCCAGGCGAAAGCGCTACCAAACTCAGTGAATTTCGATAAATCTTGGCTTCGAGAGAAATCAGAACCTTTTTCAGAAGCGGATTCCGAATAGCTCCCACCTGAATCGGAGCCTCCGGCCAAAGGTCTCTGACTTCGAAAATATATGGGACGGCAAGCCTCTTCTTCGCCCAAAGCCCGATTAATCCAGTCGTCAAAGGAGTGGAAGAAATGTAAAGTATGTCAGGTCTTGCAAGTTTGGGAAGAAGCTTTTTGGTTTGCTTCACAAAGCTCAAAAAAGAGCCAATCCGTCTCAGAAATTCAAATTTTTGATCGTAGCCAACAGGCAAATAATGCACTTTGATGCCGTCGATTCGACGCTGGTCGTAGTATTTCTGATTGCCACCGGTGATCAATTCCACCTCAAAACCTGCATCCACCAATCCTTTGGCCAAATGATAAGACCGCACGGCGCCTCCTTCTTCGGGAGTTTTGAAATATTGATGGATGTAGATGATTCTCATAACCCCCGCAATTTCGCCCATTCTGCAAAAAGAAACAGGTTATAAATAGTCAAAAAATGAGTTTTCTTGGAGGCTTCAGGATTCTTAGCCATCGACCGCATGGATTCAGGAAAATGCGACCCATGCGTTTGCTCAAATGCCCGGATTGAACTGAAAACAAGTTTGGAAAATTCTCCCTTTTCACTCAGCCATTCAGCAAGCGGAAGTCCAAAACCAAATTTTTTGCGCTGTGAAATCCAACCCAAGTCAAGCTCTTCCAGGCAGCCTTTGATCCAGACTTTTCCACGCAGAACGGCCGGATCTTCTATTTTTTCCCAGTAATTCAGCATGGGCACATCGAGGTAAGGAGCGCGACCTTCTACTCCATGAGCCATGAGCGCATTGTCATGAATTTTCAAGACATCCTGCACAAGATAGACCTGCCGGTCAAAACCCAATCCTCTTTTGTAATCGGATAAATAAGGATTAAAAACCCGTTCATAATCTTCGCAAAGTTCCTCTGCGGGATTCTGAAGACCAAAGAAGTTCAAAAAAGCAGTATTTGGATCGGGGTGTATTCCGGACATGAATTTTTTCCATTCGCGACCAAAGGGTAATCTTTTGAGCAGGGAACTCCATTTGACCAGAAATTCTTTTTGCCCGAGATATCGAAAATAAGCGTCGTGTCGCTGATATCCGCCCCAGAGTTCATCTGCTCCCGCACCTGAAATCAGGACTTTGACATCGGCTTTTGCTTTTTTGGCTATCATCCAGCTCAGAAAGCCAGCTGAGTCTCCGATTGGCTGATCCACGGATTTCAAATACGGGTCCCAGTTTTCCCAAAAGACCTTCTGATCTATTTCTATTAGCCTGTGGTCAGCCGGAAATTTCTTTACGAATTTCAAAGCGGCATTTCCATCAGCATATTTTGCCCGATATTTTTTCTCCACCTGAATCGTATAGGCAGGAAGCGACCTTCCTGTCTCGCGATACCAAAGTGCATAAAGCAAACTACTGTCTGCTCCTCCACTTAGCATCATTCCTACGGGAACATCTGCATGGAACTGTTTGGAAATAGCTTCCAATAGCAATCCCTTAAATTCTTTTTGCCCAATATTTTCTTCCTTGGATTTCGAGGAAGGAATATTATCCCATCTGAAGGAGGAGTGCTGCAATATCGTGCTGTATCGTGAAGGCTTCCACTCTTTAATTTTTTTAAAAAATGTCTTGCCTTGGTGGGGCGACCTGAAAACAAAATAATGCTCCAGCTGATCCCAATCTGTCTTGGATTTTAATAAGTCAGCCATCCCAAGGGTTTCAGAAGAAAGCATGAAGGTATCTTGATTTTTGGAATAATAGAGCGGCTTTTCACCGCTTCTGTCCCGGGCTACCGTGACCAATTTGTCCAACATATCGATGTAGATCAGCGCAAACATTCCCTGAAGTTTTTCAAGTCCTTTGACGCCGAATATTTTAATCCAATGCAGCAAAACTTCCGAGTCAGATTGGGTAACGAACTTCACGCCCATTTTGGTGAGGAGACTTCGCAAAGCTTGATAATTGTATATTTCACCGTTCCAGATCAAGAGTGCCTGCCCATCAGGTGACCAAAATGGCTGGTCTGCATCCAGTCCGGGATGAAGAATTTTAAGACGATTTACTCCAATCCAGATTCCCGGCCATGGAGAATAAACAGCTTCCTGATCCGGACCTCTGTGCCGGCTTTGGTTCACCAGCTTTCGGATCGATTCCTCATTGGCACCTTGCCCCCAAATCAAATGAATTCCGCACATCAGAGCTTGGTTTCTTCTTTACTTATTTTGCCAAATGTCTTCTCATAATACTTGCATAAATGTGTGATCTGACACACCTCGCATTTGGGCCTGCGCGCCAGACACGTATATCGTCCATGCAATATCAACCAATGGTGTGCGATATGGACATGTTTTTTGGGGATGTGTTTGATCAGCTGCATTTCCACTTCAAAGGGAGTTTTAGCGGTAAGTGGAACCAATCCCAATCGTCGTGAAACCCGAAAAACATGCGTGTCTACCGCCATATTTGGCTGATTCCAAACGACCGAGGTGATGACATTGGCAGTCTTGCGGCCTACTCCGGGAATCTTGGTCAGCTCATCCACTGTCTGCGGAATCTCCCCGCCATATGTTTCAACCAATATTTTGCCTAATCCCAAAAGGTGTTTTGTTTTGTTGCTGGGAAAAGAAACTGAGCGGATATAGGGGAAAAGCTCATCGAAATTTGAAGTTGCCAAGTGCGCCGGTGTCGGAAAATCCCGAAACAAAGCAGGTGTCACTATATTGATGCGCTTATCGGTGCATTGAGCAGAAAGAACCACTGCGACTAATAACTGAAAAGGATTTTCATAGTGAAGTTCCGTTTCAGCAACTGGCATGTTTTCAGAAAAGTATTTGATGATGGCTTCGTAGCGCTGTTTTTTGAGCATTTGTAAAATGAGACTGTTTGGTGTTTCAAGATAATAAAATTAGAAAAATTAGAGATTGAAAAATTGAAAAATTAGGTGACAGATTAACATCGTTTTTTCAAGCTTGGTTTTTTGGAAAATGCAAATCTAGAATACAAGTTGGTCTCGGTTTGAATATATTTCTCCAGGAATCATTTTTAGCTATCTTCATTCCCTGCCAAAATTTCCAAAATGAAGTCTTATCCCATTCTTATACTCCTCCTTTTTGCCTTGAATTCTATCTCTTTCTCCCAAAATCGCCCGCGCGAACTCGGTGTACGGTTCGGAATTCTTTCGCCGGGAAATCTCAATTCCATTACCGACGTACCCGGAGTCAAAGTAGCGCATCTCACCAAAATCGAAGGCGAATCGATCCGAACCGGCATCACAGCAATATTGCCCCATGGAGACAATCTCTTCCAGCAAAAAGTCCCCGCAGCCATTTTCGTTGGAAATGGGTTTGGCAAGCTAGCCGGAGTGACGCAGGTGCAGGAACTTGGAAATCTTGAAAGCCCGATCATCCTGACTAATACGCTCAGCGTCGCGGCAGGAATCGAAGGAATTGTCCGCTATTCACTTTCACAGAAGGGAAATGAACAAGTTCAATCCGTGAATGCCGTGGTCGGAGAGACAAACGACGGATACCTGAATGACATTCGAGGAATGAATATCTCCCCCGAAGAAGTGATCGAAACAATCCAAAATGCAAAATCAGGCGATGTTGCAGAAGGAAATGTCGGCGCAGGAACGGGCACGGTTTGTTTCGGCTGGAAAGGGGGAATCGGAACTTCGTCGCGCAAACTTCCCGAAAGTCTCGGTGGATATACCGTGGGAGTACTCGTCCAAACCAACTTCGGAGGAAACCTCCAGATTGCCGGAGTGCCGGTTGGTGAGAAACTCGGTAAATACCCGTTCAAAGATGCCTTGGAAAAATCTGACGGCAGCTGTATGATCGTAGTCGCAACTGATGCACCGATACTGGAGCGGAATCTGGAGCGCCTTGCCCAGCGTGCCATGATGGGCTTGGCCAAAACAGGTGGAATAGCTTCCAATGGATCCGGCGATTATGTGATTGCATTTTCGACTGAGAAAGGACTTCGAATCCCTCACAATGATGTTGCTTTGCAACTTCAAAAAGCGGAATTTCTCCAAAATGAAGACATGACTTCCCTCTTTCTAGCCGTAATCGAAGCCACCGAAGAAGCGATTATCAACTCACTTTTCGCAGCAGAAACGATGAAAGGGAAAGATGGAAGGATCGTGGAAGAATTACCTGTGGATAAAGTGATGGAGTGGGTGGGGGGGAGATAGTTAGATGTTTTTGAAATGATGCCATCAACTTTTTTGGCTGGAAGACAGAAGACCGAAGACAATAAAAGTAAAGCCCGATGAAAAATCAAGGAAGTGCTAAATCCTCTCTGCTTTTGGTAGTCATTGCCTATTTGGCATTTATCAGTTTGGGTTTACCGGATGGATTGCTCGGAATTTCATGGCCGTTTATTAGCCAAAGACATAGCATCCCACTCGACTCTTTGGGAATTCTCCTGATCAGTTTTGTTGCAGGCTATCTCTCCACGAGTACTACAAGCGGCAAGATTCTTTCCAAGATCCCAATGGGATTAGTCCTTGCAATCAGCTGTGCCATCACCGGAATTAGTCTATTGGGATTTGCTTTTTCCAATCATTGGCTGCTGGTCATCGTAGCTTCTTTCTTCTTGGGATCGGGCGGAGGCGCGATCGATACTTCCATTAATATTTTCGCAGCGAAGAGATTTAGTGCGAGTGTGGTCAACTGGCTGCATGCGTTTTATGGAGTCGGCGCAACTTCAGGCCCTTTTATCATCACCTGGTTGCTGAGTCAAGATCAAGATTGGTCCCTGGGCTATGTCTTGGTAGGCGGGATTCAGATTTTTTTAGCTCTGATTTTTCTCCTTACACAGTCCTATTGGAAAGTTAACACTCCAGCCGATGAACCTCCACTTTCTGGATCAATTGCGGAAGCATTAAGGCTGCCCATCGTCTGGCTAGGTTTTCTCATTTTCTTCATTTATGTAGGATTGGAAGTTGGGGTGGGTCAATGGATCTTCACTATCCTCACTGAATCAAGAGGAATCAGCGCAGAGCAGGCGGGAATTTGGACAAGTGCCTATTGGGGAAGTCTGACTTTGGGAAGGATAATTTTCGGTATTTTACTCACCCGACTTCCAGTGCATGGCGTTTTAGTAGCGGCTTTCTCCGGAATTATTCTTGGAGCATTGTTGCTGGCTTTTGATTTCAGTCCTTTTTTGAGTCTGACAGGAATCATCTTGATTGGACTGGCAAACGCTCCTATTTTCCCATGTTTGATCTCTATCACACCTCAGCAGGTAGGAGAAAAGCACTTTGCCCATGTGATTGGATTTCAACTTTCTTTTTCGATGATCGGAGGAGCTTTATTGCCGGCTTTTGCGGGATTGTTGACAGATTACTTTGGCTGGGAAGTGATCCCTTTAACTTACCTTGTTGAAGCAGTTCTTCTCCTGATCCTTTATTTGATTTCCTCCGGAAAATACAGAAACCTGGAAGCCAAAAGAGCATAGGAGCGTAATCCCAAGAGAAAGCATCAAATACTTCCAATTAGCAAAAACTCCCAAAATCAAAAATTTATGAAAAATTCTACAGCTTGGAAATCAAGAGGAGTAATACTTTTCTCTATCAGTACCATGATTGCCTGCACTTCAGGGAAATCGGTGATCATAGAAGATAAGTCGATTTTTTCCGATGAAAGATATTCCGGCGGACCACAGACAATACCGGGAAAAGTTCAGTTGGAATACTACAACCTGGGAGGTGAAGGGGTTGGATACCACGATACCGATTCAATAAATTCTGGAAGCGGACGGCTAAATCCTGCTGATGGCAGCTATCTGAATGAGTTCAGAATCAAGGAGGCCGTTGACATATCCTACACCAAATCCAGAGATATCGACGACCACAAGTTCAATCTGGTGAAGCCGGAAATGGATCAACTATATGTGGGTTGGACTGAGCCTGGCGAGTGGATGATGTACACCGTGGATGTGCAAACTCCCGGCACCTATCAAATCGGAATCATGTACACGTCCAATGCCGGCGGGCATATTTTGCTTTCTGTAAATGGGGAGGACAAAACCGGACCTATGGCAATCACCACGACTAACGATCCAAAAGATCAAATAGGATGGAGACAATGGCACCACTGGAATTATTCTGATTCGATCGGAACGGTCAAACTTAAAAAAGGAATCCAAAAAATCACCCTTCACACAGTCGCTGTCGGCAATATGAATTTTGATTACCTGAATTTTGCCTTGATTGAAAAGTGATCCGGATTTGCAGGCACCCCAAATGTCTATGAAACGTCGTTAAGTTTATGCAGATCTCGGGTTTCTCACATAATTTCTGAAGCCATTGCAGGTAACTATTACGAGGGTATTCTTAGTTCTTTCTCAATTAAAAAGAACGTAAAAAATTCAAAATTTAAGCCATGATCCGTCCAGCTACTTTATCCGATTTGAATTTGATCGCAAAGTTATATCAGGCAGTAGCCGTGATTCCGGGTGGGATCGCTCGACAAGGAGATGAAATATCCTGGGAATATGTCGAAAATAACCTTTCAAAATCCCTTCTAAACGGCATTTGTCTGGTCGCGGAGGAAGACAATCAAGTCGTAGCCGAAATCCATTCTTACAAACTTGTTCCAAAAGTTTTTGACCATGTGTTATCTGAGCTTACGATAGTCGTGCATCCCGATTGGCAGGGAAAAGGGATTGGCAAGAAGATATTTACAGCATTTCTCAAGGAAGTTCAAACCAACCGTCCCGAGATTCTTCGAGTCGAACTCATCGCCCGGGAAAGCAATGGAAAGGCAATCAATTTTTATCAGAAATTAGGATTCAAGATCGAAGGCAGATTCGAGAAAAGAATCGCCAATCCCGATGGAAGCTTTGAGTCGGATATCCCGATGGGTTGGGTGCGGGGCTAAAAGGGTCAACGGTTAAGTAAAATACTTGAATGTCGAAAAATGACCCTGAATGGGTCAGATATTTATAGCAAACGATCAGGTGGAGACAGGTACGACTCCGAGGGAGTCGAATATCCCTTCCATTTTTCCAAGCTATAAACATGTAATCCCTTCGGGATTAGGATGGAATCACCGAATCTAGTGAACTCCTCAAAAAATAAAAGAGGGCCATCCCAAATCACTTCTTTCGGGGATTATTCTTCGGATGGAAGTGTCCATAACCAGGCATCACCAATCTCTTCATCCTGTACGATTCCTGAAAATGAAAATCCATTATTCTCCAAGATTTTTGTTGATGCATTTTTTTCAGGTGCTGTTTTGGCGGTAATGATAACATTCCATTCTGATGTTTTTGCGATGGTTATAAGTTGTTTACAGATAAAAGAAGCGATTCCTTGACCTTCAAATCGTTTAAATGTCCCATAGGCAATTTCAACTTTCCCAACTTCAGGTTTCCCTGTAAATCCTCCTGCCCCAACAACTTCATAGTCCCTAACCGCGAAATACCCAATCCAAGGCTTGTGGAAACCAATTTTTGGGTAGAAGTCCATCATAGCATCGATTAGTTGTTGACATTCTACCGAAGCATAAATTTCTTCAGACTTGTCGATGTTGAGCTCAATTGCCTTTAATTCCATTTGCTGATCGATTTTAGCAGTCATAGAGATTACCTACTTCTAGATTCAATTTATCCTTTTTGCTTATAGTCTTCTTCATTCTATGCCATGCTATTCTCAAAGGCAGTCAGAAGTTCGACCCCTTCAGGCCTGCCTGCCGGCAAAGGCAGGGTCGGTAGGCTTTGGGAAGAGGTACATTATTCTAGTCCACGGGTTGTGGTTCGACTTCGCTCACCAACCACACCCGCGGTTATTCAGAAGTTTGACCCCATTCGGGGTCCTGTGTTTTGTGATCGATAAATATCAGAAATGACCACAAAGTAGTCGAACCTTTCAATAACCCCCGGTGCAACCGGGGGAAATAAAGAAAACGTGTTTATGGTGCGGACCAACCCCGTAGGGGTTGAACTATTAAAAATAAGAATTGGTCTGGTCCTGCTACATTTGATTGGACAGTAAGTTAAGCCCCTTAACTTAGAGATAATGAATAAAAGAGAAAGGAGATCATTTGACAAAGCCTTCAAGCTTATGGTTGTTGAACTACACA